>NZ_CP172838.1:0-681549 GCF_051200895.1 Candidatus Pelagibacter bacterium nBUS_44
AATGAATTCTACAATCATAGATTTAATTTATTTTTAAAAAAAAAAATTAAGTAGTTGCAAATTCTTTTATTTCGTTCTAACTGAGATTTTCCTACAAGTTATGAACAAATCTACAAATATAAATAATTTAAACAGTTTTAAGTCTGAAAATTTTGATTGGAAATTAGTTCAGTCTGAAATGAAAAATAAGCTAGGACTAGACGTTTATGAGAGCTGGCTTAAAAAAATTACTTTTGTGGATGAATTTAATAATTATTTATTATTGTCTGTTCCAACAAGATTTATTAGAGACTGGATTACATCAAGATACATTGATCAAATTTTGCAAATAATTCGTTTATATAAAAAAGATATTATTAGAATTGAATTTAAAATTGATGACAAAAATACAAATCAAAATCTTGAAAATGTAAATGTTAATGAACAATTACCTGATAGAAGTGAAAATGTATCATTTATAAAAGATTCTTATCTCCAGTATAATCGAATTGATCCAAATAAAAGATTCGACAACTTTATAACTGGTACAAGCAATAAACTAGCTTATGAAGCATCGTTAAAAGTTTCAGAAAATATATCTCATTATAATCCACTTTACATTTATGGTGGTGTGGGAATGGGTAAAACCCATTTATTAAACTCAATTGGAATTGAACTTAAAAAAAATAACAAAGTAATGTTTATATCTGCTGAACGGTTTATGTATCAGTTTGTGAAATCGATCAAAGCTAATGATATGGTTAAATTTAAGGAATATTTTAGAAATACCGATATTTTATTAATTGATGATATTCAATTTATAAGTGGTAAAGAGGCGATGCAGGAAGAATTTTTTCATACATTCAATGCATTATTAGATAAAGGTTCTCAAATAATTGTATCAGCTGATAGGGCACCAAATAAACTATCAAGAATTCAAGATAGAATTAAGTCTAGATTTTCTGGTGGTTTAGTTGTTGATATTCAAAAACCAGATCTTGAACTTAGAAAAAAAATTGTTGAAAAAAAAACTGAGGAATTAAATAATTTATATGCAGATCAACTACAAGTATCAAAAGAAATACAAGATTTTATAAGTACTGAAATCACAGCAAGTGTTAGAGAATTAGTTGGAGCAATAAATAGAGTAGTTTCATTTTCTAGAATCTACAATAAAGTTCCAAATTTAGCTGAAACAAAGATTGTTTTGAAAGATTTATTAAATCTAGCTGAAAATAAAGTAACAATAGATTTAATTCAAACAACGGTGTGTAAGTTCTTCAAAATAAGTAAAAATGAAATGCTTTCATCAAGAAGATCCAGATACTTGGTTAGACCTAGACAAACTGCTATATATTTAACAAAAATTTTAACATCAAAATCTTTACCAGAGATTGGAAGAGAATTTTCTAATAGGGATCATACAACAATAATACATTCAGTTAAAACTATTGAAAAAATTAAAGAAAAAGACCCTGAGATGGTAGATAATATCAATAAACTTAAAAATCAGATATTATATAACAATAAAGATAATGAAATTTAACGCAAATCAACAAGACCTTCAGCAGGCATTAAATTTCTGTCAAGGTGTAATTGAAAAGAGAAGCACTCTACCTATATTGTCTAATATTTTATTAGACGCAAGTAATTCTAGATTAACAATTACAGCCACAGATTTAGACTTAATATTTATTCATCAATTAAATAATGTTGAAGTATTAGAAGAAGGAAGAACAACAACAACTTCTTCAATTATGTATGATATTATAAGAAAATTCACTTCTGGAAAAAAAATTAATTTATCTTTGACAGATGTCAGTAAATTACAAGTAGAGTCAGAAAAATCTATATTCAACTTAAATTGTATTAGTGCAACAGAATTTCCATTAACTGATGAAAATTTTAATCAAAATGAGTTTACAATTAAGTCTAAACAGCTTTTAAAATTATTAAATAAATGTAAATTTTCAGTTTCTAATGATGAAACAAGACATTATTTAAGTGGGATTTATTTTCATCAGACAGAAGTTGAGGATAAAAATTATTTGACAGCTGTAGCAACTGATAGTCATCGAATGTCCATTTCAAAAATAAGATTAGATCAAAAAATTGATTTTGAACCAATTATATTGCCAAAAAAAACTATTTTTCAATTATGCTCATTACTAGATAGCTATGATGGAGATGTTAAAGTATCTAATATTAAATCAAAGATAAAATTTGAGTTAAATAACAGCATATTGATTTCAAAACTCATTGATGGAAAATTTCCCAATTACATTCAGGTAATACCAAAGAATAATCAAAAAAAACTAGAAATAGATTTAAAGTCATTTTTAAATTCTGTTGATAGAGTTGCCTCTGTAAGTTTGGATAAAAAAGATGGGGTTAAATTTAATTTGTCAAAAGACACTTTAGACCTTTCGGTTAACAATACAAATAGTGGTGATGGTAAAGAAACATTAAATGTAAAATTTGATCAAGATTTAGAAATAAGTTTTAACTCAAGATACTTAATTGATGTTGCTTCGCAATTAGATGGAGAAAGAGTTGAAATATTTTTTAATGACACTGGTTCACCAGCTTTAATAAAAGATCCGGGTGATTTTGATAGTATTTTTGTAGTTATGCCTATGAAGGGTTAGTTTAACAAATTAAGCTCTTCATAAATATTATTTTCTAAAATTTTAATAAAATCTTTCTTCGAGTAACCTGCTATTATTGGTTTTAAAATTGAAATAGTTATTACTTTATTGCTATGTTTAAGACCTTTTTTAGGCCAAACATAACCTGAATTAATGGCAACGGGTTGGCAAGAAATTTTTAACTCTTCATAAATTCTTGAAGCACCCTTTTTAAAAGAAGGCCTTTCATCTGGAAGAACTCTAGTACCTTGTGGAAAGATTATTAATGGACGGTTAGAATCATTAATTACTTTAGAGATGTCTTCAAAAAACCCCAGGTTATCCTTGGTAACTTTATTTCTTTTAATTGATATTGATCCGATTTTTTTAAGATACCAGCCAAAAATTGGAATTAAAAGTAACTCTTTTTTTAAAATAAAAACTGGTGAATTGAAAATAGTTTGAAGATAAAATGTTTCAAACATTGATTGATGAGATGCAGCAATAAAAAACTTTTCATTATTTATAATATTTTCCTTACCTTTGATTATTATTTTTGTGGATAAAAAAAACTTTAGACAAATACTTGTCCAATAACCCATTAATTTGCCACCAAATAAAACAATTTTTTGAGGTAAAAAAAAAGCAGGTAAAAAAAATAATGAAATAATAATTATTCCAGAAAAAAAGAAAATTGAAAATATAAAGTTTCTTATCATTAAAGCTACATCAAATCTTTGTGCTTTTGCCTTTTTTTAATAACTCTAATTTTTGATCCTTCGATCAATAGTTCAACTGGTTTAGGTCTTAAATTGTAATTTGAACTTAGTGACATTCCATATGCACCAACATCACACATAACAACAATGTCTTTTTCTTTTAATTTCTGAAATCTTTTTAATGAAGTAAACTTGTCTGTACTTTCACAAATAGGACCTACGAATTCATATATTTTTTTTGAAATTTGGTTTTTTTTTATGGAAGGTAATATTTTGTGATTAGCACCATATAAAGCAGGTCTCATCAAGTCATTCATAGCCGCATCTAGTATAACAAAATCTTTCTGATCATTTTTTTTAATGTAAATAACTTTAGATATTAAAAAACCTATATTTCCAACTATAGATCTTCCTGGTTCAAAAATTATTTTTGTAGAATGTTTTTTTAAAAATTTTTTAATAGCAATATTATATTTACTGTAATTAAGTTTTTTACTATCATCTTCATAGGAAATTCCCATCCCTCCACCTAAATCAATAAAATTAAATTTGTGTTTAGTTTTAACAATTATTTTATCAATTATATTTAGCATTTTTTCATAGGGTTTATGGTCTAATATTTGACTTCCAATATGAACACTTAAACATTCTAAACTAATATTTTTTGAATTTTGGCAATATCTTACAAGTTCTAAAAATGTTTTTTCATTTACGCCAAATTTATTTTCTTTTTTACCAGTTGAAATTTGGCTTAAAGTTTTTGCGTCTGTATTAGGATTTAATCTGATACCAATTTGTACTTTCTTTTTCTTAATTCTGGCTATTCTATCAATTTCTTTTATTTCACTTTTAGACTCTGCATTTATTAATAATATTTTTTTATCAATAGCATAACTTATCTCGTTTGATGTTTTGCCTACACCTGAAAAAACAATTTTTTTTGGATTAATACCAGCCTTAAGAGCCATCATAAGTTCACCCAAAGAAACTACATCTGCTCCAAAACCAAATTTTTGAATTTCTCTAATTAAATTTATGTTTGTATTAGATTTAATTGCAAAACAAATTAAAGAAGAAAAGGATTTAAAATTTTTTTTGAAATTGTTAATATTTTGCCTCAATTGAGTGTGAGAATAGCAATAAGTTGGTGTATCAAATTTTTTAGCAATATCCTCTATTTTTACTTTATCAATTGTTAGTTTTTTTTTGATGTATTTCATTAAGCCTTATTTTTAAGGATTATTATCTTTTCAGTTTTTTGTTTTGGGTCTTTGTATTCTGGGTCACTTTTTTTTCCACAAGAAACTAGCAAGCAACAGATCATAAAAATAAAGCTAATTCTTTTAATCATTTTTGTTTCTTATATTTCATTATCATTTTTTTTATATTATCAAAAGCTGTTCCTCCATAAGATTTTTTTGAATTTACAGAATTCTTTAAATTAAACACTTTTAAAACGTCGTTAGTTAATTTTGGTTCAATTTTTTTTAATTCTTCTAAGCTTAATTCATCAAGTCTCTTTTTTTTCTTTTCAGCCAAATTAACAACAGCAGCTGTTTTTTGATAAGCGTTTCTAAAAGACATTGAATGATTTTTTACAAGATAGTCTGCCAGGTCAGTTGCTGTAATATACCCAGAGTTTGCAAGCTCAATCATTTTTTTTTTATTAGGACTAGAATTTTTTAGTATTTCATCAAAAACTTTAAGACAGTTGATTAAAGTATCGTTAGATTTAAAAACAATCTCCTTATCATCTTGAAGATCTTTAAAGTACGATAATGGAAGACCTTTTAAAATTGTAAGCATTGAAAACAAATTTCCATAACTATTCCCAGATTTTCCTCTTAAATATTCCAATAAATCAGGATTTTTCTTTTGAGGCATTATTGATGAGCCTGTTACAATTTTATCTGAAAGATTAATTAAATTAAAACCATCTGAGCTCCAAATAATAAGCTCTTCAGCAATTCTTGAAATATGCATCGAACAAACTGAAACGCTGTATAAAAAATCTAAAACAAAATCTCTATCAGAAACGGTATCAATTGAATTGTTTGTTGGTTTCTTAAATCCAAGTTTCTTACTTGTGTAATTTCTATCTATATTGAAAGAGGTTCCTGTTAGTGCAGCCACACCCAAAGGATTTTCATCTAAACTATCAAAATTATTTATAAATCTTTTCTTGTCTCTACTGAACATTTCAACATAAGCCATAAGATAATGAGCAAAGGAGATAGCTTGTGCATTTTTAAGATGTGTGAAGCCAGGCATAATAGTATCTATATTTTTTTCTGCTAATTTTAGTGTGCTTTTAATTATTTTATCTAAATTGAGATTAATTTCTTTAGTTGATGACTTTATCCAAATTTTAAGGTCTGTAATTACTTGATCATTTCTAGATCTTGCCGTGTGCACATAACCTGCTTCTTCACCAATTATTTGAAAAAGTCTTTTTTCAATATTCATATGAATATCTTCATATTTTTTATTGTATTCAAATTTTTTATTAGAAATTTCTTTTTCTATCTTTGTAAGACCATAAATAATTTTATTTTTAATTTTGAAAGATATTATTTTTTGCTTAAACAACATCTCTACATGAGCAATAGACCCCTGAATATCTTCTTTATAAAGTCGTTTATCAACATCAATTGAATTGCCAATTTTTTGAAATAAAGATGACGCATTTTTTTTAATACGAGTATTCCATATTGCTTGGTTGTTTTTATTTTTTGCCATGATATTTAATTATAACTATTTAACATGAGATTTTTAATATTATTTATTTTTTTGACAACTAATGTCTTTGCTAATGATGTATCTGAAATTAAAAATATTGTCATTCATAAAGATCTAAAAGTCTACGATAATGTTAACTTTTTAGATAAAAATGATAAAGAAATTAATATCAAAGAATTTAATGGAAATTTACTTTTATTAAATTTTTGGGCAACCTGGTGTGAACCTTGTAAAGAAGAGATGCCATCACTAGATAGACTTCAAATAAATGAAAATTTGAGTAATTTAAAAATTTTTGCAATCAATATATCTCAAGAAAGTGAAAAAAAAGTGGATAATTTTTTTAAAGATTTAAATATTAAAAATTTTGACCCATATTTTGATGCACCAACAACTCTCGCAAAAACATTTTCACTACGTGGTGTTCCAACTTCAATTCTTATTGATAAAGATGGAAAAGAGTTTGCAAGAATTATTGGCTCAATAGACTTTAGTGATAAAGTATTTATAAATTGGCTAAAAACTTACAATTAGTTTTTAAAAAAATAAGCAAATCCTATTAGAACTAGTATTGCTATAAATTGCAGAAGAACTCTTAGTTGCATTAATTTATTTGAATATTTTTTGCTAGTTTCTCCTCCTTTAAAAAGAGTTCCAATACCCAAAATTAAAACAATTCCTACTGCTAACAAAAGAACTATGGATAAGATTTTAACAAATATTCCTGAAATCATATAAATACTGTAGATTGTTTTAGAAAAATAAAAACCATAATTAATTAACTATGACATTTTGCCTAGATTCAATAATAATAAAGCCTGAAGAAGGAATAGAGATAAAGTACGCTATTATTTTACTTCATGGATATGGGGGTGATGGTAAAGACATAAGCATGTTAACCTTAAACTGGAAAAGGCACATGCCAAATACAGTTTTTATTTGTCCAAATGGACATGAAATTTGTCCAATAAATCCATCAGGATTTCAGTGGTTCGATCTTACTAAAGATGACAAAGATTACACACTTGATCAATCAATAAAGGCTGAGGAAAAGATTAATGTATTTATTAATGAGATCAAGCAAGAATTTAATTTAAAAAATAATCAGATATGTTTATCAGGTTTTAGTCAAGGTTGCATGATGTCATTGAATGTTGGATTAACTTCTAAAGATAAATTTTCGTGTATAGTAGGATTTTCTGGAAAAATAATTGATCAAAATAATTTGAAATTAAGAATTAAAAATTCTACAGATACTTTATTGATTCATGGTGACGCAGATCAAGTTGTACCCTCAATATATCTTTTGGAAGCTAAAGATTTTTTAATTAGAAACAATATTAACGTAGAAACACTTATGATAAAAAATTGTGATCATAATATTCCTATAGAAGCTTCAAGTACAGCTCTTAATTATATTTTAAAAAAAAATTAATACCTCTTATTATTGATAAAATTGTTTAAGTAAGTTAAAAATACTTAATGAATAATTTTATTGAACAAAATGTTTCATTAGAAAAATGTCCAGCATTAGTTCTTAATGCTGATTATAGACCACTAAGTTATTATCCTTTATCTTTATGGTCTTGGCAAGATACTGTAAAATCTGTTTTTTTAGATAGAGTTATAATTGTAAGTAATTATGAAAGAATCATAAGAAGTCCTTCATTTAATATGCAATTACCAAGTGTTATTGCGTTGAAAGATTATATAGTTCCACAAACAAGACCTAGCTTTACAAGGTTTAATGTCTTTTTGAGAGATAAGTTTTCTTGCCAATATTGTGGAAGTAGCGAGGAGCTAACTTTTGATCACTTGTTGCCAAGATCAAAAGGTGGTGAAACTAATTGGGACAATGTTGTAACTGCATGCTCTGCATGTAATGTAAAAAAGGGTGGTAAATTACTAAAAAACTCGGATATGATGCTTAATCAACATCCTTATCGTCCATCAACTGAGGATCTGCATAAAAATGGTAAAAATTTTCCCCCTAATTATTTACACAAAAGTTGGATGGACTATTTATACTGGGATGTTGAGTTAGAAGCCTAGATTTTTTCAGAAATATTTATTGCAATTTTTGAGCCTGTCTTAATAATTTTATCTAATAATAAATAGGGCCCTTTTTTTGTGGCACCTTCATCGTAAGCTATATCTTTATGATCTATTTCATCTTGTCTAAATTTTGTAATCTTCTTTTTTAAGTCTTTTTCGCTAACATCTAGTTGATTAATTTGATTTAAATAATGTTTATCTATAACTTCTTCAACAGAAGCAGTACACAGCATAGCAGCTTTTTTTCCTAATAATGTTGAGCCAAACCCTAAGCCAACACCCAACAAATCCCATAAGGGTAAAAATTTTGTTGGTTGAATGTTTCTTTTTTTAATTTCATTTTCAAAAAATTCACAATGTTCCTTTTCATGCTCTTTCATATCTTCAATAGTTTTTTTAAGATTTTCATCTTTTACAAAAGTATTTAAGGCTAATAGTTGTCCCTCATAAATCTTGACAGCTCCTCTCTCTCCAGCGTGGTCAACTCTTATAAATTCTTCAACTTTTTTTTTATTAATTTTTGTCATAATTAAAATAAATTTTTCCAGCACCAAAAGTAATTAGTAACGATATTAAAATATTATAGCTTGTAAGTGATAATCCAAACATTTTAAATGTTACATCTTTGCAGCTAACACTTTTTTCTTGTAATTGCTCTAAAATTTCTTCTTTTGACAATAAATTTGATCCACTTTTTAGGTCACAAACTAACGACTCTTGAATAAAACCTTGCTCAATACCTAAGTGATATAGTGATAGAGCAGCGCTAACTAGAAATATAATTGTGAGCAAAAGTATAAAAAATTTTTCGAATAGAATAAATTTATAATTAAGAAAAACTATTATTATAGCCAACAAGTATGGAATTCTCTCTAATACACAGAGATTACAAGGTTGATGACCAAGAACATATTCAATAAAGAATGCAGATACTAAAGAAATAATACTGACAAAAAAAATGAACTTTATTAATAAATTTTTACTATTTTTAACCATTAAATTTTAAAACAAAATATATAAATACAAATATTATAACTATTAAAATCCCAATAGCAGTAAACCATTTTGATCCATGATTGTTCATATATTCAGTAAATAATTCTCCAAATTTATAAGATAAAAATGCAACGATAAAAAATCTAAGGCTTCTTGAAATTAAACTGACAATTATAAAAACTGGTAGATTGAAAGCAATTAAGCCACTAGCTATTGTAAAAGCTTTATAGGGTAAAGGCGTAAAGCCTGCTAAAAAAAGTATACTTAACCAAGCAAGAAAGCCATTTCCCTCAGACATGTTTGATTTCAAATCTTTAACCTTATCCTCATAATTATAAAACTCGATAACATGCATTGCTAAATCAAAAAATAAGTAGCCAATTAAATATCCTAAAATACCTCCTAAAACTGAAAATAAAGATGCTATTAAAAATATTTTGATAAATTCTTTTTTTTTAGCAATAACCATTGGAATAATCATTACATCTGGTGGTATTGGAAAAAATGAACTTTCAATAAAAGATACAAGACCTAAATAAAAATTTGAACTTTTATGTGCAGCTAGATTTAAACATTTTTTGTAAAGTGTTTGAAACATTTTTTGGTTTTAATATAAATTTAGTTCTTATACTATTTAAATATAATTAATTGGATATAATGGGCGAATGGCGGAACTGGTAGACGCGCACGACTCAAAATCGTGTTTCGCAAGAAGTGAGAGTTCGATTCTCTCTTCGCCCACCAAAAAAATATGAATTTAGATAACTTAAACAACTTAATTGAATTATTTTCTCATCAAGCAGAAAAATAAAACAAAAAAAGTATTTTTTTACAATGGTTAAATCCAAATAATAAAAAAATATATACTTGGGAGGAAACACAAAAAAATATTTTAAAATTATCAAAAATAATTAAAAAAAACATAAAAGAAGGTGATAGATGTCTCTTAGTTTCTGAAAACAGACCAGAATGGTTTGTCTCAGATATGGCAATAATGTTATCAGGTGGAATTACTGTTCCTGCATATACCACATACACAGAAGAGGATTATAAGTATTTAATTGAAGATTGTGAACCCAGTCTAATTATAGTTTCGAACAATGAGATGCTAAAAAAATTAAGCAATACAATTAATGAAAAAAAATTTATTAAAAAAGTCATAACATTAGATGAAGTTAATAAAGTAATTCATAATTTAAATATAATAAATAAAGATAAGTATTTAGACTTTAATATCATATTAAATAATGACTTATTAGAAGAAGATAAGATTAAAAATGACAAATTAAAAAGAACTTCTCCTGCTTGCATAATCTATACATCTGGGACTGGCGGAAATCCAAAAGGAGTAATTCTTAGTCATGGGGGTATTTTAAATAATCTTGTAGGTGCTTGTGAAATTATGAAACCATTATTTAATTCAAGACCAGTGTTTTTAACATGGCTTCCACTCTCTCATTCATATGAACACTGTGTACAGTTTGCCCAGATAGCAGTTGGAGCAAAAGTTTATTATGCTGAAAAAATAGAAAAACTTTTAGAAAATATATCTGAAGCGAAACCGACAATTATGACAGCTGTACCAAGATTTTATCAAAATCTTTACAACAAAATTAATATTAATTTAAAGAAACAAACAGGATTAAAAGTTAAATTAATTGAAGCAACTCTTAGGTTGGGTAAGAAAAAATTACTTAACCAAAAAATGAGCTTTTATGAAAACATAATAAATTTGATAGTAGAGACATTAGTAAGAAAAAAAATAAAAAAACAATTTGGTGGAAATTTAAAAGCTTTTATTTCAGGTGGAGGAGCTCTAGATAAAGAAATAGGAGAATTTTTGAATTCTGTAGGATTACCTACACTTCAAGGTTATGGTTTAACAGAAACATCACCAGTAGTAAGCTGTAATCCTATACACAAAATAAGGGTGGAATCTGTTGGCCCTCCTTTTAAAGGTAATCAAGTTAAAATTGCTAATGATGGAGAAATTTTAGTCAAAGGGGAAAACGTAATGTTAGGTTATTGGAATAAAAAAGAGGAAACCGAAAAGGTAATTATTAATGGATGGCTTTATACAGGAGATATAGGAGAAATAGATTCAAAAGATGGTTATTTAAAAATTACTGATAGAAAAAAAGACATTATTGTGAGTGCAGGTGGAGATAATATTTCACCAGCTAAAATTGAAAACATGATTACAAATGAACCAGAAATTGATCAATGTATGGTTTATGGAGATAAAAAAAATTATTTAGTTGCTTTAGTAGTGCCTAATAAAGAATTTTTAAATCAACAAGAAAAAATTCAAAACATAATTGAAAAAACAAATAATAAATTAACTTTATTGGAAAAAATTAAAAAAATTCAATTAATAGATGAAAATTTTTCTATAGAAAATGGCTTGATGACACCCACAATGAAAGTAAAAAGAAAAAAAGTAACAGAAAAATATAAAAATCAATTAGAAAAACTTTACTAAATAATATTTTATTAATTGTTTATTATCCGCATAAACATTAACTAAATTAAATAAATAAAATTATAAAATAAAATTAAAAATAATTTTTTAAAATTTACATTTTAATTAAAGAATTGACATAACTTGTATAAAAAAATAAAAATATGTTAATAACGAATCAACTTGATTCGTTTAACTTAAACAGGGAGCTAAAGATGCCTAAGAAAAGAAAAAAAGCTGCTAAAAAAACAAAAAGAAAAGCAGCAAAGAAAACTAAGAAAAAAGCTAAAAAGGCTAAAAAAGCTAAGAAAAGAAAAAGATAGTAATTTACTAATCTTTACTAAAAACGCTTCTCATTACGTATTATATGAGAGGCGTTTTTTTTATTCGTCTAAATTTTCGTCTGTATCGGTGGTAGGTTCTTCAGTAGGTAAATCTGTTGTAGGTGCTTCTTGCACAGTTGTTGCTGGCTGAGCTTGCCCTCCAAGATTTCTCTTTAAAGCTTTATCTAGTTTTTTTTGAGTATCTTCTAACGAGACATTTAAAACAATTTGAAATTCTGATAAAATTCTTTCATATGCTTTTTCAAACAATTGTCTTTCACTGTAAGATTGATCAACCA
This sequence comes from Candidatus Pelagibacter bacterium nBUS_44, assembly GCF_051200895.1. Classification (GTDB taxonomy): domain Bacteria; phylum Pseudomonadota; class Alphaproteobacteria; order Pelagibacterales; family Pelagibacteraceae; genus Pelagibacter. The sequence goes on from NZ_CP172838.1 coordinate 12,199, forward strand.
TAAGGTCATCACCTTTATTTAAATCTCTTACTACCTCAGCTAACTCATAAATTTTACCTGAAGAAATTTTAGCTTCATACTCCTGGGCTCTTCTGCTCCACATTGACCTTTTTATTTTCGGTTTACTTTTAAGAATAGATATACATTTATTTACTTGATTTATCGTTGCTAGGGATCTTAAGTGAGATTGTTTATTTACTGGTACCATTCCATTAGCTTTATCTTTTTCAAACTTAATGACATAAGTTTCAACATCAATTCCACCTATATTTATTTTTTTAAACTCAGTGATTTGACCCACACCATGTTTTGGATAAACAACATGATCTTTAATTTTATATTCTCTTTTTTCAGTTTCTTGTTTTTTTACCTTTTTAATTTCAGGTTTGATTTCGTTACTTTTAGAAATTCTTAGGTTATCAGTTTTTGCCTCTTCTTTTATTTCAGAAACTTTTACTTTTTTTTTTGTTTTTATTAATTTTGGAGTTATTTTCTTTGATACTTTTTTGGTTTTTTTAGCTACAACTTTTTTAATTTTTTTTGCTTTATCTTTAATTATTTTTTTTGTTTTATTTACTTTTTTGACAGTAACTTTTTTTTTCACTTTTTTTTCAGATTTAGTTTTAAAGATTTTCTTTAAAATATTTTTCGTACTTATTTTGCTCATTTTTAAATTTTTCGTGATCCGTTAGAGGATCTTTTTTTACACTTATGTTAGGCCAGATTTCAGAATATTTTTTATTGATTTCTAGCCATTGTTCGCTTCCAGGTTCAGTATCTGCTTTAATGGCATCTACTGGGCACTCTGGCTCACAAACGCCACAATCTATACACTCATCAGGTTTAATTACAAGCATATTTTTGCCTTCATAAAAACAATCCACCGGACAAACATCAACACAGTCTGTCAATTTACACTTAATACATTTGTCGTTAACTATATAAGTCATTTTGATTTATTTTTAATTTTGTTCTTAATATCTCCCATAGTTTTACTGTCAATATAAAGTAAACCCGCCAAACGTCTCATTAAATTTGTTTCATAGATATCAGCTTCATTATTTGAATAAATTATAGACCACATGGCTTCTATAATTTTAATTTTATCAGTTTCAGATAAGTTTTTTACTTCTTTTGTAAAATCTAAAATTTGATTTGAATTTTCTTCAACAGATATAGCGTCTTCAATAATTTGAGTTACGGTATTTTTTTTGGCACCCAACTCTAGCAGAGTTTTTTTAATAATTTCTTCTTCATTTTCAGTATAGTTTTCATCAATTTTAGCTGCATGAATTAATAGCGCACATGTTTTAACTAAGAAGTTATTTTCTGTATTGGCTGAACTTTTTTTAAAAAACATGCAATTTAATTAAGATTTAAATTCTTTAAAATTTTAAATGGATTTTCGCTTGAAACTTTTTTTATTGAATTTTTTTTATATTTTTTAATTGGATTATATTTAAAATAAGTATCATCATCTTTTTCAAATATTTTATAATTCATTTTTTGTAAAAGTTTTTTGAAATTGTCCTTGCTGCACCCTAATAAGTTTAACATTTCCGGTATTATTTTAACTTCTTTATTTTCTTTTGAATTTGGTGAATTTATAATTAGTACAAATAACCTTTCTAGGATGTCTATCCTTACAAAAAAAGTATCAAATTTTTCAAAGCCACACAAAAGCATGAAATTTTTATTTTTATGCTCTTTGTCATCTAAAAAATTTAAACCAAAGGTAGGTAGCTTAATGTTATAATAGCTTTGATGAAAATTCTTCCACAACAATGTTCTTAATGATACCGCCTCTGGTTTGATTAATTGATATAAAAAAACATGGTATCTGCCAAATTTTACACCAAGGTCTCTTAAAATTTTTCTTTCATCCTGACCAAGAGATTTTAGATATTCTGATACCTGTTCTCTTTTTAACACACCATTATTTTCATAAAGTTGATATGCTAAAGCTTTGATTGATGAATTTTTATCTTTAAGATTTTTTAGATCAACTAGGCTTTTAAGAACCGAAGTAATTTTATTATGTATCCATTTTCCAATGTATTCACCAAGCTTTTGTTTTTGAGTAGGTTCAATAATATCATCAATTATTAGTTCAAAATTTGGATTTAAATAATCATGACCAGATGATAATTTAGCAATAGGAAAATCGTTCCAATAAATTTTAAAGTCTTTATTTAATTCAATTAGCCCAGTATCAATTATCATTTGAATTCTTTTTTCTAACTCTGGACCAATAGTTTGTCTTGCTGCTTTTTTTAAAGATTTAATGTCTGTCTCTAAGGCACCTTTTTTTAAATCTAGCACTAATTTAAGTCCATTTATTTTACCAATGAATTGTTCATCTATTAGCACATCATTGTTTTCAAGTATTTCTGTTTTGAATTCCATATCCTGTTTCAAGCCTCTTGCTAGAACACTTGCCCTTTTGTCAATAAATGTTTTAGTAAGTTCTTCATGAAGTCTGTCTGAAAGTCTATCTTCTAGATGTTTTGTTTTTTCAATCCAATAGTTTTGATTTTCTGTCCAATTATTTTTATTAGAAACATAAGACCAAGTTCTAACATTTGCAATTCTATTTGATAAAGAATCTACATTTCCCTCTAATTTATCAAGTTTTATCAGCTGTAATCTCATAAACTCATCTGTAATTTGCTGTTTTCCACTACTTAAATATTTAAAAACATTTCCAATCACCTCGTAATGATTTCCATACGTTTTTTTTACAAAATCAGGTATCTGACAACATTCCCATAAAAGACTAAGTAACTTTTTATCAAAATCTAAATTTATAAGACTTTTATCTTTTAAAAAATATTTAAGAGCTTTTTCATCCTCACATTCATGAATTTTACGCAACCATCCCATCTGTGGTTTTTCCTCTAAAGACTTGATCAAACTAAGAGGGTTGTTAAAATTCAAATTTGAGTTTCTCCAAAATAAAGTTCTAATTTCTTCAAATTTGTGGCTTTCTATCAGCTCCACATCCTCAGCTGTAATTTCTTTGCAATCACCTGTGATACCAAAACTTCCATCATTTAAATATCTTCCAGCTCTACCAGCAATTTGTCCTATTTCAGATAAATTTAATTTTCTTAATTTTTTTCCATCAAATTTTTTTAGATTTGAAAAAAAAACATAATCTAAGTCCATATTAATGCCCATTCCTATTGCATCAGTTGCTACTAAAAAATCAACATCACCTGACTGATAAAGTTCTACTTGTGAGTTTCTTGTTTTTGGACTCAATGATCCCATTACAATTGCTGCTCCACCTTTTTGCCTTCTAATTAATTCAGCTATTGCATAAACTTCTTCCGCTGAAAAAGCTATTATTGCTGTTTTTCTGTTTATTCTTGAAATTTTTTTATGACCTGCGTATGTCAGTTTTGATAATCTTTCCCTATTTATAAATTCAATATCTCCATCTAGTTTTGAAATTATATTTTTAATAGTGTTAGAGCCCATAAGCATAGTAAGTTTTTCACCCCTAATGTTTAAAAGTCTATCGGTAAAAATGTGACCTCTTTCATGATCTGCACACATTTGAATTTCATCTACACCAACAAAATCTAAATGTTTATCAATTGGCATAGACTCCACAGTGCACAAGAAGTATTTAGCATTTGTTGGAATAATTTTTTCTTCACCTGTTATTAAGGCGACTTTATCTACACTAATTTTTTTTATTACTTTGTCGTAAACTTCTCTGGCTAACAATCTTAAAGGAAAGCCTATCATGCCTGACTCGAATGAGAGCATTGTCTCAATAGCAAGGTGGGTTTTGCCTGTATTTGTAGGTCCAAGAACAGCAGTAATTTTGTGTTTAGTCATTTCTACCTTTGGTGTACTTTTTTTTTTACCTACCAGATATTGTTGGTGTTAAAGAACAAAAATGGACTAAAACATGACCGAATCGGAGGGTAAAAAGTTCTCATTTTGCTTATAAAGTTCTTATAGATTAGCATAAATAATTTTAATTCTATAATAATAAATTACATAAAAAATATGACCAAAAAACTTTGGCAATCATCTTTAAATCAAAAAAAAAATTCAAATTTATTTCAATTTGAAAAATATATTTCAAATAAATTTAATATAAAACTGAATAATGATTTTAAGAAGATTTTAGATTGGAGCATTAAAAACTCATCAGACTTTTGGAGCTCTTTTTGGGATTTTGCTAAAATTAATGGAATAAAAAGTAATAAAAAAATCAAAAAATCAAAAATATTTTACAAAAATTTATTTTTACCGGGAAGTAAATTGAATTTTGCTAATAATTTATTAGCTAAAAACAATAAAGAAAAAGCAGCAACCTTTATTAGTGAAAATGGCTTTAGAGAAGAAAGAAATTGGCAAAAATTAAATGAAAGCACTAATAAATTAGTGCAGTTTTTAAAAAACAAAAAAATTAAAAAAAAAGATAGAGTTGCAGCTTATATGCCAAATACCATAGAAACTGTGGAGGCTTTTATTGCCACTTCTGCGATTGGTGCTATTTGGTCTTCTTGCTCCCCCGATTTTGGAGTTAAAGGTGTAATTGAAAGATTTTCTCAAATAAATCCAAAAATATTATTTATAACAGATCAATATTTTTATAATGGCAAACAAATTAATATCATAGATAGACTTCCAGAAATTTTAAAAGCAATTCCTTCAATAAAAAATGTTGTAGTAACAAACTATCCTGGAAAAAGTTATATAAAATATAAAAAGAAAATTAAAAAGGTAAACCTAACCTCATGGATAAAATTGATGAAAATCAACATCAAGGATATGATTTATCCTAATTTTGATTTTGAACATGAACTTGCTATACTTTATTCAAGTGGAACTACTGGTAAACCAAAATGTATTTGCCACAGAACTGGTGGTGTATTAATTCAACACAAAAAAGAACATCAATTACATTGTGATATAAAAGAAGGTGATAATGTTTTTTACTTCACGACATGTGGCTGGATGATGTGGAATTGGTTAATAAGTTCCTTAGCATCAAAAGCTTCAATTGTTTTATTTGATGGATCTCCAATGTTTAAAAAAGATGATTTATTATTAAAAATTGCTGATAAGGAAAAAATTACATTATTGGGTGTTAGTGCAAAATATATTGATGCGCTTCGTAAGTTTAAGCCAACTATAAAATATAGATATAAACTTAATAAATTAAAAACGATATGTTCTACTGGCTCACCACTTTCGAATGATGGATTTAAGTATGTTTATCAAAATATTAAAAAAGATGTTCATTTGTCATCAATTTCGGGTGGAACCGATATAGTATCATGTTTTGTTTTAGGAAATATATATCAACCAGTATATATGGGCGAAATTCAGAATAAGGGTTTAGCTTTAAATGTTGATATTTTAAATGATAAAGGAAAGTCTATTAAAAACAGTAAAGGTGAATTAGTTTGTAAAAATCCATTTCCAACAATGCCTTTAAAATTTTGGAATGACAAAAATGATAATAAATTCAAAGACGCATATTTTAATCGTTTTCCAAATACTTGGCATCATGGTGATTTTGCTGAAATAAAAACAACTAGAGGATTTGTTATTCATGGAAGATCAGACACAACATTAAACCCTGGCGGTGTTAGACTTGGAACAGCTGAGATTTATTCAGAAGTTGAAAAGTTTAAGGAGATAAAAGAGTCAATAGTAGTAGGACAATCTTGGGATAATGACATTAGAATTGTTTTATTTATTGTTATGAATACAAAATTTTTTCTTACCGAAGATTTGTTAAAAAAAATCAAGGCTCAAGTAAGAAAGAATGCTTCTCCAAGACATGTTCCAAGTAAAGTAATTGTAGTCAAAGATATTCCAAGAACTAAAAGTGGTAAAATAGTTGAACTAGCTGTAAAAAATACCATAGAAGGAAATAATATTAAAAACGAAGAAGCTTTGGCAAACCCTAAAGCATTAGAACAATTTAAGGGTTTAAAAGAATTAAGTACTTAAATGTTAAAAGATTTAGTTAAAAATTTAAAACCATCATCTACTCTTCTGATTAATGAAACATCTAGAAAATTAGAAGAACAAGGTAAAAAAATATTTAGATTTGGATTTGGACAATCACCATTTAAGGTGCCAGAGAGTATAGTTGAAGAGTTAAAAAATAATGCACATCAAAATAAATATTTGCCAATGCAAGGTTTATCTGAGTTGAGGGATGTGGTCGCAAAATACACATCGAGCAAAAAAAATTATAATTATAAATCTGAAAATGTAATTATAGGACCTGGCTCAAAAGAATTAATGTTTTTACTACATGTAATTTTTGATGGAGAAATTATCTTACCTGCACCTAGCTGGGTTTCTTATGCTCCACAAGCCATACTAGGTAGAAATAAAACACAAATTTTACAAACAAAAAGAGAGAACAATTGGTTTCCAACTGCTTTAGACATTGAAGAAATTATTTTAAAAGATCAAAATAAAAATTATTTATTATTCTTAAATTCACCAAATAATCCATCTGGTCAAATTTGTGAAAATTTAGAGGAAATTGCAGATATGGCTAAAAAATATAATCTTATTATTCTGTCTGATGAAATATATTCAGAGTTAAGTTTTAAAAATAATTATCAATCTATTTCTAATTTTTGTCCTGAAAAAACAATTATTAGCACTGGATTAAGCAAATGGTGTGGAGCTGGTGGATGGAGATTAGGTTATTTCCTAGTTCCAAACTCATTAAAAGAAATTAAAAATATGATCAATGTGTTAGCAAGTGAAACTTTTTCTGCTGTGAGCGCACCCATTCAATATGCAGCAATAAGGGCTTACAATAATGATCACTCACATTATATTGATAAATCTAGAAAGATTTTAAGTGCAGTTGGTAACTATGTTTATGAAAATCTAAAATCTAATAAAGTTTTAATCAGTAAACCTCAAGGTGGATTTTATTTAATGCCTGAGTTTTTAAATAAAAAATTTAATACCTCATCAGAAATGTGTGACAGTATATTAAAGGATACAGGTGTAGCTTTGTTACCTGGATCTGATTTTGGTTTTGATCAAAAAAAAATGTTAGCAAGATTAAGCTTTACTGATTTTGAGGGTCAAAAATTTATGAATAAAATTGATGCAAATCAAAAAATCGATAATAATCTTATTAATGAACTTGCTCCTAAAATTATTGAAGGTGTTAATAAGTTAAAAAAATGGTCTGAATCAATATAAAATCTGACTATACATATCTAATTAATTACGATTAAATTAACTTTTAAAAATAACGATATAGAGGGAGAATAAATGAAAAAAATAATTACATCTCTATCGAGTGCTTTACTGATATTAGCTGCATCATTATCTTTAACTGGTGTTGCAAAATCAGCTGAGTTCTTCACGATAGGAACTGGCGGACCCACTGGAGTTTATTTCCAAACAGGTAATGCTATTTGTAAAATGTTGCACAAGTCAGCAATAAGTGCTGAGCATGGAAGAAAAAAAGGTACAGCTAAAGCATACAGATGTACTGCACCATCAACTGGTGGATCAAATTATAATATTGGTCAAATAGTAGCTGGTGAGTTTCAATTTGGTGTAGCTCAATCAGATTGGCAATATCATGCTGTAAACGGATCTAGTAAATGGGAAGGAAAACAATACAGTGATTTAAGAGCTGTATTTTCAGTTCATAATGAGCCTTTTCAAATTTGGGCTAGAAAAAAAGCAAAGATCAAAGATTTTGCTGGATTAAAAGGAAAAGTAGTTAACATTGGTAACCCTGGTTCAGGACAAAGAGGAACTATGGAAGAGCTGATGAAAGCTATGGGTGTTGATAATAGTTATTTTAAATCAACAACTGAACTTACATCCTCAGAACAAGTAAAAGCTTTATGTGATGGTAAAATTGATGCTTTTGGTTATTCAGTAGGTTTTCCTAATGGTGCCATGGAACAAGCAGCAACTTGTGCTGCTAAAGCCTCTCCAATAAATTTAACAGGTTCTGAGGTTCAAGGTTTAATAAGTGGTGCTGACTATTATGCACAAGCTATTATTCCTAAAGGAACTTATACAGGTCAGAAAAAGGATGCTACAACTTTTGGTGTAAAAGCTACCGTTGTAACTTCTGCTGATGTTTCTGAAGAACTTGTATATTTAGTTGTAAAAGCTGTGATGGAAAATTTTGATGATTTCAAAAAACAACATCCTGCTTTTGGATTTTTGGAAAAGAAAAACATGATTAAAGATGGTTTATCTGCTCCACTACATCCAGGTGCAATCAAATACTACAAAGAAGCTGGGTTAATGTAATATAATTTACTTAATTAAAGAAAAAGGCCTGATTTTTATTGGGCCTTTTTTTTATAATAAGGTATCATTTTTATAATGAATCAAGCTATCAATGAAAAAGTAAAAAGTAAAATTAGCGAAGATCTTTCTCCAACAAAAAATTTTACTGGTTTACATTTGAAAATTGTTGCAGCTATTGCAATTATATGGTCATTATTTCAACTTTGGTATGCATCACCTTTTCCTTTCTGGTTTAATATTGGAATGTTTAAAGGGCTTCCAGCAAGAGCTATTCATTTAGGTTTTGCTTTAACTTTAGCTTTTTTAATTTATCCAACTATTAAAGGAAAAAAGATATCTTTATTGGATATCATAATTAGCGTTACAGGGGCTTTTTGCTGTCTCTACATTTATTTTTTTTATGATCAACTCGTTGATCGTGGGGGAGTACTTTTAAATATTATAATTGTAGAAAATTTTAATCTACCTGTTGAGTTAATTATTGGTAGTTGTGGTATTTTGATTTTGCTTGAGGCAACCAGAAGAGCAATAGGTTTACCACTTGTTATCATCGCTGTTTGTTTTTTGTTATTTTCTTATTTTGGAAGATATGCTCCAGAAATTATTTCACATGGGGGACTTTCGCTAAATAGATTAGTTGGCTTCCAATGGCTTGATCAAGAAGCTATATTTGGAATTCCAATTGGTGTTTCTGTAGATTTTATTTTTTTATTTGTTCTGTTTGGTGCCCTATTAGAAACAGCAGGAGGGGGAAAATATTTCCTAGACTTAGCTTTTGCAATGGTGGGAAAAATGAGAGGTGGACCTGCTAAAGCAGCAATTCTAGGCTCAGGAATGACAGGTTTAATTTCTGGCTCATCCATAGCCAACACAGTGACTACAGGAACCTTCACTATTCCAATTATGAAGAAAACTGGTTTTTCAAAAGAAAAAGCGGGTGCTATTGAGGTTTCATCTTCTGTTAATGGTCAATTGATGCCACCTGTAATGGGAGCTGCAGCTTTTGTAATGGCAAGTTTTATTGGGGTTACGTATTTTGAAATTGTGAAGCATGCTTTTTTACCTGCTATAATTTCATACGTAGCACTATTTTATATATCTCACTTAGAAGCTTTAAAATTAAATTTAAAAGGAATGGAAGAAGAAGATGTGCCAAATTTGAAAAAAACATTTCTTTCTGGTCTTCATTTTTTGATACCTATTTTTGTATTAATTTATATGCTGGTTTACCTTAGGTTTACCGCCTCCTATTCTATTTTTTACGCAACTATTTCACTCATTTTTGTTAATTTAATTTATTTAACTATTAAAGGTGAGAATTTAAAAAACTCACTTAAAGTTTGGTTTAATCAAACTATTGTAGGTTTTGAAAAAGGCGCTTTAAATATGGTTGGTGTTGGAATTGCTATAGCAACAGCTGGTATAATAGTTGGAGCTGTTGGATCAACAGGATTAAGTACAAACTTAATTATAGTTATCGAGTCAATTGCAAAAGACAATGTTTCAATATTATTATTTTTAACAATAATACTATGTTTATTATTAGGAATGGGGTTACCAACAACAGCAAATTATGTGGTTGTTGCCTCATTAATGGCAACAGTTTTAGTTGATGTTGGTAATGCGTCAGGATTTATCTTTCCATTAATAGCAGTTCATTTATTTGTGTTTTATTTTGGTTTAATGGCAGATGTAACACCTCCAGTGGGTCTTGCATCATATGCCGCTGCCGCCATTTCAGGAGGCGATCCTTTAAAAACTGGTCTCCAAGCATTTTGGTATAGTTTGAGAACAGGAATACTACCAATTGTTTTTTTATTTAATCATGAATTACTTTTAATAGGAGTAGAAAATATTTGGCATGCATTAGTTGTTATTATCACTTCTTTAACTGGAATATTAGTATTTACTTCAGCAACGCAAGGCTGGTTTATTAATAAATTAAAATGGTATGAAATAGTTATTTTTTTAATAATTTCTCTCTCGTTATTGTCTCCTGAGTTTGTTCTTAATAAATTTTATCCTAAATATAATTATCAAAATGTTAGTGCAATTAATTCAGTTATATTAGATCCAAAAAAGGAAGTGCGATTTAAAATTACAAGACCCAGTCCATATGGAGAAAGATACAAATTATTTGTAATTAATAAAAATACATTTGAAAAAGAATATAATTTAGAAGATTATGGAATTAGTTTAGTAAAACAAGAAAATAGAATTGTTGTTGATAATTTAAAATGGAATGGAGAAGCTAAAAAAAGCGGGTTTGAAATGGGTGACTTCATAAGTGAATTAAAAATAGAAAATTCAAACAGACCAAATAAGGGTGTTATTTATCCTATTGCAATTTTACTTTTAATAATTTTTGGTTACTTGAATTATAGAAGAAAAGAATAATTAACCGCCTGGACCTAAATTTGAAGGTTTGACTTTTAAAATTTTCCAAATTCCAGATGCTGAAGTAATGATCTTGTCATTACATCTTAATTCACAGAATAAAAATATGAGGGTATTTGTTTTTTTTAGTATTTTGGTTAATCCTGTTATTTCATCTCCTACTTTAGAAGCACCAATAAATTTTAAATCTAGAGAAATAGTAACACAAGGTGCATTACCAGAGGCTCTGTGTGCTGCAGTGCCCGCTCCAGCATCGATTAAAGCAGATAGATAACCACCATGAGTTATTCCAGCAGCATTTAAATGATTTTCATTGATAGTAGATTTAAATTCATATTCTGTTTCTGATATTGTTCTAAATAAAACACCCCCATTATGTTTCATAAATCCTGGCTTAATACTTATTTGTTCATAATCAATGCTCATAGTTTTTTATAATACAAAAGTTAAAATTAATAAAATTATTAAAACAATTATAAAAAAATAAATTACTGATTTTTGTAATGATGCTTTTAACAACCAATCTAACATTTTAATTCCTTTTTTGGTGGACCGCCCAGAACTCGAATCTGGAATCTCCCGGTTCGTAGCCGAGCGCCTTATCCAATTTGGCCAGCGGTCCTTATTAAATAATTATCTCCATATATCAAAGTTTTTGATGTAATTTAACTTATTAAATATTATGTTAAGCAATCAATGAGCAAAAAATTAGATGATGTTGTTATAACATCTGCACTAAGAACACCGATAGGTACATATAAAGGATCCCTAAAAAGCATTAGTGCAGATAAGTTAGGTGCACTTGTAATTAAAGAAGTTATTCATAATTCAAAAATAAAAGCATATGAAGTTGATGAAGTGATTATGGGCCATGTTCTTACCTCTGGTTTAGGTCAAAATCCAGCCAGACAAGCTTCTATTCGTGCTGGGATTCCAGTTTCACAACCTGCACACATTATTAACCAAGTGTGTGGATCTGGGTTAAGGTCTGTAATTTCAGGTTATCAATCTATTAAGCTTGGAGAAAACAAAATAATTATTTCAGGTGGACAGGAAAATATGTCAAGAGCACCACATTCAATATTTTATAGAGAAAATAAAAAATTATTAGAAAAAGAATTAGTAGATACCATGATTAATGATGGATTATTAGACTCATTTAACAATTATCATATGGGAGTTACAGCAGAAAATGTTGCAGAAAAATTTCAAATTACAAGAGATGAGCAAGATATCTTTTCATTAAATTCTCAAGAAAAAACACAAGAAGCAATAAACAAAAATAAATTTAAAGATGAATTAATTAAATTACAAATAAATAATAATGAAGAAAGCTTCGTATTTGATAAAGATGAGCACCCAAGAGATAATTTAAAACTAGAAGACTTAAAAAAATTAAAAACAGTTTTTAAAGAAAATGGAACAGTTACCCCAGGCAACTCATCTGGAATTAATGATGGAGCAGCTGCAACAGTATTGATGACAAGAAAACAAGCAGAACATAAATCACTAGAACCATTAGTTAAAATAACTTCCTGGGCATCTTGTGGAGTTGAACCATCTTTGATGGGTCTCGGCCCTATACCTGCTATTAAAGAAGCGCTTAATAAAGCAAGTTGGAGCTTAAAAGATGTTGATCTGTTTGAAATAAATGAGGCATTTGCAGCTCAAAGTATCGCCGTGATTAAAGACTTAAAAATTAATCAGTCTAAAGTAAATGTAAATGGTGGCGCAATAGCATTAGGACATCCTATCGGCGCATCAGGGACTAGAATATTAGTTACACTTATTCATGAAATGATAAAACAAAATAAAACAAAAGGATGTGCTGCACTCTGTATCGGAGGTGGAATGGGTATCGCAATGTGTGTTGAAAGAAACTAAAAAGCGCCAATTTGTTTTATTTTTACAACTTTTTGTTCAATTAAAATACATGTTTTCAAAAAAACCCTAATTAATGTGTTAAAATAAAAATCAATAAATTTTTTTTAGGTATATAAAACATTAAAAATAATGAGTGAAAAATTACTTGTCCCTGATATTGGAGATTTTGACGAAGTTGAAGTTATAGAGATTCTTGTAAAACAAGGAGATCAACTAAATATAAATGATCCAGTAATTACGATCGAAAGTGATAAATCGAGTGTTGAAATTCCGTCAACAGTCTCAGGTAAAATAGAGTCAGTTGAAGTTAAAGTAGGAGATAAAGTTTCAAAGGGAAGTTTAATCTTAAACATTGTTTCATCAGGTGAAAATAAACAAAGTGCTCCAATTCCAAAAGACACTGAAAGCATCATAAAACAAGCCGAAGTAGCTATGACTAAGAAAGAGGAAGAGGTTGCGGTTTCTAAACAACCAACTCAAAAAAAAGAACAATCAATTATTCAAGTAACTAATGGAAATGATATTGATCCTTTAGAAACTCAAGATTGGTTAGAATCTTTGTCGGAAGTAATTTCAAAAGATGGAAATCAAAGGGCTCATTTTTTAATTAAAGAATTAATTAATAAAGCATATCGAGAAGGAGCAAACATTCCTTATACGCAAAATACACCATATATAAATACAATCCCACCAGAAGCAGAAGTTAAATCAAATGGAGACCAAAATATTGAAAGAAGAATTAGGTCTTTAATAAGATGGAATGCAGCTGCAATGGTTGTAAGAGCAAACAAAAAGTTCCCAGAACTTGGTGGACACATAGGAACATTTGCTTCGGCTGCTACATTATATGATGTTGGAATGAATCATTTTTGGAGAGCAAAAAATAATAAATTTGGTGGAGATTTAGTTTATTTTCAAGGACATAGTGCTCCAGGAGTATATTCTAGGGCATTTTTAGAAGGAAGATTAAACGAAAAACAATTGGATAGTTTTAGACAAGAAGTTAAATCAGGTGGACTCTCTTCATACCCTCACCCCTGGTTGATGCCTAAGTTTTGGCAATTTCCAACTGTTTCAATGGGTCTTGGTCCTATGCTTGCAATTTATCAGGCAAGATACATGAAATATCTTATTAATAGAGGTCTTATAAAAGACGAAGGTCGAAAAGTTTGGGCTTTTTTAGGCGATGGAGAAATGGACGAGCCAGAGTCAATGGGCGCAATTGGTTTAGCTGCTAGAGAAAAATTAGATAATTTAATATTTGTCATTAATTGTAACCTTCAAAGACTTGATGGACCTGTACGAGGAAATGGAAAAATTATTCAAGAATTGGAGGGTAGTTTTCGTGGAGCTGGTTGGAATGTAATAAAAGTAATTTGGGGTTCGTATTGGGACTCGTTGATAGCGAATGATAAAACAGGTCACTTGGTCAAAATAATGAACGAAACAGTTGATGGCGAATATCAGGCAATGAAAGCTAGAAATGGTACTTATGTTAGAGAAAAGTTTTTTGGTAAATATCCAGAAACACAAGAATTAGTCTCTAGTTTTTCAGATAAAGATATTTGGAGGCTAAATAGAGGCGGTCATGATCCTCACAAGGTATACGCTGCCTATGATAAAGCCACAAAAAACCAAGGAAGCCCGACAGTTATTATTGCTAAAACTATTAAGGGATATGGAATGGGTAAGACAGGTGAAAGTGTAAATACTACTCACCAAACAAAAAAATTAGATGTAGATGATTTGTTATATTACAGAGATCGTTTTGATGTTCCTCTAACAGATGAGCAAGTTAGAAATATCGAATATTTTAAACCAGATGAAAAATCACCAGAAATTAAATACTTAAAAGAGAGAAGGTTGAATTTAGGTGGTTATTTACCTGAAAGAACAACTTATGCAAAACCAATTAAAGCGCCATCAAAAGATATTTTTGATTTTATGAAAGTTTCAACTGGTGAAAAAGAGATGTCAACAACAATGGCAATGGTAAGAATGTTTACTAATTTACTAAGAGATAAAAATATTTCACCAAGATTAGTCCCAATCATTCCTGATGAAGCAAGAACATTCGGAATGGAAGGTTTTTTCCAAAAAATTGGAATATATGCACACGAGGGGCAAAAATATGAACCAGAAGATGCTGCACAGTTAAGTTCTTATCGCGAAGATAAAAGTGGCCAAGTATTAGAGGAAGGAATTAACGAAGCTGGAGCGATGTCATCTTGGATTGCAGCTGCTACAGCATATACAAATCATGATATAGAAATGATACCAATTTATATTTTTTATTCTATGTTTGGTTTTCAAAGAATTGGTGACCTTGCATGGGCTGCTGGTGATAGTCAGGCAAGAGGATTTTTAATTGGTGCCACTGCTGGAAGAACGACTTTAGCTGGAGAAGGGCTTCAACACCAAGATGGACACAGTCATTTAATAGCTTCTACAATACCAAATTGTGTAACTTATGATCCAACTTTTCATTACGAACTAGCTGTAATTTTTAGAGAAGGTATGAGAAGAATGCATGAGAAGAAGGAAAATGTTTTTTATTATATTACTACAATGAATGAAAATTATTCTCATCCTGAAATGCCAAAAGATAAAAATTGTGAAGAAGGTATTCTTAAAGGAATGTATAAGATTAAAGAATTTAATAATTTTAAGAAGACAAAAATCCAACTTTTAGGATCAGGCACTATTCTTCGTGAGATGATAGCTGCAGCTGAAGTGCTTCAAAGTGATTATCAAATTGATAGTGAAATTTGGAGTGTGACAAGTTTTAATGAATTAAGAAGAGATGGAATGGAGGTTGAGAGATATAATCTTTTAAATCCTGACAAAGAACAAAAAACTTCATTTGTTGAAAAATGTCTGGGAAAATCTGAAGGTCCAATAATGGCAGCATCAGATTACATGAGAATGAATTCAGATCAAATAAGACCATACACTAACAAAAGTTTTTACTCTCTAGGAACAGATGGTTTTGGTAGAAGTGATACTAGAAAAAATTTAAGAAAGTTTTTTGAGGTAGATAAAGAGCACTTGGTTGCCTATAGCTTAAGTGTTTTGGCTAAAGAGCAGTTGATAGCCTCAAAATATGCAGAAGAAGCAATAAAGAAATATAATATTGATGGTGAAAAACCAATGCCAACTAAATTATAATGTCAGAAACTGAAGTTAAAGTACCAAATATTGGAGATTTTAAAGATGTTGAAGTAATAGAGGTCTTAGTTTCAGAAGACCAAATAATTAAAAAAAACGATCCCTTGATAACGATTGAAAGTGACAAATCTAGCGTAGAAATCCCTTCTAACTTTGAGGGAAAAATTAAAAATTTAAAAATAAAAGTAGGAGATAAAATTTCAGAAGGTGATTTGATATTAACTTTAGATAGCAAGTCACAAATAAACAAAGTAGCTGAAAAAACACCAGAAATTGAAAAAGAATTTAAAAGAATTAAAGTAATTAAACCTGAAATAGAACAAACTACAAAAATTCAAAATAGAAATACATCTGACGATATTTCCTATGCAAGTCCAAAAGCTCGAAAATTTGCAAGAGAACTTGGAGTAGATATTAGACAAGTTGTTGGAAGTGAAAAAGATGGAAGAGTTATTGAGGACGATATTAAAAAATTTGTTTCTTCTAAACCTAAAAATATTGATGAAGTTAAAAAAAATAAGTCAAATAAAATTAAAAATGAATTTGAGCATTCTGATTTTGGAGAAATTGAAATTAAAGATATTCCAAGAGTAAAGAAATTATCTTCAACTTATTTATCTAATTCATGGACTACTATACCCCATGTTACAAATCATGATGAGGCAGATATAACAGAAATGGAAAACTTCAGAAGTTCTCTGACCGATATGTATACTGGAGAAAAAATTAAAATTACTCCTTTAGCATTTATAATTAAAGCATTAGTCGCATCTTTAAAAAAATTCCCAAGTTTTAATTCCTCTATTGATGAAATTGACACTGGAAAAATGACATTAAAAAAATATTTTCATATTGGAATTGCTGTCGATACGCCAAATGGTTTAATGGTTCCTAAAATCAGAAATGCTAATAACAAAAAAATTTCATTACTCAGCAATGAATTAAAAGAAGTTAGTGAACTTTGTAGAAATCTCAAAATCGATAAAAAAGAATTATTTGGTGGATCTATGACCATTACAAGTTTAGGTGGAATAGGTGGGTCATTTTTTACTCCAATTATAAATTTTCCAGAGGTCGCAATCTTAGGAGTGGGTAAATCGCAAAAAAAGCAAATTTTTATTAATGGAAAATTTCAAACAAGAATAATGTTACCAATCTCTCTATCTTATGACCATAGAATTATAGATGGCGCTGAGGCAGCAAGATTTAATAATGACTTAAAAGAAAATTTAGGTAAAAATTTTGCCTTCAAACTAGCTGTCTAATATAAATCATGTCAAAAACTACTTCATTATTAAGTGCATTGTTATGTACTTTTATTTGGGGCACAACATTTATTGCTCAAGATACAGGTATGGATAATATTGGCCCATTCACATTTAATTCAGTTAGATTTTTTATCGGTTTTTTGGCTATCACGCCGTTAGTTTTGATATTTGAGTTAAAAAAATTTAAGTCAGAGTTTAAATCTGACATTAAAACTTTCATCAATCTCTCAATTTTAATTGGTTTGTCTTTGTTTTTGGGTTCTGCTTTGCAACAAGT
The DNA here is from genome assembly GCF_051200895.1 of Candidatus Pelagibacter bacterium nBUS_44. GTDB lineage: Bacteria > Pseudomonadota > Alphaproteobacteria > Pelagibacterales > Pelagibacteraceae > Pelagibacter. The sequence continues at coordinate 29,482 of NZ_CP172838.1, forward strand.
TGCACTTCTGTATACAGACGTTGCAAACGCTGCATTTTTCACAATTTTTTATGTCCCAATTGTTCCAATTATAATTTTTATATTTAAAAAAAAATCAATTCATTGGAGTGTTTGGCCATCTGTTGTTTTGTGTTTGATTGGAGGTTATTTATTAACAAACTTTTATGACGCAACAGTAAGACTTGGAGATAGTTTGGTAATTCTTGGAGCTTTATTTTGGAGTACTCACATAATTTTCACAGGAATAATTGTTAAAAAGTATAATCTTCCCTTAACTCTTGGTGCTATTCAAACCCTTATTGTTTCGTTACTTTCTTTTGCAATAGGATTTTTTTACGAAGAGTTTATTTATATTAATATTATGAAAGAAATAAGCTCTATATTGTATGCTGGTATTTTATCAGGAGGTTTTGCTTTTGTTTTACAAATTTATGCTCAAAAAAATATAACCCCTGCCCCTGCAGCTATAATCTTTTCTTTAGAGGGAGTATTTGCAACTATTGCAGCTTGGTATATTTTAGATCAAATTTTAGATATCAATAATTTGCTTGGATGCTTTTTTATTCTAAGTGGTGTTTTGCTATCTCAACTATTACCTTTAATTAAAAAAAAATATTCTTAATAAATTAGAGCAAACAAGATTAATGCTATTATAATTCTATAAATTACGAAGGCATTCATGGAGAATTTGTTAATATAAATCAAAAAAAATTTTACCGTTACAAAAGAAAAAAAAAATGATGCAGTTATTGCAATTATTACTAAGTAATTAAAACTAGTTGATTGAGTAAATACATCTTTTAATCCTAAAAAACTAGCTCCAGCCAAAGCAGGGATTGAAAGTAAAAATGATATTTTTGAAGAATCCAATCTATTAAATCTTAAAATCCTTGCAGCAGTAATTGTTATACCTGCCCTACTAACTCCTGGTATCAATGAAAGAATTTGAAATACACTTATAAAAAGAATTGATTGAAGATTTAGATTTGAAGATATTTTTTTATCAAAACGATTTTTATCTGCAATATATAAAACGATTCCAAAAACCAAAGTTGTCCATGCAATAACTTTTATATTTCGTAAACTATAAATAATGCCTGTAGTATATAAAGCATATCCAACAATGATTAATGGAATTGATCCAATTAAGATAAGACTGAGTAATCTTTTATTGTTTTTATAATCTAACAAATTTTCTCTAAAATAATAAACAATAGCAAATAAGGATCCTAGATGGAGACTAATATCTATTAATAGAGAGCTAGATTTGAATTCATATAAACTTGATACTATTATGAGATGTGCGGATGAGCTTATTGGTAAGAATTCAGAAATACCCTGAATAGCTGACAGCATTAAAACTTCTATAATGTTTTGAAACATTTTATCTAACTAGCTTAAAAAAAATCTATTTAAAACAATTCGATTTAAGCATATTAGGTATGCGATAATTAAAAATCCTTTAATTTTCAATCTAATAGTGTTTCTAAAGGTCAAAATAGCTGACCTATTTTTAGCTTTAATTAATAAAATCAAGGTATAATTTGATTAAAATATTTATTTTATGACTGATAAAATGCTTAAATTTGTAAAGATAGGTCAACAAACTCCACCTAAAAGAGGTACAGAAGTAAGAAAAAAAGACTTCAATGAAATATATGATGAATTTATTGGTGATAAAGCAAAAGAACAATCTAGCAGATGTTCTCAATGCGGAGTTCCTTTTTGCCAAGTACATTGTCCTTTAAGTAATAACATTCCTGATTGGCTTAAATTGACTGCTGAAGGAAGGCTAAAAGAGGCTTATGAACTATCTCAAAGCACCAATAACATGCCAGAAGTTTGTGGAAGAATTTGTCCGCAAGACAGATTATGTGAGGGTAACTGTGTGATTGAACAATCAGGTCACGGAACTGTAACTATTGGCTCAATGGAGAAATATATTACTGATAATGCATGGGAACGAGGTTGGGTAAAACCTATTGATGTTATAAATGAGAAAGATCAGAGTGTTGGAATAATTGGTGCTGGACCAGCAGGATTGGCTGCAGCGGAACAGCTAAGGAAAAATGGTTATAAGATTACAGTTTACGACAGGTATGACAGAGCTGGTGGTTTATTAATCTATGGTATTCCAAATTTTAAACTAGAAAAAGAGGTTGTTGAGAGAAGAACCAGACTTTTAAAAGATGGGGGCATCGAATTCGTTCAAAATTTTGAAGTTGGTAAAGATGCAACTTTAGATCAGCTAAGAAAAAAACATGATGCAATATTAATAGCAACAGGTGTTTATAAAGCTAGGGAAGTTGAACTGCCAGGAAACGATCTTAACAATATTTTTCCAGCAATGGATTTTTTGACTGCCTCAAATAAAAAAGGATTAGGTGATAAGGTTGAGATGTTTGATAAAGGTATTTTGAATGCAGAGGGAAAAGATGTAGTCGTTATTGGTGGTGGAGATACAGCCATGGATTGTGTAAGGACCTCAATAAGACAAAAAGCAAAATCAGTTAAGTGTTTGTATAGAAGAGATAAAGAAAATATGCCTGGATCTGCAAGAGAAGTGGCCAATGCTGAAGAAGAAGGAGTTAAATTTGTTTGGTTAACAAGCCCAAAAGAATTTAAGGGTACAAATAAAGTTGAAAGATTAATAGTTGACCAAATTAAATTAGGTGAACCTGATGAAAGTGGTAGAAGACGACCCGAAGTTCAGCAAGGATCAGATTACGAAGTTAAAGCTGACATGGTAATTAAAGCACTTGGTTTTGATCCAGAAGATCTCCCAAAATTATTTGATTCTAAAGAATTACAAATTACAAAATGGGGAACTATAAAAACAGATTTCGATACAATGGAGACTAATTTAAAAGGGGTTTTTGCTGCAGGTGATATTGTAAGGGGTGCTTCATTAGTCGTTTGGGCTATTAAAGATGGAAGAGACGCAGCTTTAGCAATAAAAACTCATCTTGAAAACAATGAAATTAAAACTTCAAAAGTTGCTTAATGAAAAACTATAAAAAAAATTTAAAACTACTTGAAAAAAATCATGTTTATTCAACGGAAATGGAGCATGATGCATGTGGAGTGGGTGTTATCGCCTCAACTGAGGGAAAAAAATCTAGGAAGATTGTTGAATATGGCATAGAGGCTCTTAAGGCTGTTTGGCATAGAGGAGCAGTAGATGCAGATGGAAAAACAGGTGATGGAGCTGGAATTCATATAGAAATTCCAAAGGATTTTTTCATAGAAAAAATTGAGGTAACTGGACACGATTATGATAATTCAGAAATTTGTGTGGGCATGATATTTTTACCAAGAAACGATTACGCTGCACAAGAGGCCTGCAAAACAATTGTTGAAAGTGAACTTACCAAGAATAATTTTAGCATTTATGGCTGGAGACAAGTACCCGTTAATCCAAAAGTTTTAGGTGATAAAGCTTTACAAACTATGCCAGAAATAATCCAGGTCCTTTTTAAATCCAATGATCAGAATTTACTTGATAAAGAATTAGAGAGAAAAATTTATGAAACTAGAAAAAAAATTGAAAACAAAGCTTTTCAATCATCTCTAAATAATTTTTATATTTGTTCAATAAGCTCAAAGTCAATAATATACAAAGGACTTTATTTAGCTGAGGCAATATCAGATTTTTATTTAGATTTAAAAGATGAAAGATTTGTCTCAAGATACGCAATATTTCACCAAAGATTCTCAACTAATACAGCGCCTAGCTGGAGTCTTGCGCAACCATTTAGAGCTATAGCGCATAATGGAGAAATAAATACTTATAAAGGAAACAAAAATTGGATGAAGGTCCATGAGCAAGAAATGAGCAGCCCACTTTTTGAAGATATAGAAAATTTAAAACCAGTTATACAAAAAGGTGTTTCTGACTCAGCAGCACTTGATAATGTTTTTGAATTATTAAATAAATCTGGACAACCTGCGCCGCTAGCTAAGCTTATGTTGGTACCTGACGCTTGGTCTAAAAAAAACAAGACACTATCTAAAAGCCATCAACAATTATTTAATTTTTTGAATAGCACAATGGAGCCATGGGATGGTCCAGCAGCAATTGCAGCAACAGATAATGAGTGGATTATTGCAGCTAATGACAGAAATGGATTAAGACCTCTTAGATACGCAATAACAAAAGATAAATTACTTTTTGCTGGATCAGAAACGGGAATGATTGAATTAAATGAAAAAAAGATATTATCAAAAGGAAGATTAGGTCCTGGGGAAATTATAGGTCTTAGAATTGAAAAAGGAAAAGTATTTTTTAATGATGATATAAAAGATTATTTAGCAAAAGAGTTTAAACACTTTAATTCTCAAATAGTAGATTTGGATGAAAAGTTATTAATTTCTAGTGAAAAAAATAATTTTGAAGGAGAGGATCTTCGTCGAAGACAACATACTTTCGGAATTAGTCTGGAAGATCTTGAATTGATATTACATCCTATGGCAGAGGATGCAAAAGAGGCCATTGGATCAATGGGAGATGACACACCTTTAGCTGTACTTTCTGACAAATATAGACCTTTGTACCATTTCTTTAGACAGAACTTTAGCCAAGTAACTAACCCGCCAATTGACTCTTTAAGAGAAAATAAAGTTATGAGTTTAAAGACAAGATTTGGAAACTTAGGAAATATATTAGATTTTGATACACTAACAAAAGAGAATATTTATGTTCTAAATAGTCCAATTTTATCTAATTCACAACTGAACAAATTTATAAATTTTTTTGGAAAAAATTCTGTGATTATAGATTGTACTTTTTCAAAAGATGAAAATTTATCAGTTGCTATAGACAGAATGCAAAAAGATTCAGAAATTGCTGTCAGACAAGGAGTAACACAGTTAATACTTAGTGATAAAAATTTATCTAATGAGAATTTGCCTGTTCCAATGCTTTTATGTGTTGGTGCAATTAATACTTTTTTAATTAATAAAAAACTTAGAGGCTATGTTTCAATAAATGTGCAATCTGGTGAGGCAATGGATACACATTCTTTTGCAACTTTATTAGGTGTGGGCGCAACCACTGTTAATCCATATTTAGCTTTTGATAGTTTATATCAAAGGCATAACAAGAAATTGTTTGAACAATTTAGTTTTGACGATTGTGTTAAAAGATACATAAAATCGGTTAATGCTGGTCTTCTTAAAATAATGTCAAAAATGGGTATATCAGTTTTAAGCTCATATAGAGGTGGATGTAACTTTGAAACAGTGGGTTTAAGTAGAACCATAGTGAATGATTATTTTCCAGGGATTACTTCAAAGATTTCTGGAATAGGTTTGACAGGGATTGAAAAAAAAATTCGTGAAATACACAAAGAGGCATTTGACAGTAATGAAACAGTTTTACCTATTGGTGGAATTTATAGATATAGAAAAAATGGAGAAACTCATCAATATCAAGGAAAATTAATACACTTATTACAAAGTGCTGTTGGATCAAATTCTTATGAAGCTTATAAAAGATATGCTGAAGGAATTTATAATTTACCCCCAATAAATTTGAGAGATTTAATAAATTTTAGAAAGAAAAAGCTAGGTCCGTCGATTAATCTTTCTGAAGTTGAACCAATAGAAAAAATCCTAAAAAGATTTGGAAGCGGAAGTATGTCTCATGGAGCACTATCCAAAGAGGCTCATGAAACACTAGCAATTGGAATGAACAGAATTAAAGGTGCTTCTTGCAGTGGCGAAGGTGGAGAGGACGAAAAAAGATTTAAAGTCTTAGATAGTGGAGACAGTGCAAATTCAAGAGTTAAACAAATAGCATCTGCAAGGTTTGGTGTAACTATAAATTACCTAAATAATTGTAATGAAATTGAAATCAAGATTGCTCAGGGTGCAAAACCAGGAGAAGGTGGTCAGTTACCAGGATTTAAAGTTACAGAGGAAATCGCAAAGTTAAGACACTCAACACCGGGGGTTACTCTTATTTCTCCACCACCTCATCACGATATTTACTCTATAGAAGATTTAGCTCAATTAATTTATGATCTGAAACAAATTAATCCAAATGCTCGAATAGGTGTTAAGCTTGTTGCATCATCAGGAGTGGGAACAATTGCAGCTGGTGTAGCAAAAGCCGAGGCGGATATAATATTGATCTCTGGTCATAATGGGGGAACTGGAGCAACACCACAAACTAGTGTTAAATATGTTGGTATTCCATGGGAAATGGGTCTTACGGAAGCTAACCAAGTGCTGACATTAAATAATCTACGACACAAAGTGACCTTAAGAACAGATGGTGGAATTAAAACAGGAAGAGATGTTGTGATTGCTGCAATGATGGGAGCAGAAGAATATGGAGTAGCGACAACAGCTTTAGTTGCTATGGGATGCATAATGGTAAGACAATGTCATTCAAATACTTGTCCAGTAGGAGTATGTACACAAGATGAAGATTTAAGAAAAAAATTTACTGGTACACCTGATAAAATTGTAAATTTGTTTACTTTTATTGCATCAGAAGTCAGAGAAATTTTAGCTGAACTTGGTTTTAAATCTTTAAATGAAATAATAGGAAGAACAGATTTATTAATGCAAGTTAATAAAGCTTCTGAAAATTTAGATGATTTAGATTTAAACCCACTTTTTGTACAAGCTGACCCAGGTAGCAATAAAAGATATTGTGAGAACTCATCAATTAATAAAGTACCAGATACATTAGACCAAGAAATTTGGCCAGAGATAGAAGAGTCTTTAGATAAATCAGAAAAAATTGAGAAAGAGTACCCAATTAAAAATACCAATAGAGCAGTTGGTACAAGAATTTCACATCATTTATTTATGAAGTATGGATATGAAAAAATAAATGAAAATTTTTTAGAGCTAAATTTTATAGGTTCAGCTGGTCAATCCTTTGGTGCTTTTACATCGAAAGGACTAAAGCTGATACTAAAAGGCGATGCAAATGATTATGTTGGAAAAGGTTTATCAGGTGCAACAATTTCAATAAAACTTTCAGATGAAAGTAATTTAATATCAAATGAAAATACAATTATAGGGAACACAGTTCTTTATGGAGCGACATCGGGTAAACTTTTTGCTGCAGGTCAAGCAGGGGATAGATTTGCCGTAAGAAACTCAGGTGCTACTGCTGTGATTGAAGGGTGTGACTCTAATGGATGTGAATATATGACAGGTGGAACAGTAATAATTTTAGGAAAGGTAGGAGATAATTTCGCAGCAGGAATGACTGGTGGAATGGCTTTTATTTATGATAAAGATCAAGACTTTGAAAAAAAGGTTAATCCAGAGTCTGTTATTTGGCAAAATCTGGAAACTGATTATTGGAAAAAATTTCTTAAAGAATTAATTTTAGAGCATTTTAAGGAAACTGGATCTGATTTATCTCAAAAAATAATTAAAAATTTTGACGAAGAGTTAAATAACTTTATTCAAGTTTGTCCTAAAGAAATGTTAGACAAACTTAATAATCCGATAAGTCTCAAGCCAATTATTAAAGATGTTAGTTAGATAATCAATTTAAGTTCTTTAATTATCATTTTAAGCCATTTTTGACTTGATAAACTGTGATCTCCATCTTGAACAATTACTAATTTTTTTTTAGCTTTTTGAAAAATCTTTAGAACTTTTCTTGAATAAGGAACTGGTACAACCTCATCTTTTTGACCGTGAACCATAGTAACATTTATTTTGGAACTTATTTTTTTATTTAAAACCTTATTTTTTCTACCATCTTTTATCAATTGAAGAGTAATTGGATATTCATAATTACCATGCTTCAAATGTAAAATTCCATTTTTAATAGTTTCAGATTTCATTTTTTTTGAAAATTTTTTCCACATCAAGTTCTCTAAAAACTCAGGTGCAGAACCAATACCTAAAAATCCTTTTATTTGACTTTTGAATTCTTGAAATTGTTTAAGTGCTAACCATGCACCCATGCTTGACCCAACAATAATAAAATCATTATTTTTAACAAATTTTTTTATGAGAATTGAAGTTTCGTTACTCCATTTTGTAATGTTGCCATTTATAAATTTTCCTGATGATTTTCCATGTCCCGAGTATTCTAGTGCTAAAAAACTTAGTTTATTTTTTTTAGCAAATTTTAAAAAAGTATTTGGTTTTTTTCCCTCTAAATCAGACATAAAGCCATGTAAAAAAACAATAAATGAAGAATTTTTATAAATGTTACAAATAAATCTAATTTTCTTACTTTTTGAGATTTTGTGATATTTGAAATGAGTCATAATCGTTTATATGTTTAATCTAATAATATATAATCATATCAAATGTCCTCTAATTTAAAAGTTTTACAAGTAATACCAAAATTAGGTTATGGAGGTGCTGAAACAGGTTGCTTTGATATTGCTCATTATTTGCCAGAAAATAATTGTGTTTCTTATATTGTAACAAGTGGTGGAGATCTCTTAAAATTTATTAATAAAGAGAAAGTAAAAATAATAAAACTACCGGTACAAAGTAAAAATCCTATTATCATTTTTATCAATTTCTTTGTTTTGGTTGGAATTATACTTTTTAATAATATTTCAATTGTTCATGCTAGAAGTAGAGCACCTGCTTGGTCTTGTTTATTTGCAGCTAAAATTACAGGTAGAAAATTTGTTACAACTTTTCATGGAACATATAACTTTAATAACAAGCTTAAAAAATTTTATAATTCTGTAATGGTAAGATCCGATCTTATTATTGCAGGATCCAACTTTATTTTCTCACATATTAAAGAAAATTATTCCAAATATCTCAATACAAAGAAAAAACTTTTAGTTATTTTTAGAGGTATAAATGTTGATTATTTTGATCCTACTTCAAAATTGGATAGTGATGAAAAAAAATTATTAAAAAAGTGGCAAATAGAAAAAAATAAAAAAATTATTCTTTTACCTGGAAGATTAACTGGATGGAAGGGTCAGGAAGTATTTATAGAAGCTATTAATTTAGTAAATATTGAGCTTGGCTATGAAGCATTTTATGCTGTTATACTAGGAAGTGACCAGGGTAGAGATATATATAAAAAAAAACTTATTAGACTTACTGAACAATATAGAATGACAAACCAAATAAAATTTATTGATCACTGCAAAGACATGGCATTAGCTTATAAAGTTTCAGACATTGTGGTTTCAGCTTCAACAGAACCAGAAGCTTTTGGGAGAGTAGCAGTTGAGGCACAATCTATGGAAAAACCAATAATTGCAAGCAATATCGGTGGTTCTAATGAAACTGTAATTGATGAAAAAACTGGTTTTTTGTTTGAGTCCAATAATGCAAAATCATTGAGTCAGAAAATTTCAAAAACTCTTTCTTTGGATGAGGAATCATTAAGATCTATTGGTATTGAAGGAAGAAAAAATATAATTCAAAAATTTAATGTTGAAAAAATGTGCTTTTCTACTTATTCAGAGTATAAAAAGATATTAAATTAAATGCCTACAATTACTCTACCAGATGGAAATAATTTAACATTTCCAGACAAAGTTACAGGTCTAGATGTAGCTGAAAAAATTAGCAAGTCACTTGCCAAACAAGCAATGGTTATAAGTGTTGATGGTGATTTAAAAGATTTAGATTTTTTAATTGAAAAAGATTGTTCTATTAAAATATTTACATCAAAAAATCCTGAGGGTTTAGAAACTATAAGGCACGATACTGCACATATCTTGGCTATGGCAGTACAAGAATTGTTTCCTGGAACGCAAGTAACTATTGGGCCAGTTATCGAAAATGGTTTTTACTATGATTTTGCCAGAAAAGATCCTTTTACTGAAGATGATTTAGAAAAAATTGAAAACAAGATGAAAGAAATTGTTGATAGAAATGAGATTACAAAAAGAGAGGTTTGGGAAAGAAATAAAGCTATAGAACACTTTAAAAAAAAAGGTGAGATATATAAGGCAGAACTGATCGAGGCAATACCTGAAAATGAAGATGTATCTATTTATTTTCATGGTGATTGGCATGACCTATGCAGAGGGCCACATCTTCCATCAACTGGTAAAATTGGAAAATATTTTAAACTGACTAAAGTTTCAGGTGCTTATTGGAGAGGCGACTCAAATAATGAAATGTTGCAAAGAATTTATGGAACTAGTTGGGCAACTCAAAAAGACCTAGATGAATATTTAAAAAGAATAGAAGAAGCTGAAAAAAGAGATCATCGAAAACTTGGAAAAGAAATGGATTTATTTCATTTTAGAGAAGAAAGTCCAGGTTCAGTATTTTGGCATGAAAGAGGATGGGCTTTATTTCAAAAATTGATTAACTATATGAGAGCCAGACAGGATGATGCTGGGTATAAAGAAGTAAATACACCAGAGATATTAGATAGACAATTGTGGGAAAAATCTGGTCACTGGGAAAAGTATGGTGAAAACATGTACACATCAGAAACACCAGATGAAAAAGTATTTGCAATAAAACCTATGAATTGTCCTGGGCATATTCAGGTTTTTAATCAAGGTCTAAAAAGTTACAGAGATCTCCCTTTACGTATTACAGAATTTGGAAAAGTGCATCGTTATGAACCATCGGGAGCTTTACATGGCCTCTTAAGAGTGAGAGCATTTACTCAAGATGATGCCCACATATTTTGTTCAGAGGATCAAATCACAAGTGAATGTCTAGAGGTAACTAATTTAATTTTGGATATTTATAAAGATCTAGGTTTTGAAAATGTAATTCTTAAATATGCAGATAGACCAGAAGTAAGAGTTGGAGAAGATGAAGTTTGGGACAAGGCAGAAGCCTCATTATTAGAAGCTGTTAAAGCATCTAAGTTAGAATATAGCATTAATAAGGGCGAAGGTGCATTTTATGGTCCAAAAATTGAGTTTGTATTAAGGGATGCAATTGGTAGAGACTGGCAGTGTGGAACTCTACAAGTAGATTTAAATTTACCAGGAAGATTGGATGCTTCTTATGTTGATAAAGATGGAACTAAAAAAGTGCCTGTTATGCTTCATCGTGCGTTGTTTGGTTCTTTGGAGAGATTTATAGGAATTCTTATTGAAAACTATGCGGGAAAGTTTCCATTCTGGATATCACCTTTACAAACAATGGTAATACCTATCTCTGAAGAGTTTAACGATTATTCAATTGAAGTATCTAAAAAAATTAAAAGTGTAGGCATTAGTTCTTCAGTGGATTTAAAAAATAATAATTTAAATTATAAAATAAGAGATCATTCTTTAGCAAAAATACCACTTTTACTAATTTGTGGTAAAAAAGAAGTTGACTCCAATTCAGTAACGATTAGAAGATTAAACACTAATAAACAAGAAAATATGGATATAGACCAATTTTTAAAAACTTTCTCCGCTTTAAACAAAGCATCATCAAACTAAGTGGCAGATTTTAAACAAAATTACTTTCAGAGAAGAACTAAAGACAGAGGTCCAAGATCTAATAATAGGATCTCTTCACCAGACGTTCAGGTCATAGCGAGTGATGGTGAAAATCTTGGTGTAATAAATACCAATGAAGCAATCTCTATGGCGAAAAATCAAGGATTAGATTTAATAGAGATAGCAGCTAACGCAAATCCTCCTGTATGCAAAATAATGGATATGGGAAAATATAAATATGATGCTCAAAAGAAAGCAAATATTGCTAAGAAAAAACAAAAAATTGTTTTATTAAAAGAAATTAAAATGAGACCTGTAACAGAAACTCATGATTATGATTTCAAGGTTAAAAATGCAAAAAAATTTATAGCTAAGGGTGACAAGGTAAAATTTACAGTAAGGTTTAAAGGGCGTGAATTACAACATTCTCATTTGGGAAAAGAGCTGATGGATAAGATTAAAGAGGACATGAAGGATATTGGCAAGGTAGAACTGCACCCAAAATTTGATGGTAAACAAATGATCATGGTTATTCAGCCTTTATAGGCCTTAATAGAGGTTGTAAATCTATATCAATCTTTGTATAACACCGCAGAATTATGCCAAAATTAAAAACTAAAAGCTCAGCAAAAAAAAGATTTAAAATATCTGCTAAGGGTAAAGTTATGACTGCTCAAGCTGGTAAAAGACATGGCATGATAAAAAGAACGAATTCACAAATAAGAAAATTAAGAGGCACAACAACAATGTCCAAGCAAGATGGAAAAATTGTTAAGTCATACATGCCTTACAGTTTAAGAGGTTAATAATGGCAAGAGTAAAAAGAGGTGTAACAAGCAAAGCGAAACATAAAAAAGTTTTAAAAGCTGTTAAAGGCCAATGGGGTAGAAGAAAAAACACTATAAGAGTTGCAAAGCAAGCTATGGAAAAAGCTATGCAATATGCTTACAGAGATAGAAGAAATAAAAAAAGAGATTTCAAATCTTTGTGGATACAACGGATTAATGCGGGTGTTAGATCTGAAGGAATGACATATTCCAAATTTATTAACGGTTTAAGCAAATGTGGGATCGCAATTGATAGAAAAATACTTGCTGAAATCGCTTACGATAGTCCTGAGGCATTCAAAACAATTGTACAAAAAGCTCAATCAGCTTTAAATTAATCTTCTCTATTGTTTTTATTTCTTAAGGAAATAATCTACCAATATGTCAGACATAAAAAATATTCAAAATGACTATTTGGCTAAACTTAGCAACAACTCAAGTTTAGAGGAAATTAATCAAATCAAAACAGAACTATTTGGCAAAAATGGATTGATTTCTTCTCAATTTAAAAATATCGGATCTATACCAGAGGCAGATAGAAAAAAATTTGCATCAGATCTTAATCAAATTAAGGATGAGTTACAAAACGTAATAACTAATAAAATTAATGAAATTGAATCAAAAAAAATAAATGAAAAATTAGAAAAAGAAAAAATTGATATAACTCTTCCTGAAAGATCATTTGTTAGAGGTAAAATTCATCCTGTTTCACAAACTATAGATGAAATTTCATCAATCTTTTCCGAGGTAGGTTTTAGCGTTGAAGAAGGCCCAGATATTGAAAATGAATATAATAATTTTACAGCATTAAATACTCCTGACAATCACCCTGCAAGAGATATGCATGACACATTTTATCTTGATGAAAATAAAGAAATTTTATTGAGAACTCATACGTCCCCAGTTCAAATTAGAACAATGTTAAAAGATAAACCTCCATTTAAAATTATTGCACCTGGAAGAACTTATAGATCTGATAGTGACCAAACTCATGCACCAATGTTTCATCAAGTAGAGGGTTTACATATAGATAAAGATATAAATATGGGACATCTAAAAGGCTGTTTAAATTATTTTATCAAAGAATTTTTTGAAGTTGAAAAAATTAAAATGAGATTTAGACCAAGTCACTTTCCGTTTACAGAGCCGTCTGCAGAAGTAGATATTGGTTATGAAATTAAAGATGGGAAAATAATTATTGGAGAAGGTGATCAATGGCTTGAAATCTTAGGGTGTGGAATGGTTCATCCTAATGTTTTGAAAAATGTCAAAGTTGATCCATCAAAGTATCAAGGATATGCATTTGGAATTGGGATTGATAGATTAGCGATGCTCAAATATGGTATTAATGACTTAAGAGCATTCTTTGATTGCGATTATAGGTGGTTAAATCATTTTGGTTTTGATCCTTTAGATGTGCCAACAAATTATAGAGGTTTGAGTCGATGAAAATCACATTTGACTGGTTAAAAGATCATTTAGACACAAAATTAAAAGAAGATAAGCTTTTAGAACAGCTAACAAATGTTGGGCTTGAGGTTGAAAGTGTAGAAAACTTATCAGCTGGTCTTGATTTATTCAAAGTAGCAAAAATTTTAAAGACAGAAAAACATCCAAATGCTGATCGACTAAAAGTTTGTGACGTTGATGTAGGAGAAAAAGAGATAAAAAAAGTTGTGTGTGGTGCGCCAAATGCAAGAGAAGGATTAATTACAATATATGCTCCTCCTGGAGCTGTTGTTCCAAAAAGTAAAGTAAAATTAGTGGTAGCTAAAATTAGAGATGTTACTTCTTACGGGATGCTTTGTTCTGAGTCTGAATTAAATTTATCAGATGAAAGTGATGGAATAACCGAGTTGTCATCAAAAAAATATGAAAAGAGTATTGGAAAAAGTTATTTTTCAAAATCAAATTCCAATCTTATAGATCTGTCTATCACTCCGAATAGACCAGATTGTCTTGGTGTTAAAGGAATAGCAAGAGACCTTGCTGCTTCAGGTTTTGGAAAATTAAAAAATTTAAAAGAAAAAAAAATTAAGTCAAATGTAAAGCAAAATGTTAAAGTAAAAATTAATAAAGAAAAAAATCAAGCTTGTAGTTCTTTTGGTAGCTGTTTAATTACTAATGTAAAAAATACTGAAAGCCCTAAATGGTTAAAAGATAAACTAGTTTCAATTGGACAAAAACCAATTTCAGCCATAGTTGATATTACTAACTATGTAATGCTTGATATTAATCGTCCACTACATGCTTATGATGCAGATAAAATAGAAAAAGGTATTGTAGTTAGAAATTCAAAATCTGGTGAAGAGTTCACAGCCTTAGATAATAAAGATTATAAATTAAATGATGGGATGTGTGTAATTAGCGATAATAAAGGTGTGTTAGGATTAGGAGGAATCATTGGAGGCACAAGGTCAGGTACTGAATTTGATACAAAAAACATTTTATTAGAGTCAGCTTATTTTGAGCCTAGATCTATTAGAAGTACATCAAAAAAATTAAATCTAGATACAGACGCGAAGTTTAGGTTTGAAAGAGGCATTGATCCATTATCGATTGAAGATGGATTAAATAAAGCATCATTATTAATTAAAGAGATTTGTGGTGGAGAGGTTAGTAAAATTGACATTCAAACAATTGAAACAGCAAAAGCTAAAACCATAAAATTTGATACTAATTTATTTGAAAAAATAACAGGATTTAAAATTTCAATTAAGGAAATGCTTAAGATCTTAGAAGATCTTGGTTTCAAAATTAAAAAAGAAAAAAAATATCTAAAATTAACCATCCCAACTTGGAGACCGGATATTTCGCAGGAAATAGATATTGTTGAAGAGCTAGTAAGGATAACCGGTTATGATAAAATAAAAACTATAGATCCAATTAAAGAAAGAAATAAATCTACTTTAACTCAGTCACAAAAGTTATTTCATTTTTTACAGAGAGCAATTGCTTCTAAAGGTTATTTAGAGGCCATAACATGGTCATTTACTGACTCAAATTATAACGATCATTTTAAAGATCAAAATAAGGAAATTAAAATAGTAAATCCCATAAGCTCAGAGTTGGGGGTTTTGAGAAACTCAATTTTTTCAAATTTAATTATGTATATGAATAAAAATTTGGATAGAGGTTTTAAAGATTTATCGATATTTGAAATAGGGCCAATTTTTACTGGCTCAAACCCTGGTGACCAAAACACAGTAGTTTGTGGTTTATCAGCAGGCAAAAGATCAAGATTATCATGGATTGAAAAAGAGAGAAATGTTGATGTATTTGATGTTAAAAGAGATGTGGTCCAAACTTTAATTGAAGCAGGATATAATTCAGATAAATTTTTTATAGATGATGAAACACCAAATTATTATCATCCAGGTAAGTCAGGTAGGTTATTTTTAAATCGAGGCAAAGATCAAATTGCAGCATATTTTGGTGAGATTCATCCAAATATTATAAAAAAAATAGATATTAAAACAGAGTCATTAGTTGGATTTGAAATTTTTCTAGATAATTTAAAATTACCAAAAAAAACATTGAAAGACCAAAAAACTAAATTTGAAGTATCAGATTATCAAAAATCTGAGAGAGACTTTGCTTTTGTAGTTGATAAAGAAGTTAAAGCTCAAGATTTAATTAATGCTATTTCAAGTGTGGACCAAAAACTGATTAGTAATATCAAAGTTTTTGATGTCTATGAGGGTGAAAATATTCCAGAAAATCAAAAATCAATAGCAATTAGTGTGACTATACAATCATCTGAAAAAACATTGAATGATGGTGATTTAGAAAACATCAATAATTCTATAATTAAAACAGTTGAAAATAAAACTGGCGCTAAGATACGATCTTAAAGCAAATGAGTAATATCGATAATATTAGAAACTTTGCAATTATTGCGCATATTGATCATGGTAAATCTACAATAGCAGATAGAATAATTCATAGCTGTGGAGGGCTTACAGAAAGAGAAATGAAAGCTCAAGTTTTAGATTCTATGGATATTGAGCGTGAAAGAGGAATTACTATTAAGGCTCAAACAGTAAAACTTAATTATAAAGCAAAAGATGGTAAAAATTATATTTTAAATATCATTGATACTCCGGGTCATGTCGATTTTAGTTATGAAGTAAGTAGATCTCTTTATGCTTGTGAGGGATCAATTTTAATAGTTGATAGTACTCAAGGAGTAGAAGCCCAAACTCTTGCAAACGTTTATCAAGCTTTAGATATTGATCATGAAATCGTGCCAGTTTTAAACAAAGTGGATCTTCCAGCATCTGATTTAGAAAAAACAAAAAAACAAATAGAAGATGTAATTGGGATAGATACAGAAGGTGCTATTCCATGTTCTGGAAAAACAGGTGTTGGTATTCAGGATATTTTAGAGCAAATTATTACAGTGTTACCTAGTCCGAAAGGTGAAAGTACAGGGGATTTAAAATGTTTATTAGTGGATAGTTGGTATGATACTTACCTTGGGGTTGTTATTTTAGTCAGAGTTATTGATGGTAAAATTTCAAAAAATATGAAAATTAAAATGATGTCCACTAATCAAGAATATATTGTTGAAAAAGTTGGTGTGTTTACACCAAAAGCTACAGATATTAATGAATTAAATGCTGGAGAAATAGGCTTTATAACAACTGGAATAAAAGTTTTATCAGAAACAAAAGTTGGGGACACAATATGTGATACTACAAAGCCTTTAAAAGAAGCGTTACCTGGTTTTAAACCAAGTAAACCTGTAGTGTTTTGTGGATTGTTTCCAGTGGATAGTTCTGAATATCAAAAATTAAAAGATGGCTTGGCAAAACTACAATTGAACGATGCTAGCTTTTCATTTGAGCCAGAATCTTCTTCAGCATTGGGGTTAGGTTTTAGATGTGGGTTTTTAGGATTGCTCCATTTAGAAATTGTTACAGAAAGATTAGAAAGAGAATTTGACGTTAACTTATTAACAACAACTCCAGGGGTAGTATATAAAGTTCATATGAATAGTGGAGAAATTGTCAATCTTCATAATCCTTCAAGTTTACCGGATCCGACATTAATTAAGTTAATTGAAGAACCTTGGATTAAAGCAACAATAATTACTCCAGATGAATATCTAGGTTCAATTATAAAGATGTGTCAGGATAAAAGAGGAATACAAACAAATTTAAGTTATTCTGGAAATAGAGCAGTTGTAAATTATGAGCTGCCCTTAAACGAAGTAGTTTTTGATTTTAATGATCGTTTAAAATCAATGACTAGTGGATATGCTAGTTTTGATTATGAAATTATTGAACATAGAGAAGGTGATTTAGTAAAACTTGGAATTTTAGTAAATGCTGAGCCAGTAGACGCATTAGCAATGATGATTCATAAAGATTTTGCTCAAAGAACAGGAAGAGAAGTTTGTGAAAAACTTAAAGATTTAATTCCAAGACATAACTTTATGATACCTGTCCAAGCTGCAATTGGTGGAAAAATTATAGCAAGGGAAACTATAAAAGGATTTAAAAAAGATGTTTTAACAAAAATTCATGGTGGTGGAGCAACAGATAGAAAGAGAAAACTTTTGGAAAAACAAAAAAAAGGTAAAGCTAGATCTAAACAATTTGGAAGAGTAGAAATTCCACAAGAAGCATTTATTGGTGTGTTAAAAATTAGCAAAGAAAAATGATTTTTAAAATACTTATTATAATTTCGATATTATTAAATATTTTCTTTCTTTATTATATAAATAAAAAAAAAATAAAAAGATTTATATTTACATCAAAAATAAAAAAAATTGATGCAACAGATGTACATGAAATTTTTAAATTAAATAATATATCAAATAATTTAAGTGGACCCAAAAAAGAGGTGATAGTTAAAAGTTTTTGTATTTCAACTGGTAATAACATTGTTGGAATGACCTCTGACTATGAGGCATGGATAATATCTTCATTAAGTAAAATTAGTAAAAATATTTTTGAATTTGGAACATGCAGTGGAAAAACGACATATCTTATGGCTTTAAACTCAAGTGAAAACTCAAAGATTACCACCATTACACTTGATCCAGATGAAGTGGTATCTTTTGCAAAAAAGGATGATGATAATGACGTCTCATTTAGAAATATTAAGAACGAAAGTATTTATAATAAATTTTTATTTTCAAATACAGATGTAGAAAAAAAAATAGATATAATCTTTCAGAATTCTTTAGAATTTAATGAACAAAAATTTGAAAAAAAAATGGATCTGATTTTTATCGATGGAGGACACACGTATTCAGTTGTGAAAAATGATACTGAAAAAGCATTCAAAATGTTAAATTCTGAGGGTATTATTTTATGGCACGACTACGTTCCAGAAAAACGATCTTCAAGAGATGTAGTAAAATGTATTGATGAAATCTCAAAGAATGTAAAAATCCAAAATATAAAAAATACTTCTCTTTGTTATTATAAAAAAAATAATTAATTTTAAAATTATAACTTTACCCAATCTTTTTTCAATAATCTTTGATAAACTTCATTGTATATTTTAATTTCAAATTTTGGATCCAATTTAAAGCTCTCTTCAACATTGAGCTCATCAAACTTAATTTTAAATTCATTTTGATTTATAAAAAAAGCGTTGTTACCACTGCTTTCTATCGCAACAAGTTTATAATTTTTTTTATTGAGAAGAAATTGATATGCTTTTAATGAAGCTCCATAATACATATCAGACTGATAATTGAAATTTAACCTCTTTGGTAAAATTAATTTATTAGTTTTTCCAAGCCATGGATTGAATTCAGCACATATAATTTTAGGTTTATAGTTTAGATTTTCTAAAATCCAATAATCCATACCGTCTGTATCGAGAGAAAAAAAATCAAAATTTTCTTTTGTTACAGATTTTGCGATTATTTGATTAATATTTTCATAGGTTATAAAATTATTATAAATGTTAATTTTTTGAGATTTAAAATATTTTTTTATACAAGCACTTAACTTATCACACTTGATTTGATCACCATCAACCAAGGTTCCTGACCAATTTTCTTTTATTAAATTTAAGGAATTAAATTCATTAAAATCAAAGCCTATTTCAAAAAAAAAATTATCAGGATTGGATATATTTTTTTTTAAATAGCTTATAATGCCATCTTCATTGTTTTGTGAAGTAATTTTAAATTCATAATTATTAATTTCATCCAGCCTTTTTGATTTTGAAAGTATAATTTTTTTTGAATTAATACTTTTTAAAAATTTCTTTTTAGATAGTTGTAAAATAATAAAATTATAAATTTCTAAGTGAATATTTTTTCTTAAAAAATACAAAAATTTAGATTTTAGTTTCTTTATTTTTCTTCCTAGCTTCATCATTAAGAGTTATAAAAGTAATTATATAATAATCAATTAATTTGGAGAGGTGGCCGAGTGGTTGAAGGCGCACGCTTGGAAAGCGTGTAAAGAGGCAACTCTTTCATGGGTTCGAATCCCATTCTCTCCGCCAAAAGAATTTTAATTTATAAAATTAGAGTATAAGTAATTAGATCTTTCTTTAAATTTTTTAATTTGATTAAAACCAAGTTCATTTAAAATTTTATTCATTTGATAATAATTTTCCTCATAAATTTCTATTAAAATTAAAGACTTATTATTTTTTATTGTTCTTTTAAGACCTTCAATAACATTGATCTCATGTCTTTCTACATCAATTTTAAAACATAATTTTTGATTTTTAAAATTTAAAATTTCATCACCAATTTTAAAATTAGCATAAAAAAAATTTTCATTATTAAATTCAAAATTTTCTATAACTGAAGAACCGCCTGTTTGATTGTAATTATGTTTTTTTAAAAATTTCATTTTTAGTGATGCATTTTGATTTGATAAACCAAAATTTTCTATTTTTATTTTTTTGGTAAATTTATCATTAACTGAGATAGTTTTTTTTAATTTTGAGTAAGCTTCTTTATTTGGTTCAAAAGCAATTACTTTTGCATCAGAAATTTTATTAAGAATTTTAATTGAATAATACCCACAGTTTGCTCCTACATCAAAAAATTGTTTTATTGAGTTTTTTTGCATTAAATTTAACAGTTCTAGAACCTCTTCACTTTCAAACTTTTGATAAAGAATTATTTCTCTGTCAATTGGATCTAAGAAATCTAAATACATCAAAGTATTTTCTATTCTAAAATAACCTCTATTTTTTTTAATAAATTTTAGAACTTTTATTGCTAAACTTGGAATCAATCTTTTTAAGATAGGTATTTTTAAAAGCGTAGAAATCATTGAAGTATATTATAGTTCATTTGTGGTTTTTGATTTTATTAAATTGACTATTTCTTGTGTATTTTAGCGCATAATTTAACCTTCAATTTTTTAATTATGAATAATTAATAGACATTTTATACAAAAAAAATGTTATAAATAAACTTTCCTTAATTAAAAAATGACAAATAAAAATACATATCAAGCTGATTCTATTAAAGTATTAAAAGGTCTGGAGGCTGTTAGAAAAAGGCCAGGAATGTATATCGGCGATACAGATGATGGTACTGGTTTACACCACATGGTTTATGAGGTTGTTGATAACTCCATAGATGAAGCTTTAGCTGGCCATTGTAAAAATATTAACGTTAGAATTAATTCTAATGGCACTATCACAGTAAATGATGATGGTAGAGGAATTCCTATTGATATGCATAAGGGAGAAAAAAAATCAGCAGCAGAAGTTATCATGACACAACTACATGCGGGTGGTAAATTTGATCACGATTCATACAAAGTCTCAGGTGGACTTCATGGAGTTGGAGTTTCTGTTGTAAATGCATTGTCAGAGTCACTACAATTAGAAATAAACAGGGATGGAAAAAAACACTTTATAGAATTTAAAAACGGTGAAGCAAAAGCACCATTAAAAATAACAGGAAAATCTAAAGAAACTGGAACTCAAATAACATTTTTGCCCTCAAAAGAAATTTTTTCTTCCACAAAATTTAGTGCAAATATTCTTATTAAAAGAATGAGAGAATTAGCCTTTTTAAATAAAGGTATTAAAATAATTTTTACAGATGCTAGTTTAAAAAAAGAAAAAGTATCAACATTTAGATTCGATGGTGGTGTGCTTGAGTTTGTAGATTTTCTAGATGAAAAAAGAGAAAAATTACAAAATAAAAATGGAAATGATTTATTCAAAAAACCAATTTATATAGAAGGAAAAAAAGATAATATTGAACTTGAGTGTTCTTTAAAATGGAATGCAAGTTACGCTGAAGATATTTTTCCATACACTAATAACATATATCAAAAAGATGGTGGAACTCATTTATTAGGTTTTAGAAGTGCACTAACAAGAGTTATTAATAAATATGCAAATGAACACAATCTTTTAAAAAAAAACAAATTAGCAATTTCTGGAGATGACATTAAAGAGGGGCTTACTTGTGTATTATCTACGAAAATTCCTGATCCTAAATTTTCATCCCAAACAAAAGATAAGCTAGTTTCATCAGAAGTAAGAATGATTGTAGAAACTGTTGTAAATGAAAAATTATCCATATGGTTTGATCAAAACCCTTCGGTTGCAAAAATAATTCTTGCAAAAGTTATTCAAGCTGCAATGGCAAGAGATGTTGCTCGTAAAGCTAGAGAAAACGTCAGAAGAAAAGGTGCTTTAGAATTAAGTGGCCTCCCAGGAAAACTAGCAGATTGTCAAATAGGAAAACAAGATGGCACAGAATTGTTTATTGTAGAGGGTGACTCAGCAGGTGGATCAGCAAAACAAGGTAGGAATAGAGCCAATCAAGCAGTTTTACCTTTAAGAGGTAAAATTTTAAATACATACGTTGAAGATTTAACTATTAAAAAGAATGGTAATGGTGACAACTCTGAGCAGCAAAGAACAAAGGCTTTATCAAAAATGATTTCATCTAACGAAATAGTTACTTTAATAAATGCATTAGGCTTAGATCCAAAAGTACAAGAAATAGATTTAAAAGATCTAAGATATGGAAAGATTATCATTATGACTGATGCTGATGTTGATGGATCTCATATTAGAGCTCTTTTATTAACTTTTTTTAACAACAAACCATTTAATAAATTAATTGAAAATGGCCATGTATATTTAGCTCAACCACCATTATTTAAAATAAACAAAGGATCAAAAGGAATATATATTAAGGACGAAAAAGAATTAGAGGATTATATTGTTAGTAACAATAAAGAATTAAAAAAATTAAAAAGAGGATCTAAAGAGTTTGTAAAAGAGTTAGATTTAGAAAAATCAAAAATGAACATACAAAGGTTTAAAGGATTAGGTGAGATGAATCCAGAGGAATTGTGGAGCACAACACTAGACCCTGAAACAAGAAATCTATTAAAAGTACAGTATTCAAAAGATCTTAAGAAAGATCAAAGTTTAATACATACTTTGATGGGAAATGATGTTGCTTTGCGAAAAGATTTTATAATTTCAAACGCAATTAATGTTCAAAATCTTGATATCTAATAATGAAGTTCTTTGAAACTTCAAAATATCATTTCTTTAAAAAATCAACTTATATAAACCTAAGATGGATTAGTATTATTGGACAATTAATATCAGTTGACTTTGTCTATTTTTTTCTAAATTTTAATTTTGATTTTATTATTTGTAATTCAGTTATATTTTTAGGTATTTTAAGTAATCTATTTTTAATTTTTATTTACAAAAAAACACAATTATCAGATAGATCAGCTTTTATTTTTTTAGTAATCGATATACTACAACTGGGTGCTTTACTTTATTTAACAGGAGGAGTTACTAATCCATTTATTATTTTTTTACTAATACCAAGCATTTTTTCTTCGTCGAATTTAAGTTTTAAAACTAATTCTTTATTAGTAGTCCTTACGATAGTTATAATTTTTATACTTACATTTTACTCTTTAGATTTACCTTCTCCGATTAACGATCATTTTCATGTTAGTCCGTATTATTTTTATTCAATTCCAATTGCTTTAATAATTGCTTTAATATTTTTGAATTATTTAGCCATGTCATTTGGGACACAATCTCGATTAAGAAGAGAAGCACTAACAAAAATGGAAGAAGTTATGGCTACTGAACATGAGCTTTTATCTTTAGGAGGTCAAGCTGCAGCTGCAGCTCATTCACTTGGAACTCCTTTGTCTACCATCAAGATTATTGCACATGATTTAGAGAAACAATTTAAAGACAAAGAAGACATTAAAAAAGATATAGAGTTACTGTCCAGTCAGGTTGAAAGATGCAATAAAATTTTAAGAAGATTAACATTAAACCCTGTGGAAGAGGATGAATTTATTGATAAAGATCTTTCAATGAAAGATTACTTAAGTGAAATTATTTCGTCATTTAAAGAAATTAGTCAAAAAAAGTTTATTTTTAATTATGATCAATTTTCAAATGTAAAAAAAATAACTAAATCTATAGAAATTGTATACGGTTTAAGAAACTTTATTGGAAATGCTAATAAATTTTCTAAAGAAACAATCTATATAAATTTAAAAAGTGATAGTGAAATTACAGAAATTACTGTTGAAGACGATGGAAATGGCTATCCAAAAGATGTCCTATCAACAATTGGTGAACCGTATTTAAGAACAAAAGATCCTATTGAAAAGATGAAAACAGGTTTGGGATTAGGTTTGTTTATTGGAAAAACACTTTTAGAAAAAAATTTTGCCTTAATCAATTGTAGAAATTCAAAAACTAGAAGTGGGGCAGAAGTAGTTATTAAATGGAAAAATAAAGATTTATTTAATATCTAGTGAAATTTTTTTTTAGTTTCAAATAAAGAACTTAATTGAGAAATCATAACATCTCCTAATTCATTTACATCTGTGATTTTTATTGCTTTATCGTAATATCTTGAAACATCATGACCAATACCAATTGCTAAAACTTCAATTTCAGTTTTGTTTTCTATGAATTTAACCATTTTTTTTAAATGTTTTTCTAAAAAATCCCCTGAATTTACTGAAAGTGTTGAGTTGTCTACTGGAGCACCATCAGAAATTACCATCATAATTTTTCTTTCTTCTTTTCTCTTTTTTATTCTATTATAAGCCCAAGAAATAGCTTCTCCATCAATATTTTCTTTTAATAAACCTTCTTTTAGCATTAGCCCTAAATTATTTTTAGCTTGTCTCCAATGAGTATCAGCTCCTTTGTATATTATATGTCTTAAATCATTTAATCTTCCAGGGGTTTTAGGTTTTGAATTTTTATTCCAAAGCTCTCTACTTTGCCCACCTTTCCAATTTTTTGTTGTAAACCCTAAAATTTCAACTTTAACTGAGCATCTCTCTAAAGTCCTAGACAATATATCTGCACATATTGCAGCTATTGTAATGGGTCTTCCTCTCATAGATCCAGAGTTATCAATTAATAAAGTAACTATTGTATCTTTAAAATCTAAATCTTTTTCTTTTTTAAAAGATAATGAATTATATGGGTCCATAATAATTCTTGGTAATTTTGAACTATCAAGTAAACCTTCCTCTAAATCAAAATTCCACGCTCTATTTTGTTTAGCAAGTAACTGTCTTTGTAATTTGTTTGCAAGTTTAGTTATTACGTCTTGAAACCCAACTAGCTGCTGGTCTAATGTTCTTCTAAGTTTTGCTGCTTCGTCTGCATTCTCTAATTTCTCAGCTTTTGTTACTTCGTCATATTGAGTTGTAAAAATTTTGTAATCTAAATTAATATTATCAAGAGTTTTTTGAACAATTTGTTCTGAGCTTTGTTCATCTGACTCGCTGTCTGAAAGTTGTTCATCTAGATTAAATTCATCAACATTGTAATCAGCGTCTAAACTGGCTTGTGTTTCTTGGTCATTATTTTCATCTTTATTATCTTCTTTATCTTTGTCTTGGTCATCGCTTGAGGGATTGTCTTGCCCTTGATCTTGATTTTCCTCTGTTTTTTCCTCATCTTCTTCACTTTGAAAAATATCCATTTCCTCCAAAATTTGAGAAAATCTCGAGCTATAGTTTTCTTGATTTTCCAAATTTTCTTGCAAAAATTTTTTGTGTTTTTCTACTGATTGCTCAAAGTCTTTTTCCCAAAAATTTAACATTTTTGTTGTTAAAGGATTTAAATTTATTTGATGAAAATTTTTAAGCATATACAACTCAAATGCCTCTGTTACAGGCACGTCTTCTTTTGTTTTTAGTTGTTCTTTCCTTTTAGTATTAATTATATGAGAATAATTCTGTTGAAAATTTTTTTCAATCCCTTTGAGCATTTTACCACCCAATGCTTCATATCTAATTTTTTCAGCAATATTATAGAGAGATCTTGATGAAGTATTAGTTGGAAGGTTTTTTCTATAAATTTTATCATTTGAAAATTTTTTTTTTAAAGCAGAAGAGTCTGTTTCAGCACGTAATTTAACAAAATCACTTGGCTTGGTTAGATTGTCAATTTCAATTGAGTCTAAATTTTTTTTTTATCATTCTTTGACGATTTATTTATTAAATCAAAATCATCTGAAATTACTTTTGCAGTTGAAGTTAATGCTTGTCTAAATTTTTCTTTTAAGTTAGCAATTTTATCGCTCATTTAAATCTGAATATTCATCAAAGACTCTGGTAGCTCTTCCCCAAAACATCTTTGGTAATATTCTGCGATTGTATTTTTTTCAATTTCATCACATTTGTTTAAAAAAGTTACTCTGAATGCATAACCTATATCTTTAAAAATTTCTGAGTTTTCAGCCCAATGCATCACTGTTCTTGGACTCATTACTGTTGAGATATCACCTGCAATAAATCCCTTTCTAGTTAAAGAAGCTACTTTTATCATATTAGCAACTTTCTCTTTACCTTTTGCATTATTGAGATTTTTGTTCTTTGCTAAAACTATATCCATTTCTCTCTCAAGACCAAGATAGTTAAGAGTGGTTACAATGTTCCATCTATCCATTTGACCCTGATTTATTTGTTGAGTTCCATGATAAAGACCGGTTGTATCACCCAGTCCTACAGTATTAGATGTTGCAAATAATCTAAAAAATTTATTTTGTTTAATAACTTTATTTTTATCTAGAAGAGTGAAATTACCCTCTGCTTCCAAAACTCTTTGAATTACAAACATCACATCTGGTCTACCAGCGTCATACTCGTCAAAAACAAGCGCTACTGGATTTTGTATTGACCAAGGTAAAATACCCTCATTAAATTGAGTAACTTGTTTCCCATCCTTAAGAACAATTGCATCTTTTCCTATCAAGTCTATTCTGCTCACATGGCTGTCTAAATTTACACGAATACATGGCCAGTTTAATCTAGCCGCAATTTGTTCTATGTGAGTTGATTTACCAGTTCCATGATATCCTTGAACTAAAACTCTTTTATTGTAGGCAAAACCAGAAATTATTGCCATTGTAGTATCTCTATCAAACTTATAACTTTTATCTATATCAGGAACGTATTCACTCCTTTTTGAAAATGCATCCACTTCCATTTCTGAATCGATCCCAAAAGTTTGTTTTAATGAAACTTTTATGTCAGGTTGAATATTAAGATTTGGTGTCAATTTTTTCTCTATAAGTATTTTTAAGTTGTGTATAAGCTAAAGTTATTAATTTAAGTTTTTCTTCATATTTTTTATTCCCAGCATTTATATCTGGGTGGTATTTTTTGACAAGTAATTTGAACTTGTCTTGGACTTTTTTCCATTTTAATCCAACAGAAACTCCTAATATACTAAAGGCTTTGATATCTTTATGGTTAAATTTAAATTGACGCATATGATCATAGTCACCATTGATTTTGTCTTTATCTAATTCATCTCTTAAAGTGTTATTCCAAAGAACTTTAAAAAAGTTATCAGAAGAACTAAAGCTTTGAGTTGGTTTATGCCAGATCATGTCTGATTTTAAAAAATTTAAAACTTGATCATCATTCATTCCAGAAAAATAATTCCAATTTTTATTAAATTCTTTTACATGTTTTAAGCAAAGCATCCTATATTTTTTGCTATTATCTTTTTCAACTGGTGCTTTATATTCACCAATTTCATTACAATTATTCCAGTCGCAAATATTTTTCATGATGTATAATAGATATTATTTATGGATATAAATGAGTTAATTGCAATTGTAAAAAAAAAACTTACTGATCAAATTAATATTGAAAGTATTAAAATAGAGGATAAGTCTTTTCTTCATAAAAATCATGCTGGTAATCAACAGGGTAGATATCATTTAAAAATTATTTTAATTTCAAAAGAATTAAAAATTTTAAGTAGAATTGAAAGTAATAAAAAAATTTATAAAATTTTGGATAAAGAATTAAAAGAAGATATCCATTCTATACAAATTTTAATTTCTTAATTCACTTTTAATAAACTCAGATAAATTATTTTTTTTATATTCTTTATTAATAATTGGATATCCAATTTTTTTTAATAAAACTAAATTAATTTTATTTGAGGTATTTTTTTTATCTTTAGCCATAAAAGACAATATTTTATTTAAATCTTTAATTTTAAAAAATTTTTTTATTTTTGATGGCAAATTTGCTTTTGAAATATGCTTCAAGATTGAATAGTAGTCATTTTTTTTAATTAATTTATTCTTTAAACTAAAACTTAATGCACTTTGCATACCAAGTATCACAGCTTCACCGTGATTAAGTTTTTTTGAATAACCCAAAGAAGCTTCATAAGCATGAGCAAATGTATGACCAAAATTTAATATTTTTCTTAGGTCTTTTTCTTTTTCATCTTTTTCTACGACACTTTTTTTTATTTTGCAGCTTTCGTATATAGCTTTTTCTATAAATGGAGATGAAAGTTTAAAAATTTTATCAATATTTTTATCCAAAAAATTGTAAAAATTTTTATTTGCAATTAAGGAATGTTTTAAAATTTCACCATAACCACAAATCAATTCTCTTTTTGGCAATGTTTTTAAAAATTGAACATCTGATATAACTAAGTTTGGTTGATAAAAACTTCCTATTAAGTTTTTTCCATATTTAGTGTTTATTCCTGTTTTTCCTCCTATCGATGAGTCGACTTGAGATAATAGAGTAGTTGGAATATTGATAAATCTTAACCCTCTTTTAAATAAACTGGCTGCAAAACCACTTACATCACCTGTAATCCCTCCACCAATAGATATAACACAATCTTCTCTTGAAAAATTTTTGTTTAGCAAGATATCTAAGATTTTATTTACATTATCAAAATTTTTGTTCATTTCACTTGCTTTAAAAAAATGAACATAAAGTTTTTTTTTATTAAGAGACCTTTTTATTTTTGAGATAAATTGTTTTGAAACATTTTTATCTACAATGAGCAAACACTGTTTAAAATTAATTGAATTTTCTTTCAAAATTTTTGATACATTAGTTACTAAATTTGAACCAATGATAATTGAATATTTTTGAGTTTTAGTATTTATTCTTAATTTAATAGGTTTCATAATTTTTTAAAATTTTCCTAACAATTTCTTTTTTTGACAATTTATCACATTTAATTTCATACAAAGATTCAGAATAAACGTTAGATCGTTTTTTTATTAAATCAATCAATTCATTTTCTGTTGAATTAAAAGCAAGAGGTCTTTTTTTGCTATTTTTAATTCTATTCAGCAATATTTCATTACTCCAGTTTAACCAAAAAGAGATATGATTTTTCAGTATTTCTTTTCTGACAACTTTGTTTACAAATGCCCCTCCTCCGAGTGATACGACAATTGAATTAATTTTGAGTATTTTTAGTGTTATTTTTTCTTCAAATTTTCTAAAGTATTCCTCACCTTTTGTCTCAAATATTTTTGGTATAGTTAGGCCTAATTCTTTTTCAATTACTTTATCTACGTCAATGAAATTCAATTTTAATTCTTTTGCAACTAGTGAACCAATAGAAGTCTTTCCTGATCCCATCATACCTAAAAACACAAGATTTTCTTTTGATTTCATAAGTTTCTTTATTGAAAAATCACAAATATGTCTTAATTTGAAATTAACTAAAGTTATATGCAATTTAATAAAAATACAAGTTCGGGTGGATTTAATATTATAGGTATAATCATTAAATTAGCCCTTGGAATAGCTGTTATCCTAGGGCTTGTTTTTTCTATTAGTTTAATTGATCTCCCTGCTCCAAAAAAAGAAATAGAAAAAATTATTCCAAATGAAAACTTTAAAATTGTTAAATAAAAAAAATTTATCAATTATAATCATTTATCTATTATCAACCTTTCCCGCTATTGCTGAAGATAAACCAATAGATATCTGGAATATTGATAAAAAAGAAGTCGAAACCTCAATTAAGGAAAACATATCTGAGGAAAAAATAAATGAAATATCAGAGAGCGGTATTTATCAAATGCAAGCTGATAAAAATATAGATTCAATAAAATTAGATCAAACACTCGCATCAAAAGAAATTAAAATTGCTGGATTATATGATCCAGAAGATCATGGACTAACTATAGATATGTGGTTAAATTCAGATGGGTTAGTTCTTAAAAAACTTTTTAAAAACATAAATAATTATAATCTTTCCAAAGATGCGTCTGAAATTCTTAATATTTCATTATTAACAAATGCATATTATCCAAATCTAAACATAACAGACCAGGAGTTTTTAGAATTTAAATCAAATTGGTTAATTAAAGACTCTAATCTTGAACTAATTGAAGAATACCTTATCAAAAATCAAGTTGTAAATCTTCATCCAGATTTGATGAGATATATGGTTGATAAATATTTGTCTCAATCAAATATTAAAAAATCATGTGAAATCTTTTCTAAAATCAAAGAACCTTTAGAAGACGAATATTTGTCTAAATTTAATTTATATTGTTTGATGAATTATGGAAAAAATGATCAGGCTCAACTAATTTTAGATTTAAAAAAAGAACAAGGTTTTAAAGACGATTATTTTGAAAATAAAATTAATTATCTATTTGGATATATAGATCAGCCTAACAAAGAAGTATCAGAAAAATCTATTTTAGATTTTCATCTAGCTCATAGAACAAATTCTGAATTTTCATATGATCCAAAAAAAGATACTCCAAAATTAATTTGGAAATATCTATCAACCTCAAACTTATTATATAATATCCAAGATCTTGAAATTACGGATATAGATAAAATTTCAACCATTGAAAAAGCAACACATGATAAAAATTATTCAGAACAAGATTTATTTGAATTTTACAAACGTTTTCAATTCAATATTAGTCAATTAATAAACACTGATGAAGTATACAAAACTTTATCACCTATAGAGGGAAGAGCATTAGTTTATCAAAGATTGCTGCTTGCAAAAGATCCTGAGCTTAAATTAGGGCTAATTAAGACTTTAAAAGATATATTCAAAAAAGATGGTATTGGTAATGCATTTGAGGAAGAATTAAAAAAATTTCTAATTCAAATTAAAAAAGAAGACATACCTTCTAATTTTACAACATTTTATGCAAATTATACAAAAACAGATGAAGTCATTGATAAGAAAGTAAAATATAATAATAAGATTTTACATCAATCTAAATTAGTTAATTATTTTAATGGAGATTATGCAAAATCTAAAATTGAAGCAGATTTAGATAAGTTTTTAAAAAAAATTAAAAAGGATAAAAAATATTTTTTATCTAAAAAAGATATAATTTTCTTAGAGGCTCTTAAAGCAGATGGTGTAAAAATTTCTAAAAAATACAAAAGCCTCTACCAAATCAATGAGTCAGAGATGCCGTCCGATATTCAAAAAATGATTGATAATAAAGAATTTGGGGTAGCCTTATTAAGAATTGTTGAGGTTATTGGTCCTGATAAGATTGAAGACATTGATGACGATACTTTTTATTTTATAATTAGCACACTGAATCAACTAAATGTTGATTTAATTAGGAATAAGCTTTTATTAAAAGTTCTTCCTTTAAAAGTTTAAAAATTATAATAAAATAATTAGAAATGGCAGTTAAAACTATAATCACAGAACCAAATAAGTTACTTAGACAGATTTCAAAACCTGTTGAAAATGTAGGCAAAGAAGAACAGCAACTCATGAACGATATGTTGGATACAATGTATGACGCCAATGGTATAGGTCTTGCAGCAATTCAAATAGGTATCCCAAAACGAATTATAGTAATGGATATTGGTAAGGAAGAAAAAAAAGAACCCAGATATTTTGTTAATCCAGTAATTATGATCAAAGACTCAATCAAAAATACACATGAAGAAGGATGCTTGTCAGTACCAGATCAATTTGCAGAAATAGATAGACCAAGTAAGTGTGAAGTAGAGTATCTTGATTATAATGGAAAAAAACAATTGTTAAAAGCTGATGGGTTACTTGCAACGTGTATTCAGCACGAAATGGATCACTTAGAGGGAATATTATTCATTGATTATCTTTCAAAATTAAAGAAATCTATGATTATAAAAAAACTATCTAAATTAAAATCAAATACAGCAATCCTTTAATTAATGGCTAAAAAGATTGTTTTTATGGGTACGCCAATGTTTGCTGTTCCTATTTTAAAATCATTGTATCAAAATGGATATCCAATATCAGATGTGTATACACAACCTCCTAAAAAATCACAAAGAGGTCAGAAAATAAATAAATCACCAATTCAAGGAATCGCTGAAACTCTAAATTTAAAATTTAGAACTCCAAAATATTTAAAAAATAATGATGAGGAATATAACTATTTTAAAAGTTTGGATGCTGATCTCGCAATAGTTGTTGCTTATGGCCAAATTATTCCAAAAGAATTTTTAAGTTTAACTAAAAAAGGATTTATTAATATTCACGCATCTTTGTTACCAAAATGGAGAGGTGCAGCACCCATACAAAGGTCTATAATGAACCTTGACAAAGAAACAGGAGTAAGTGTTATGAAAATAGCTGAACAACTTGATACAGGTCCAGTATGTAATACTTATAAAATAAATTTAGAAAATAATTTAAATGCAAGTGATGTTTCTGATAAATTATCTTTAATAGCAGCTGAAAAATTATTAGATAATATTGATGATATTCTGGAAGATAAAGCAAAATTTATTGATCAAGATCATTCAAAAGCGACATATGCTTTTAAAATTCAAAAAGCTGAGGGTGAAATCAATTGGAATGATGAAGCAAAAAACATTATTGGAAAAATAAATGGTCTATATCCTGTGCCAGGTGCTTTCTTTATATACAAAGGCGAAAGATATAAAATTTTAAAAGCAGAAATTGGCAATGGGATTGGAAGGCCAGGAGAAATTGTTTCTGATTATTTAGAGATTGTTTGTGGTGACAAGCAAACAATAAAGATTCAAGAGATCCAAAGACAAGGAAAAAGGCCACAAAATATCGGTGAATTTATGCTTGGTTCACAAATTAAAAAGGGTGCTGTAATCTAAGTGATCAGGTATCAAATACTTATTGAATACGTTGGTACTGATTTTAGGGGATGGCAAATTCAAAAAAAAGGCTCAACTATTCAAGGTCTTATTCAAGAAAATCTCTCAAAACTTTTAAAAGAAAAAATAATTTTAAATGGCTCGGGTAGAACTGATACTGGCGTTCATGCAATTGAACAGTCAGGTCATTTTGATAGCAAAAAGGAGATTCTAGACTTAACAAAGTTTTTAAAATCAATTAATCATTTTACAAATGATCAGGGTGTTGCAATAAAAAAAATTAGAAAAAGAAGTAGTAAATTCCATTCAAGATTTTCTGCAAAACAGAGGATTTATAAATACATAATTTTTAATCAATTAAGTGCTCCTGTAATTGAGAAAAAAAGAGGATGGCATGTAAGAAAACCATTGGACTTAGATTTAATTAAAAAAGGAGCTAAGAAATTAATTGGAACTCACGATTTTTCTACTTTTAGATCTTCAAGTTGTCATGCAAAAAGTCCTATTAGAACAATTAAATCGGTAAAAGTTAAATCATCAAAAAACAAAATAGAAATAGAATTTAGATCGCAATCTTTTTTACAACAACAAGTTAGATCGATGGTTGGTTGTTTGAAATATTTAGGTGAAAATAAATGGGATTTGAAAAAATTTAATAAAGTTTTTAAATCTAAAAAAAGGATTTTTTGTGCTCCACCCGCACCCCCAGAGGGACTTTTTTTAACGAGAATTATTTATTAATCTACTCTTATTACTCATAGCAAATTTTTTATTAATTCGCCATCTTGATTCTGATCGTACTATATAACCACAACAATTTTTAGATTTACACTTACATAGGAATTGTTTGTAGTTTTCATCAAAGCCAAATCCATAATCACAAGTAAACTCTTCTCCCTTTTTTATATCCTTAATTGCTTTAACCCAAATCTTAAGACCTTTACCGTCATAATCGCAATTATTATTACACGAATGATTAATTAAACCTGCTGTATTCCATGAAAAGTCTCCATCTAGATCGTATCTCTTATTAATAGTAAATAAATAAATTGGCTTACCATTGTCATATTTATCTGACTCCTCAGTTTGTTTTTTTGTAATTAGTTTTCCAACATAATCAATTATTTTAGTTCCTTCTTTGATATCTCTTGTTGCGTATAAACCTCTACCTTTTTTATCGATGTTGGACTTTTTAATTCTATAAAGTTTCATACAAGTTTTTTAGAGTTTATATTTTAATTATCAATTAAATTCTATCAGTGCATCGACATGTCTTTTAGAGCTATCTTGAAGAGCTTTAAGATCATAGCCTCCTTCAAGAATTGAAACTACATTTCCATTACACATAGATTTAGAAATTTCCAATGTTCTTTTTGTTAATTGATAAAAATCTTCCGAGCCAAGTTTTAATTGGGCTAAAGGATCATCAATGTGAGCGTCAAAACCTGCAGAAAATAATAGAAATTCAGGTCTAAATTCCTTTAATTTTTTTAAAACATTTTCATATGCATTTAAATATTCCTCAGCAGTGGTGCCAGCTTCAAGTGGAACATTTAAAACATTGTTAAATTTACCTTTTTCTTTTTCTGAGCCAGATCCAGGATAGTAAGGATATTGATGTGTTGAAATGTATAACACTTTTTCATTATCATAAAAAATGTTCTGTGTTCCATTTCCATGATGAACATCAAAATCTATAATTGCAACTTTACTATAATTATATTTTTTAATTAGATAGTTAGCACCAACAGCAACATTATTGTAAATACAAAATCCCATTGCTTTATCTTTTTCTGCATGATGTCCTGGTGGTCTTACAGCGCAAAACGCATTTTTAAATTCTTTTTGTTGAACGCCATCTATAGCAGAAATTATTGATCCAACGGCATCTTTAGTAGCATCTTTGCTTCCAGGTGAAACAACTGTGTCTCCGTCAAGAAAAGTCAAACCATTTTCTGGAAATGATTTATTTACGAGATCAATGTATTTAGAAGAATGTGTATTAATTAATAAAGATTGATCAAATTTAGCTGGTTTTTTCCAAATTAATTTTTTGTTATCAATTTTTTGAAAATTATCAATAACAGCTGTTACTCTATCAATTTTTTCTGGATGTCCTTCTCCTGTATTATGATTTTGATAAGTATCAGAGGTAACTAGACCAGTTTTCACTTAAAATAATTTTGTAAAATATTTGAATAAATCAATGTAAGTTTTTTTAAATCAGACAATGAAACAGCTTCATCTACTTTATGCATTGTTTTACCAACTAGACCAAATTCTAAACATGGAGCTATTTTTCTAATAAATCGCGCATCAGAAGTACCGCCAGTTGTTGATAATTGAGGTTTAATTTTTGTAATTTTTTCTATGATATCTCTAATCATAAAAGTTGTTTTATTTGGTTTTGTAAGAAATGCTTCTCCAGAAACACTATAATCAATTTTATATTTTGATTTATTTTTATTACTAATTTTTTTTATAATTCTATCAATTTTCTTTTTAATAGAACTTGAAGTATGCTTGTTATTAAATCGAATATTAAATTTAGCGTTAGCTAGGCCAGGAATTACATTATCTGCAAAATTATCAATATTTATCTTAGTAATCTCAAGATTTGTAGGTTGAAAATCCTTTGTACCATTATCAAATTTAATTTCTTTCAATTCCTTTAAAATTTGTACCAATGCTGTTGATGGATTATTTGCCCTTTGAGGATAAGCTACATGACCCTGAACACCTATAATTGTAAGTCTACCAGTCATACTTCCTCTTCGTCCTATTTTAACCATTTCACCTAATTTATTAGGATTGGTAGGTTCACCTACTAAACAAAAATCTATTTTTTCTTTTTTCTTTTTTAAGTAATCAACTACTTTTTTAGTTCCATTAATTGCAACACCTTCTTCATCTCCTGTAATTAAAAAACTAATAGAGCCGTTAAATTTTCTTTTATTTGAAACGAAACTACTGACTGCAGAAACAAATGCAGCAATCGAGCTTTTCATATCATTAGCACCTCTTCCAATTAAGTAACCTTTTTTTATGGAGGGTTTAAATGGGTTTACTGTCCAATCTTTCAAATTTCCTGGAGGGACCACATCTAAGTGACCTGCATAACAAAAATTTGGACCTTTATTACCAAGTCTTGCATAAAGATTTTTTACTGGTTTGCTATTCTTCTCTTTAAACTCTAAAATTTTAGTTTTAAAACCAAGCGTTTTAAGCTTTTTTTCTAAGAACTTCATTATACCAGCATCAATAGGTGTTACGGTTGGAAATTTAATTAGCTCCTTAGCTAATTGAAGTTCATTAATTGAAGCCATAAATCTATTCTCTTAAAAGATCGTTAACAGAAGTTTTAGACCTTGTTTTTTCATCAACCTGTTTAATGATAACTGCACAATAAAGCGATGGAGCAGAGGCATTATTTTTATCTGGTAATGATCCAGGTACTACCACAGAGTAAGGAGGAATTTTTCCATAAGTTATCTCTCCAGTTTTTCTGTTTACTATTTTAGTAGATTGTCCAATATACATTCCCATACTTAAAACTGATCCTTCTCCAACAATGACACCTTCAACAACTTCTGACATTGCTCCTATAAAACAATTATCTTCAATAATAGTTGGTAAGGCTTGGGCAGGTTCTAATACTCCACCAATTCCACTTCCTGCAGAGATATGACAATTCTTTCCAATTTGGCAACAACTGCCTGCACGACTGAAGGTATCCATCATAGTACCCTCGTCGATATAAGCTCCAATATTAACGTAGCATGGCATTAGTACTGCATTTTTACCAACAAAAGATCCTTTTCTTACAGGAGAGTTTGGTACCATTCTAAATCCAGCTTTCTCATGATCTTCTTTTGTCCAACCAGCTGTCTTACCTTTTAATAAATGTGCTTTGTCATACCAGCTACTATAAGGTCCATTTAAATTTTCCATTGGGTAAATTCTAAAGCTTAGCATAATAGCTTTTTTAATATGTTGATGAGTAACCCATTCCCCATTAATTTTTTCTGCAACTCTAACTTTACCACTATCTAAATCAGCAATCATTTGATTGATTGCATCTTTCAAGTTTTGCTCAGAGTCTTGGTTTACATTATCTCTATTTACCCACGCATCATTTATTATTTTTTCAATATCACTCATATTTTTTATTCAGATAGTTAATTTAGTTGTTCTTTAATATATTAATTTCTTGAAGAAAAGAAGGCAAGTTCTTAATCTTATAATCTATATATGGTTTGCCAGAGTCTTTTTTGGCAAAGGTCTCGTCATTTTCTAACCAGCAAGTTTTCATTCCTAAGTTTTTAGCCTGTTCTAAATTGTGAGCAATATCTTCAATTAAAATTGATTGATTCGGATCTAAATCAAATTTTTTTATCAATTTTTGATATGGATCTAAGTGTGGTTTTGGAACATAATTTGCATCTGTAATATCAAAGGCACCATCAAATAATCCATCAATACCAAGTTGTTTTGTAACGTTTTCAACATGTGCATGTGATCCATTGGTAAAAATAATCTTCTTTTCTTTTATCTTAATAAGCTCTTCTCTTAAAATTTTGTCTTTGGGCAACCAACTAATATCAATATCATGAACAAATTCTAAAAATTCTTGTGGATTTATATTGTCATGGTTCATTAAACCAGAGAGCGTTGTTCCATATTCATAAAAATATTTTTTTTGAATTTCTTTAGCTTTTACAAGATCAACATTAAATTTTTTTGAGATGAAAGAAGACATCTTTTTGTCTACTTCAGAAAAAACCTGAGTTTGACCACTATAAAGAGTGTTATCAAGGTCAAATATCCAATATTTTATATCGACTAAATCTTTCATTGTCTAATTAGGGTTCCAGATCCTTTGTCAGATAATAATTCAAAAAGTATAGAGTGGTTTTTTCTACCATCAATGATTACGACACCTTTTACTCCATTACTAGCAACGTCTAAACAATTGTTGATTTTAGGTATCATGCCTCCAGTAATTGTTTCATTTTCAATTAACTCTTTGATTGAAGTCGAATTAATTTCAGGAATTAGTTTTTGATTATTATCTAAAACACCTTCAACATCACTCATAATAATTAGTCTTCTTGCCTCAATTTTTTTTGCAATTGAGCCAGCAGCTGTATCAGCGTTTATATTATAAGTTTGATTATTTTCATCTTGGCCTAATGGGGCAATTACTGGTACTTTTTTATCATTAACGATTTTATCAATAATAGTTCTATCAATCTTAGTAGGTGCTCCAACGAACCCTAATTCTTCATTTTCTTTTATTACAGTAATTAAATTGTTGTCTTTAGAGTTAACAGTTTCACTGTTACAAGATTGTTTTTTTAAAGCTTCAACTATCTCTTGATTAAATTCTATTAAAACTTGTTCAACTATTTTAATAGTTTCTTTTCCTGTAATCCGAAGTCCTTTTATAAATTCACTATTAATTCCTAATTCATTTAATTTGTTACTTATTCTTTTACCTCCACCATGAACAATTATAGGAATGAAACCTAATTTACTTAATGTTGTAATATCTTTTATAAAAATATCGAATAAGTTTTGATCAACTAGGACACTTCCACCACATTTAATAACAATGTATTCATCATTGTATTTTTCTAAATATTTTTTTACTTCATCAATTGAGGGGCCATCAGATGGTAGGATCTTTTTTAACTCTTCTTCTTTGACTTCCAACATTAAGTGGTTGTTTTAATAGTAGTTCTTTTCATAATGAACACTTGTTGAGCCATTGTTAAAATATTATTA
Source organism: Candidatus Pelagibacter bacterium nBUS_44 (assembly GCF_051200895.1). Taxonomy (GTDB): domain Bacteria; phylum Pseudomonadota; class Alphaproteobacteria; order Pelagibacterales; family Pelagibacteraceae; genus Pelagibacter. The sequence goes on from NZ_CP172838.1 coordinate 67,831, forward strand.
ACAGTCCAGTAAATTACTAATCCTGCAGGGAATGGTGCCAGTATTACTGTTAGGAAAAGTGGAAAGAACATAAATATTTTTGCCTGCATAGGATCTGTCGGAGCAGGATTAAGTTTTTGTTGAATAAACATTGATACACCCATTGCAATAGGCCAAGCACCAATCATTAAAAATGAGGGAACATCATAAGGTAATAAACCAAATAAATTGAAGAGAGATGTAGGATCTCTTTCTGACAAATCTTGTATCCATCCAAAAAATGGCATTTGTCTCATTTCAATTGTTACAAACAACACTTTGTATAATGCAAAAAATACTGGAATTTGAACTAGTATAGGTAAACATCCGGACATAGGGTTAACTTTCTCTTTCTTATAAAGAGCCATCATTTCTTGCTGTAATTTCATTTTATCTTCTTTATGAAGATCTTTAAGTCTAGCCATTTCAGGCTGAAGAGCTTTCATTTTTGCCATACTTTTAAATGAGAAGTTTGCAAGTGGAAAGAATGCTAGTCTTATACAAAATGTAATTGCTATAATTGCAAGACCATAATTTCCTAATAATTTAAAAAAGTAATCTATGCCATGGAATAAAGGTTTTGTAATAAAATACATAATCCCCCAATCAATTGCCAAATCAAATTTATCAATATTCAATGACTCTGCGTATCCATCAATTACATCTACTCTCTTAGCAGCTACTATTACTTGCAATTTATCTTCGATAGTCGAGTTTCCTTTTAATTCTAGAGGCTCTGTTCCCACAAAGTTTGCTCTAAATTTATCTTTGTAGTCAAATGTAGTTTTAAATTCCTTACCTTTTGGAGGTATCAATGAAGTGATCCAAAATTTATCAGAAATTCCAAGCCATCCTTTTTGCGAAGTTCTTGAAAACTTTTCTTCTTGAATGTCATCATAATCTTCTTCAATTAATTCTTCATCTAATGTTGCTATTAAACCTTCATGAAGAATGTAAAAATTGGAAATATCTGGAATTTCTTTTCTGATAATTTGACCATAAGTGTAAAAATCAAACTCTTTTTTTGTTGGATTTATTACTTTCTGTTTAATTGTGAATAAAAATTTGTTATCTAAATTTATCTCTTTCTCAAAAGTAATTCCCTGATCGTTAGTCCAAGATAATCTAACTGGGGATTGATTAGTTAGTTTATTGTTTCCTGATACAGACCAAACCGAATTAGAATTTGGAATATCAATATTTTTATCAGAAGTTATAAAACCACTCTCTATAAAATATCCATCTTTAGTATTTCTTGGTGTTAAAAGAGTAACTTTCTCATCACTATTTAAAGCTACATTATATTCTTTAAAGGTTAAGTCATCGATTGCAGCACCCTTTAAAGAAATCGAACCAACTATATTTTGATTTTCAAATTGAATTCTTTTATTTTGGTTTAAAGCCTCTTCTCTTGTAATTTCAGTTATAGTCTCTTTTTGATCCAAACTAGGCGCATCTGAATTTTGTTCATTTTTATTTTTTTCAGCTAAGTTCTCTTTTGTAATTGGGGGAGGCGCAAAAAATAAGCTATATAAAATAATAACTGCAGCAGACAAAGAAATAGCTGCAATGACGTTTTTAGTATCCATTATTTTTTAACTTTCATTTCTTTTTTAACTGGATCGAAACCATCTCCACCTCCTAAAAACTTTATAGGATGGCACGACAAAATTCTTTTTAAGCTCATAAAACTACCTTTAGCTAAACCAAATTCTTTTAGAGCCTCTATGCTATATTCTGAACAAGTTGGTAAATATCTGCAGGATTGACCAAGTAATGGACTAATAAGGAATTTATAACCTTTAATAAATTTAATTAAAATAATTGTAAAGATGTTCATTATTTAATTTTTTCTAAATCCTGAAATAGAGTTTCTTTTATATTTTTGTACTCATTGTTTAACATAGTTGACTTAGCAATAACAAGATATGAATAGTTAAATTTTAATGTTACTTTTTTAACTGCCTCATTAACAATATTTCTTAATCTACGTTTAATTTTATTTCTTTTTACCGCATTCCCAATTTTCTTTTTAGTCACAAAACTAATATTAAGTTTACGGTCATCTTTGTCAGTTAGTTGACCAAAAAAAATTGTAACATATTTGTTAGAAATCTTTTTCTGCTTAAGTAGATTTTTGAATTCTTCGTTTTTTGAAAGAGCAAGTATTTTGCTTTTCATTTATCTAGACTGATACAGTTAATGATTTTCTTCCTCTAGCTCTTCTTCTAGCTAAAAGTTTTTGTCCACCTTTAGTTTTCATTTTTGACCTAAAGCCATGTTTTCTAGCTCTTTTAACGTTAGATGGTTGATATGTTCGCTTCATAATGTGATTAAAATTTATTAATTTTTCGCTCTTTATAGTAATTAAATATATAAATAGCAAATAGAAGATTTTAAAATTAGCATTGTATTTAATGGAAAAAGCTAAAAAAATTAAATTATTTGTAGGATTATTTTATCTTACGGCTATTTGTTTATTTTTATATTTTTTCTTTTCAAAATTTACCTTTCAAGAGATCACCAGTTATGAGTTTATAAAAAATAACAGGGATTATTTTTTTGAATTAAAAAAATCCAATCTGATTTTATCTGCAAGTTTGTTTGTTTTATTTTGTATAATTTGGACTTTAGCTGGTGGTTTTGGTAGCCCAATTATTTTATTCGGAGGATTTGTGTTTGGAAATTGGTTTGGAACTTTACTTTTAATCACTGGAATGACTATTGGTGCAATAGGTCTTTATATTTTTGCAAATTATTTTTTAAAAGATTTAATAAGACAAAAATTTTTAAATAAGTTTAAAAATCTTGAATTTAAATTCAAAAAATCAGAATTTTTATATTTATTAATTTATAGATTTGTTGGAGGTATTCCGTTTGCAATTTCAAATATTTTACCTTGTATTTTTAATGTTAAAACTTCTAATTTTTTTTGGGCAACTTTAATTGGAATGATTCCTCAGCTATTTATTGTAACTTCAATTGCAAGTGGATTGGAAAAGATTATTGATCAGAATCTTGAGCCGCCAGGCATAATGGATGTGATCACTACTCCAAATATTTATGTTCCACTAATAATATTTTTAGGATTAGTGGTTGTTACAATTTTTGTTAGAAAAATATTTTATAAGAATAATTAAATTTGGTGCTCCCACCCTGTACTGACCAGGAAATTAGTCATTACCAATGACTTGATATACCATTTATCTATAGGAGCTTATTAACAAAATAATATTTATTGATAATAAAGCATTTTTTTCAAAATATTGCCTTAATTTTTTGGTTATTATGCTTTATATCTACGTGAGGAAAATTTTATGGGAATTCATTACGATTATAAATCTACTAAAGGTAATAAGCTTATGGAGAAGCAAGCTAAAAGAGAGAAGAAGCTTGCAGAAAAAAAAGCTAAACGTTTAGCGAAAGAAGGCCCAAAAGAAGAGGAAGTTAAACCTGAAACTTTGGATGCTTCAAAGCCAATTACATTAGACTTTCTTACTAATCCAGATAAAGAATGAATTCCAAAGAAAAAAATGAGCGTTTAAGCTTAGCGTTAAGAAAAAATTTAAAAAAACGAAAACTTTTTCAAAAAAAAACTAAGAAGAAAACTAAATAATGTCAGTTCTTTCAGATAAGTGGATTAGAAAAATGTCTAAAGAAGAAGACATGATTTCTCCTTTTGAAGAAAAACAAGTCAGAGGAGACAGCATCTCTTATGGGTTATCATCATTTGGTTATGATGCTCGAGTTTCTGATGAATTTAAAATTTTTACCAATGTGAACTCAGAAATAGTCGATCCTAAAAATTTTAAACCAACAAACTTTGTTACAAAAAATGTATCAGAATGTATTATTCCACCAAATTCATTTGTTTTAGCAAGAACAGTTGAAAAATTTAAAATTCCAGATGATGTATTAGTTATTTGTCTTGGTAAATCTACTTATGCAAGATGTGGAATTATTGTGAATGTTACGCCTCTAGAACCAGGTTGGGAAGGGTATGTAACACTTGAATTTTCGAACACCACACCTCTTCCTGCTAAAATATATGCAAATGAAGGTGTTGCTCAATTTATATTTTTAAAGGGAAATGAAAAACCAGAAGTTACATACGCTGATCGTGATGGAAAGTATATGGGTCAAACTGGGGTAACGTTACCTAAAGTTTAGTTATGCAAAAACTAGAAGTCTTTGGTGCTAATAAGCTCAAAGGACAAATAAAAATATCAGGCTCAAAAAATGCATCCTTACCAATTTTAGCTGCAACTTTACTTTCAAAAAAAAAAATTTACTTAAAAAATTTACCAAGGGTAAAAGACATTGAAACGATGGTTAGTTTGTTGCAATCCTTAGGATCTAAAATTAAATTCAATCAGAATAACTTAGTCATTGATAATATAAAACAAAACAAAAGTTTTGCACCTTACAGTTTAGTTAAAACTATGAGAGCAGGAATTTTAGTGCTTGGACCTTTATTAGCAAAATTTGGTAAGGCAAAAGTATCTTTACCAGGAGGTTGTGCGATTGGTACTAGACCTGTTGATGTACATTTAAATGCTTTATCAAAGTTAGGAGTTAAATATAAAATTGTCCAAGGGTATGTCCATGCTATTGCAGCAAAAGGATTAATTGGGAGTAAAATTCGATTCTCAAAAATCTCAGTTGGTGCTACCGAAAATTTAATAATTGCAGCGAGTTTTGCTAAAGGAACAACAGTTTTAAGTAACTGTGCAATTGAACCAGAAATTAAAGATTTAGTTAATTTTTTAAAAAATATGGGATGTAATATTAAATGGACTAGCAAACGCTCAGTAAAAATTGAAGGAGTATCAGAGGTAAAAGAAATTACATATTCGGTTATGTTTGATAGAATTGAAGCTGGAACTTATTTAGTTGCAGCTGCTGTAACAGCAGGAAATTTAAAGATAAAAAATGTTGTCCCAAAAATAATCCAAACAGAAATTAATACTTTAAAAAAAATAGGTGCAAAAATTAATGTTAAGAAAAATGAAGTTCACATTATTGGTAATAAAAAGATTAAAAGTATGAATATCAAAACAGCACCGTATCCTGGTTTCCCAACTGATTTGCAGGCTCAAATAATGGTATTGCTGTGTAAAGCTAACAAACAATCTGTGATTAAAGAAGATATCTTTGAAAATAGGTTTATGCACGTTGCTGAATTGAATCGAATGGGTGCTAAAATTTCTACTAATGGTAATACTGCTAAAGTTACTGGTAACATTAATTTTGCGGCAGCTGAATTGATGGCAACAGACCTAAGAGCTTCTGTTTCATTAATACTTGCAGCCTTAACAGCAAAAGGAAAATCAGTGATTAATAGAATTTATCATCTTGACCGTGGATATGAAAATATAGAAAAGAAACTAAAAAAAGTTGGAGCAAAAATTAGAAGAGTTAATTAATGGATAAGAAATATTTAGCAAAAATTATAGCTTCGGATAATGAAGGTTTACAAATGATTTCAGCATGTACCGCTGGAGCAAAAGTTAAAGTTTTAGATATAAAATACCTAGCAGAAAATAAAGTTTTCTTGATATCGGTTGAGAGAACCAAAATTGAAACTGATCAGGAAGATAAGAAAATTAACAGCATTTGCAGGTTTGATTGTGTAGATAAAGTTAAATCTAAAAATATAGATCAAAAAAATGAAGATTTAGTTTTAGAATTAATTGCAATAGATTATCTAAAAAATAAAGATGATTATGAGATTAATTTAATTTTCAACAATAATGCTCACATTGCTTTGACTACAGAAACAATTGAAGTAAGACTGGAAGATCAAAACGAAATTAAAGATTAATGAAAATATTAAACAGTAATAGTAAAAATTTTGATAAAAACTTAGATAGTTTACTTTTACAAAGAAAGAGAAAAGTACAATCTAATTCAGTTTCAGTTTCAAGTATTATTAAAGATGTTAGGAAAAATGGAGACAAAGCTATAGTAAAATATGAAAAAAAATTTAATCAAAACACTGCAATTATTCCTTCTCAAAAACAGATTTCTAATTCAATAAAATCACTTGATAAAAAGGTGAAGCAGGCAATTGATATTGCCTATAATAGAATTTACAAATTTCATTCACTTCAAAAATTTAAGAATATTTCTTACGTAGATAAGTATAAAAATAAACTTGAGTATAAATATGTTCCTTTAGAATCTGTTGCAATTTATGTGCCTGGTTCAACAGCATCATATCCATCCAGTGTGTTAATGAATGCTATCCCAGCAATTGTTGCAGGCGTTAAAAGAGTTGTGATGATTAATCCAGGATTTAAAGGAAAACAAAATCCAGCGGTATTATATGCGGCGCGTAAATGTAAAATTAAAGAAATTTATTCAATTGGTGGGCCTTCTGCGATTGCGACTGCAGCTTACGGAACAAAGAAAATAAATAAAGTTAATAAGATAGTAGGTCCTGGTAATGCTTATGTAGCTGCTGCTAAAAAAGAAGTTTTTGGTGATGTTGGAATAGAGGGAATGACTGCAGGCCCTTCAGAAGTCACTATTGTTTGTGATAAATTTTCAAATCCAGAATGGATTGCAAGCGATTTAATAGGACAAGCAGAACATGATAATCTTGCTCAATGCATATTAATTTCTAAAGACAAATCCTTAATTGATAAAGTTAAAAATGAAATTACAAAACAATTAAAAGAAATTCCAAGATCCTCTATTGCAAGACAAAGCTTATCAAGTAATGGAATTTTAATGCATATTAGTTCTGATAAGAAAATAATTGATGTAGTGAACAAGATAGCACCTGAACATTTAGAACTGAATGTTAAAAATTATAATTCTTTTGTGCCAAAAATTAAAAACTCAGGATCTATTTGTCTTGGAAAATATGCTGTAATGGCAATGACAGACTATAATGTTGGTTCAAACCACATATTGCCAACTAATGGTTCAGCAAAATACTCAAGTGGAGTAAGTGTTAATGAATTTTATAAACGGATTTCTTATATAAACTTATCTAAAAAGGGTATTGAAAGTCTTGGTCCTTCAGTTATAACACTTGCAAATTATGAAGGATTAGCAGGACATGCTCAATCTGTTAAAAAAAGAATTAGGAGAAAATAAAATTGTCTAAACAAGATTTGCTTGAATTTAAAGGAAAGGTCATGGACCTACTTCCAAACGCAATGTTTAGAGTAAAGCTGGAGAATGGGCATACGGTTACAGCCCATACTGCAGGTAAGTTAAGAAAAAATAGAATTAGAGTATTGCAAGGGGATAACGTGACTGTGGAGATGACACCTTATGACCTTACAAAAGGCAGAATAATCTTTAGAGGATAATTCTTTGCCTCGGTAGCTCAGGAGTAGAGCAGAGCCCTGAAAAGGCTTGTGTCGGAGGTGCGAATCCTTCCCGAGGCACCACCATCATCAACTTTTTTCATCTTGAAATTATTAAAAAACCAAATTAGCTTTATAAAATAATAAATAACATAAGGACTAAGAAATAAGATGAGCACACTAACTGGTAAAATTAAATGGTATAACGGAGCAAAAGGCTATGGTTTCATTGAAAGAGATGACAAAGAAAAAGATGCCTTTGTACACGCATCAGCAGTTAAAGAAGCTGGTATGAGATATCTTAATGAAGGGGATAAATTAGAGTTTTCATTAGAGGATGGCCCAAAAGGACCTTCTGCAGTTAATCTAAAAAAAATAGACTAATTCTAAAATATTTCAAAGGGTGTTAAATTCACTATTAGATTTACGTCCTTTTTATTATTACTTGAATTATAACAATTATTGTCTAAAAGACTGCTCATGATTATAAATATTACATACAGAGAGACTTCAAGAAGCACTCATAGAATCTGTTTCCATAGCCTGTAGGCTATTTATTTATAATATAATTTTTAATCCACACAAAAATAATATAAAAACAAGGAATGCCTGGGTGGTGTAACGGTTAGCACGAAAGTTTGTGGAACTTTAAGTTTGAGTTCGATTCTCAGCCCGGGTACCAAAAAAATGAATAAAGAAAATAAATTAGTACCTGGATTACCTTCAGGTTTTGAAGATCGTTGGGATAAAAAACTTCTTCTCAAAAAAAAGCTATTAAAAGCTATTGAGAATAATTTTATCAAGTTTGGAGCAGAAGCTCTTGAAACCCCTTCGTTTGAAATTAGTGAAAATATAGGATCTTTTCTTGCAGAAGATGAAGCTAATCCTATGTCTGATGTATTTTCATTTCAAGATGGTGAAAAAAGCATCACTCTTCGATATGATCTATCAAGTCCACTCGCAAGATTTGTTGCACAAAACAATCAAGAACTTCCATCTATCTATAAACGTTATGCTATTCAAAATGTATTTCGTAACGAGAAAGCTGGAAATGCCCGTTACAGGGAATTCATGCAAGCTGACTTTGATATAGTTGGAAATGTTAATCCTGCTCAAGCAAATGCTGAACTTTGTAATTTAATATCAAGCACATTATCAGATTTTGGCTTAAACAAAGATCAATTTACAATAAATGTAAGTAATAGAAAAATAGTTCAAGGCTTAATTGATGAATTAAAAATTTCTGAAGAAAAACAAACCAAAGTCATTAGAGCAATTGATAAACTAGACAAACCTGGTTTTGGATTAAAAGGAGTTGATGATTTATTAAAAAAAGAGAGAAAAGACCAAAGTGGAGCTATCACTAAAGGTGCAGAATTATCAGATGATCAAGCTGCACAAATATTAAATTTTTTAAAAATTAAAGATTTAAAAGAATTAAAAGAAACTCTAAAAAATCCATTATCTCAAGAAGGAATAAGTGAATTAGAAAATGTATTTGAAGTAATTGGATATGGATCAAATTTAAATCAAGTTAAGACAAATTTTACAATCGTGAGAGGCTTAGCTTATTATTCAGATTTTATTGTAGAGACCAACTTAAATTTTAAAGTGACAAACAATAAAGGTAAAGAAGTAGATATTGGAAGTATATGTTCAGGTGGAGCTTACGCAAAATTGATATCAAGATTTAGAGGGGTAGATATTCCAGGAACAGGAATAAGTTTTGGTGTTGATAGATTGCTATTTGCTTTAATGCAGTTAGATCAAATTAAGGTGGAGGATCAAAAACCTGTTTTAGTTTGTGTCATGGATCAAAAATATTTGAAGAATTATTATGAATTAGTTGATCAATTAAGAGACAATAATATTAATGCTGAAATTTTTTTAGATAGTAAAAAAAATCTAGGTAAGCAATTAACCTTTGCAAATAAACGTGAATTACCCGTTGCGATTATTTGTGGAGAAAACGAGTTTAATGATAACACTGTAACTATTAAAAACCTTCGAGGTGTTAAGGGTGAAAATAACCAAACAATTCCAAAAGCTGATTTAATTAATGAAGTCAAAAAACTTATCTGAAAATATCCTTAGATCGGTAAAATCTAAAGGATTTAAGTATATAGATTTACCCTCTGTAATTGAGGCTAATCACATTGTTCAAAGATCAGGTGAAAACTTTAGAAAGTTTATTTTCTCTTTCATTGATCAAAATGGTAGCGAGCTTTGCTTAAGACCCGACTTAACTATTGCATCATGTCTTAGATATTTAGAGAATAATTTGAAAGGCAAAGAGAAGATTTTTTACAGCGGTCAGGCTTATAGAAAATCACAAAACAAAAAAGACTCTATAATTAGAGACCAAGTTGGATTTGAGATCATAGGATCCAAGGATGAAAAGAATGATGATAAAGAAATTATCAATACTTCGTTAAAATCACTAAAAAATATTAAATATACGACAGGAACATTAACAATAGGGAATGTTGAAATCTTTAATTTGTTAATTTCAAAACTAGATATTCCAAAACGTTGGAAGTTAAGATTATCAAGACATTTTTGGAGAGAGAAATATTTTAATGATTTATTAAAAAGATTAGAGACTAATTCAGATGTAGATCCAACTATTGTTGAGATTGATAAGAAACGATATTTTAAAATGTTAAAAGAAGATCTATCCAAAGTCATCGCAGGAAGGTCAATTAATGAAATTTTAAAAAGATTTGATAATAAAATTAGAGACCCAAGAGGAGCAAAAAAAGGTGAAAATGTATCAAAGATTATTAAAGAGTTTTTAAAAATTAAATGCCCAGTTAATAAAGCAGCAAATGAACTCAATAAGTTTTTTAAAAAGAATAAGATTAATTTAGTAGTTGATCAGAAATATTTTCCAATCTCTGAAAATAAAATTTCAAAACTTAATGTTGTCTTCTCTGCTTCATTTGGACGACAATTAGAATACTACACAGGAATGGTATTTAAAATTGACATTAAGTCTAAGTCAAAGAACATAAATATAATTAATGGTGGAAGATACGATAAATTAATTTCTGATCTTGGTTCTAAAAATCAAGTAGCCGCAGTAGGAGCTGCTTTAAATTTAAATTACTAATGAAAAAAAATATAATAAATATTGGTATTCCAAGTAAAGGTAGACTTAGAAAAGATATTCTAAAGATCTTTAAAAAGAATAAACTAGATCTGATATCTGAACGAGGTGAAAGAGATTTATTAGGATCAATAAAACAATTAAAAAATATTAAAGTTTTATACCTTCATGCTAGAGAAATTATAGAAAGACTTGGAGATGGTTCATTAGATCTTGGTTTTTCAGGATATGATTTATTAAAAGAAAGTGAAATCAACATTCAAAATAAAATTAATGTCACTAAAAAATATGATTTTGGAAAAGCAACTTTGGTTGTTGCAATTCCAGATCCTTGGATTGATGTTCAAACAGTTGCAGATTTAGAGGAGATTGCATTTGAGTTTAAGGATAAAAAGAAGAAAAGATTAAGAGTAGCAACTAAATATCCAAACCTAACTAGAGAGTTTTTATTTTCAAAAGGGGTTACACAATTTAAACTAGTAGGAAGTTTAGGGGCAACAGAAGCTTATCCTTTTACAGGATCAAGTGAGATAATTACAGATATAACGTCAACCGGTGAAACCTTAAGAGCCAATAATCTTCGTATTTTAAAAGATGGTGAGATTTTAGAGTCTGTAGCTTGTATGATGACATCAAAATCATCTACAAAAAAACTAGAAGTTAAAAGGTTAATTAGATTACTTTCTAAGAATTAAGTCTTTCCAATAAATTAAAATAATCTTAATAATATCAAGGTTTCTAGCAACAGCATAAAGCGCTATAACAGCCCCAATAATAAATACAATTTTTAATATTAAGAATAATTCCATCGGATAAATTTTAAATATTTTAATATATTAATCAAATTTTCATATAAAATAAAATAATAGAATCATGGATATAATTTTAATCTCATTGTTAGTTTTACTAGTAGGAATTGCTTCGGTAATTCTTTATTTAAATTTAAGATCCAAGCCTAAAGACGAGAATGAAAATAAGGAAGCTGAGGAGATAGTTAATTTAAAGACTGAAATACAAAGTTTAAAAGACACCTTAAACAATACTATTAATACCTCGCTGGGTTCAATGTCGACTTCATTTAACAATCTATCTACTGGGGTCACTAAAGATATGACAGAAGCTTTAACTAAAGTGGATGAAAAGGTTGGTAACTTTAATAGTCAGGTTGAATTATTAAATAAAAGCCAAGAGAGTATAACTAAAATTTTAGCTGGTGTTAAAAAGTATGGAACTCTTGCTGAGTTCAGTTTGGATGCTTTGATTAAAGATTTATTACCAGCGACTCAATTTATGACCAATGTAAAGATGAAAGAGGACACAAGTGAAAACGTTGAATTTGCAATTAAGCTTCAAGGCGATGTTTTAGTTCCAGTTGACAGTCATTTTCCAGTAGAAAAATTCAAAGCAATTACCGATGGTCATGACGCGCAAGATAAAAAAGCTGTTGCAGATGCTAGAGCAAAATTAGCCACTGCTTTTAAAGCTAAAGCTAAAAGTGTTAATGAAAAGTATATTGCTCCTCCTAAAACTACAGATTTTGCAATTGTTTATGCGCCAACGGAAAGCTTATATAAAGAATTAACTGAGTACCAAGATCCAACTACTAAAGAATTATTAACCCAAGAATTAATGAAAAAACATAAGGTTGTAATCTGTGGTCCAAATACTCTTTCAGCTTACTTGCAATCTTTGCACATGGGCTTTCAATCTTTAAAAGTTCAAAAAGGTGCAACAGAAATTTATGATCACTTAAAAACAATAAGTTCAAGATTTGGAAAACACTTTGATAATATAATTTCTCTTAGAAAAAAATTAGAAGAGGCGATGTCTGTTGTGGATAAGTTTGGAACAGACGCAAGATCAATTACTAGAACTCTTGAAAGCATTAAAGATCCTGAGCAACTTGAAAAAGCAGTCCAAACAGAAAATGTAGAAAAATTTGTTGAACATTCAAAACAAGCAAAAAATTAATTTCTTTTTTTCTCCAATAACGAATATAAGAAATCTCATGCAGTGGAATAATAAATATATCTATCCAAAATCTACCAGATCAATAGTTGATGGCTCTAGACATTATTCAGTTAATGAAGAACGATTACCTTCAGTGACAACAATTTTAAAAGCAACTGAGTCTGAGGAAAAAAAGGCATCCCTTCAAGCTTGGAAGCAAAGAGTAGGTCATAAGCAAGCAGAAATTATAACAAGAGAAGCTAGCAGTAGAGGAAGTTCGATGCATGAATACTTGGAAAAATTTTTACTTGGAAAGTTAAATTTAGATTTACTAGGAGATAATACTAGAGAGCGAATGATGGCTGATCAGATTATTGAAAATGGTTTAAGAAATAAATTGGATGAAATTTGGGGTTGTGAAGCAACATTATATTACCCAGGTAAATATGCAGGAGCCGCAGACTGTGTGGGTGTTTATGAAAATAAAGAAACAATTATAGATTTTAAACAAAGTAATAAGCCAAAAAAAGATGAATGGATTGACGATTATTATTTGCAATGTAGCGCTTATGCTTTAGCGCATAATACAGTTCATGGATCTAATATTACTCAAGCAGTCATATTGCTTTGTACAAAAGACAATATGTTTCAGAGATTTTTGATAGATGGTGAAAGATTAAAAGATTATCAAAATAAATTTTTAGAAAAAGTTGAACAATTTTATGCACAAAGGAGAGCAAATTGAATTACGTAGTATGGGATATTGAGACAGATTCTGCCCAAACAGATTGGGCAACTATTATTGAAATAGGTGGAATATTATTAGACGAAAACTTTAAAGAACTAGAGCGTTTTCAAGCAAGATGTAGACTACCCCAGGATAGAGTTCCAAGTGCTACTGCTCTTTGTATCAATAAATCAAATGTCGACTTATTAACTAAAGGTAATCTAAGTCATTACGAAATGTTAACTCAGGTTGAACAAAAATTTAGAGAATGGTCACCTGCAACATTTTTAGGTTATTCAAGTATTAATTTTGATGATGAAGTAATTAGAAAAGAATTTTTTAAATCTTTAAGAAAGCCATATTTGACAAATACTGAGGGAAATGTTCGTCATGATGCCTTAAATATAGTTAGAGCAGCATTTGCAATCGATGATGATGTTTTAAAGACAGAATTAAATCCTAAAGGAAATAAATCAATGAAGCTAGAGTCTTTAGCTAGATTAAATGGTTTTGAATCTGCTGGTGCGCATTCTGCATTATTTGATACAGAACTTACTGTAAAGGTTTTAGATTTAATTAAACAAAAACAACCAACACTGTGGCAAGAATATTTTAAAACAAGTAGTAAAGTAATTGTTGAGAACATGGTAAAGCAAGAAAAGATATTTACATTAAATGAGTATTTTTATGGAACAAGTCGATTGTACTTATGTGCACCACTTCACCCGAATGCTTGCATGCATCCAGTTTATAAATGGGGTCAAGCTGTAGATCTAAGAGTTGATGTGGAAGCTATTCAGAAATTAAATTACGAAGACTTAAAAAAAGAGATGAAAAAATCTCCTAAGTTTTTAAGAACTATTAGATCAAATAAAGCACCAATAATTTTAGATCAAAGTTTTGGAATGAAAGTTGAGCCTTACAGTAAACTAGATCCAAACCTAATTAAAAAAAGAGCTGAGTTAGTTAAAACTAACGAAAAGTTCTCACAAGATATTTGTAATATTTTAAGAGAAGCTGCAGAAGAGAAAATGGAAATTTCCTCACAAGAGGATATTGAACCAGAAGAATCTATTTATTCAGGAGGATTTACCTCTGCTAAAGACCAAGCTTTATTTCCTAAATTTCATACAGGTGACTGGAAAGAAAAATTTGCACTACTAGATAAGTTTGATGATCAAAGACTTGTTACTTTTGGACATGGATTGATATTTAATGAGGCGCCTGAAATTTTACCTAAAGAAATTCATAAAAAAATTAAGCGTCGTATAGCTTCAAGAATATTAAGTACCAATAAAGAGAAATGGTGGACAATTTCTGCTTTTTATTCAGAATGTGATGAGATTAGAGAAAATGAAGACAAGATGTTTTCGTTTAAAACAGTAGATGAAAAGCTTAAATTCCTTGATGGAATTAATGATTATGTGATGAATTTAGAGCAAAAATATTCTGATGCATAATTTAATAAATTAAAAAAAGTTTACTTTTGCCCATTGAATAATCAATTGAATCAATTATATCAGACATATGCTTAATGATTTTAAAGACGAAGATTTTGATAGTAAAATAAAAAACGAAGATATTTCAGTTATTCAGTTCAGTGCTGCTTGGTGTGGACCTTGCAAAGCACTTGTTCCAGTAATGACCAAGCTTTCAGACGAATATAAGGATAAAGCTGGTTTTTATTATGCAGACATTGAAGATGGTGGAATTAATACTGGAAGTGCAGCAGGAATTAGAGGTGTACCGACAGTTATAATCTACAAAAAAGGTGTTGAAGTAGACAGAAAAGTTGGTGGAGTTCCTGAAAGTCATATGAAAGAATTTTTAGATAAAAATATCTAATTTAAATTCAATACTTCCCCAGCAAGATATAATGATCCTGTAATAAGTATTATGTCGTTCTCCTTAACAGGGATTGATTTAATAGCTTCTTCTATACTTTCTTTGTAATTAATGTTTTTAAAGCTATTAAGCTTATCTTTAAGTTCTTTTCCTTTAATTGAATTAGGTTGATTGGGGATATCAATAGTGGTCAAGGTTGCAATATCCTTAAAGTAACTCATATATTCGTTATGATCTTTATTAGCCATCATCCCAAGAATGATGTGTTTGTTACAATTCAAACTTTCCAAGTATTCATTTAACACTTTTGCTCCTAAAGGATTATGAGATCCATCAACAAAAAGCTGATGATCTTTTACAAGCTCTTTAAGGTTGCCAGACTTAATCTCTTGTAATCTTGCAATACTATTTATTTTTGTAATCCCTTTTAGAATGTGATCATTTTTTATATCAAAATCATTTAAAGTTCTTAGAGCTGCAATAGCTGTTGAAACGTTCTCTAACTGAAATTGACCTTTTACATTAGGCATTTGTAGCTTTATTCCTCCAAGTTGATCTTCATAATAGAAGAAATCATTTTCTTTCATAGTAAAACTATAATTTTCATTATGAAAATATTTATTTGAACTATTATTTGAGATTGTTTTTTTAATACCATCTGTAATTTTTTTATTACTTTGTTTAGCAACAATAATATTTGAATTTAAAAGAGTTGAAGTTTTCTCATAGATAATTTTTTCAACAGTACGTTCGTTCTCTGGCAACCAATCTAAATGATCAAGTCCAATAGAGGTTACTATACTTGCTAGATTATTCTTTAAGATATTAGTGGCGTCAAACCTATGAAATAGGCCAGTTTCTATTAAATTTATATTGTCTGGATATTGAGAAGCTTTTAAAAAATAAGCTGCAGTCAGTATTTCAAAAAAGGTAATTGGCTCATTATTGTTAGCATTTTCAATTTCTTCAAATAAATTTGCTAATTCTTCATCATTAAGTTCTTGGTCGTTAAAAATAAACCTTTCATTAATACTTTTAATATGAGGGCTAGTGTAGATATTACATTTAATTTTTGCTTCTTTTAAAATAGCAAACATCGCTTGGATTGTTGAATACTTACCGTTTGTGCCTACAATTGAAATTGCTTTAAGTTTATCTTGAGGATTTCCTAATCTTTTACAGAGGTTTTGAATACGATCTAAACTTAGATCTATTTCCTTAGGATGCAGCTCTTGTAAGCGACTGACTATCTTCTGAAGTTTCATTTTGTTCAGAACTTATAACAGAATTTTGTTTTAACAATATTGATAATAAAGTTCCTATTTTTGATACAAGATCTTTACGTTCAACAATTAAATCAACGAAACCTGTTTTTTCAACATATTCACTTTTTTGAAAGCCATCAGGTAATTCCTCTTTAACAGTTCCTTGAATAACTCTAGCACCTGCAAAAGCTATTAAGGCACCTGGTTCTGCAATATGGATATCTCCCAACATTGCATAAGAGGCTGTAATACCACCCGCTGTAGGATCGGTGATGCATACTAAATAAGGCAAACCATTTTTTTTTAATTCATTAATTGCAAGAGTTGTTCTGGTCATTTGAGATAATGAAATTAAACTTTCCATCATTCTCATTCCACCGCCAGCACTAACACATATAAAAGGAGTTCTGTTTTCTATAGCATGTTGAATGCCAAATAAAAAAGCTTCCCCTTCAGCAGCAGCCATTGAAGCCCCTAGAAAATCAAAGTCGGATGCAACTGCTGTAATTTTAATATTATTGATAGTTCCACAAGCAACCATCATTCCACATTCCATACCTGTTTTTTTTCGAGCACTTTTTAATCTATCTTTATAAGATTTAGAGTCAGTCCAGTTTAAAGGATCATCTTTTGGAATTGGGGTTTTAAATACTTCGTAATTATTTTTACCAAATAAAATATCAAATCTCTGGCTGGGTTTAATTCTATGATGCTTGTTACAATCTGGGCAAACCCATAAGTTTTGCTCTAAATCTTTTTTAAGAATTGGGCCTCTACAACAACTTGTCCAGTCACTTTTTGCAATATCTTCTTTTGAAGCTCTTTCATGTAAAGCAGTTTTAATCTTCTCACCTGCTTTAATTATTTTAGTAATCCAGTTCATCTAATTTTATTTTTTAATCTCTTAACGATATTAATAACATTTGTGACAGGATTTTGTCTCTTTTTTATTGAGTTTGATATTTCTTTACAAATTGCACTTCCAACTACCAATCCATCAGCTCTTTTGAGAGATTCTATTGTTTTTTCAGTGATTCCAAACCCTATAACAACATTTTTAGATTTATTCTGATTTTTAATTTTACCATATCTTTCAAGAATTTTTTTTGGGGAAACCTTTAGTTTTCCTCCAGTAGTTGAAAGCATACTAATATAATAAAGCATATCATGAGAATCTTTGATAATTTTTTTTAATCTTATAGATGAAGTTGTTGGAGAAACTAGTTGAATAAAATTAATTCCTCTTTTTTTACATTTAGCTGCAAATTTTTTATTTTCAGGATAAGGGAGATCAACAACAATTAAACCATCCACTTTTACATTTTTACATTTATCTAAAAATTTATTTTCATTGTATTGAAAGATCATATTGTAATAACCCATCAAGATTATTGGTTTAGTCTTTTTTAATTTTTTAAAATCTTTTGCAATGGAAAAAACATCATTAATTTTAATACCATTTTTTATTGCACGGTAAGCGCTAGTTTGAATTTGGCCTCCATCAGCAATTGGTGTGTTATGAGGAAAACCCAATTCACAAATGTCTGCGTAATCAGAAATTGATTTAAGTATTTCTAGTGACTTCTTTTTAGAGTTATCACCGGCGACAGTGTAAGTTAGTAGGGCAGGTCTTTTTTCACTTTTTGCTTTTTCAAAAGCTTGATTTATCAAAGAGACCATTATTTTTTACCCAATCTTTCTCTTAAAATATCTCTATCTTTTTTTGCGTCTCCACATGAATTAACAATGATTATAGTATCTTTACTTAGTTTAGGTGCAATTTTAATAGCTTCTGCAAATGCATGACTAGGCTCTAAACTTGGATTTAAATTTTCATATTTAGTTACCATTACATGAGCATTCAGAGCTTCTTCGTCTGTAGCATAAGTGTATCTCGCTCTTTTGATATCTTTTAAAAAACAATGAATAGGGCTAACACCGGGATAATCTAATCCAGCACTAATAGACTCTGTATCATTGATTTGTCCTTCATTATTTTGACAAAGATAAGATGCTGCTCCATGTAAAATTCCAATTTTAGCATTTCTGCTTAGGGGTGCTGCATGAAGTTTTGATTTTTCAGGTCCACCAGCTTCAACACCAATTAGTTCAATTTGTTTTTTATTATAATCAATAAATTCACTCCAAAAACCATAAGCAGAACTTCCACCACCAACACAGTTTATTAGTTTAATTTTATTTGGAATTTTTTTAAATTGTGATTTTAATTGTACTTTTAATTCTCTAGAGATTTGTGCTGTACTCCAACCACAGATTTTAACAAATATATTTGGACCAACAGTACTTCCAACGCACATATGAGTGTTATCACAATTTGAGACCCAATATCTCATACATTCACTAACAGCATCAACTAGTGTTTGACTGCCTGAATAAACTGGAATTATTTCAGCTCCATTTTTTTTCATTGCATCACAGTTAGGTTTTTGTCTTTTAATATCCTTTGCTCCCATGAATATTTTACATTTAAGGCCAAATTTTTTAGCAGCCATACTAAGCATCTTTCCTGCATAACCAGCTCCTGTATCACCAACGATATATTTCTTACCCATTGCCTTACAGATAAGAGCGTGAACAGTTGCATTATATATTTTGTGAGCACCTCCATTAGCCTCAGAAACAACCTTTGCCCAAATTTGAGCACCTCCTAAATGATTTGTAAGATTATTGAGTTTTACAAATGAGGTAGGGGTTCCAATATAGTTTTTGAAATAAAAATCTCTTTTTTTTATAAATTTTTTATCTTTTCTGAGCTTTTTGAATTCATTTGTTAAATCTTCTACAGGTTTTTTTAAAGTCTCAGGAATAAAGCTTCCTCCAAATTTACCACCCCAAAAACCGTGTTGATCGTGTTGATCAATCAAAGGAATTCCTTTTTTAAGTTTCATTTTGTACCTGTTCTATCTTGTTTAAAAATATATTTATTTTGGATTTATCTTTTACCCCAGAAGTCTCAAGACCCCCAGATATATCTATAATATCTGCTATTTTTTCGTAATTTTCAAGATCATCACTTAACTGAACATTTCCAGCTATCATTAATGGTTTGTTGATCTTTATTTTTTTAATAAGTGAGTGATCAAATGCCATACTTTTTTCGTAGCCTTTACTATCAAACAAATAAATGTCAGTTACCTCAGAAAATAATTGATATTTTTCAACATCAGTTTCATCTTTTATAGTCAAGGCAGTAATAATTTTTTTATTATATTTCTGCTTAATTTCTTTTATTTCTTCAGGTGTACAGTCATAAACCTGATAATAATCAAAAGGCAGATGTTTAATTTTTTCCAAAATTTTCTCATCTGGTTTTACAAGCACTGCTACAAAATTAGATTTCTTTTTATCTAATGTTAATAGTTCGTTTAGCTTTTCAACCTCAACGTATCTAGAGCTTTTTTTATAATTGCAAATAAAACCAATAAATTGAGGAGGGTATGGATGATTAATTATAAAATTAAGAGTATCGAGATCTGAGATCCCACAGATTTTAGATCCTTTGATCATTTATTCAAATGGTTAATTAATCTTTGAATATTATTTTTTATATTTCCTTTAATTAATGATCTTCCCATTACTATTCCAGATACTTTATTTTTAAAGGCATCATTGGGAGTCATTATTCTTGATTGATCATTGGTGCTATCACCAGGCAATCTTATTCCAGGGGTTACAATAAATAATTTTTTAAATTTTTTTCTTACCATTTTGGCTTCATGCGCAGAGCAAACAATACCATCGCAACCTGATTTTTTTATTAGACCAGCTTGTTTTAATACTAACTGTTCTACTGACTTTGTGTGTCCTATTTCTTTAAGTGATTTATTATTAAGACTTGTTAAAATTGTAACACCAAGAACTTTTAAATTTTTATTGATTGATATAGTTTTCTTTTTAATAGCTTTTAACATTTGAAGTCCACCATTAGTATGAACAGTTATATATTTACATTTTTTTAAATCTCTTAAACTATCTACTGCTGATAATGCTGTTTGAGGAATATCGTTAATTTTTAAATCTAACCAGAAGTCATTTTTAAAATTTTCTAAAAATTTCCTACCATTTTTGGAAAAGAAAAATTGTAAACCAAATTTTGGTATAACTTTAAGTTTATTTGTATGTGTTTGTTTTATAATTTTTTTTATTTCACTTAAATTAGAGGTATCACAAGCAACAAAAATGTTTTTATGTTTCATCATTTAATTTTTTAAACAAGTCTTTTGACATTTTAAAGTGAATTGTTTTTTTTTCTGGTGTGTTTACTTTATCACCTGTTTTAGGATTTCTTGAGATACGAGCTTTTTGAATATTTGTTGAAAATACACCAAAACCTCTTAGCTCAACTCGGTCGCCTCTTTTAAGAGCACGTTTAATTTCAATTAAAATTATATTGGTAAATTTTTCAAGGTCTTTTTTTAAAAAATTAGGATAGTTATCGGAAAGTTGTTTTAAAAGCTTTGATTTTACAATAGCCAATTTAAATCTTCTGTTTACTCTTTATCTTCTTCTTTTTTCTTTAAATCTTCAGAAAGAGATGAGAATGGTAAGTTTTTACCTGATCCCTCAGATCCATATTTATCTAAAGCTTCTTTTTTCTCAATTTCTTCTAATAGTTTAATACTTAAAACTACTTTTCTTTTATCTATTTGAATTTCTTTTATGGCAACATCAACTTTTTCACCACCTGTCCATCTTGACGGTCGGGCATCTGCTGCATTTATAGCAATTTCTGATTTTTTAATTTGGAAATCCATTTCACAATTTTCAGGTCTTACAGTCAAACTTTTGTTATCAGCAGATATAACTTTAACAGTAATAGTTTGGTTTTTAGATTTATCATTAAAGTAATCAAAAGGATCCGCTTGAGTTTGTCTTAAACCAACTCTAATTTTTTGTTCTGAAGCTTTTATCTCAAGTACTTTAACTTTAATTTTATCACCTTTTTTGTACTTCTCTAACTCTTCTTCACCATTGTTAAGATAAGTCAAATCATTGCAATGTAAAAATGCATCCACATCTAAGTTCTCAACTTTTACAAATAGTGAGTATTCATTTTTATTTACTACTTCACCTTCAACTATTGTTCCAATTGGATATTTTTGTTCGAATGTTTCAAATGGATTGTCTTGAGTTAATCTATGTGAAATTGCAACACGTCTTTTATCTTTATCAATTTCAGTAATCACACAGTCTATTTCATCTCCAACTTTAAACATTTTTTTAGTGGAAATATTTTTTTTAGTCCAACTTAATTCACTTGAGTGAAGCAAGGTTGTGAGACCTGGTTCCAATTCACAAAATGCACCAAAATCCATTAGTTTAACAACTTTAACTTTATAAAGTTTATTTAATTCATAGTTTTCTATATGTTCAAAAGGATCAGGAGATAGTTGTTTTACAGAACAACCAACTTGTAGTTTATCTTTATCTACAGTAATTACTTTCAAATCATGTTTTTCACCAATATTGAAAACTTCATCAGGATGATTGACTCTTGAATAAGAAATTTCTTGTAAATGAACCAAAACATCCAATTCATTGTTAACATTAAAGAAGCATCCAAAAGAGCTATAACCCTTAACTTCAGCATCCTTAATAATATCTCCAACTTTAAATTTTTCTATAATTTTAGCCTTATCTTCTTTTTTAAATGATGAGATTATCTCTCTTCGTGACACACAAGCATTACCTCTTACTTTGTCTAATTTTATAAGAGCAAACTTTTGTGGCTCATTAATTAAATGACTTATATCTTTTAAGGGTTTGTCACTAATTTGTGATCCTGGCAAAAACATTAGAGAACCAGTGTCTATATGTTCAACAATGCATCCACCTTTACATTTAGAAGTAATTTTTCCCATAATTGGTTCGTTTTTTTCATAAGCTTCAACAAGTTTGTCCCAACCTTTAATTTTCTGAGCTTTGCTTGCGGAAACTAATACTTCACCATGTTTGTCTTCAATTTTTTCCAATAATACTGAAATAGTCTCACCTACTTTTATTTTGTCCCCAAGACCCATGCTTTTTAACTCATTAACATCAAGGACTGGTTCACTTTTTAAACCTTCAACGAATAAGAAAACAAATTTTTCAGTAATTTTGTTAATCTTACCTTCTATGACCTTACCTTCTTCAATTTGGATTTTTGAGAGCTGACTATTAAGCAGTTTTTCGAATTCTTTTGATGCTGGATTTGATAGGTCTTTATAAATTTCCATTAAGTATTAATTTTCCTGTCTATAATTTTTTTTATTTTTAAAAAACACGCTCTTTTAGTAAGTTTCGATGTATTTAGCAACACTGAATCTTGAGTTTTCTTTAGGGGTGAAATTTTTCTATTATAGTCGCTTTTATCACGTTTTTTAATGCTTTTAAGTACTTCTTCATAAGAAATCTTTTTATTTAAACTTCTCAACTCTTTATATCTTCTAAGTGCTCGTGTTTTTACATTTGCTGTAATAAAAAATTTAAAATCTGCATCAGGCACAATGTTATATGTGATGTCTCTTCCATCTAAACAAGATCCTTTATATTTTTTAGGAGGATTATAAGCAAAATTTAATTGGAAAGAGTGGACAAGTTTTCTAGTACTTTTTACTTTTGATATAATGGAGGCTTCAGTGCCAACTTCATCTGACAATAATTCCTTATTTTCAAGATCTTTAACTTTTAATTTTTTAATTTTTAGTTTGATAAAGTTTTGGTTAAATTTATTAGGAAATTTTAATCTTAGGTAAGCAACCATTCTATAAATTTTTCCAGTATCAAGATAAAAAAGATTGTAATGCTTTGAAATAGTTTTTGCTAAAGTTCCAGCACCTGCAGCAGCTGGAGAATCTATTGCTATTTTTAATATGTTTTTTCTTTTAATCATTACTTTTTTAAATCATTTATAATTTTTAAAAAATTTGGAAAAGAAGTTTTTATAGAGTCTTTATCATGAATTTTCCATTTTCCACCAAAAGATAAAGCTGCAATTATTCCAGTCATAAATACCCTATGGTCTTTAAGAAAGTTTTTTATAACCACCTGCTTTTTTATTTCCAAATTGGGATTACCATAAATTTTCAAAGTACTATCAGTAACAATATTTTTTACACCCATCATATTTAGAATTTTACTACCCCATTTTAGTCTTGGACTTTCTTTTTGATTTAGCTCAGCTAAATCCTTAAAATAAGAAATTCCTTTAGCTTTAGCAGCTACTAAAAATATAACTAAAAATTCATCTATGGCATCACTATTCAGTTTTGAGGGGCAGTTGATTGCCTTAAGATTGCTTCCACCTTTAATTTGAATATCTGCTATTTTTTCACCTTTATAGATTTTTTTATTTTTAAAAACTATATCTGCACCCATTTTTTTTAAAATACGCACTACACCTATTCTGGAATCATTAACATTTACGTTTTTTATTAATAGCTTTGAATTTTTAGATAAGACAGTAAGAACTATAAAAAAAGAACTTGAACTAATATCTGATGGGATTTTATAATTAAAAGGTTTTATCTCTTTTATTTGTTTTACTTTTATTTCATCATAATTTTTTTTATTTTTTACTGAGATTGGTAACCCAAGATATTTACACATTAATTCAGTATGATTTCTTGATTTTTTTGCTTTTATAAATGTAGTTCCTTTGGTTCTTAACCCAGCAAAAATCACCGAACTTTTACATTGTGCAGAACCTTTTTTTTCAAAATATGAAATTGGCTCTAATTTTTCTGTTCCTAGAATAGTTAATGGTAAATTTTTTTTATTTTTTAATCTTAAAATCGCACCAAATTTACTTAAAGGATCTGAAACTCTTCTAAAATCTCTTTTAGACAAACTTTGATCACCTATAAGCTTGATTGGTTTGGTGGTATTAACTAATAAACCTAAAATTAACCTACCTAATGTACCTGAATTTTCAGCATTTATAGTAAGATTTTTTTTATATTTAAAACCATCAAAGCCAGTACCATAAATTTTACATAATTTGTTTTTTTGGACAACTTTAACACCTAATTTTCGCATAGCTTTAATTGCTGCAATGACATCCTCAGATATTAGTAAATTTTGAGCTTTTGATACTCCACTTGCAAGTGAAGCAAGTAGCACCCACCTTATACTAATACTTTTATCACCACTTACAGAAATTTTTTTATTAAACTCTTTTAGTTTTTTTTTATTAATAAGGAGCTGGACATTAATACTTAATTAAATTTGAAGCTGTCTCCAAAATAGGCATTTTTTGCATTAATATTTTGTACCAAGTTTGAGGGGGTGTCTTGAGCTACAATTTTACCATTACTTAATATCATAGCCACGTCAACACATGCGAGAAGATCTCTTGCTTGATGGTCACATATACAAATTGTTATATTACTTTCCTGTTGCAAACTTACAATTGTTTCTTGTAACATTTTAATTGTAAGCAAGTCTAAAGCAGCAAAACATTCATCTAGTAGTAATACTTTTGGTTCGCTCATAAGTGATAGCGCAATTACCAATTTTTTCTTTTGACCTCCAGATAAAAATTTAGCCTTTATGTCTTTTAGGTTATCAAGTTCAAATTTAGAAATTAAATAATTAATTTTATCATTTCTCAAATTTTTATTTTCGATAACAATCTCACTTATTGCTTTTAAATTATCAAGAAGTGTCAGATCATTAAAATAACCACCATATTGAGGAACATATCCTACCTTAAATTTTTTACTTCTTAAATAAATAGGATATTGAGTGACATCATTTCCTTGAATTTTAATTTTACCATTTTGTGGACTAATTAACCCTGTAATAAGATTAAAGATTGTAGATTTACCAACACCATTTGGTCCAAGCATCCCAAAGATTTGACCTTCATTAATTTTAAAATTGATGTTATCTAAAATTAATCTATTTCCATAAGTTAAAGAAACATTGCTGAATTCAATAACAGAGTTAATATTTTTAAAAGACTTAATTCTAAATTTTTTTATTACAGCCATTTTACTTTTTGCTTTTAATATTTATTTTTTTGTTATCTTCAAACATATAAATTTTAGTATCTTTAGTATCTATATTCATTTCTATTACATCAGCTTTTAAAATGTTATTAGAATTAGTATATACAATCTCATTTGACATAATCATAGAGCCTCTCTTAATTGAAAAATCCAGATATTTTCCTAAAATATTGTTATCTAGATAATCTATTATTACATTTTCTGAAAATATTGTATCAAAATTTTCAGTATTATATTTGCCATACTTTGATGTAATTTTTATATCATTTGAATTTTTAAGTTTTACAAATCCACTTACATTTGTAAGAAAGATAATATTTGAATTATTGTAGTCAATTTCTCCTATAGAGGCTTTTATGACATATTTATTTCCCTTAATGTCATTTGATGAATAGTACACATCTTCAATTATGTTAGAACCATATACAATGTCACTAGAAATCTCTGGTTCAATTGTTTTAGTTTTTATGTTTTTTTTTTGACTTTTTAAATAGAAAAATAAAATAAAAATTAGCAAAAATATAATTATAGAAATTATAATTTTTTTTTTCATTTATGAAATATTAGACTGAAGAATATTGTGAATATGTATTACACCTATCGTTTTATATTTATTTTTTTTTTCATAGACACATAATGAGGTTATTTTATTATTGTTCATTAAGGCCAATGCTTTAGCTGCCAACACATTTTTATCTATACTTATTGGACTTTTTGTCATTACATCTTTAACTTTAATAGAATGAAGGTGAATTTTTTTTTGATTAAATCTTCTGATTTGACCATCTGTTATTATACCAGTTGTTTTTTTTAATTTATTTTGAACAATCAAAATACCAAGTTTTTTATCACTTAATATTTTAATTGCAGATTTCATTTTTAAATCTTCTTTAACAAACGGAATTTTATTACCTGTTAACATTATATCTTGAACAGTTTTTAGTTGGGCTCCAAGATTTCCTGCTGGATGAATTTTCTTAAAGTCAAGCTTACCAAATTTTTTATACTGCATTGCTGAAATTGCTAAAGCATCTCCCAAAGCAAGTTGAGCAATGGTGCTTGATGTAGGAACAATTCCTCCTGACTCTTTTACATTTGGAATTATAAGCTTAATGTCTGAGGCCTTATATAAAATAGAGTCTTTTTTTGACATAATTCCAATTAATAAAATTTTATTTCTGTTTGCATATTGAATTATATTTTTTAGTTCACTAGTTTTTCCTGAATAACTCATTAAAATTAGAATGTCTTTTTTTGATAAGCTACCCAAGTCTCCATGTGAAGAGTCACTTGCAGATAAATTAAAAGAAGGTGTTCCGACTGAAGATAAGGTTGCTGAAATTTTTGCAGCTATAAGTCCGCTCTTACCAACTCCACATAGAATAACTTTTGATTGACATTTAGCAATTTCAATTACAGCTTTGTTAAATGAACTATTAATAGTTTTTTTTAATTCCTGTAATGCTTTAATTTCAAGATCAATTACATTTTTTGCAGTTGGTATAAATCTTTTACTCATTAATGTGACCAGATATCATCCTTAAATAATGCTAGATCTAGATTAACTCTAGTTTTTAAAAATTTTAAACTTTCCTGGTATAGCTGAATTCTATTTTCTCTTTTTAAAATTTTACTAAGTTCTTCATGGATTTTATGTAAATATATTACATCATTTGCACAGTATTTTAATTGTGCGGGAGTAAGTTCACCACCAAAATCTGAACTTTGAAACTGTTTGCTAATATCGATATTAATAAATTCTTTTATTAATGTTTTTAAAGAATGACTATCTGAATAGGATCTTGCTAACTTTGAAGCAATTTTGGTATCAAGGATGTTGTTTGTATCTGTTTTTAGGTAGTGTTTAATATGAGCAAGATCTGCACGTCCATAATGAAATATCTTAGTTATTTTTTCATTAACAAGCAGTTTTATTAGATTTGGTGCATTATAGTTTTTTCTGTCAAACTGGACAATGTGTGCATCTGAATTACCTGAAGATAATTGAATTAAACATAGAGGATCACGCCTAACATTCAAACCCATAAACTCCCCATCAACAGCTATTAGATTGCCTAAATCTAAATCATCTGGTAAATCATTTTTGTGAAGTTGAATATTGTTACTCATTTCTAAACATATATAACGGAATTCAAATGAAAGCAAAAAATTGTCTAATTTTTGGTGGTAGTGGTCAAATAGGACGTAACTTAATCAGAAAGCTTACAAAAAACAATTATCGAGTAACTGTAGTAACAAGAAATATACATCAAAAAAGCTACAAAATTAAAACCCAGGCAAATGCAGGCTATATTGACATAATTGAGGCAAATATTTTTGATGAAAAAAAAATTAGAAATCTTTTTAAGAAAGCAGATATTTGTGTGAATTTAATTGGAATTTTGTTTGAAAAAAAAGGTGGCAATACATTCAAAAATATTCATTCAGTCTTACCTTCATTGCTAGCTAAACTTTGTAAAGAATATGACCTCAAACATTTTATTCATTTATCTGCCTTAGGAATAAATGATCCAATAGACTCTGAATATGCAAAGAGTAAATTAGAAGGAGAAGCGAATATTTTAAAAAATTTCTCATTAGCAACTATTTTAAGACCCTCTGTTGTATATTCTGTAGATGATAATTTTACTACAAATTTTATGACATTGTTAAATAGGTTACCAGTATTCCCTCTTTATTATGGTGGAAAAACAAAATTTGAACCTATCCATTGCTCGGATTTAACAGATACAATTTATCATGTTATTTCTAACAATATTTACTCAAAAATTATTGAATGTGTGGGACCAGAGACCATATCTTTAAAAAAAATTTTAGAAAAATTACAAGTATTAATTAATAAAAAAAGAATTTTATTACCTTTTCCATTGCCAATATCAAAATTAACAGCATCCCTTTTTGAGATATTGCCAAACCCTTTAATTACAAGAGATCAATTGAGACTGTTAAAATATGATAATATTAAATCTGGAAAATATAAAACTAATTCGGATATTGGAGTTCCTAGTGTTAGATTTTTTGATCAAGAAGTAAAAAAATATAGTTTTATGTGGAGAGAAGGTGGTCAATTTTCTACAGAAAAATACTTATCTGAAAATAAACTAGAGAATAAAACTGATAATTAAATTTTAAGCTGACTGAATTTTCTTTTCAATGAACTCTGGAACTTCTTCTTTTTCTGATGTCTCATCCTTTTTACCTTTAGGCTGATAAGCATACAAAAGGTGTAATTTGCAGTAAGAAAAATCTTTCAGGGAAGATCTACCACAAAAGTAAAAAGATTTTTCATTAGGATGTCCAATGGGCCACTTACATGAGTTCTCATCTAAATCTTCTAATTGTTTGGGGTTTTCAGGCTCAAAATCCTTTTCAATAATTAAAGATTTAAATTTACTTTTTCGTCCTCGTTTAGAATTATTATTCTTTTCTATTTGAGAATTTTCAAAATTTTGATTTGAGGTTGCTGCCCTCGTTTTAATCTTTGCAGAAAGGTTCAATCGGTGTGCTTTTCCAATAACTGCATTTCTACTGATGCCACCTATAATTTCAGCAATTTGGCTAGCTGTATTCCCTTTGCCCCAAAGTTCCTTTAGCTTATTTACTTTTTCTTCATTCCAGCTCATAATCTACATCTAGTATTAATATTTTAAATAACAACAATATACTGATACGATCTATATTAAAACAAGCAATATGTGAAAGTTATCAACAAAATAATATTAAAATTGGTTTATAGGTAATTTCAATCATAACTTGTATCTAATAATTAAAATTTATAAAAACTGATTAAGATTATGAGTTATTTAGCAAAAAATTATAATAGAAAAAAAATTTCATTTAAATATGGAAAGGGAAGCTTTTTATATTCAACCGATGGAAAAAAATATTTAGATTTTGTTCAAGGTATAGCTGTAAATTCTTTAGGACATGCACATCCTAAATTGGTAAATGTTATAAACAAACAATCAAAAAAACTTTGGCATATTTCAAATGCATTTCAAATTCCAGAAGGAGAAATGTTAGCTAAAAAGCTAGCTAAAAAAACTTTTGCTGACTATGTAATGTTTCAAAATAGTGGCGCAGAAGCAACAGAGGCTGCAATTAAAGTTGCAAGAAGATATTTCTATTCAATCGGTAAACCTAAAAAAAATAGAATTTTATGTGTTAAAAATAGTTTTCATGGAAGAACGCTAGCAGCAATATATGCAAGTGGTTCAAAAAAAATGACAGAAGGTTTTGGACCAAAGGTAGCTGGTTTTGATCATTTTGATTTTGGTAACCATAAATCTTTTAAAAAAAAAATTAAAAAAAATACAGCAGCTATAATGGTTGAAACGATTATGGGTGAGGGAGGTATTAAGGTAATTCCAGATTGGTGTTTAAGAGAACTAAGAAAAATCTGTAATAAAAAAAACATTCTATTAATATTAGATGAGGTCCAATGTGGAATAGGAAGATCAGGTGATTTCTTTGCTTTTGAAAAATCAAAAGTAAAACCAGACATTGTTCCAATTGCAAAAGGTATTGGAGGTGGGTTTCCAATTGGAGCAGTTTTAATGAATAAAAAAGTTGCTTCAGGAATGATCGCTGGAACGCATGGATCTACTTTTGGTGGCAATCCATTAGCAATGACTGTTGGCAGTTCAGTTATGGATATAATTTCAAATAAGAAATTTTTAAAAAATGTGAAAAGTATTTCAAAATTTTTTTTATTTAATCTTAATAAAATTAAAAATGAGTATCCTAACATTATTAAAGAGATAAGAGGCAGAGGTTTATTGATTGGAATACAGCTTAAAACAGATCAAACAAAATTTATCAAAAAATTAATGGATAATAAATTATTGACTATTAGAGCAGCTGAAAATGTAGTTAGAATTTTACCACCACTAAATGTAAAAAAGAATGAAATCAACCAATCACTAAAAATAATAAAAAAAGTTTGTTCAGAATTAAATTAAAATGAAACATTTTATAAGCTTAAAAGATATACCAGCTAAAGACCTTAGAAAAATTATCGTTGATGCAAAAAAAAGAAAAAACCTTAGAAAAAAGCTAAGTACTTTAGAAGTTGACAAGGGGGCACCATTAAAAGGTAAATTACTTATTCAAATGTTTGAAAAATCAAGCTTAAGAACAAGATTAAGCTTCGAATTAGCAATGAAACAGCTTGCGGGTGGGACACTTACTCTAAGATCAAATGAGCTTCATCTTGGCCAAGGTGGAGAAAGTATAGCAGATACTGCAAAAATACTTTCAACATATGGTGATGGTTTTATGTTGAGAACTGATAGTGATGAAAAAGTTGAAAGCTTTAGAGATCATTTAACTATACCAGTAATTAATGGTTTAAGTCCATCTTCACATCCAACCCAAGTTTTATCTGATATTTTTACCGCTGAAGAAATAAAGAAAAAACCAATTTCAAAATTAAATATTTGCTGGATTGGAGATTCCAATAATGTTTTGGACAGTTTAATAGCTGCATCTGTAAAATTTTCATTCAAACTTAGTATAGGATGTCCAAAAAATTTTGAACCAGGCAAGGAAGTTAAAAAGTGGGTAAAGAAAAATAATAAAAAAATATTTATTTATAATGAAGCAAAAAAAGCTGCTATAGGAGCTGATGTTATATTTTCAGATAAAGTTATTTCTCTAAATGATAAAGTAAATAAAAAGAAAAAAATTGAACAATTCAAAAAATTTAAGATAAATAAAAAATTAATGAGTTATGCCAAGAAAGATTACATTTTTCTTCACTGTTTGCCCCGTGGATCTGAAGTAAGTGATGAAGTTTTTTTAGGAAAAAAATCTCATGTATGGCAACAAGCTCTTAATAGAGTGCATGTCCAAAAAAGTATTTTATTATATTGTTTTGGAAAATTAAGGTAGTGGTACAGGACTATCTGAATTTTGATTTAAGTATTTTATAACAGAAGCTCTATCTTTTTCTTTTCTTAGTCCGGCATAGGCCATCTTTGTTCCTTTAATGTATTTAGCTGGTTTTTTAAGAAATCCATTTAATTCTTCAAACGTCCAGTTTTTATCGTAAGCAGCTAAAGCTTTTGAGTATTTGTAATCTGTAACTCCTCCAACTTTTCTTTCAACTACATTATATAATGCAGGACCAATTTTATTTTTGCCACTTTTAACAATTGAATGACAAGCTGCACATTTTTTGAAAATTTTTTCACCTAAAGTGATATCTCCCATCGTCATCAGTGCTGCGATATCAACTTTTTCCTCTACTGATGTTGCTGTCTCTGCAGATGATGATACTGTTGTGGTTTGCTCTAGTTCAACTGCATATCCAGGAGTTTTAGGTTTTTCTACATGAAATATGACTTTTGATAATTTACCAATACCAATGAGCAAAAGTGCAACCATTAATACAGCAGCTACTATTTTATTAATTTCAAAAGAATCCATTTTTTTTAAATATTATGTTTGAATATATATCACGATAAATTAAAAAATTATTTAAATTTAATGTATAAATTTGCCTCTATTTCTATTTAATATGTATAATATTAATTCTATTATTAATGAAAACATTAACTATTATACCTTCACGATTGTCAGCAACTAGGCTGCCTGGCAAGCCTCTTTTAAAAATAAGAGATATATCAATTATATCACACGTATTTAAAAGAGCTCAGGAGGCGAATATTGGAGATGTAGTTGTTGCAGCTGAGGATCAAGAAATAGTAGATGATGTTGTTAAAAATGGAGGTAAAGCCATTTTAACAGGCAAAAATCACAAAACAGGAACTGATAGAATTTACGAGGCATTACAAAAACTAGAGGTAAAAGATGTAGATTTGGTAATGAATTTACAGGGTGATGAACCAGCAATTAATATTGAGGACATTATAAGTCTAAATAAAAAAATGGTAAGCAATCAATCTCAAATGGGTACTCTTGCTGCCAAAATGAAAGATCTCAAAGACCTAGATAATGAAAATATTGTAAAAGTTATAACTAACAAAAATTTAAATGATGACGAGTTTTCTAAAGCAAGGAATTTTTTAAGAAGATCGTCAGAAATAGCTAATACCTATCATCATATAGGAATCTATTGCTATTCAACTGAGACATTGAAAAAATTTGTTGAACTAAATCAATCAAAAGATGAAATTGAAAATAGATTAGAGCAGTTGAGAGCTTTAGATAATAATATCGATATAAATGTAGCTCTTGCAAGCTCTTCCCCGATAGGAGTTGACACAGAGGAAGATTATCTAGCCTTAAAAAAAATTATGGAATATAAAGTTTAATGTCAAAATTTTTTTTTCAAGGTACTTTTGGAGCGTACTCACATTTAGCTGCATTGTCAGTTGATCCTGATGCAGAAGTAATGCCATGTAAAACTTTTGATGAATGTTTTAATAAAGCAAGTCTAGAACCAGATTGTAAAATAATTATTCCTGAGTCAAATAGAATTACAGGAAATATTGGTATTGAATATTTAATATTCAAACATAGACTAAATATTTACAAAGAACATTTTCAAAAAATAGAACATAATTTATTAGGTCAACCTGGTGCAAAACTTGGTGATATAAAAGAAGTATATTCTCATGCACAAGGTTTGTCTCAATGTTCAAAATTTATAAAAGATAATAATTTAGTAGAACATATTAGAGCAGACACAGCTGGCTCTGCGAAAATGATTTCAAAAATAAAAGATGTTAAGCAAGCTGCGATAGCATCCTCTCTAAGTGCTCAAATTTACGGACTAGATATTGTTAAAAAAAATATTGAAAATGAAAATGGCAATTTAACAAGATTTTTAGTAATGGGAAAAAATATTTCACAACCTGAATTTGGAGATAATAAATATATTACTTCTTTTTTATTTAAACTTAAAAGTAAGCCTGCCGCCCTTTATCAATCTCTAGGTGGATTTGCGATCAATGGTGTGAACTTAACAAAACTACAAAGTTATCCAGAAAAAAATACATTTGATTCATTCTTTTTTTTGTGTGATCTAGATGGCCATATAGAGGATCCAAAAGTACAAAAATCTTTAGAGGAGCTAGGGCTTCATTGTGAGGATTTTCACGTCTTAGGTGTTTTTGAGGCTGATAAATTAAGAGAGAAAAAAAAATAATCTTTTCTTGTAGAATAGAAAATATAACTGCTATAATAGTTTTGGAGGCTAGAGGTGGATGCTGCTTGAACCCGACCAGATCTTAACGGAAGCAGTCGTAAAGACAGTTATTCAGGTTCTAGTCTCCTTAAAATAAATAAAATGAATAATAACTCTAAAGTATTAGCATTAAAATATAGACCAGCTACTTTTGATGATCTTATTGGTCAGGAAGTAGTGGCTGAAACTATAACAAATTCAATCAAAGCAGACAAAATTCCTAATGCTTATCTATTCACTGGGATTAGAGGAATTGGCAAAACTACAACTGCTAGAATTGTTGCTAAAGGACTAAATTGTTTAAATGGTATAGAAAATTTATGCAAAGAAGAGTTGTGCGATAATTGTAAATCTATAGCAGACTCTAGTCACATTGATGTGCTTGAAATGGATGCTGCCAGCAAAACCGGCGTTGATGATGTAAGAGATCTAATTGAATTTTCAAGATATGGCCCGACATCAGCAAAATATAAGATATTTATAATTGATGAAGTTCATATGTTAAGTAAACAGGCATTTAATGCTTTGTTAAAAACACTTGAAGAGCCACCAGAATATTTAAAATTTATTTTTGCAACTACAGAAATTAAAAAAATACCTATTACTGTTGTCTCAAGGTGTCAAAGATTCGATTTGTCTAGAATTAAATCATCAAAATTATTCGAGTTCATTAAAGATATAAAAGAAAAAGAAAAAGGTAAAGCGTCAGATGAAGCTTTAAAATTAATTGTAAAAATATCAGAAGGATCTGTAAGAGACGCATTATCTTTATTGGATAGAGCTTTACTAAGCTTAGATGTAAAAACAGAGTTAGATCTTAATATGGCGCAAAAAATTTTTGGATATTTTGACAAGTCCCAATTGATTGATTTATTTGAATTAATATTAAAAGGAGAAGAGGAAAAAGTTATTAATATTTATAGAAAAATTTTTGATCAGGGTATTGAGCCAAAAGTATTCATAAATGATTTTTTAGAAATACTTTATTATTTTAAAAATATTAACTCATTATCTTTAGAAAGCACGAACTTCTCTCTTAATGATGAGGAGTTTTCAAAAATCAAAGATATTTCTAATCAGCTAGATCCCGAAGTTTTAATTTTATTTTGGCAGTTTGCAATTTCTTCACTTGAAGAATTAGATATTGTCTCCAACCAACATCTGTCAATTGAAATGTTTTTAATAAGATTAATGCATTTAAGTTCAATTAAATTAAAGAAAAATTTAGATCAAAATGAAAGCAATGATAATTTGAATAATGGAACAGCAAATGAAGAAAACGAACAAAAGTTTGAGGATAATTCAAGAACTGTTAATCAAATAAAAAATATAACTCAAAAGGAAAAACAGACACCAGAAGCTAAACCAGAGATAAAAGTGATAGATAAAAATTTAATCAATTCATTTGATGATCTTCTTAATATTTGCACTTTTAAAAAAGAAATTAAATTAAAATATGAATTAGAAAAAAATGTAAACCTTGTAAAATTTGAAAGAAATAGAATTGAAATTTCTTTTAATGATAATTTAGATAAAGACTTTGTAAAAGATCTTTCTTCAAAACTCTATGAATGGACTGCTGAAAGATGGATTATTACTTTTAGTAAGTCTAAGGGTGAGATGTCAGTTAAAGAAAAACAAAAAAATAAAAAAGATAAATTAATTAATGAAGTTAAAAATTTAGAATTTTATAAAAAAGTAATGAAAAAATTCCCTGACGCAGAACTTATAGATGTTAAATTGAATGAAAAGAAAGAGGATAAAGATGACTGATTTTACAAAAATTTTAGATAAAGCGAAAGAGCTAGAGACTAAAATGAAAGAAAGCCAAGAAAAAATTAAGGAGATTAAAGCTGAAGGAGTTTCAGGGTCTAATTCAGTTAAAATTACTCTTGATGGCGAAGGTGAGATGCAAAAAATTGAATTATCTGAAGAAATTATTAAGGAGAATAAAACAATAATTGAGGACTTAATAGTTGCTGCTCACAATAGTGCAAAATCACAATTAAAAACAAAGACCACTGAAGAGATTTCGAAAGCCACTGGAGGTTTTGGAATTCCTGGTTTTAAATGGCCATTATAACTAATGCAGAATATTAGTGAGATTGAGGAACTAATTAAATTAATTTCAAAGCTTCCAGGTCTAGGGCCGAAGTCAGCTAAAAGAATAGTTCTTAAACTTATTAATAATCGAGATGAATTAGTAAAACCAATGGCAAGTACGTTAGCTCAAGTTTATAAAAATGTAACAAGATGTAATTCATGTGGTTCATTAAAATCTAATTTAAAAAGATGTGTTAATTGTGAAAATTTAAAAGAAAAATATAGAAAAATTTGTGTTGTAGAGGATATTGCCGATCAGTGGTCAATTGAAAACTCAAATATTTTTCAAGGATACTTTCATATTTTAGGAGGAACAATTTCTTCTGTTGGTCAAAGAAAAGAAGATCTTTTAATTGACTCTTTAGTCGAGAGGGTAAATAGAGACAACATAGAGGAAGTTATACTGGCAACAAGTGCAACTGTTGAAGGACAAACTACAGCTTACTATATTCAAGACAGTTTAAAAAATACTAATACTAAAGTTACTAAATTAGCACAAGGATTGCCTGTAGGCGGTGAGATCGAAAGTTTAGATGATGGAACACTATTTTCTGCTTTTAAAAATAGATCTAATTTAAATTCTAATTCAGATTAAGTTTCTTTTTTAATCTATTTTTATGCAATAATGGTTCGGTGTACCCTGAGGGCTGTTCTTTGCCTTTGAAAATTAAATCACATGCTGTTTTAAAAGCTAAAGATCGATCAAAATCGTCGGACATTTTTGTATATCCTGTTCTTCCACTTCGATTGTGCGCAGAGTCTTTTTCATTTTGTTTATCTACTACTTTTGCCATCTCTTTCATTATTTCTGTAACTTGAATTTTAGTGGTAATTCCGTGATGTATCCAATTGGCAATATGTTGTGACGATATTCTAAGTGTTGCTCTATCTTCCATTAATCCAATATTATTAATATCTGGAACTTTAGAGCATCCCACACCTTGATCAATCCATCTAACTACATAACCAAGTAATGTTTGTGCAGAGTTTGATATTTCACTATTAATTTCTTCTACTGACCAATTTGGTCTGTTTGCAACAGGAATTGTTAAAAGGTCATCTAGTTTTGCTTTTTCTCTTTTAATAATTTTTTTTTGTTCATCAAAAATATTGGTCTCGTGATAATGTAACGCATGTAAGGCAGCTGCTGTAGGAGAGGGAACCCAGGCGCAATTTGCACCCGCTTTTAAGTGTCCTGTTTTTTGTTCCATCATATCTTTCATCTTATCTGGCATAGCCCACATTCCTTTTCCAATTTGTGCTTTTCCTGATAAACCACATTGTAATCCAACATCAACGTTGTTATTTTCATATGCCAAAATCCATTTAGAAGATTTCATATCTCCTTTCTTGATCATTGGTCCAGCTTCCATTGAAGTATGCATTTCATCACCTGTTCTGTCTAAAAACCCAGTATTAATAAAGAAAACTCTATTTTTTAAAGTTCTTATGCATTCTTTTAAATTTGATGATGTTCTTCTTTCTTCATCCATAATTCCTATTTTACAAGTGTATTTTTTTAAACCAAATAATTCCTCAACCTTAGAAAAAATTAAATCTGTAAATTCAGTCTCATCTGGTCCATGCATTTTTGGTTTCACTATGTAGATGGATCCTTTTCTTGAATTTGTTTTATTTTTTAAATCATGAATTGCTGCAGCTACAGTTATAAATGCATCCATAATACCCTCGGGTACTTCGTTACCATTGCTTAAAATTATAGAAGGATTTGTCATTAAATGTCCTACGTTTCTAATTAATAATAAACTTCTACCATGTAACTTAAGTCCTTTGCCATCTTTTGAAATGTAACTTCTATTAGGGTTTAATTTTCTTTCAAATAATTTACCATCTTTTTCAAATTGTGTTTTAAGATTACCTTTCATCAGACCAAGCCAGTTTCTATAACAAACAACTTTATCTTTAGCATCTACCGCAGCAACACTGTCTTCGTTGTCACAAATTGTTGATATAGCAGCTTCTAAAATTATATCACTAATCCCTGCATGATCTTGTTGAGCACTAAAAGCTCTTGGATCTCTTAATATTTCAATATGTAAGTTATTATTTTTTAATATAACTGCTGAAGGGTTATCAGCTTCACCTCTGTGACCAATAAATTTTTGTTCTTCAGCTAGATCAAATATATTAGCTCCTTTTAGAATTTTTAAGTTACCTTCTTTAACAGCTACACCTGTAATTTTGTGCCAACTAAGATCTTTGATTGGAAAGTGCTTATCTAAAAAATCTCTTGAATATTTGATAACCATTTCTCCTCTTAAAGGATCATATCTTTCGGAAACACTGTCTTCAGATTGTTCTATAACATCAGTTCCATAAAGACTATCATATAAACTCATCCATCTTGCATTTGCTGCGTTGAGGGCATAACGTGCATTCATGATCGGTACGACTAATTGTGGTCCAGCTATTTTTGTTATCTCGTCATCTACATCTTCCGTTTTTATTGAAAAATCTGTACCTTCTTTTTTTAAATATCCAATCTCAAGTAAAAACTTTTTATAATCATCTAGTTTAATTTCATTACCTTTGTTTTTAATATGCCAATCATCAATTTTTTTTTGTAATGTTTCTCTAAAGCTAATTAATTTTCTATTTTTAGGTTCAAGCTCGTTAACTGTTTTTTGAAAACCTAGCCAAAATTTATCAGAGGAAATTCCTGTATCTGTTAATAGCTCATCATTTACAAAATTTAATAAACTTTCTGAAACTTTGAGAGTATTAATATTTATGTATTTTTCTGGCATAGCACTTTTGTGACCCCATCTGTATTTTTGCCTGAGAGTTTTGCTCCTTCGGCGGAAATTAATCTCTTTCCAGAGTGTTATGCTTTGATCGGTCCTTTTGCCTGAGAGTTTCCGGGGTGGTTGCTCCTTCGGCGCTAAAATCTTGTTAGTCTCTCCCGATCTGAAATTTGTATCGTTTAAATATTTTAAGTCAATTAATAATGCTAAATATTAGTTTTAATTAACATTTTATTGCCTTTTTTATAATTTAAATTTCTATTATAAACAAACCATGAAAAATTATCTTAACTTTGAAACAGATATTAAAAATTTAGAGTCTGAGATAGAAAAATTAAAAGACCCATACAATCAAGACGGTCTCTCAGAAGTAGATACTCAAAAAATATCTAGCACACAAGCTGAGCTAGATAAAAAATTAAAATATATCTATTCAAATCTTGATCCTTGGCAAACCACGATGGTTGCTCGTCATGAGGATAGACCAAAATCTAAGTTTTTTATTGATAATTTGTTTGATGATTTCATTTCTTTGTCGGGAGACCGTTTTTATGGTGAGGATAAATCTGTTTTAACAGGATTTGCTAAATTTAATGGCACTTCAGTTTTGGTAATAGGTCAAGAAAAAGGTGAGAATTTAGAGACTAGAATTGAAAGAAATTTTGGAATGATGAGACCTGAAGGGTATCGTAAAACAATTAGATTAATGAATTTAGCAAATAAATTTAATATTCCAATAATATCATTTATCGATACACCAGGAGCCTATCCAGGTGTAGGAGCGGAGGAAAGAGGTCAGGCTGAGGCTATTGCTAAATCAATAGAGTGTTGCATGGAGCTAAGTGTACCAACTTTAGCAATTATTATTGGAGAAGGAGGTTCTGGAGGTGCAATCGCTTTAGCGTCCTCTAACAAAGTTATTATGTTGGAAAATGCAATTTATTCAGTAATTTCTCCAGAAGGGTGTGCAACTATTTTGTGGAGAGATCCTAAGAAAATGCTTGATGCCGCAAAAGCAATGAAACTTTCAGCAAAAGATTTGTTAGAATTAAAAGTTATTGATGAGATAATTTCTGAACCACTAGGAGGCGCTCATAGAGATAAAGATCAAATGTTAGATGGCTTAAGAGACTCTATTTCAAAAAATTTAAACTACTTTAAAAATTTATCATCTGAAGAAATTATGAATGAAAGAAAAAATAAGTTTTTAAAAATTGGAAGAAACCAAGGGTTTATTAGCAGCCCTGAAGATTTGAGCACTTTAACAATTAAAAATAATAATTTTGATAAAATTTTAAAATCAAAAAAAGTTTTAATTGGGTCAGCAATTGTAGGTTTGGTTTTTTTGTTTTTTGCTTTTAGTTTGTTTTAAATTTTATAAAGCACCACAACAATGTTTAAATTTTTTACCAGATCCACATGAGCAAGGTTCATTTCTTCCAATTTTTTTTCGACTTTTTATTTGATCTATCATTGATGTTTTATCTTCTTCTTGTTGTTCTGTGACAATTTTTAAATTTATTAAAATGGTTATAAAATCTAATTTTAGTTTATTTAAAAGATTTGAGAATAGCTCAAAAGCTTCTTTTTTATATTCAACAAGAGGATCTCTTTGTCCGTAAGATCTAAGTCCAATTACTTGTCTTAAATGTTCTAGATATTGAATATGTGATTTCCAATTTAAATCTATTGATTGGAGAAAAATTCTTTTTTCGATATCTTTAGCGTGGTCTTCTCCTAAAAGTTTAATTCTCTCCTGTCTAGACTCAGAAAATTTCATTATAATTTTTTCATTTAACATTTCATTTTTAGCGGAAAGTAATTCTTTTAATTCAGTTTCATTAAAACTTTTGCCTAATATTTGTTTAAGATGGTTGCTAAATTCCTTGCTTTTAGGGTCGGATAAATTTTGAATTTTCAATTTAATGATATCTTGAATTATTTCCTTTAAAAATTCATCTGAATAGTCAAATATATTATTACTATTCATGGCATTTTTTCTTTGAGAAAAAATAACATGCCTTTGGTCATTTAAAACATTGTCAAATTTAATTAAAGTTTTTCTAACATCAAAGTTTCTTACTTCAACTTTTTGTTGAGCTCTTTCTAGAGCTTTGTTTATCCAAGGATGATCGATACTTTCTCCATCTTTAAGGCCTAATTTTTCTAGCATTTTATTCATAGACTCTGATCCAAAAATTCTCATTAAATCATCCTCAAGACTTACATAAAATATAGAATTACCTTCATCACCTTGTCTTCCAGCTCTCCCCCTTGCTTGATTGTCTACTCTTCGTGACTCCATTCTTTCAGTTCCAATAACAAACAAACCTCCTAAAGATTTAACTCTATCTTTATCAGTTTTAAGTTGACTATCTGCAACAGAACTCTTCTTGCCACCAAGTTGAATATCAACGCCTCTTCCAGAAATACTTGTAGTGATTATTACTGATTTCTCTTTACCAGCATTAGCAATTATTTCTGCCTCATTTTCATGATTTTTAGCATTTAAAACAACATGATTAATATTTTTTATTCTTAACAAATTTGAATAAATTTCAGATTTATTAATACTAGATGTGAAAATTAAAATTGGTTGACCTATTTCATGTCGATCAACTATTTTTTCAATTATAGCATTATTTTTTTCATTTTCAGTTCTAAAAATCTGATCATTATAGTCTTTTCTAATCATTTCGTTGTTAGTTGGAATAATTACAACACTTAAGTTATAAATTTCAAAAAATTCTTCAGCTTCAGTTGCAGCTGTACCAGTACAGCCAGATATTTTTTTATAAAGTTTAAAATAATTCTGATATGTTATGGAAGCTAAAGTTTGATTTTCTGCTTGAATGTCAATTTTTTCTTTGGCCTCTAAAGCCTGATGTAGTCCGTCACCAAATCTTCTTCCTTCAAGTATTCTTCCAGTTAATTCATCTATAATTTTTAAACTGTTATCTTTAACAATATAATCTTTGCCTTTTTCAAATAAATGATTTGCCTTTAGTGCTTGATTGACATGGTGAACTAAATGTAAATTTTCTGGGTCGTAGAAATTGTTATTTTTTAAAATGCCAGCATTAGAAAAAAGCTCTTCTACAGCATTAATCCCATCATTTGTAAGAAGTATACTTCTTTCTTTTTCATCTATTTCATAGTCACCTTTATTTAAAAATTTAATTAATTTATTTGTTGCTATATATTGAGCTGTTTTATCTTCAGTAGAACCTGAAATTACTAAGGGTGTTCTAGCCTCATCTATTAAACATGAATCTATTTCGTCAACAATAGAAAATATATGTTCTCTTTGAACCATTTCTTTTTCTGAAAACTTCATGTTGTCTCTCAAATAGTCAAATCCTAACTCACTATTTGTTGCATATGTAATATCGCAATTATAATTTTTTTTTCGCTCTTCATCACTTTGATCATTATTGATAAAACCTGACGATAAACCTAAAAAATTATATATAAGACCCATTTCTATCGAGTCTCTTTTTGCAAGATAATCATTAACGGTTACAATGTGAACTCCTTCTTCGGTGAGGGCATTTAAGTATGCGGCTAAAGTAATTGTAAGGGTTTTTCCTTCCCCAGTTCTCATCTCAGCAATTTTGCCTTCATGTAAAACAACCCCACCTACTATTTGAACATCAAAGTGTCTTTCGTTTCTTACTCTCCTTGAAGCTTCTCGTACTAGCGCAAAAGCTTCTGGTAAAATTTCATCTAAAGTTTTACCTTTTTTTATTTGATTCTTAAATTCCTGTGTTTTGTTTGAAAAATCTACGTCACCAAGTTTTTTAATCTCATTTTCAAGTGAATTGATTTTCTTTACAATACTGCCCACTCTATCAAGCTCTTTTTGATTGCTAGTTTTAATAAATTTTGAAATGAGATTTAATGGGTTAAACATGAGTATTTGATTTATTCTTTACTTATATTGTTTAATATATGAATTAAATAATTATTTTAAATACTATGGGAATTAATTTATCAAATTTTTTATCATCAAAATCAAAAAATGCTAGAATGATTGATTATCAAGACCTAGATCATATTGATGGCTTATCAATATCTGTTGTAAGTGCAAATTTATATAATGATAATAGAGATGATTTATCATTATTTTATTTTAGAGATGGGGCAAATTATGCCTCTGTTTATACCCAATCAAAAATAGTATCAGAAAATATTAAATGGAATTTAAGCCAAAAAAGTAAAAAGATATATTCACTTCTAGTTAACACTCGAAATGCGAATGCTTTTACTGGTAAGCAGGGCCAAGAAAGTCTAAAGAAGTTGTCTGAAATTGTTTCAATTGAATTAACAAAAAAACAAGAACAAGACGAGGATATTCCTAAAAAAATTTCTTCTAAAGAAATTATGTTTGGTTGCACGGGGACTATTGGCGAACCTTTTCCTTATAAAAAAATTTCTGATCAAGTTCCTAATTTAATTAATAAGATCAGATATACCCAAAACAAATTTATTTGGATGAAAGCAGGACTTGGAATTATGACAACAGATACCAAGCCCAAGTTAGCAATGGAAACGTGTACGATTGGAAATAAAGAAATAAAAATTTATGGAATAGCAAAAGGTTCAGGAATGATTCATCCAAATATGGCAACAACACTAGCGTACATTTTTACAGACGCAAATATTTCAAATGATATTTTAAAAAAATTATTAAAAAAGAATATCTCTACAACTTTTAATGCCATCTCCTGTGATGGAGATACAAGCACAAATGATATGGCAACTATTTTTGCAACTGGTAAGGCTAATAATGCTAAAATTAAAAACTTTAATGATAAAAAAATTCAAGATTTTGACAAAGCTTTAAATAGTGTTTTGTTGAATTTGGCCAAAAGAGTAGTTTCTGATGGAGAAGGATCTTCGAAATTTGTAACTATAAAAGTAAAAAAATGCAAATCAGATATTGAAGCTAAGCAAATTGCTTTTTCAATCGCAAACTCACCTCTTGTTAAAACTGCAATTGCGGGTGAAGA
The DNA here is from genome assembly GCF_051200895.1 of Candidatus Pelagibacter bacterium nBUS_44. Classification (GTDB taxonomy): domain Bacteria; phylum Pseudomonadota; class Alphaproteobacteria; order Pelagibacterales; family Pelagibacteraceae; genus Pelagibacter. The sequence continues at coordinate 111,134 of NZ_CP172838.1, forward strand.
TCCTAATTGGGGAAGAATTGTGATGGCGATTGGTAAAGCTGGCCCAAATATAAATTTAAAAAAACTATCAATTAAATTAGGAGATTTTAAAATTGTCCAAGATGGTAAATTACACCAGGGTTATGATGAAGCAAAGGCGTCTAAATATATGAAAAGTGACTATATAAATTTTGATATTGAAATCTTCACAGGCAAGAAAGGTTTTACTGCTTATACAATGGATTTTACAAAAAAATATATAGACATTAATGCAGATTATAGAAGTTAAGAGTATTGAAAATTTAAAAATTATTATTAATTAAAAATTATGATTAAATATAAATTAGAATGTAGTGATTGTGAGATAGCTTTTGACAGTTGGTTTGCTTCTTCTACTGAATTCGAAAAACTTAAAAAAAAGAAATTATTAATTTGTCATATTTGTAATTCTATAAAAGTAGATAAAACTCTTATGTCACCAAGTGTAAGGAATAATAAAAAAGATACAAAAAATGATTTGCAATTAGATAAATATGAAAATGTAAAAAAAACAATTAAAAATTATCAAAAATTTATCAAAGAGAATTTTAAATTTGTTGGTGAGAATTTTGCTTATGAGGCCCGATCTATACACTACAATCCTAAAAAAAAAACCAAAGGTATCTATGGAAAAGCTTCCAAGAAAGATATTATGGAACTTAAAGAAGAAGGTATCGATTCTCAAATGATACCCTGGATAGAAGACAAGGATAATTAGAGTTTTATTGATTTTGCAATATAATTAATTGAAGCATCAGAAGATACGCTCCACTCATCTTTGATTATATTAAAATTCATTCCATCTAACTTTTCTAACTTTAAATTATTTTTGATTAAAATTTTTTTAAGATCTTCAGGTTTTACAAATTTTTCCCAGTCATGAGTTCCTATGGGAAGCCACCTTAATACATATTCTGCTCCGATAATTGCAAACATATATGATTTTAAAGTTTTATTAAGAGTTGCAATAAACATTAGCCCGTTTTTTTTAAGAAGTTTTGAACAAGAATTTATAAAAAAATTAATATCTTCAACATGTTCAACTATTTCCATATTTAAAATAACGTCAAATTTTTTCTTAATTTTTAATTTTTCAGGAGGCGAACATATATAATTAATTTTAAGTTTATTTTTTTTTGCATGAAGTTTGGCAATATTGATATTTTTACTAGATGCATCAATTCCAGTTACATTTGCACCCAATCTTGTCATTGGCTCAGAGAGAAGCCCGCCTCCACATCCAATATCTAATATATTGATTTTATCTAAAGGTTTTTCCTTAATCTTTAATTTAAAATTACTAATTATATTTTCTTTAATGTATTGAATTCTTATTGGATTAAATTTATGAAGTGGTTTAAATTTTCCGCTAGGGTCCCACCATTCAGCCGCCATTTTGGAAAATTTTTCAATTTCTTTTTTATTTATACTGTTCATGATCGATAATTAGTTGACATAACAATTAAGATGTATTTTATCAATTATTTATTAAATTATAATAAATAAATTTGATCAATGAAAACTGTTGTTTTAAAGTTTGGTGGAACTTCTGTAGGAAGTATCGATAGAATTAAAAAGGTATGTAAAATTATATCTTCCTATAAAAAGAAGAAAAATAAAGTAGTAGTGGTTTCTTCTGCTATGAGTGGCGCCACTAATGAACTAATTAATAAATCCAAGTTAATATCAAATAATTTTGATAAAGCAGAATATGACACTTTACTATCTACTGGTGAGCAAGTTTCCTGTGCTTTAATTGCGGGAAGATTAAATCATATTGGTTTTAAATCTAGATCTTGGTTATCTTGGCAGATACCAATTATAACTGAGGGCCCACACTCAGCTGCACGGATTAATAGAGTGGTTTCAAAAGATGTACAAAACTATCTCAAAAATGGAGGCATTCCTGTAATTACTGGTTTTCAAGGAATCAACAATAATTATAGGCTAACAACTATCGGAAGAAGCGGTTCAGATGCTACAGCAATAATGATAGCCAAATATATTAAAGCAGATGAGTGCATTATTTATACTGATGTAGATGGTGTTTATACTACTGATCCAAGACAGTACAAAAAAGCAAAAAAAATTAAAAAAATATTTTATGATGAAATGTTGGAAATGGCATCTTTAGGTTCAAAAGTTATGCAACCAACATCTGTACAAGATGCAAAATTGAGTAAAATAGATATAAAAGTTAAATCTTCATTTGTTTCAAAGCCTGGAACATTGATTACTAATTCATCAAAAGCTTTTAGTAATCAAATCATAACTGGAATTTCATCAACTAAAAATGATGCAAAAATTACAATTGAAGGAGTTAAAGATAGACCGGGAGTAGCAGCATCTATTTTTAAACCTCTATCTCAAAACTTGATAAATGTAGATATGGTTGTTCAAAATATTGCTCTTAATGGAAAAGAAACCGACCTAACATTTACAATTAAATCTGATGATTTAAAAAAAACAGAAAAGTTTATAAAAAGTAACAAAAAAATATCTTATAAAAAATTATCTTTTGACAAAAATGTATCAAAAGTTTCAATTATTGGAGTCGGAATGATAACAACTCCTGGGATAACTTATCGTATGTTTCAAGCTTTAGCTTCAAAAAAGATAAACATCTTGGTAATATCTACTTCTGAAATTAAGATTTCAGTTTTAGTTGCCACTAATCAAGTAAAAAAAGCTATAGTTGTATTACATAAAGAATTTAAATTAGACTAAATTTTATGAGCCTCAGGCCCTTCAGAAATATTAATCGAAAAAAAACAAAAGTAATAAATGTTGGTGATGTAAAGATTGGTGGGGACAATCCTATCTCAGTTCAATCAATGACGAATACTTTAACAACTGATATTAAAGCTACAATTAATCAAATAAATGCAATTCATGAAGAGGGTGCTGACATAGTAAGGGTTTCATGTCCAGATGAAGACTCAACAAATGCGCTAAAAGAAATAACACAAAATGTAAAACTACCAGTAATTGCTGACATCCATTTTCATTATAAACGAGCAATTGAAGCTGCCGAAAATGGAGCAAAATGTTTGAGAATAAACCCAGGCAATATTGGTGATAAACAAAAAATTCATGACGTTTTAAGTGCTGCCAAAAATAATGATTGCTCAATAAGAATTGGGGTTAATGCAGGTTCACTTGAAAAAGACATTCTTGAAAAATATAAAGAACCTTGTCCGGAAGCTTTAGTAGAGAGTGCTTTAAGAAATATCAAAGTCTTAGAGGATCAAAATTTTTCTAATTTCAAAGTTAGCGTTAAGTCTTCAGACGTTTTTTTATCAATTGCAGCATATCGACAACTTTCAAAAGCAATGGATTATCCGTTACATCTTGGAATAACAGAAGCTGGAAGTTTTGTATCAGGAAGTGTTAAATCATCTATTGGCCTTGGAACATTACTTTTAGATGGAATTGGGGACACTATCAGAATCTCACTTTCTGATGACCCGGTAAAAGAAATAAAAATTGGTAACGAAATTTTAAAGTCATTAGGATTAAGAAACAGAGGAGTAAAAATTATATCCTGTCCTTCATGCGCAAGACAAGCATTTCAAGTAATCGATACAGTTAAGATTTTAGAAGAAAAACTATCGCATATTAAAACTCCAGTTACACTATCTATAATTGGATGTGTAGTAAATGGGCCTGGTGAGGCAGCAATGACAGATGTGGGTATTACAGGTGGTGGAAAAGGTAACAATATGCTTTATCTTTCTGGTGTTCAGAGTAAGAAAGTCTTAACAAATGAAATAATTGATAAAGTTGTAGCAGAAGTTGAAAAAAAAGCTTCGGAGTTAGAAAAAAAATAATGATACCAGCAAAAACAATTGAAGAACTTATACTAAAACATTCAACTTTAGAAAAAGATCTATCTTCTGGTGAAATTGACAAAAAGCTGTTTGCGGAAAAATCAAAAGAGTACTCCGATGTTAATGAAATTATAGAAAATGCTAGGAAGTATTTATCATACGAGGACGATAAAAAAGATCTGGAAAAAATTTTAAATGATAGTTCTGCAGATAAAGAATTAAAAGATATGGCTGAACTTGAATTGTCAGATTTAAAGACTGAATTTGAAATAAATGAAAAAAAATTGAAATTATTCTTACTTCCAAAAGATGAAGCAGATAAAAAAAATGCAATCATAGAAATTAGAGCAGGAACAGGAGGACTAGAAGCAAGCTTATTTGCTTCTGACCTTTTTAAGATGTACGAAAAAGTGAGTCATAAAAAGAAATGGACATTAGAGTTAATATCAATTTCTAGGAGTGATGCTGGAGGTCTAAAAGAGGTTATAGCATCAATAAAAGGAACTAATATTTATTCAACTTTAAAATATGAAAGTGGAGTTCATAGAGTTCAAAGAGTACCAGATACCGAAACACAAGGAAGAGTTCATACTTCAGCTGCAACGGTTGCTGTATTGCCAGAAGCAGAAGAGGTTGATTTAAAAATAAATGAGTCTGATTTAAGGATAGATGTTTTTAGAGCGGGTGGGCCAGGAGGACAGTCAGTAAATACAACTGATAGTGCAGTTAGAATTACCCATATTCCCACAGGATTATCTGTTTCTCAGCAAGATGAAAAATCACAACATAAAAATAAAGCCAAAGGAATGAAGATATTAAGGTCAAGGTTGTATGAACTAGAAAGATCAAGAATCGACCAAGAAAGATCGAAAGACAGAAAAACAAAAATAGGAACGGGGGATAGATCTGAAAGAATTAGAACTTATAATTTTCCTCAGGGTAGAGTCACAGATCATAGAATTAATTTAACACTTCATAGATTGGAGGAATTTTTAGAGGGCGAAGCTTTTGATGAAATGATTGAGTCATTAACATTGCAAGCACAAGAAGATAGTTTGAGTAGTTTAAATTAAATGAACATTCAGTCAGCAGTTTTAGAAGGAACAAGTGTTTTAAAGAGCAAATCTATTTTATCTGCTCAACTCGATACAGAAATTTTAATGGCTAAAGCTTTGGACAAAAATCGTGAATATATAATTTTAAATCATGATAAAGTTTTAAATAATGAAAATTTAGAATATTTTAAAAAATTGGTTCGTGAACGAGCTACCAGAAAACCTATAGCCTATCTTTTAAATAAAAAGTTTTTTTGGAAAAGCGAATTTTATGTTAATAAAAACACTCTTATACCACGTCCTGATACAGAAATTATTATAGAACAAATTTTAAAAGTTACTAAGAATAAAGAATATTTAAGAATTCTTGATATCGGAGTTGGTTCAGGGTGTATTCTCTTAAGTATACTAAAAGAAAGAAAGAACTTTTATGGAACTGGAATAGATATTAGTAAAAATTCGATAGAGATATCTAAAATAAACGCAAAAAGGCTATTTGTTGACAAAAGAGTTAAATTTTACAAATCAGATGTTGACAAATTTGCTGAAGGCAAATATGATTTAATTATTTCCAATCCCCCTTATATTAAAAGAAGTGATTTAAAATATTTGGAGAATGATGTTCTAAAGTTTGAGCCTAAATTAGCTCTAGATGGTGGATTGGATGGTTTAACAGTAATTAGAAAAGTAATAAAAAAATCATCTGAGCTGTTAAAAAAAAATGGAAAATTTATTTTAGAGATTGGTTTTGATCAAAAAAGTAAAGTTATTAAATTATTAAACAATAAGGGTTTTTATATAAACAGTACTATTAAAGATCTTGCAAAGAATGATCGTTGCATAGTTAGTACCAAAATATAACTAATTAGATTTATGGTAACATTTAGAAATAACAACAATGTAAGAAGAAATAATTTTAGAAGAAATGATAGAAATTTTAAAAGTAATGGGGATAGACCTAAATTTGGATCTAATTACTCAAATAATGATAACTTTAAGAGAAAAGTCCCTGGCAGAAACAACCATAATGCTCCGAAATTAATAGAAAAATATAATGATTTGGCAAGAGAAGCTTCTTCAAATGGAGATAAAATTTTATCTGAAAATTACCTTCAGCATGCAGACCATTTTACAAGAATTTTAAATGAACAAGAAAATTTAAAAAAGATTAGATTTGCTGAAAGTAAGATTAATGATCCTATTTTAAGTACAGAGGAAAAAGGCAATAGCTCAAAAGAAACTATTGAAGAAGAAAAAAAAACGGAAGTAAGCTAATTTAAACCAATAATTTTTTCTGATTTAAGAACATCTAATTTAATCTTATTAATTTCAAATATCTCTCTATTTACCCCTTTTAAAATTTTACCAGACGGAAGCTTTAATTTTTGAGAGTTCACTCGTTTTCCATTAACAATAACCTCATAGTGCAAATGTGGACCAGTTGATTTACCAGTTGAACCAACATATCCAATTGTTTGACCTTGTTTAACTCTTACGCCATTATTAATTCCTCGTGCAAATTTAGACATGTGAGCATAAACTGTTTCATAAGTTGAATTATGTTTAATTTTTACACAATTGCCACCTCCTCCACACCAGCCAGCTTTTTTTATTATACCATTCCCAGATGCCATTATTGGCGTTCCCATTGGAGCTGCAAAATCAGTTCCTTTATGCATCTTATTAAATCCATCAATTGGATGTTTTCTCATACCATAAGATGAAGATAATCTTGCACCATTGATAGGTGTTTTCATTAAAGCTTTTTGAACACTTTTTCCATTTTTATCATAATGACCTTCATTTCCTTTCTTGTCATAATAATATAGAGAATTATCTTGACCACTAAGTTTAAGATTTGCAAAAAGAATTTCTCCAGTTTCAATTACTTTATTATTTTTATCAGTAAACACTTCATACATAATTTGGAATTTATCTAGTTTTCTAATGTCTCTTTGAAAGTCTACTTGAAAACCGTAAATTCTAGCAAATTCAATTATAGTATTAGGTGGAATTTTTTGATCAGTAGCAGCTTTGTATAAACTTTGTTTAATTACATTTTCCTTATAAACAATTTTTTTATCTAATTTAAGTGTTAGGATTTCATGATTAAATTTTTTATTTGCATCTTTTCTTGATAAATAAATTTTTTCAGTATTTGAAATTTGAAATACAAATTCTTTAATTTCATTATTAGTCTGATCTACTGTAATTTGAATTCTTTGATTTGTATTGAGCTTGTTAATATTAACTTTATTTGCAAGGTTTTTTTTAATAAGATTAATTTCTTTTTTACTAATTGAATAATTTTCCAAAATATTGACAAAAGTTTCTCCTGCCTGAATTTTGTGGTTATATTTTTTATATCTAGGTTCTAAACTGTTAATAATTTCATCAAGGGTTTTTTTTAAATAAATATTATTTATAAAATTATTATATTTTTGAATATTTATTTTTTTTTGGTAATTAAAAAAAGACGAGGTAACAATTATTGTTATAATAAAAAAAATTAGTACAAATATTTCTAAGTTTTTTAAAAACAGACTTATAATTTTTTTTTGCATTTTTAAATTTATTGATAGAGATTATTAGTTCAGCAGTGTAAAAAAATCAAAAAAAACCCAATAAAATCATCATTTTTTGTCGATTTTAATAAATTTTTTTTATTCTTAAATGCTTGATTTCCTTTTATTTTAGCCTATAAGCGTCACACTTTCTCACGAAAATTATTGTTAACACAATAGATTAGTGTGGATTATTGGGCTTTTTAGACCCAATTAGCTATTTAAAAAGTAAAAATTTAAGAAGAGAAGTGTGGACGGTTAAGGTTACCAAAATTTGTCGTACACACTTCAACATTATATAAATTTTATTCTTAGAATTTATATAGAAGCTAGTGTGCGCCGTTTTTAAACTTGAGAGTTTGATCATGGCTCAGAACGTACGCTGGCGGCACGCCTAACACATGCAAGTCGAACGAAGTAGCAATACTTAGTGGCAGACGGGTGAGTAACATGTAGGTATCTGCCCTTTGGCCTGGAATAACACGAGGAAACTTGTGCTAATACCGGATAAGTCTTTACGGAGAAAGCTTTATGCACCATTGGATGAGCCTGCACTTGATTAGTTTGTTGGTGGGGTAATGGCCTACCAAGACTGTGATCAATAGCTGATTTGAGAGGATGATCAGCCACATTGGGACTGAGACACGGCCCAAACTCCTACGGGAGGCAGCAGTGGGGAATCTTGCACAATGGAGGAAACTCTGATGCAGCGATGCCGCGTGAGTGAAGAAGGCCCTTGGGTTGTAAAGCTCTTTCGTCGGGGAAGAAAATGACTGTACCCGAATAAGAAGGTCCGGCTAACTTCGTGCCAGCAGCCGCGGTAATACGAAGGGACCTAGCGTAGTTCGGAATTACTGGGCTTAAAGAGTTCGTAGGTGGTTGAAAAAGTTAGTGGTGAAATCCCAGAGCTTAACTCTGGAACTGCCATTAAAACTTTTCAGCTAGAGTATGATAGAGGAAAGCAGAATTTCTAGTGTAGAGGTGAAATTCGTAGATATTAGAAAGAATACCAATTGCGAAGGCAGCTTTCTGGATCATTACTGACACTGAGGAACGAAAGCATGGGTAGCGAAGAGGATTAGATACCCTCGTAGTCCATGCCGTAAACGATGTGTGTTAGACGTTGGAAATTTATTTTCAGTGTCGCAGGGAAACCGATAAACACACCGCCTGGGGAGTACGACCGCAAGGTTAAAACTCAAATGAATTGACGGGGACCCGCACAAGTAGTGGAGCATGTGGTTTAATTCGAAGATACGCGCAGAACCTTACCAACACTTGACATGTTCGTCGCGACTCTAAGAGATTAGAGTTTTCGGTTCGGCCGGACGAAACACAGGTGCTGCATGGCTGTCGTCAGCTCGTGTCGTGAGATGTTGGGTTAAGTCCCGCAACGAGCGCAACCCTCACTTTTAGTTGCCATCATTAAGTTGGGCACTCTGAAAGAACTGCCAGTGATAAGCTGGAGGAAGGTGGGGATGACGTCAAGTCCTCATGGCCCTTACGTGTTGGGCTACACACGTGCTACAATGGTATCTACAACAGGAAGCAAGACTGCGAAGTTAAGCAAATCCCTAAAAGATACCTCAGTTCGGATTGCACTCTGCAACTCGAGTGCATGAAGCTGGAATTACTAGTAATCGTGGATCAGCGTGCCACGGTGAATGCGTTCCCGGGTCTTGTACACACCGCCCGTCACACCATGGGAGTTGGTTCTACCTTAAGGCAAGGTTTCAAACCCTTGACCACGGTATAGTCAGCGACTGGGGTGAAGTCGTAACAAGGTAGCCGTAGGGGAACCTGCGGCTGGATTACCTCCTTTCTAAGGATGAATGAAAGTAAAATTTCATTCTAAATAATATACATCGGTAATGTTGACCGTCCTCATTTCTCTTCTTAAAGTAGTGTTTCTCTTGCATGGGGGCCGGTAGCTCAGTTGGTTAGAGCACACCCTTGATAAGGGTGGGGTCGAAAGTTCAAGTCTTTCTCGGCCCACCAAATAAGATCATGGGGGATTAGCTCAGCTGGGAGAGCGCCTGATTTGCATTCAGGAGGTCAGCGGTTCGATCCCGCTATCCTCCACCAAAACACTTAGTTATAAAAATTGTAAATATAAATAATAATTAATATCAATATCTATATCCGAACATTAGTAATGTTATTAGCTAATGTTCAAAATAAAAATTTGATTCAACACAGAATTTTTTTCTGTGCATAAATCAAGCGTTTAAGGGCGTGTAGTGGATGCCTTGGCACTGAAAGCCGATGAAGGACGTGATATACTGCGATAAGTTTCGGGGAGCTGTATGTAAGTTTTGATCCGAAAATTTCCGAATGGGGAAACCCACCACTTTATGTGGTACTTTAAACTGAATACATAGGTTTAAAGAGACAACCTGGAGAACTGAAACATCTAAGTAACCAGAGGAAAAGAAATCAATTGAGATTCCGTTAGTAGTGGCGAGCGAACGCGGACTAGGCCAGTAGTTTTGTTAAAAAAATTTGAATAGTTTGGAAATGCTAACCATAGAGGGTGATAGTCCCGTATGAGTAACGTTTAACAAAATTCTTGAGTAAAGCGGGACACGTGAAATCCTGCTCGAATATAGGGGGACCACCCTCTAAGCCTAAATACTCTTCAGTGACCGATAGTGAACTAGTACCGTGAGGGAAAGGTGAAAAGAACCCCTATTAGGGGAGTGAAATAGAACCTGAAACTGCATGCCTACAATCAGTCGAAGCTCTTTTTAGAGTGACGGCGTACCTTTTGTATAATGGGTCAGTGACTTAATTTATTAAGCAAGCTTAAGCCATCTAGGTGTAGGCGCAGCGAAAGCAAGTCTTAATAGGGCGATTAGTTTAATGAATTAGACCCGAAAACGAATGAGCTTACCATGAGCAGGTTGAAAGTTGGGTAACACCAACCGGAGGACCGAACCAGTTGACGTTGAAAAGTCTTTGGATGACTTGTGGTAAGGGGTGAAAGGCCAACCAAATTCGTAGATAGCTGGTTTTCCGCGAAAACTATTTAGGTAGTGCGATGAATAAATAGATGCTTAGAGGTAGAGCACTAAATGGGCTAGGGGGAAGAAATTCTTACCAAACCTAATAAAACTCCGAATGCTAAGTATTGTTCTTCATCAGACAGACTGTGGGTGCTAAGGTCCATGGTCGAGAGGGAAAGAGCCCAGACCACCAGATAAGGTCCCCAAATTATGATTAAGTGTGAAAGGATGTGGAAATTCCTTAACAGCCGGGAGGTTGGCTTAGAAGCAGCCATCCTTTAAAGATAGCGTAACAGCTCACCGGTCTAATAGAGTTTCTGCGCCGAAGATGTAACGGGGCTAAAATCATATACCGAATCTGTGGGTTTATAAAACTCTCGAGTTTTATAAGCGGTAGCGGAACGTTCTGTAAGCCTGTGAAGGGATACCCGTGAGGGATCCTGGAGGTATCAGAAGTGCGAATGCTGACATAAGTAACGATAAAAGAAGTGAAAAACTTCTTCGCCGAAAATCCAAGGGTTTCTGCGCAAGGTTAATCCGCGCAGAGTTAGTCGGCACCTAAGGCGAGGGCGAAAGCCGTAGTCGATGGAAATAAGGTTAATATTCCTTAACCAGATGGTAGTGACGGATCTTGTAAGTTGTGAGTTCTTAATGGATTGAGCTTGCCGCGAAAAGGTTCCAAGAAATAGCTCCATCATTAGACCGTACCCTAAACCGACACAGGTGGATTAATAGAGTATATTTAGGCGCTTGAGAGAATGATGTTGAAGGAACTCGGCAAAATGCTTCCGTAACTTCGGGATAAGGAAGACCTATTTTTAGGCAACTAGAGATGGGTGGCACAAGCCAGGGAGAAGCGACTGTTTATCAAAAACACAGGGCTCTGCTAACACGTAAGTGGATGTATAGGGTCTGACGCCTGCCCGGTGCTGGAAGGTTAATGCGGTTGGTGCAAGCTAACTTCTGAAGCCCCAGTAAACGGCGGCCGTAACTATAACGGTCCTAAGGTAGCGAAATTCCTTGTCGGGTAAGTTCCGACCTGCATGAATGGCGTAACGATTTCTCCGCTGTCTCCAACATCAACTCAGTGAAATTGAATTCTCCGTGAAGATGCGGAGTTCGCGTAGTTAGACGGAAAGACCCCGTGCACCTTTACTGCAACTTTACATTGGTATTAGGAAAAACATATTTAGCATAGGAGGGAGACATTGAAGCAAAGGCGTCAGCTTTTGTGGAGTCACCAGTGAAATACCTCTTTTGTTTTTCTTGGTATCTAACTGATTGCCGTCATCCGGCATCAAGACATTGTATGGTGGGTAGTTTGACTGGGGCGGTCGCCTCCCAAATAGTAACGGAGGCGTGCGAAGGTAGGCTCAGAACGGTCAGAAATCGTTCGTAGAGTGCAATGGCATAAGCCTGCCTGACTGTGAGACTGACAAGTCGAGCAGAGACGAAAGTCGGTCATAGTGATCCGGTGGTTCTGAGTGGAAGGGCCATCGCTCAACGGATAAAAGGTACGCCGGGGATAACAGGCTGATACTGCCCAAGAGCTCATATCGACGGCAGTGTTTGGCACCTCGATGTCGGCTCATCACATCCTGGGGCTGGAGCAGGTCCCAAGGGTTTGGCTGTTCGCCAATTAAAGTGGTACGTGAGCTGGGTTCAGAACGTCGTGAGACAGTTCGGTCCCTATCTGCTATGCGTGTAGAAGAATTGAGAGGAGTTGACCCTAGTACGAGAGGACCGGGTTGAACATACCACTGGTGGACCGGTTGTAGCGCCAGCTGCAGTGCCGGGTAGCTAAGTATGGAAGAGATAACTGCTGAAAGCATCTAAGCGGGAAACTCACCTCAAAACTAGTTCTTCCTATAGAGCCGTGGTAGACCACCACGTTGATAGGCTGGATGTGGAAGCGCAGTAATGCGTGCAGCTGACCAGTACTAATAGCTCAATTGGCTTGATTTATGCACTGAAAAAAATTTTTTGAAATTTAGATGATATGATTTAATTATTTTTGAATTTTACTATTGAATTAATCTAATTCAAATTTTTGATAATAATTTTCTTTAGATACTTGATTTTGTTTTTTTTTATCAACAATACAATTTCCAATTACAAGATAGTCCAGCTCAGTTCCCATAAAACAATTGTATGCTTCAGTTGGAGAATTGACTATTGGTTCACCTCTAACATTAAAAGATGTATTCACAATAACACCACAACCAGTTTTTTCTTTAAATTTTGAAATTAAATCATAATATTTTTTATTTGTCTTTTGACTTACTGTTTGAATCCGAGCTGAATAATCAACGTGTGTTACAGCGGGTATTTCAGACCTTTTAATATTAAGTTTATCAATACCAAATAAATTATTTTGCTCATCTGACATTTCAATTTTTTTTGAAGAATGAATATCAGCAACTAAAAGCATATATGGGCTGTCAACACTTATATCAAACCAAGTACCTGCATCTTCTTTTAATACTGATGGTGCGAATGGTCTAAAACTTTCTCTATATTTGACTTTTAAATTTAAGTTCTTTTGCATTTTATCAGATCTAGGATCTCCTATTATTGATCTTGCCCCTAAAGCTCTTGGACCAAATTCCATTCTTCCTTGAAACCATCCAATAGCTTTTTCATCAGATAAAAAATTTGATGTTTTGTTTATCAATTCCTCGTAATCAACTGTTTCAAAATTTGCTCCAATTGACTTTAATTCTTTTTCAATTTGATCCTGATTAAATTCGCAGCCTAAATAGGATCCCTTCATATCATCATCTATATTTACTGCTCTACTATTTCCTTGTTCTATATACCAAAGAGCTAAAGCTGCTCCTAAAGAACCTCCTGCATCACCTGACGCAGGCTGAATCCAAATATTTTCAAAAATATTTTCTTTAAGAATTTTTCCATTAGCCACACAATTCAATGCTACTCCACCTGCTAAACAAAGATTTTTAATTTTGTACTCTTTCCGAATTGATTTTGCTAATTTAATCATTATTTCCTCAATTACTTTTTGAATAGACGCGGCAATATCCATATGAAATTGATTTATATTTTCATTGTTTGGATTACGGGGCTCTTTTCCAAATAAATTATTAAATTTCGCATTAGTCATTGTTAATCCAGTTGCATAATTAAAATAAGATTGATTTAATCTAAAAGTTCCATCATCTTTTATGTCGATTAATTTTTTGACTTTATCTTCATAAATTGGATTTCCATATGGGGCTAAACCCATAAGTTTGTACTCACCACTGTTTACTTTGAATCCTGTATAATATGTGAAAGCAGAATAAAGAAGTCCAAGTGAATGTGGAAAATGAATTTCTTTTTTTATTTCTAAACAATTATTTTTACCAACAGCAACAGTTGTTGTGGCCCACTCACCTACACCATCTGCAGTTAATATAACAGCTTCCTCAAAAGGTGATGGAAAAAAAGCACTTGCTGCGTGACTTAAATGGTGATCAGAAAAAAAAATATTTTGATCAGATTTAAAATCTTTGTCATGTTCTTTTAATTTATTAAATAAAAGATTTTTTTGAAAAAGTTTTTCTTTAATCCATAAGGGCATAGCTTTAGCAAATGACACAAAACCTCTTGGAGCAAACGCTACATATGTTTCCAACAATCTTTCGAATTTTAAAAATGGTTTTTCAAAAAAAACTATTTGGTCTACCTCACTTAATTTTAAGTTTGCATATTTAAGAACAAACTCTATCGCATTATAAGGATAACCTGGATCATGTTTTTTTCTTGTAAACCTTTCTTCCTGTGCAGCTGCAATGATTTTTCCATTTTTAAGAATGCATGCTGCACTATCATGATAAAATGCAGAAATACCCAATATTGAAGTCACTTTAAAAAATAGTATAAATAAACGGAGCTACAGCTGAGCCTTGTGTTAACACAATTAATCCACCAAATAAAACAAGAACTATAATTATTGGAAAAAGCCAATATTTTTTTCTAACTTTTAAAAATTCCCAAAATTCTTTTATAAAACTCATAATTAAAACTGATTCTTCATTTTACTTTTTGGACCAACTTTTTCAATCCAATAAGAACCTTCTTTTTTATTTAATTTAAGATTTAAAACATCTTTACCTAATAACCTCATAAGTAAGCCTATTGGTGTTACAACTAAAAAAAATATTATTCCCATTATAATTGGTGAAATAATTTTTCCTAAAAATAATCCAAACTTAAACCATGCTAAATTAAGAGGATAAAGCAAAATAGAGTTTAGCAATCCCAATATTAAAAAAATAACTGATAAAACTAAAAAAAATATTTTTATTTGACCATCATAAAACATCGGGTAAATAGAAATTATTAATAAAACAATAAAGAAAACTAATCCAAAGCTTCTGTTTGAGTTGATATTATTGTTATTTTTTTTCATCTTATTATGTAAATCTATTTTAAATTTAAAAGTAATTATAAGTAATTTAATAGTATACTAATAATAAATTTATTAAATATAAAATTTTAATTCTTTAAAAAATTATTAGTATATGAATATAGTTAAAAATTTAATTCTAATTATTTTCTCAACTATATTTTCATTATATCTATTGGAAGTCTTATTTAGTTTTCATAAATTATATAAAGTTAATGAGACACCTGAATTAACCAAACAAGCTGAAGATGATGATGAGGGGTTTGATACTCGATCAAAAATTGAAGTTTTTAATGATATTACTTCAACAGAAAAGGAAAAATTTATTTTTAATTACGTTTTTAAAGAAGTTTATATTAACAGGTTTAATAGTTATTTAGATAAAAAAAAACTAGTACCATTGGCAGGCAAATCCCATAGTAAAGTTATACATTGTAATGAAAATGGAAACTGGTCAATTTATAAAAGTGATCGATATGGATTTAATAACAATGATAAATTGTGGGATAATACAAATAGAAAAATACTTTATATTGGCAACTCTTATACACATGGTGCTTGTGTTGATTATGATTTTTCATTAGCTGGATGGTCAAACAAACATTTTAAAAATTTTTCTACATTGAGTTTGGGCTCTGATGGCAAAGGACCCATAGCTAGTTTGGCTTCATTAAGAGAATATTATCCAAATGAACTTTCACATGTTATATATTTTTTTTATGAAGGAAACGATTTAAGTGAATTGAAAGATGAAATGAAAAATGAAATTCTTTTGAACTATTATAAAAATGAGACTTTTTTACAAAATTTAAAAAAAGAGCAAGAAATTATAGATAAAGCATGGACAAAAATGTTTTTTGATAGTTCTTATAACTTAAAAAAAAGTAGATTAAAAAGATTTATAAAATTAAGATTTGTAAGAGAATATTTGTCAAAATCTAAGAAATTAATTTTATTTTCTCAACAGTCAAAAAGAATAACAAAAAAAGATTTAAAAAACTTTGAAGAAATTGTTTTAAAGATGAAAAATTTTTCAGAAAGTCTTAACAGCAAGTTTTCAATTGTATATTTGCCTTCACCAGCAAGGTATTTTAAACCATTTAACGAAAATGCAGAATATAACTATTACGATAACATTATAGATATTTTTAATAGGAATGATATTGATTATTTAGATGTTAAAAGTAATCTTTTTGGATTATCAAACGATCCAAAAGCTTTATTCCCAAGAAGAAAGTTTAACCATTATTCAGCCAAAACTTATGGAAAAATAGTTGAGTTAATGAAAAAATCAATTATTCTTAATCACTAAATATTCTTGATTTAAATTTTATACTAATAAACCAATCATGAAAAAATTAAATATATTGATTACCGGTCATACCAAAGGACTAGGAAAAGAATTATTTAAATATTTAGCCAAAAAACACAACCTTATAGGTATAGCACGAACTAGTGATAAAAAAAAAAAGAAAAACAATTTAGATGCGACGTTTCAGATTATTACTCTTTAAAAAAAGTTTTTTCGAAAATAAAAAAAATTGATGTTTTAATAAATAATGCAGGTATATCAAAATATTCTGATGATGAGATTAAAAATTTTGATAAAATTGTTAAGATAAATTTAAATGGAGTTTATTATTGTTCAAAATTAGGAATTGAAAAGTTAAAAAAATCTCAAAATCCTAGAATAATTAATATTTCAAGTATTAATGCATACCAAGCTTTTCCAAGTAACCCAGGATACATAGCATCTAAAGGTGGCATTTTATCCTTAACAAGATCTTTGGCACTAGATTGTCAAAAAAATAAAATTAATGTTAATTCAATTTCACCTGGATATTTTAAAACTAGTATGACATCCAAAAGTTTTAACAATAAGTTCCAATTTCAAAAAAGAACAAAAAGAACAATATTGAGAAGATGGGGCGATCCAAAAGATTTATTTGGTATAGTTGAATTCTTAATATCTAAAAATTCCTCTTATATAACTGGTCAAGATTTTGTAGTAGACGGTGGCTGGTTAGCAAAAGGATTGTAATATGATTGTTTTCTTAAAAAAATAAAATATATGACAAAAAATATTGAGAAAATAAGTTATTTAAATAAAAAATATTTTTTTATAAAAAATCTTATTTCATATTCATTATTAATAGTTTTTAGAATTTTTAAACCAGTTTTAAGAAATCAAAAATATGTAAGAAAAGCTCAAAATTTTCACAGAAAAATAGAGTTCAAAATATTTAAAAATTTAGAATTTAATCAATATACTATGTATGATAATTTTGAAAAAAATAAGATCTTATTAAACCATGACTTGATTATAGGTAATAATTTTTTAATTAGAAAAAAAGTTTATAAAATATTAGATAAATTTATTAAAAAACGAAAAAAAAATGAACTCATATTAGAGCTTGGATCAGGCAACGGTAGAAATTTAGCATATTTTGCAAAAAAATATAAAAATCTAAAATATATTGGGATAGATATTTCAGATACCAATTATTTAACATCTATCTATTTTAAAAATAAATTTAAAATTAATAATCTCAAGTTTTTTAAAAAAGATATTACTTTAGAAAAAACATTTAAAAATCTAAAAATTAATCCAGATTTAATATTTACCTGCTTTGCTATTGAGCAAATACCTTATAGATTTGAAAATGTTTTAGAAAATATTGCAAAATTACAACCAGAATTATTGATATTTATTGAACCTTTCCCAGAATACCAGGGTTTAACTTTAAGAGGTATTTCAACAAAATTAAGAGCAAAATCTTTTAGTAGAATATATAGACATAAAAAATTAATAAATGATTTTAAAAAAAAATATAACTATAAATTGCTTGAGGAGGGCAAATGTGGTTTTGGGGGAAATCCATTTAATGAGGCGTGCAAAGTTATTTTAAAAAAATCAAATTAGCTGCTTAATAAACTATAAAATTTTATGAAGATTAATATTGGCTACATGCAGGGAAGGCTTTTATCTGATAATACTGATAAAATTCAAAATTTTCCAGATTTAAATTGGAAAAATGAATTATTCATAGCTAATAAGATAGATTTTAAATTAGTAGAATGGACCATAAATAAAAATAATATAAATAAAAATCCTTTATATAATAATAAATTAGATGAATTGAAAAGATTATCTAAAAAATTTAAAATTAAGATTAATAGTGTAACATGTGATTATTTTATGGAAGACTGTTTTTTTAAAAAAAAAAATTATTTTAGGAAAAAAAAAATAAAATCAAATATAAAACAGATTCTAAATAACTGTAATAAAATGGGGATTAAATATTTAATCTTACCATTGGTAGATCAATCTTCAATAAAGAATAAAAAAGAAGAAAACATATTATATAAATACATTAAAAATATTTTAAAAAATTATACCGGTAATACAAATATTTTATTTGAATCAGATTTTCATCCAAGTAAGCTTTTTAAATTTATAGAGAAATTTAACTCAAAAAAAGTTGGAATTAATTATGATACTGGAAATAGTGCATCTTTAGACTTTGATATAAATGATGAAATTGAATACTTTAATTATGTAAAAAATATTCATATTAAAGATAGATTAAAAAATGGATCAACAGTTGCTCTGGGAAAAGGAAATTGGAATTATAAAAAATTTTCTAAAGCAATTAGAAAGATTAAATATAAAGGGAGTTATATACTACAAACTGCAAGATCAAAAACTAGAAATGATATAGAGGAATTAATTAGAAATAGAAATTTTTTAATAAAAATACTATGAGAACAATACTTATCAGCGGTGGTAAAGGAAAACTTGGAACTTATTTAATTAATAAATTTTTAAAAAATAATTATTATGTAATTAATCTATCAAGAAATATAAATAGCTCAAAACAGAATAATTTAGAAAATATTAAATGTGATTTAAATAAGCCAAAAGAAATTGAACAAATTTTAAAAAAAATAAAAAAAAAACATAAAATATTAGATTCGATCGTTAGTTGTGCCGGCAAAAGTAAAAAAAGTTATAAATCAACAGAATCTAAAAAAGATTTTCTGCTATCTTTTGACCAAAATTTTTTTTCTTTCACTAATCTATTGGAAAATTATTTAAAAATTTTTAAAAAAAAAGAAATAAAAATTATTGTTTTTTCATCAATTGTAGCAAGTAAAATAACAGAAGCACCATTACCATACTCAATTTCAAAAAATGCACTTAATTATTACTGTAAAATAAAAGCAAAAGAACTTGCTAAACATAAAATTAAAATTAACATTATTTCTCCAGGAAATATTTTGATGAAAAATAACAATTGGATGAAAAAAATTAAAAAAAATCCAGGTTCAGTAAAAAAATATATTAAAGATAATGTTCCATTAAATTGTTTTTGTAACCCAGGTCAATTATTTGATCTTTGTGCGTATCTTTTAAGTACCTCGGGGGATAGTGTTACAGGCTCTAATTTTATTATTGATGGAGGAGAATCTTTAAAATGAAAAAATGTATAGTAACTGGTGGAGCAGGCTATTTGGGTTCAAATATTTGTCATTTTTTTGCAAAAAAAAATTTTAAAGTATATTGCCTAGATAATAATAGATCTGCATTAAAGGATATGAAAAATAAGAATTCAATAATTAAAGTTCAAATTGACATAACTGATAAACTTCAAGTAGAAAAATTTTTCAAATCTTTAAAATCATCTAAGTTAGATGTCTTGATCAACAATGCTGCAATTGATGCAGTTCCAACTTTTTCAAAAAAATTATCAGAAAATAACTTAAATACCGAGTCTTGGATTAATGAATTTAAAGTTGGCATTATTGGAAGCAATTTAATGATAAATATGTTTAAAAAAAAAGTGATACGATATAAAGAAGGCTCAATAATTAACATAGGTTCAGATCTTTCTGTTATTTCACCCAATCAAAGTATATATAAATCTTATTTTGGAAATTATAAAAAACCAGCTTCATACTCTGTTATTAAGCACGGATTGCTAGGACTTACTAAATATTATTCAACACAGTTTGCTGAATATGGAATCAAGGTTAATATGGTTTCTCCTGCCCCTATAAAAAATCCTAAAAATGTATTATCGAAAGAGTTAAAAAAATTGATACCATCAAAAAATCTCACAAAAATTAGCGATATATTAAAAACTTTGTATTTTTTATCTAATAATGATAATCAAAATTTAACAGGTCAAAATATTTTAATCGATGGAGGAAGATCAATCATATAATGGAATTTAAACCTTTACTTGGAAATGACGTTGTAAATTTAGCTGAAGTACTTCCTTTGGATGTACCAATATCATTGATGATAGATCCTTGTAATTTATGTAATTTTAAATGTACTTTTTGTCCGACTGGGGAAAAATCTTTATTAGGCGAATATAAAAGACCTAAGGGAATGATGTCTTTTAAATTATTTGAAAAAATTATAATTGATATTTCCAATTTTCAAAAAAATTCTTCTACTAAAATTAAAAGCTTATTACTCTATAAAGATGGAGAGCCATTATTAAATAGAAAACTTCCAGAAATGATAACATTTGCAAAAAAGTTAAATATAGCAAAACATGTTTTGGTTACAACCAATGCATCGTTATTAGATGAAAACTACTCAGAAAGATTATTAAATTCGGGACTCGATACTTTAAGAGTTTCTATTCAATCCTTAAAAAAAGAGTTTTTTTCAAAAACAACTAGAACCAAGCTTGATTATGATAAAATTAAAGAAAATATTAAAAATTTTTATAATATAAAAAAAAAATTAAATAAAAAAACAGAGTTAATAATCTCTTACGTAGATGCTGAAAATTTTGATGAAAATACAAAAAAAAATTTCATACAAGAGTTTTCTAAATTTTCAGATAGAGTAATCATTAATCCAGTTATGGGCTGGACTAGAAGTGATATTCATGATTGGAGAAATGGAATTGATAGAGAGCGTGAGATTAAAAATTATGAACTTAAAGTTTGTCCTGATCCTTTTTCAAGATTATCTGTCAATTTTGATGGCAGTGTATCTGTTTGTTGTGTTGACTGGTCTCATGGAACCGTAGTAGGAAATTTCAATGATGAAACTTTTGAAGAAGTTTGGAACGGAAAAAAATTAAAAGAATTTCGTCTTTTACATTTGAATGGAGAAAGAAATAAAATAGGACCTTGCAAGAATTGTGATTATATAAAAGATAAAGGCAAGCATGATAACATTGATCATATTTGTCAAAAGTTAATAGAAGTTTACTCTTAGTTTATTTTTCCAAAATAGATTTAATTTTTCTTATAGATCTAAATTCTGATGTATTAAATTTTTTAGTGTTTATTTTTTTTTTAAACTTTTTTTCCAATTCAGATATAAGGATTAAAAAACCTAATGAGTCTATTAATCCGTTATTAATTAAATCAGTATTATAATCAATTTTTTTACAGTCTGAATTTATATTAATCAGGATTTTTTTGATTTCTTTTTCCATAATTTTTTTTAAAAGTTTTAATTCTATCTATTTTTCCATTGTTATTTTTTTCTAGCTTACTAACATATAAAAATTCTGATGGTATCATATATTTAGGTAAACTCTTTTTTAACTCATTTTTAATTTTTTCTAAATTTAAATTCGTAACTATAAAAGATATAATTTTTGGATTACCATTAATTTTTGACAAGAGAACACAATTTTCCTCTAACCCCTTAATTTGACTTATGGCCTGTTCGATTTCTAGTAATTCAATTCTGTATCCTTGAAACTTTATCTGGTCATCTATTCTAGATGAGAAATAAATTTTATCATTTCTTTTATCTTTATAGACTAGATCTCCACTTCTATAAACGATATCTGTGTATTTATTGTTAAAAGGATTTTGAATAAATTTTTTATCAGTTTCGCTAGAATTATTATAGTAACCAAGACCTACGTTTGGTCCTCCAATTAAAAGTTCACCTCTATTAGATAATACTAGCCTGCCATTTGATTTTTCTTTTACGATATAAAAATAAAAATAATCAGATAATTTTGATCCAAAAGGAGCATATCTTTTTTTTTCATTTTTTAAGAAATCATTATTAGTAATTTTGTAACTGGAACAAATACAAGTGCATTCGGTAGGTCCATAAACATTTATTAAATCAATATTTTTGTTCATTATTTTAAATAGCTCTAAAAGTTTATTTTTTGGGAATCCTTCTCCTCCAAATATTATCTTTTTTAAATTTAAAAATTTTTTCTTTTCAAAAAAACCAAATTTCATAAAAAAAATAATTAAAGAAGGAACTGAAAACCAAATATTTATTTTTTCTTTTAAAAATACTTTTAATATTTTTGATGGATCTAAAAGGTCTTTTTGTTTGAAAGTAACTAAAGTTGAGCCATTAAACAATCCTCCGTAAATATCAAATATGGAATTATCGAAATGAAGAGGATTCAAGTTTGACTGTATTACACCAGACTTAATATTATAAGTATTTTTTGCCCAATTTATAAAATTTAAAATATTCTGAGAACTAATTGCCACTCCTTTGGGAACACCGGTAGATCCAGAAGTAAACATTATATATATTGGACAAGAAGGTATAGTTTTAGCATATTCTACTTGAGATTTTTTTTTCACAAGGTTTATTTTATTTAAATTAATACTTGGTATTTTTTTAGAAATATTATTTTTTAAATTGTATAGGATTAATTTAGGTTTTAATGTTTTAAACATCATATCGATCCTTTTAATAGGCGAGTTAATATCAATTATAGAATAAGGATTTCCTGATTTTATACATGCAATTATTGAAGCAAAAACTTTTATGTCTTTTTCAGCGTAAATAGCAACGGTGTCATTTTTTTTTATCTTAGTTTTTAAGATACAAGCAATAATATTTGAATAATTATAAAGCTCAGAGAATTTAAACTTTTTTCCATCAATTATTAAAGCGTTATCATTCCAATTTTTTTTACAAATAGAGTCAAAATGTTCAGCTAATAAATTATTCATCTTCTTCTTTTTTAATAAAGAAATTATTATTTTTTTTTAGACCCTGTATACCAGATTTAAAGAAATCATTTGCTCTACAAATATATAATTGTTCTCCAAAAATTTTTTTTGAATACAAATTTTTTTGTTTAATCATATTATTAAGAATATTTTTATCTTCATAGGTATACTTACTTTTTATTGATCTTAAAAATGAAAAGTGAGTATATATTTTTTTATTTGAACCATATTTTCCTCTAAGTTTAAAAAGTTTTCTATACTTAATTTTTTTAAAATTTTCATCAAAAAATTGTTCAACATAATGAACAAAGGTAGGGTCAAATTTATTTAGCCCAAAATTTATTAGAAAAGCATTTTTTTTGTGTAAATAAGCGTATACACTATTTTTTCCAAAAGAATTATTTGAGTTAACAAATTTAAATTTTTTTTTGTTACCAAAAACTAAACACGAAAACATCGGATCATTAGTTCTAAAAAATATTTTTCTATTTCTTATATATTCTGAAAATACTCCTGATGTTGATTTTGTAGTATCAATATCAAATTTTTTATTTTTTTTATCATTACCCCAACTGTAAGAAAAACTAGGAGTTATCAATAATCCTTTTTTTTTTTGAATATTTAAAAAAATATTTAGAAAGTCACTTATAGTCTTCTCAGGATATCTACTTTGTATTTTATATAATAAACCAAACAAGTTACACTCTAAGTAAACCACGTTACCTGTTAAAACCTTTCTTTTGATTATTTGAGTTAATTTATTAAGAAATGAATGCAATTTTTAAAAGAGCCTTTCCTTCAAATATTTTTTCGTTTTTATTTCTGTATACATTGTTCCCAATTGATAAAAGATTAAGGTCAGAATTTTTATACAAGATAGTATTCTCAAAGGACAGTTTATCTCCTACAAAAAAAGGTTTTACAAATTTGCAATCTTGACTTAAGCAAAGCTCCATTCCTCCAGGAAACTTAGTTCCATATATATTTGATAATATCGTTGTAATTAAAAATCCATAACCCATTTTTTTCTCAAATTTATTTTTTTTACAAAATTTTAAGTTTGTATGAATTTTGCTTTTATCTCCACTCAGATTTGTAAAATGATTATGAATTTTATTCGAAATAACTACAGAAAATTTAAACTTTTTTCCAATTTTTAAAGTTTTAAAGTTTTTAAATTTTTCTACTCTACCTTTTAAATTAATCATTTTTTTAATGCGATATATCTGTGAATTTTATATTTTTTTGAAAAATTATCAAAGCTTTCTAAAATTATCTTTTCTCCAAATAATTTGAAATTAAACTTTTTAGATAATTTAATTAAATCACTTCTTTTTAGAATTCTTATTGGATTATTTTTTTCAGTTACTCTTAACTTATTAATCTTAGCTATTAAATCAAAGAAACTTTTTGGTGTTTTTTTAGAAACTGCTTCGTTTTCAATAAAAGAAAATATAAAAATTCCGTTTTTTTTTAATTTATTATATACGTCATTAAAATGTTTTTTAATAGTTTCGTCATCAAGATAATATATAAGATCATTATGAAAAATTAGATCAAATTTTTTTTTAAAAGGTATTTCTTTTGATGAAATATCAGCATTTAAAATATTTTTTTTTTGTTTGTTTTTAATTTTATTTACAGCACTTTTATTAATTTCTATTCCATAGATATCACATCCTCTTTTTTTTAATTCGAGCAAATCATCACCATTTAAAAAACCAATCTCTAGAACTTTTTTTTTTTTAAAACTAAATTTTAAATTTGTTAAAAATCTAAAAAAAAATTGATTAGGTGTTGAATGTTGAGGTAATTTGAATTTTTTCCAAAAATATGACATATAACCAATTATGTAAAAAATAATTTTTATGAAAATTTTAATAATTAATGGTAATTATAGATCAGGAACTACTTGGTTGCAAAAGATATTAGACAATAACAAAAAGATTATCATTTGTTCTCAGCCCTTCTTTGAATTGTTTAAATTATTTGAAAATTATATTATAAAAACTCATAAAATAGCTGGTATTATTGATTTTCCAAGTGGAATTTTGTCATTTAAAAAACTTCCTACAACTTTGCTTTATGATAAATTTATAAAAAAGAAACATCTTATTGATATTATAAATCAAATCATAACTTCAAAAGATAAAGAGAGATTTAATCACACAAACTTAAAATTTTATAAATTTTTTAAAAAAAAAATTTTAAAAAAAAATAATTTTTTATCCTTTAGTGAAGTTTTAAATTATATAGTTGAAACAATTATTATTTATAGAGGCGAAGATTTAAATAAAATTAGCTATGTTGGGTTTAAAGAGGGATATTTAACATCTTTACTACCTCTTTTACTAAAAGTTAAAAATTGCAAAATAATAAATATGATTAGAGATCCTAGGGAGATTGCTTATTCAAGAAATTATTCTAAAAATTCAGATTTAAAAGATTTTGATATTAGAACCAAACATCCCACTATAATGATTGGATTGTTGTGTAAAAATAATATGCAAATGTCAGAAAAATTAAAGAAAAATAAAAAATTTCTTTTAGTAAATTTCAATAAATTAATTCTTAAAAAGAAAATAGAAATAAAAAAAATAAGTAAATTTTTAAATATTGAAATAAAGATAAAAAAAACTTTAATTAACAAAGAAAATAATAAGATATGGAGTGCAAATACAGGTGGAAATAAAAAAAACGGAAATTATGGAGTTAATTGGAAGACTAATATGAAAAATTATGAAATTGCAGTAATAGAGAAGATTTGCGATAAATATATGCTCAAAAACAATTATAAAAAAATTTATAAAGATAAAAACGAGTTGAATAAAATTGTATCAAATTTTAGTGAAAATACTAATTACCTAAAAAAATGGTCTAAAAAAAAATACTTTATAAATTATGACAACAAATTCATAAATAAGTTTAAAATATGAGTCTAGAAATAAATTAATTTTTTATTCTTTAAAATTTTTAAAATTGATATTAATTTTTTAATTTCAATTTTACAAAAACTTGAAATTTGATAAATACTTTTTTTTCCATCGCAATAAACCAAAACGTTCATTAATTGTTGAATTTTTTGATAATTATTTTCAGATGTTAATCCAGACATTAAATTATATTTAGTTAAAAATGGTTCACACATTATATTTGTCTTAGGAAATAAATTTTTTTCATCTAATTCTTTAATTTCGTAGAAAATTTTATTTTCATGTATTTCAATTAAATTTTTTAGTAATTCAAAAGATTGATCTAATGTCTTTTTTTTAATAAACTTTAAATCATCTAAATGAGTGTGATATTCTTTAAATTTTCCAAATTTTGATCTACATAAAGTCACCAGAGGCAAATCAATACCCGGTGCGCAATATTGCCTTTCATCAGAACCCCTACTTAAAAAGCTGTATATTTTATATTTTTCCTTTTTCTTAAGCATTTTTTTTAAAAGTTGATCAGGAAGAGTTCTTCCTTCTCTTGAGCAAATCATGGAATATTCATTTCCAGCTCCAAGACAACTTAAATTAAATCCTGAAATTATATTTTTTTTTAAAACATCAAGTTTTTTATTTATATAAGCAATTGATCCAATTGTTTCAGGTAAAAATACAAATCTATAGGAAAAATTTCTATTTTTTAACTTTGATACATATTCTATTAATTTATTTTGTACTGCTGGACCAGTGAGCTCGTTATTGGCCATTGAGGGATGGCACACATATGTTGAAAAAAAAATTTCAAAATTCATTTTTCCTTTAAAGGTAATTTCACCGATATCAAGTGTCCCTTTTTCAAATTTACTATCAATCAAAACTTTATATTTTTTAGATTTAAATTTTTTTAAATCATTTTTTGAAACACAAAAACCCCAATCTTTTTTATAATATGAAGTTATGTAAGGAATTGCTGATTTTATTTTATGAGTGTGAATTTTTTTTAATAATTCTTTTTTTTTAATCCATTTATTAATCGGTCTTGAAAATCCTACAAGATGGAGATTATTATTTTTAAAGTCAATTATTCTTTTGCCTTTATCATCATCTATGTATGCTTTTTTTACATCCCATTCATAAGGTATCGTCCAGTCATATATTTTTTCTCCAGAATTAAATTTAATAAATTTCATCTTAGGATGAAGTTTTTTTAGATATTTTAAAATATTTTTTATCCCTGGACCTGTAATTGATCTATTAGAGTAAAAATTTTTTTTTATAAATTCAATCATTATTTATTAAACACTTTAAAAAATATAAGTCTGAAAAAGATACCAATCAACATAAATTCTATTCTTAGACTATTTCCAAATTTTGAGTCTTTATTACTATTTACCTTTATGTCTATTTCTTTAAAGTTACTTAATATATACAAGGAAAAAATTCCACCGTATTTTTTTTTTAGATTTATTTTTTTTATATTTTTTGCTAAATGACTAATTTTATAACATTTCATTCCTGAAAATGGATCTGATATCCCAAAAAAAATTTTTGAAAAAAAACCACATAAAATCTCTGAAACTCTATTAAATTTATTTCTTTTACCTATTATGCAATCGTACTTATCATTTTTGATCTGATTGTACATAGATCTAATATATTTCGTATCATGTTGTCCATCTCCATCAATAGTGATTATATATTCATAATTTTTAATCTTTTTAATTATAAAATTTATCCCTTTAAAAATACTAAAATCATAACCTAAATTTTTATTATTTTTTATGTAATAATTAGAATATTTTTTAGACAATAATGAAGTCCCATCTTGAGAATTATCATCCACAACAATGACTTTAGCAATTTTTTTTGCGTTTAAGATTACTTTTTTTATTGATTTAGACTCATTAAAAGCTGGAATAAGGACAATTAAATCTTTAATTTTATTTTGCAACACTACCTTGTTTTAAATAATTATTTTTTTTTATAAATGTTTTTGCCTTTTTATTAATTATCTTATCTAATAAAAGTGGACTTATTGCGTCGTTGGGACAAGGTCTTAGCAAAATTAAATCTTTTCTTAGTATTTTTTCTCCTAATTTAATATTTTTCTTAGCATAAATCGCTCGCCTTTGAACTATTCTTGATTTCAGTTCATTTTTTTCCACTCTTTTAATTCCATCACCTAGAGCAATTTCAATATTTCTTGCAGCTTCTATCATATCTTTCCATGTTCTTGGATTCATTGAAAAATAATGATCAGGCCCTGTATTTGAATTATTATCTGTAAAATGTTTTTCAACAACTCTTGCACCCAATGTAATAGCGCCAACTACAGTTTCATGACCAAATGTATGGTCAGACAATCCCAATATACATTTAGGAAATTTTTTTTTGAAAATTTTTAAAACATTTAGATTTATGTGATTAAAGTTATTTTTAGAAGCAGTATAATTTGTGTTACATTGCATTATTACAATTTTTTTATTTATTTTTATTATCTCTTTGTAAACTTTTTCAACCTCATTCATTTCTGATGCTCCAGTAGCTAGTATTACTGGTTTTTTAAAACTGGATATTTTTTTTACATTTTCAATCCAAGAAAGATCGCCAGACCCAATTTTCCAGGCGCTTACATACCTATTCAAATATTTTAATATTTCAGAGTCGTAAGGAGCAGTAAAATAATCAATATTGTTTTTTTCACATTCTTTTTTTAATTCCGGAGTCCATTCAATGGGTGTTTCTGCTTTTTTATAAACATTGAAAACACTATCTTTCCATTTTGACTGATGAGTTTTAACATTTTTTAGTCTTCTGAATCCCAGATCACTCACTATGGTTTCTGCAAAAAAATTTTGAAATTTAGCTGCATTAGCCCCAGCTTCTGCGGCCATACAAATTAAATCTTTAGCCTTTGATATTGAACCATCATGATTTGCTGCAATATCTGCTATGAAATATGTAGGACAATAATTACCAATTTTTGATTTATTAATTTTAAAACTCATTTTTAATCATTTTATTAATTTGATTTTTAATTTTAGGCAATTTTATTTCAAATTTTTTTTCAAATTTTTTTGAGTTCATTTTCATATTAAGAGGTCTTTTTACTTTGTTATGCCTATTATCATATTTTATTATTTTAAAATTACCTTTCAAATCAAGATGTTTATTTAAGTACATCAAAAAATTTGCTTTAGAAATATGATTCTTGCTCCCAACGTTATAAATTCCACTTATATTTTTATCTAGAATTTTAAAAATTATCTTTGCTAAATCTAGGGCATATAATGGGGAAAAATATATGTTTTCATATAAAAAAATCTTTTCTTTTAATTTACAAGATTTTAAAAACCAATTAACCAATCCTTTTTTTATCTTATTATATCCGAAAAAATTAGTTCTTAAAACCAGATAGTCATTTGTTTTTAAAATTTCTTTTTCTGCTAACAATTTAAATTTTGAATAGTTGTTTATTATTTTTATATTATTTTCTTTATTTTGAATATTTTGATTTTTTCCATATAAATTATCGGTTGATATATGAATTATTTTGTAAGAAAATTTTTTTGAAAAAAACTGTAAATTTTTAGCAATTTTAACTATTGAGTTATAAGAGTTTTTTTTTTACTTTCACACTTCTCTATATTCGTTTCACTTGCCAAATTAATAACAAAGTCTGGATTAATTTTTTTTAAAATTTTAAATACAGAGTTTTTTTTTGATAAATTAACTGAATATCTTGTTTTTTTTGAATATGATAAAAAAAAACATTTAAATTTGTCTTTATAAAACTTTCGGTATACAATTTTCATGTAATTACCTAAAAATCCACTGCCTCCTGTAATAATAATTTTTTTCACAATTATTTTATTGTATTACTAAAACAATGAAATAAAACAAATTTTAAATCAACTTTTTATAAAATTTAAAATGAATATATCTGGTAAGTCTATATTATTAACAGGTGGCACAGGATCGTTTGGTAAGTCTTTTGTAAAGTACTTAATTTCAAAATATAAAAATATTAAAAGATTAATAATTTTTAGTAGAGATGAGCTTAAGCAATACGAAATGCAAAAAGATTTTTCAGATAAAAAATATAAATTTTTAAGATATTTTATTGGAGATGTGAGAGATTACGAAAGGCTTTTGCTAGCAATGAGAGATGTTGATATAGTTGTGCATGCTGCTGCATTAAAACAAGTTACAACAGCTGAGTACAATCCTTTTGAAGTGATTAAAACTAATATACTGGGAACTCAAAATATAGTTCAGGCTTCATTAAAAACTAATATTAATAAAGCAATTTTACTATCTACAGATAAGGCATCATCTCCTGCTAATTTATATGGAGCCTCAAAGCTTTGTGCGGATAAATTATTTATTTCAGCTAACAATATGGCTGGAAAACAAAATATAAATTTTTCGGTCATAAGATATGGAAATGTTATGGGAAGTAGAGGATCTGTAATACCTTCGTTTTTAGAACAATCAAATCAAAATAAATTTTTTGTAACCCATAAAAACATGACAAGATTTAATATTACATTAAAAAAAAGTGTAGAGCTCGTTGAATATGTGATCAAAAATGCTGTTGGAGGAGAGATATTTATTCCTAAAATTCCTTCTTATAAAATTTTGGATTTAACAAAAGCGATAAATCCAAAAGCAAAAATATTTTATACAGGTATTAGAGAAGGCGAGAAAGTTCATGAGGACTTAATTTCTATAAATGATAATAATCATACTTATGATGCAGGAAAAAACTATATAATATGTCCTTTTAATAAAAAACTTAAAAATAAAATTATTAAAAAATTTAATGCTAGAATTGTTAAAAAAAATTTTTTTTATAATTCAGGTACAAATACTGATTTTTTAAATCCAAAAGATTTAAAGTTACTTATTAAAAACATGGATAAAGTTTAATGAAATTAGCAATTGGAACTGCTAATTTTTATTGCAATTATGGTACTACGAAAAATTATTTAAAATCTAAAGATGCTGTAGAAAAAGTATTACTATTCCTTAAAAGAAAAAAAATTTTTATTATAGATACAGCCTTAAACTATGATGGAAATGAAAAATTTTTTCATAATCATGATTTAAAATCATTTAAAATTATAACTAAATTAAAATTAAGTAAAAAAAAAAACATTGTTAAATATTATCTCAATACTCTTAATAATAACTTAAAGAAAAATAATTTGAAGAATTATGAGTCTGTGTTGATACATAATACTAAATCTTTAAAACAATTTCCAAAAGAAACAATTAAATTATTAAAACAAATTAAAAAAAAAAAATTACTAAAAAAATAGGATTTTCAATATATGAATCAAGTGAATTAGACTTAATTTTAACTAAAATAAAACCAGATATAATTCAAATTCCAATTAATATTTTTAATCACAATTTTGCAAATCTAGATTTTATAAATAAGTTAAAAAAAAAGAATATAGAAATACATGCTAGATCTATTTTTCTTCAAGGAATATTATTAAATAATAAGTTGCCAATAACTTTAGAAAAATATCAAAAAAATTTAGATTATTGGAATAATTTTAATAAGAGAAATTTTATAACTGAATTAAGATCATGTATAGAGTATATAAAGTTGTTTAATATAGATTATGCAGTTTGTGGCTTTAACTCTCCAATTCAGTTAAAGGAAATATATAATAATTTTATGAAAAAGCCAAAAA
This sequence comes from Candidatus Pelagibacter bacterium nBUS_44, assembly GCF_051200895.1. Lineage (GTDB taxonomy): Bacteria > Pseudomonadota > Alphaproteobacteria > Pelagibacterales > Pelagibacteraceae > Pelagibacter. The sequence goes on from NZ_CP172838.1 coordinate 142,635, forward strand.
AGATTAATTTTGATCCAATTAAATTAAGGTTGCCAAAAAAATTTTATGATCCAAGATATTGGAATTAAAACAATTGCTATAGTACAAGCTAGAGAGAATTCATCAAGACTACCAGATAAAATATTAAAAAAAATCAATGGTATCTCGGTTCTTGAATTATTAATTTACAGACTATCAAAATGCAAAAAAATAGATAAAATAGTAATTGCTTGCACTTCATTAAAGAAAGATAAAAATATTATCGAAATTTGTAAAAAATTAAATGTTGAATATTATATTGGAAGCACTCAAAATGTTCTTAGTAGATATTATAAATGTTCAAAAAAATTTAAATCAGATTATATATTAAGAATTACATCAGACTGTCCTTTTATAGATCCCTCTATAATTGATAAAATGATAGATAAAATCCAATTTTATAAGTATGATTATGTAAGTAATACTTTAAATCCAAAATTTCCAGATGGCCTCGATGCAGAAATATTTAATTTTAAAACACTTGAATATTCATATTTTAATGCAAAAAAATCATTTGATAGAGAACATGTAACGCCATTTATGAAATTAAACAAAAAATTCAAAAAATTTTCATTTGAAGATAATGATGATCTTTCATCGATTAGATTGACTATTGACGAAAATAAAGATCTGAAAATGCTTAAAAAAACTTATAAAGAGTTAAAATATAATAAAGATTTTAAATATAAAGATATTAAGAAAATATTTAAGAAAAATCCAAATTTTTTTAATTTAAACAAATCTTTAGTTAGAGATTCTGGAAGTACAATGAAAAAATCTCAAAAGTTATGGAAAAGAGCTAATGATATTATTCCTGATGGGAACATGCTTCTTTCAAAAAGACCTCAGACTTTTACCAACAATAAATGGCCAACATATTTTAAAAAATCTTCTGGCTATTATTTGTGGGATTTAGATGGCAAAAAATATAAAGACTTTTCATATATGGGAGTTGGAACAAATTTATTGGGTTATTCAAATAAGAAGATAAACAAAGCAGTTAAAAAAATTATTGATAAAGGAAATGTTTCAACTTTGAACTCTGTTGAAGAGATTTATTTAACAGAGAAACTTTTGAAAATCCATAAATGGGCAGGTATGGCAAAATATGCAAAAACTGGTGGAGAAGCTGCAACTATAGCTTTAAGGATTGCCAGAAGTTTTAACAATAAAGATAAAATAATTGTTTGTGGCTATCATGGCTGGCATGATTGGTATTTATCTGCACAATTAACTAACAAAGGAAGCTTGGCGAATCATTTATTTAAAAATTTAAAAATTAAAGGTGTACCAAAATTTTTAAGAAATACATGTTTTGCATTTAATTATAACGACACAAATATGTTAAATAAAATAATAAATAAAAATAAAAATCAAGTATCAGCATTAATAATGGAAGTTGAAAGAAATATAAAACCAAATAAAAATTTTTTTAGATATGTAAATAAAATATGTAGAAAAAATAATATAGTTTTAATTCTTGATGAATGCACATCAGGTTTCAGAGAAAATATCGGTGGATTGCATTTAAAATATAAAATTAACCCAGATATAGTTTTGTACGGTAAAGCAATGTCAAATGGTTATCCCATAACAGCTATACTGGGAAAAAAGAAAATAATGTTAGCTGCTAAAAATACATTTATATCAAGCACATATTGGACCGATAGAATAGGTTTTCAGGCTGCCTTAAAAACGATTGAAGAAATGGAAAGATTAAAACCATGGAAAAAAATTATTATTTATGGAAAATTTATTAAAAAGAAATGGAAAAATATTTTTGAAAAATATAATTTAAAAGTTGAAATCTTTGGTTTAAATTCAATGCCATCTTTTTTATTTTTACAAAATCACAATTTAAATAGACAGTATCTTACTGATGAAATGCTTAAAAGAGGTTATTTAGCCACAAACAGTATTTATATATCCTCTTCTCATTCTTTAAAATCTATTAATGAATATTTAAGCAGTTTTGAAAAGGTAATTAAAAAAATTTCAATTAATTATAAAAAAATTAACAGTTCAAGTTCAGAAAATATAAATTCTATCAAAAGATTAAACTAGCCAAATTATTTTAATTTAATTTTTATAGAAGCCATTTCTCTATTAAAAACTTTATTTTTAAAATAATTTATCTCCAATTGCTCTTTCGATAATAAAGAAATTTTTTTTTTAATATAATTAAAATCCAAAATTTTATCATCAGAATGATGCTTTTTTGTTATCATTCTCTTTAAAATTAAAAAATTATTATTGCTAATTAACATTCTAAATATTATTTTTGACTTTTCATAAAAATTATAGGTATATAAAATATCTTTTAGAAATAAATTTCCATTTTTCTTCATATCTAATTTTGAAATGTGATCTGTTATTCTATCAGATGATCTTCCGTCATTTTTAAAAAAAATGTCTTCGTAATATCTTTTATTTTTATTCTTATTATTTATAGAATTACCTTTTAATTTTTGAAAAAAATCAGCCTCATTTTTCGGACGAATTGAAATTTTCTTTATTTCCATAAGTAAAAAAGATCTTAATTTTCTATTTAAATTAAAATCATAAGAAATACTTTTTTTCCCAGTTGCGTAAAAATCAAACGCAGTTTGACAATCATACTGAACTAAATGTTCTGCATTTTTTAACAAAGGAATTATATTACCCTTAGTAGAAACAAAAATATTTTTTTTATTTGAAAATTTATTTTTGTAAAAATCTGGATTTTCAAAAGGGTGCACCCTTACTATAATTTTCTTATTTAAAATTTTATTTGTTTTAATAATTAAATCTATTAATTGACTTTGGGCAAAATACAGATTTTTGATTATATCATCAGTAGTTTTTTTTGTTGCAATACCAGTATTAATAATTGTTTTATAGTGATTTTGAAAACTTGTGAATTTGGGATTTATATGAGGGAATTTTGTAGAAAATAATATAAATTTTTCTTTATCTTTTAAAAAATAATTTTTATACATTCTATTCAAAAGATCATTTTTTGGAGAACCAGTTAATTTTATTTTATGTTTATATTTATAAGGAACTCTTTTTGTAAGTCTTTCAAAATGTTTTTTTCCCCAACAAAAATATAAGTCAAAAAAATTTTTTGATTTTAAAATATAATTATCAAATCTTGTTGCAAACCTATAAACACCACCGTAACCACCTTCAGATTCTAATATTACTATTTTAATACTTTTTTTTTTACATTCTTTCATTAAATGTAAATAATTTTTTCTACAATGTTGAAGAATTAAACAGTCAGGATTAATTAAAAATACCTCATAAATTTTGTAGTATTCTACAAAATAAACCTCATATTTTTTTTTTAATAATTTTGAAGCTAGTAGTATATTATGATCTAAATCTCTATCAGGATTATCAATTAATATACATATTTTTTTCATGTCTGAATTTTAATATGGATGAAAGTTTATAATTAACTTTATTAGTATTATATTATTACAAATAGTATATAAAGCAAAATTATATTTTATGTTTCATATATTAATACCTGCAAGAAAAAATTCTAAAGGAATCAAAAATAAAAATATTGTAAAACTTAAAGATAAAGAATTAATTTATTATACAATTCAAACTGCCAAAAAAGTCAAATTAGCATCAGAGATAATTGTTTCAACTGACTCTAAAAAAATTGCTAATATTTCAAAAAAATATGGTGCCTCAGTGCCCTTTCTAAGACCAAAAAAATTTTCAGGTGATAATTCACCAGATATTGATGTTTTTAAACATTATATTTCATGGTTAAGAAATAAAAAAAAGAAAATTCCAGATTATATAATTCATTTAAGAGCAACTACTCCATTCAGATCTCACAAGGTTATTAATAAAGCTATAGATTTAATCAAATCAGACAAGAGCATATCTTCACTAAGATCAATGAGACAGTCTATTTTTACTCCGTTTAAAATGTGGACTATTAAAAATAAATTTTGCGTTCCTTTAATGAAAAATAAAATAGAAAAACACTCTCTTTCTAGACAAAGTTTACAAAAAACATATGACCACATTAGTTATGTAGATATTTTATATATTAAAAAAACTATTTTAAAAAACTCAATGACAGGAAAAAAAGTTTACCCTTTTATTTTAGACGATGACAAACTAAAGTATTTTGTTGATATAGATGATAAAAATGATTTAAATTCAGCATTGAAATTTTTAAAAAAATGAAGATTCCTTATCTAATTGCTGAAATTGGTATAAACCACAATGGAAACCTTGAAATTGCAAAAAAATTAATTGATAACGCCTCAGATTCTGGATTTGATGCGGTAAAATTTCAAAAAAGGACAATTAATCTTGTTTATAATAAAGAAACATTAGACTCAACTAGAGAAAGTCCTTGGGGAAAAACTCAAAGAGATCAAAAAGAGGGTTTGGAATTTAATCATGCAGAGTATCAAGAAATTAACAACTATTGTAAAAAAAGAAAAATTGAATGGTTTGCATCTGCCTGGGACCTTCAAAGTTTAGAGTTTTTAGATCAATTTCAATTAAAATTTCATAAAATAGCTTCTGCAATGATTATAGATAAAAATTTATTAAATGAGGTAGCTAAAAGGGGACTTCACACTTTTATATCAACAGGCATGTCAAAAAAAGAAGACATAGATAATGCAGTTAAAATATTTAAAGATAAGAATTGTAGTTTTGAGTTAATGCATTGTGTATCAACTTATCCAATGAAACCAGAAGACGCAAATTTAAATACAATCAACGCTTTAAAAAAAGAATATGGTTGTAAAGTAGGCTATAGTGGACATGAAAATGGTGTTGCTGTTTCTTTAGCAGCATACTCCTTGGGTATTTCATCATTAGAAAGACATATTACTTTGGACAGAACTATGTATGGAAGTGATCAATCAGCATCTCTTGAATTTAAAGGAATGACGAATTTGACTGACTCCATTAGAAAAATGAACATCGCTTATGGTAGAGAAATGCTAGGGAATATCTTAGACGAAGAAATTTCAATTTCAAAAAAATTAAGATCTCATATAAAAATACTTAAATAAATATAAAAATACTTAAATAAAAATTTAAAATAAACAAAAATCAATTATTTAAATTAAATCAAATTCAAAGAAGAAATTTATTAGAAATAATTTATTAACTAATTAATTGTTTTAATCTCCAAAAGTAATTTTTTAAATTAAAGAAAAATAGTCTTTTGTCTAAAAATATAAGTTTAATAAGATATTTTGATCTCTCTAATATTATTAAACAATAATAACATACACTTGTCGGGCTTAATAATTTAATTTTATAATTTTTTTTTCCTATATTATACTCAGATACTAGTAAGTCTTTTTTTTTTAAGTAATTTAATTTTATTCCTTGGTTTAACATTGCATTGGTAGCAATTAAACATTTCTTAATTTTGTCTTTTTTAAAAGAGTTATTTTTAATTAATTTATTAATAATTTTAATATTTTCATTATGGTTTTTTGGCTGAAAATCAAATTTAAATTTCATATATGGAGAAGGTCCTAAATTAACTACATTTTTTTTTAAAAATGTTGCTTCAATTCCAATAGTTGATCCAAAACAAATTACAAGATCACTATTCTTAATTAAATTGTAGCTACTTATTCTTGATAAAGGATGGATATAATAACAATTTTTTTTATTATTTGTAAAGTCAACATATTTTTTATTTTGAAATTTATCTTGGATTGTATTTGGATGTGCTCTTATAAAAAATAAAATATTTTTGTTTTTATTGAAATGATTAGCAGTTTTTTTAATTGCCTCAATTTGCGAATTATAGATATATCTTTTTGCATTATCTGTAAGAAAATTTGTTTCTAAATCAGAAGAAGTAAAAAACGAAATTATAAATTTGTCCTTACTAAACTGATAGGGCAGTTTTTTATCATCATGTATAGCATTATAAATTGCGAAAGGTCCAATCCCTTTTTTATTAAATCTTTTATTAAAAAATTCTTTAGCTATTTTAAAATTATGTCTTTTATAATTTAAGCTATTTTTATAAATTTCCTCAGCTCTTAAGTATATATTTTGAGTAAAATTTAATTTTTTAATTAAATACCTAGAGTGTGAAAAATAATGATAATCATAACAATACAGGTTAAGATTTTTTTGCTGCGCATATCTCAGCAAAGGTCTGTAATTGTATATTCTTCCATTAAATATATAGTATTTAGAGAAAGATTCTTTTTTTATTATTTTCTTAAAAAAAAAATAAGATGATAAACTTTGAACCAATAGTTCCTCTGTTAAATCAAAATAGTTTTTTATGTTGATATTGTTTGTTTTGAAAGTTGTAACTAGCGAACTTGCTACAGAAGTACCAAAATCAATATTATAGAATTTGATTTTTTTTAAATCGTCTAATTGTGAAATATTTTTTAATTTTGATTTTAATAATTTTTTATTTTTATAATCAATTACTTCATCTTGAGTGCTAATATTTTTATTAAAACTTTTTAAAAAACTAACAGTTTTGTTCAACTTTTGTTTGCAATATAAACATTTTATCTTTGACATGCTCTCATTTGCAACACAAAATTTTTTTTTCCCATTACAAGTTATCAAAGTAATTTGAGATTTTTTTTCTAATTCTTTTTTTATGATTTCAGTTTCAATATCAAAAATTGGCCAAAGCGGTGGAGAAATCTTAATTAATATTTTTTTTAACATTAAAGTATTTACTTTATGAGTTTTTTTTCAACTTCTTGAAAAATATAATGTCCTAAAAAAATATGACATTCTTGTACTCTAGCAGTATCTTTACTTTTTAAAATTAAACCTATATCACAATATTTTTTTATTTTACCTCCATTGTTTCCTAAAAATCCTATTGTGAATATTTTATTTTTGTTTGCATATTTGAAAGCTTTAATTACATTTTTTGAATTTCCTGAAGTTGTAATCCCAATTAATATATCCTTTTTACTTCCTAAAGCTTCTAAGTTTCTTGAAAAAATATCTTCAAAACTATAATCGTTCGAACATGCAGTGATTGTAGATGTGTCTAAAGCAAGAGATATTGCTGGAATTGGTTTACGGTTATTTTTTGGTTTCAATCTGACTAAAAATTCTGCAGCAAGATGTTGAGCATCAGCTGCTGACCCTCCATTACCACACAAAAAAATTTTTCCACCCAATTTTACCTTTTCTGCAATATTTTTAATAGAGGAATTTATTTGATCCTCCATACGTAAAATTGATTGGTGAAGTTTATTAGATTTTTTTATTTCAAGTTGTAAAGTCATTACTATTATTATTTTAGCACAATATATTTTTAATTATATATTAATATATTATTTTCTGTTAATAAAATTTTATGAAAAAAATTTTAATTTTAGGACATGCTGGTTACATAGGCCCAGTCGTAATTAATCATTTAAAAAATAAATATTATATCTGTGGAGTTGATACTCAATGGTTTAAAGCAAAAATTAATAATAAAAATTATAAAAAGAAATATTTTCCCAATAAAAATATTATTAAAGATATGAGAAACTTTAAATTAAAAGAATTAAACTTTTTACCTGATGCTATTATATATCTTGCAGCTATTTCTAACGACCCTATGGGTCATGAGTTTAAAAAAGTTACTAAAGAAATAAATACAAATTACTGTATAAAAATTGCTAAAGAGGCAAAAAAATTAGGTGTAAAGAAATTTATTTTTGCATCTAGCTGCAGTATCTACGGAGCTGCTGGTAATGCAAAAAAAAAAGAAACTCACAAAATTCAACCATTGACAGATTATGCAAAGTCAAAAGTAATCTCGGAAAAAAAACTAGAAAAAATATCAAGTAAGAATTTTAAAATTATCTCTCTAAGGTTTGCTACAGCAGCTGGATATAGTCCTAAGTTAAGACTTGATTTAGTATTTAATGATTTTGTGGTTAATAGTATTACAAAAAAAGAAATACTTATTTTAAGTAATGGAGAACCTTGGAGACCATTAATTCATGTAAATGATATGGCCCTCTCAATTGAGTGGGCCACTGAATATAATTCAAAGAAAAACTTTTTAGCTATTAATATTGGATCAGATAAATGGACTTTTAAAATTAAAGACTTGGCCTCAAAAATTGCAAAAAGTTTAGGAAAGGTTACAGTTAAGTTAAATAAAGATAATCAACCTGATAAAAGAAGTTATACAGTTGATTTTTCATTATTTAAAAAGATTGCAAAAAATTTTCAACCAAGAGAGAATTTAAAAAATGCTACAAAAGTTCTTGCAAAAAATATTATAGACAGTAAGTATAACTTCAAAAATTTTAGAAATTCAAAAAAATTTATAAGACTTAAAACATTAAAAAACTTACAAGAAAGAAAGTTAATTAATAAACGATTATTTTGGATTAAATAAATGATAGAAGAATTAATTATAACACCGTTAAGAAAAATCCCTGATGAAAGGGGATCTATAATGCACATGCTTAGATCAGACTCACCTCATTTTATAAAATTTGGAGAGATTTATTTTTCTACTGCATATCCTGGGGTAATTAAAGGATGGCATGAGCATACTAAACAAATTCAAAACTATGCTGTGATAAGTGGAATGATCAAATTAGTGCTTTATGACAATAGAGAAAAATCTTCAACTTATAAGAAGTTACAAGAATTATATATTGGAGATGAAAATTATTGCCTGGTTACAATTCCAACGGGAATTATCATGGGATATAAGTGTATTAGTAATTATAAATGTATTTTAGCAAATTGTTCTACTCTACCGCATGACCCCAATGAAATGAAAAGTTATGACCCCTTAAATTTTGATAAAATTAATTATGATTGGGCAATTAAGATGAAATGAGTAAAGTATGTATAGTAGGTTCCTCTGGATATCTAGGAAGTAAAATATTATTAAGTTTAAAAAAAAAATTTAAAATTATCTCAGTATCTAGAAAAAAAATTTATCAAAAAAATTTTAACGAAGGTTTATTTAAGAGTATTATTGGGGATATAAGATCAAAAAAAACTATAAATAAAATTGTTAGTCAAAAGCCAGAATATATAATTTTTGCCTCTGGATTTAATCATTTTAGATCTGAAAAAAATTTTAAAAAAACTATTAACAATAATAATGATTCACTATTGAGTTTATGTGAAAATATTTCAAAAAATGAAAATTTTAAAAAAATAATATATTTATCATCTTTCCAAGTTTATGGAAATTACCAAGAAAACGAACTTATTAATGAAAAAACCCCTAAAAATCCAAAAAATTTTTATGGACTATCTCATTCTATAAATGAGGATATTTTAAATATCGCAAAAAATAAATTTAAAATAAACTTTGAAATCATTAGATTAACAAACGCTTATGGATATCCATCTTTAATTACAAATGATTGTTGGTGGCTAGTTATTAATGACTTATGTAAAAATTATGTGTTTAAAAAAAAAATCGTTATTAATTCTGATGGAAATCCTTTTAGAAACTTTATACATTTAAATGATGTGGCAGAATTTATCAAATTATTATTGTATAAAAAAAAAAAACCTCCGAGATTTATAATTTAGCATCAAATGAAACAATACAAATTAAAAGAATTGCAAAAAAAATATATGAGGTTTCTAATGATAAAAAAATGAAATTATTAATAAATAAAAAAGAAATCCATAATTTTCAAAACTTAAAATTTGAACAACCATCGTTTAAAATTTCTACAAATAAAATTAAAAAATTAGGTTTTAAACCAAAGAAAAATCTAAATATGGGTATAAAAACACTCTTAAACGAAATTAAAATTAGACAAAGTAAAAATTTATAAATTGATTAAAATATTACTAAAACAATTAACCAAAAAAACAAAAATAAGTTCTATTTTAGCTATTTTATTTATGTTTGTTTCTGGTTTGCTCGATACAATTAGTATTGGACTTGTAATACCTCTGATTACCGTTTTTATTGACCCAAATGTTTTTTTAAACAACGAGATAATTAAAAAAATTTCTCAAGTTTTATTAATAGATTTAAATAATTTAACTGCTATTAAAATGATAATTTATTTTGTAGGTGTAGTTATACTTTCGTCAATTTTTAAACTTTTAACACTTAAGCTTAGTTTAGTTTTATCAAGAAAGGTAGGCTCAGAAATTTCATCTAAGGTTTTTAAAAAAATTATTATGAGGCCTTATAAGGAAAATTTATATAGTAAATCAAATGAAATTATTTCATCTCTTACTCAAAGAATGGATAGTTTAACTGGTCTCACTTATCATTTTTTTTCATTTATTTCAGTAAGCATGACTTTACTGGTTATGTTGGTTTTTGCTTTAACAATCTCTTTTAAAATTACGATTATCGTACTGCTGTCGATAATCTTTTTTTACATAATCATAGCAACATACACAAAAAAAATACTAAAGAAAAAATCTCAAATTTTATATTTAGCAGTAAATGAAAGAACCAAGGTAATGCAAAACGCTTTAAATAGTTTAAGAGAAATTATAATTAATTTTTCACAAGATAAACTGGGAGAAATTTTTTCAAAATATGAGAGAACTTATAGACAAACAGAGGCTCAAGTTTCTTTTCTTAGCCTGTTTCCAAGATATGTACTTGAGGGATTTGCAATAATTTTATTAACAATTTTTGCCTTAATTTTATTTACTTTAGAAACTAATAGTTCAGAAATATTAATCATTTTAGGAACAATAGTTTTTGCAACATCTAAACTACTGCCTTTATTTTCTCAATGTTATATTGCTTGGTCGATGTTCTATGGATACCATAAAACTGTGGGTGATGTTGTCGAGATGATGTTATTTGAAGAAGATAAAAGATTTGTTAAAAATGAAAAAGATATAAAAAATTTTCCATTTAAACATTCTATTGAGTTTAAAAATATTTCATACAAATATCCAAATTCAGAAAAAGAAATTATAAAAAATCTTAATTTTAAAATTAATTCAGGCGAAAAAATTGCAATTATAGGAAAAACTGGCAGTGGAAAAAGTACAATTGTAAGCTTATTAAGTGGTTTATTAAACGACTATGGGGGAGAGATAAATGTGGATGGTATTGATTTAAAAGATATTAAATTTCAGGAATGGATATCTAATTTTTCTCATGTTCCCCAAGAAATATTTTTATCTAATGACTCTATTTATGAAAATATTAAATTTTTAAATAAAAAAAATAATAATTATGATGAAGAGATTATTAACGCGGCAAATATAGCAGCTGTGACGGAGTTCTCGGAACAAAAAGAAAATAAACTTTATTATAATGTTGGTGATAATGGAAAAAACCTTTCAGGCGGGCAAAAACAAAGAATTGGATTAGCTAGAGCCTTTTTGCAAAAACGAAAAATTTTAATACTTGATGAAGCCACAAATCAATTAGATTCTAAAATGGAGGAAACTATTTTCAAAAATATTATAGATAATTTTAAAGATATTACTTTAATTGTAATAACTCACAAAAAAAATGATTTAGACTTTTTTGATAAAATCATTAATCTTGACAATTTCAATTAAAGTTTAAGTCAAACGGAATTGATATTCTGTCCTCTGTGGTCGTTTTATTTCTAACTGAATGTTTCAAATATGAATTAAACAAAACAATGGAGTTTTTTATTGGTTTTAAAATAATTGTATTTTTAACATAATTAAAATTTTTAAGATTATCTTGGTCATTAATTATAATATTGTCTCTTGGATTTTGAATTATCAGATCTCCTGTATCATTACCATTTGGGACGTCATAATAATAAATACCAGATAAAATACCCTCTGGATGATAATGACTTTTAAGATCAACTCCTTTGGATGATTTTACGAACCACATTTTCTTTATATGAAAATTTATATTAGAGTTACCAATAAAAAATGAAGTTTTATTTTTTTTTATAAAATCTTCTATTTGCAATTTCAAAATATTAAAAGTTTCTAAATTAAAAATATTATGTTCTGATTGGTAATATCTATATATATTGATTTGTTTTTTATCAGAATATGAATTTGTTTTATTGGTCTCAATATATTCATTTATTTCATTATCAAGATTTAATCTATTTTCAAATTTAAAAATTAATAATTTAGGAGGATAATAATCTAACTTATCTAATTTTTTTTTAGAGTTTGAAATGAAAAATTTATTAAAATAATCTTTTGGATTTTCACCAGTTTTTTCAAAGATATAACTTCCTAAATAAAAATTTTTTTTTGCGAATTCAGGTGTTTCAGGCTGTATATTCTTAAAAGCAATAATTGCTAAATCTAAAATATTTTGTTGAAGAAAAAAATCACCAACTTTAATTTTATCACAATTATTAAGTTTTATTGGCAATATTTTTATTAGTACATAAAAGTAAATAATTTTAAGTTGATTTAAAGCAATTTTAAAAATATTAGTTAATTTTTTAGTTAAATTTATAATAATATATTCCATCAAAATTTATATAATTTCTTATTTATGAAAACTTATTCAAAAAAAAAAATAATACAAAAAAATTATTCAATACTCCAATCTTATTTTTGACGTATAGAAGGATTAATACCGCAAAAAAAGTTTTTAATAAGATCAAATTAATTAAACCAAAAAAATTATATTTTGCAAGCAATGCCCCAATCTCAAATAATAAATCTGATGTTAAAAAAGTAATAGCTGTCAGAAATTTATTAAGTCAAGTAGATTGGAAATGTAAAATTGTTAAAATTTATCACAAAAAACATTTATCAGTTTCAAAATCAATACCTAAGTCAATAACCACTTTTTTTGAATATGAAGATAAAGGAATTATATTAGAGGATGATTGTTTACCATCGAACGATTTCTTTTATTATTGCGAAAAAATGCTTAAATTATATGAAAAAAAAAATATAAATGCTATTTGTGGAAGTAGATTTTCAAGTCCAAAAAATGGAAATTATTATTTTTCAAAATATAATCATGCATGGGGATGGGCCACTTGGAAAAAATCCTGGAATAAATTTGATCCAAACATAAGTTTTTGGCCAAAATGGAAAAATTCAAATCATTGGAAAAAAATGAATCTTGATATTAATGAGTTATCTTATTGGACAAAAATTTTTGAAGCCACTTATAAAAAAAAATAGATACTTGGGATTATGCATGGACAGCATGTGCCTGGTATAATAATCAATTATCGATCATTCCCTCAAATAACTTAATTAATAATATTGGATTTGGTCCAGATGCTACATGGACGGTGCAAAGCAGACAAAATAAAATAAAAAAATTTCATAAAATGAAAGAAAAAATAAAATTAAAAAAAATCAATCAAGACAATTTGAAAGATAAATATGTATTTTACAATCATTTTGGTGGAGGTAATAAAATGAATTTTACTAAAATTATTAAATTGATTAAACTTTTAGTAAATGATCCATCTACTGTATTATTAAAAATAAAAAGAAACTTTAAAAATGTTAAAAAAAATATTTAGATCTTCCTATTATTTTTTGTATTCACTTTTAATAAGTAGATTTTTAATTATAAACTTAAAAAAAAAGTGTTAATTTTTGATAAAATTGGATTAAAATTTTTTTTTCAAAAATTAAGAAATAATCATGATTTGAATACTATAAGACAGATATTCATCAAAGAAGAGTACAATTTTAAAAAAAAATATAATAAACAAATTAGAGAATTTTATAATAACATATTAAAAGAAAATAAAATTCCAATTATAATTGATTGTGGATCAAATATAGGTGCTAGTTCGAACTATTTTAATATAAAATTTCCAAAATCAAAGATTATTGCAATTGAGCCAGACACTGAAAGCATTAAGATTTTTAAATACAATGTTAATGAAAGTAATATATTGCTATATGAAAATGCTTTAAGTTCAGAAGTATTTAGCTACGATTTAGACAGAGATGGCCAAGATTGGAGATCAACAAAAATAAAAAAAAATATCCATAATAATCAATCTCAGAAAACAATAACTATTTCTAGTATATTAGAAAAATATGATAACTTAATTTATAAGCCTTTTTTAATTAAAATTGATATTGAAGGACATGAAAAAGAGCTATTCAAGAAAAATTACCATTGGATAAAAGAGTTTAAAATAATTATTATTGAGTTACATGATTGGTTGTTTCCAAAAGATGAAATTTCAAACAATTTTTTTTTAGCCATTTCAAATATGAAAAAAAAAATATTAAAAGATGGAGAAAATACCATAGTAATTAACAAGGATATTTAAATGAATATATTACTTACTGGGGGATTGGGTTATATAGGATCTCATTTAGCTTTGGGGCTATTGAAAAACAAAAAAACCAAACTAACAATTGTAGATGATTTAAGTAATGCAAAATTAAGTACAAAAAATACAATTAAATATTTATCAAAAAAAAAATTTAAATTTAAAAAATTAGATTTAAAAAATAAAAACAAATTACAAAAACTTTTTAAAGTTGGTAAGTTTGATTTAATTTTTCATTTGGCAGGCTCGAAATCGGTAAAGGAAAGTCAAATAAATCCAAAAAAATATTATGAAAATAACGTTATAGGTTCAATAAATCTACTGCATGCAATGATAGAAAATAATGTAAAAAATATTATATTTAGCTCAACAGCAACTGTTTACGGATTGCATAAAAAAAATTGTTATTCAGAGAATTTTTCAAGAGAGCCCATAAATACATATGGTCTAACAAAAAAAATTATTGAGGATTTGTTAATTGACTTAAAAGAAAAAAATCAAATTAACACTTTAATATTAAGATATTTTAATCCAGCTGGTTGTCATATTTCTGGTTTGTTAGGTGAAAACCCTCAAGGAATTCCAAACAATTTGTATCCATATATTATTAAGATTATCAAAGGAGAAGTTAAATATTTAAAAATATTTGGAAATAATTATAAAACTAAAGATGGAACTGGAGCAAGAGACTATATTCATATTCAAGATTTAGTTGATGCTCATTTAAAGTGTATTAAATTAGTAAAGAAAAAATCAGATATATTTAATATAGGAACAGGTAGACCATACACTGTGCTTGATATTATTAATTCGTTTAAAAAATATTGCAATTTTAAAATAAATTATAATTTTTATTCAAGAAGAGAAGGTGACATAGATATTTATTATAATAAAATTTCTAAAGCAAAAAAAAAATTAGGATGGAGTGCAAAAAGAGGTCTCAAGGAAATTTCACAATCTACATTTAATTTTGCGATTAAAAGCAAGTAATATGAAAATTACAATAATTGTACCAGGTAAATTTCACGCCTTTTACTTAGCAGAGCAATTAGAAAAAAAAAACTATTAAATAAGATAATAACAACTTATCCTAAATTTTTACTAAAGAATTTTAATATACCTTCCAATAAGATTTCTTCTTTTTTTATAAAAGAGATAATTCAAAAAATATTAACTAAATTACAGTCAAAAAAAATTTTAAATAAAAGTATTACTTTTATGAATTCAATTTTTGAAAAATATGCAGCCAAAAAAATTGATTATATTAATACTCAAATATTAATTAGCTGGTCAGGTGCTGCCGAAAGCTCTTTTAAATCTAATTATAATAAAAATTATGTTAAAGTTCTTGAGAGAGGATCTTCCCATATAGAATTTCAAAAGAAAATACTCGAAGAAGAATATAAAAAATTCAGTATTAAAAGAGAAGTTATTAATAAAGAAGTTATAGAAAAAGAGTTAAGAGAATATGAATTGGCTGATTACATTATGGTTCCTAGCTTATTTGCAAAAAAAACATTTTTAGAATTTGGAGTAAAGGAAGAAAAAATTATATGTATTCCCTATGGCGTTGATTTGAAAGAATTTAATAAAAATCAAAAAATTCATAATAATTTTATAATTCTTAATGTTGGACAGATATCTTTAAGGAAGGGTTCTTATTATTTATTAAAAGCTTTTATGGATTTAAATTTAAAAGATTGCGAACTTCATTTTGTTGGGAATATCGATTTTGATATGAAAAACATAATTGGGCAGTTTAAAAAAAATAAAAATATAAAATTTTTTAATCATGTCCCTCAAAATAAATTAAAAAATTTTTATAATAATTCTGATATTTTTGTAATACCATCGATAGAGGAAGGTATGGCAGTTGTGCAATTGCAAGCTATGGCATGCGGATTGCCAGTTATTTCTACAACTAATTCAGGTGGTTCTGATATTATTGATGAAAATGAAAATGGTTATGTAATTAAAATTAGAGACATAGAACAACTAAAAAAAAAAATTAGTTATCTCTATTATAACAGACAAGTTTTAAAAAGATTTAGTGAGAATTCATTTATTAAGGCTAATAAATTTTTATCTTGGGATAATTATGGAGATAAAATTTCCTCTTTATATAGTAAAATTATCAGAGATATAAATTCATAATTTCAGCTTGCTTTAAGATAGTTCTATTTTGAGAAATAAAGTTTCGGATTTTTTCAAATTTATGATCATATTTTTCAAAATTAATTATTACATCATCCAATTTTTTGGCTAATCCAATGAAATCTCCTTTTTCAAATAAAAAATCTTTATCAAAAATGATTTCAGGAATTGCGCCTATATTAGAACCTAAAATAATTGATCCACAAGCAGCAGCCTCTTGTATTACTCTTCCATATTGTTCGTTCCACTCTGAAGGAACAATAGTTATATTTGTGTCTCTCATAGCTTTATTTATATTTTCATGACTGTATTTACTTAAAATTAACTTATTTTCATTTTTTAATTTTTTAAGATCATTTTTGATTATTTTAAAATAATTTATACTATCAATATCAAAAACATCTAAATGCAAAATCCAGTTATTTGATTTTAAGATATTTAAAGACTTGAGTAGAGTATGTATTCCCTTTTTTTTACTTATTCTTCCAAAATAAGATAAAATTATTTTATCATTATTATTATCATTATTAGTTGATGGAAAAAATATTTTAGGATTGTAACCCAATGGAATAACTACAGTTTTGTTTGAATATCCACAATAATCTAGATTCAATTTTATTTGATTTGTATAACAAAATATTTGAGAAATTTTTTTATTAAAAAGGAAATATATTAATTTATAAAAAATAATCTTTACTATTTTCTTAAAAAAATTTTTTTCATCTAAAATGTTATTTTCATTTGAGAAATAATATAATTTAAATTCTTTAAATAATGAGTGAAAAAGTAATATAATTGACTGGAAGGATAAAATATCAAGATCTAAAAATATATGTGTTATATTTCTTTTTTTGATTTCATGTTTTAAGTCATGAAAAATTTTCAATCTTAAATGATCAAAGGTATATTTCTTAAAAACTAAATTAAGATTTACGTCCTCTTTATTAAAATTTGGTTTAATTTTTTTTTTATTTTCAAAATGATCAAGTGGACATATTAAAGTGGTATGAATGTTGTATTTATCATTAAGCAACGAATATACGTCAGTATTAATTTTTTTGATAAACGAATGGCTTATAGCTAATAAATTTATATTTTTTTTCATTTAACTTTAATATAAGTACAAAAACTATGAATAAAAAACTAAATATTGATACCGTAGTTATTTTAGCGGGTGGTCTTGGTACAAGATTATCTGAAGAAACTCAAAAAAAACCCAAACCAATGGTTAAAGTCGGATCAAAACCAATTTTGTGGCATATTTTAAAACACTATCAATTTTATGGTTTTAAAAATTTCATTATTTGTACCGGATACAAAGGTTATGTAATAAAAAATTTTTTTTTAAAAGAAAAGAGTTTTTCAGCAGAAAATATAGTTATTGTTAATACTGGATTAAAAAGTTTAACAGGTACCAGGTTAAAAAAGATAGAAAAAATACTGCCTAACGAATTTTGTTTAACTTATGGTGATGCTGTGTCTGACCTAAAAATAAATAAATTAATTAATTTCCACTTTAAAAAAAAATCAATTTTTACCATAACAGGAGTAGTGCCAGTCAGTAAGTATGGAGCAATAAAATTCAACAATCAAAATAAGATTTTAAATTTTATGGAAAAAAAGGATTTAAAATTAAATTATGTAAGTGGAGGATACTTTGTTTTGAATAAAAGTATTTTAAAATTTATAAATAAAAATAATGATGAAATGTTAGAAAATGCCCCGATGAAAAAAATAGTTAAAACAAATAAAATGTACGTATTCAAACATAAAGGGTTTTGGCAGTGTATGGATACATTAAGAGATAAAATGTATCTAGACAAATTATGGAAAAATAAACCAAAGTGGAAAATTTGGAAAAAATAAAAAATATTATTGTAAAAACTTTTTTATGGAAGATGATACAGTCAATTAAGATTTGGTATCGTTTTCACTTTTTTAAAAATAATTCACAATGGGATTATCATCAATATATAAAAAAGTATCTTAATTATAAAAATGGCTATTATATCGAATTAGGTGCTAATGATGGCGTTAGATTTTCAAATACACTTTATCTTGAGAAATATCTTAATTGGAATGGAATATTGATTGAACCTAGCAATAGATTTAATCTTCTCAAAAAATATAGAGGTAAAAATAACAAATTATTTAATTTAGCATGTTGTAATTTTGAAAAAAAAAATCAAATCAAAGAATATATCTATGCTGATCTTTCTACTTTTTCAAAAGATCAATTTAGTGATAAAAAAAATTTAGAAAAATATTTAAATCACATAAATTTATCTTTTTCAGACAAATTTTATAATTTCAAAACTCAAGCAAAACCATTAAATGATTTATTAATTCAATCTCAAGCTCCAAAAATAATAGATTTTTTTTCTTTAGATGTTGAAGGTGAAGAACTTGAGGTTCTTCAGGGAATTAATTTTAAAGAATATTTGTTTAAATTTATTTTAGTAGAAGGTTTTGATGAAGAAGTATTAAATTTTTTAAAAGAAAAAAAATACACTGTATTAGAAAAACTAAGACACGATACCTTGTTTAAGAGTGAGTTAAAATAAGTGAAAAATCTAGAAACAATAAAAAATAAAAAATTTCTTTTAATAGGCTCAAATTTTCCTTATTCAATTGAAAAAAGTTATCTCAGGTCTTTTCAAAATTTAAATATAAAAAAAGTTTCCTTCTTCTCTCCAGACAATAATGTAATTTTAAAAATGATTAATATAGTTAATAATAAAATTATAAGAGAATTTTACTACTATTTATATAGATTATTTTTAACTAAGTTTTTAACTACAAGTATTCATTTTGATTATATAATTGTATTTAAAGGGATTGAATTAAATTTAGATACACTAAAAATATTATCTAGATTTCAAAAAAAAGCTAAATGGATAAATATTTATACCGATAATCCCTTTAACTTAAAATTTCCATCTTGTTCAAATACTGAGGTGGTCAAGTCTATGAGTTTTTATGATTATTTTTGTACCTCTTTTAGTAAAAAATTAAAAAAAAAATTAAAAAAAAATAACGTTAAGAAGCATATATTTCTTCCATTTGGGTATGATAAAAAAATACACTTTACAAAGCAAAAATTAAAAAAAAAATTGATTAGAAATGATGTCAACTTTGTTGGCGCTTATGATGAATTTAGAAAAAACTTTTTAAATAACCTTAATAGAAAAATAGATATTTTTGGACCAGGATGGAATAGGGCAAAGGATTTAAATAAATTTTTAAAAATTAAAAGTAATTTTATTAATGGCAAACGTCTTAGAGAAATATATAGGAATTATGCAGTCAGCTTAAATATACTTAGAGAACAAGACAAAGAATCTCACAATATGAAAGTTTTTGAAATTCCTATAATGGGGGGGCTTATGCTTACGCAGCGAAATAAAGAAAGTAAATATTTTTTTTTAGAAAACAAGGAGTGCTTTATGTATTCTAATCAAAACGAAGCAAAATCTAAAATTGACTTAATATTAAAAAAAAAAATAAACTATTCAATATTCGAAGAGCAGGTTTATTAAAATCTAAAAAATATAGCTATGATAATAGGCTTAAATATTTACTATCTCAACTTGTATGAAAATAGAAAATATAAAAAAGTTTTTACTTCCAATTTATTTTTGCATTTTATTTTTTGTATTAATTTATAGAGTTTATTTTCTTGATTTAAATTTTAGACCTAGTTATTTAAGTTTATTTTTATCAATTACTTTTATTGGACTATGCTTTCTGAGCTTACACCTATTTTTATTAGAACATGAAAAGAAAAATAATTTCCCATTTATATTCCTAATTGTTTTATACTTGTTATCTACCTATGGGTTTAGTTTTGAGTTAATTGGAGAGTATTTATCTGATAAAGATCAAAAAGTAATTGTTAAAGCTTTTATTATTATAAATTTAGCAATTATTTTTTTAAACATAGGTTATTTTTTATCAAAAACTTTTTTTAAAAAAAAAAGATTGGGTTTCAAATTTCTTGAAGCAAAAAGTTATAGCCATCTAATATTAATTGCTGTTTTTTTTCTTTTTATAAATTTTTTTAACAAATTATATGATGTTGTTCCATCAAATTTAAATCAAATTATTGTACCAATAGTAGCAATTAGTTTTTCAATTATTTTTTATTCAATAATTAAGTTAAAAGACATTAAAAATTATTTATATATATTTTTAATTTTTGTTACCATTTTTTTAGAAATCTTGAGCTCCTCCTATGTTTTTCCGGCATCTTTGACTTTAATTTATTTTGTTGTTTATGTAATCGTAAATAGAAAAATTCCTGTTATTTTAATTTTATTGTGCGCTATATTTTTTATTACTCTTCATCTTCACAAAAATGAATTTAGGATAAACTTAAGCTTAGATAATTATAATACGGTAGAAAGAAGTAAAATATTTTTAAAATTCTACTCATTAGTTTTAAAATCAAAGTCTAGTGAATACATAATACTAGATAAAAATAAAAAGAAGAGTTTTATTGCAGGCACAGCTTCTGATCCAATTAGGGCAAAAGATAATAATTGGAGATTAGCTCATTCATTTAGTTCATTAATAATTTTACTTGAAAAAACACCTTCATCTATAAATTATCTTAAGGGTGAAACATATAAAATCCTATTATCCAAATTTATACCAAGAGTAATATGGAAAGAAAAACCAAATGATACTATTGCAAATAGTATCGGGAAAAAATACAGTGTTTTGGGATCTACAGACACAGCTACATCATGGAATCTTCCAATTATAAATGAAGCTTATATTAACTTTGGGTTTTATGGTGTTATAATTATATCGTTTTTATTGGGTCTAGTTGTTAGATTTTTTAGTGAAATTTTTTCAATAAATAACTTTAATAATGCCGAAAGTCACATTGGCATATACTTATGCTGTTCTACTTTTTTTGGGAACCACATTTGTCATTAGTTTATGGAGGAATATATTATCCAATAATTTTTCTTTATTTTTCCATGACAATATTAATTTATATTTTGAATAGATTTCTAAAATGAAAAAAAAAATAAAAGTATCTTTTTTTCAAAGGAAACCAAGAGAAAATTTTGATTATAGCATTGAAATGTTTTATAAGGAGTTATTTATTTATAATAGTAATGTTGAAATTATTATTAAAAAACTACCATTTGTAAGTAAAGGATTTTTTACAAGAGTTTGTTCCACAATTTGGTGTTTTTTTAATCAAAATGAAATTAACCATGTAAGTGGAGATATAAATTTTGTAAATTTTCTGTTAAAAAAGGAAAAAACTATTTTAACAATACTTGATCTATATTCTTTAAATAGATTAAAAGGCTTGAAAAGACGTATTTATAAACTTTTTTGGTTAGATTTACCTTTAAAAAGATGTTCAAAAATAATTACAATTTCTCAAAAAATCAAAAGAGAGATAATAAGCAATTTTAAAGTTGAAAGTAAGAAAATTGAAGTAATATCTTGTTCGATTTCAAGCACTTTTAAAAGAAAAAATAAAAAATTAAATTTCAAAGAATTAAATATTTTATTTATAGGAACTGGTGAAAACAAAAATCTTGAAAGATCTATAAAGGCACTGAAAAAACTTAAAATAAAACTTATAATTATAGGAGAAATAAAGTTAAAATATCTAGATCTTTTAAAAAAAAATAAGATTAATTATTTAAATTATGTTAATCAGACCCAAAAACAAATATTCAGACATTATATTAATAGTGATATATTGCTGTTTCCATCAGAATATGAAGGATTTGGAATTCCTATTTTAGAAGCCCAGGCTGTTGGTAGACTAGTTGTAACCTCAAATAATTTAAAGGATATATCAGGCAAAGGGGCAATATATATTAATCCTTTAAGTATTACTGATATAAGAAGAAAAATTATTAATATTCAGAAAAAGCGCTATAAAGTAAAGAAAATTATTAAAATTGGTTTTAAAAATTTAGATAGATATAAATTAAAGGATATAAAAAAAAAATACCTAAAAGTGTATAATTCATTTTATGAAAATATTGGTAGTAACTAGTAGTCTTTATCCTGAAATTGGAGGTCCTTATAATGTTATTACATCAACTGTAAGAGAACTTTTAGAGAAAAATATAAAAATTAAAATCCTCCCTTTTTTTGATGGAAAAAAAAAACCAACTAGAAGTATTTACAATATAATTAAAAAACACGATATTATTCATTTTTATGGTGGTTGGGATTTTAATCATATTAAAGTTTTTTTAATTAGTTTTTTTTTAAAAAAAAAATTTATCATATCTCCGATGGGTATTTTTGAAGATTGGTCTCTTCAACAAAAAAAAATCAAAAAAAAATTAGCTCTTATATTTTATCAAAAAAAAATTTTAGACAAAAGTGATATAATACATGCAACATCATCTCTTGAAAAAGAAAACATTAAGAAGCTTACCAATAATAAAAATATTATAGTTATTCCTCATGGGATAAATAAATTGGAAGAAAAATTTGTTAAGAATAAATTTTTTGTAAATGATAAAAAAAGAGCTTTATTCTTCTCTAGAATACATAAAAAAAAGGGCTTAGAAGAATTGTTAATGGGCTGGAAAAAAGCAGGTATGCTAAATTGGGAATTAAATATATATGGTCCAGATTTTAATAGATTTCTTGATCAAATCGATCCTTCTTTAAAAAATATTGAAAATGTTTTTTTTAAAGGGGCAATATTTGATACTGAAATAAAAAATAAAATTTTTAAAGAGAGCGATTTAATGATTTTGCCATCTAAAAGTGAAAATTTTGGTTATGTAGTTTTAGAGAGTCTTAGAGCCGGTCTTCCTGTATTGACAACTATAAAAACACCTTGGAAAGATATTCAAGAAACAAATTCAGGCTGGGTCATAAATGACAACATTACCGATATTGAAAAAACTCTAAGAGAAATCAATTTAATTAATGAGAATCAGTTTTTAATTAAATCAAAAAATTCTAAAAAATTATCTGAAAAATATTTATGGGAAAATATTTTAGAAAAATATATATCATTATATAATCATAATTTTTAAATGAAAATTTTGTCTCTTGGATATAGTTCTGTAGATTCTGGTGGTCCTTTTAATGTAGAGCAAAATTATATAAATACTTTAAAATCAAAAAATATTGAAGTTGTTAAAGAAATATATTCTTTTAAAGATATTTCTAAAATTTTAATTTCAGATAGAAAAAAATTTATAGACTATTTAGATGAATATGATTTAGTACATTTTCATAATATTTTTTCAGTATCGAATGCAATAATATCAAATATATTATTTAAAAATCATATTCCCTACATAATAAGTTTACATGGAAATTTAAACAATTGGTCTATGCGCCAATCTAAATTAAAAAAAATAATCTTTCTAAAATTATTTAAATCATTTATTTCAAAAAGTCAGGCTATTCATGTTTTAAATGATTATGAAAAAAATGAGATATCTAATATTCTTAATTTCAAAAAATTGCGCATATTTAAATTACAAAATTGTTTAGATGTATCACAATATAAAATTACTAAATTAATCAATAAAGAAAAATTTACTATTTTATTCTTCGGACGTTTAAATTTCAAAAAAGGAATATATAGATTATTAGATATAATCAAATTAATTGAAAAAGAAAAAATAAATGATATTAAATTTTTGTTTGTTGGCCCAAAAGATAAATTAATTTATAATGATTTTATCTCTAAAATAGAAAGTTTAAAAATAACAAAAATAGTAGAAATTAGAGAAGGTATTAAAACGCTTAAAGAAAAGAATAAATTATTTAGTGAAAGTGATGTATTTATTTTGCCCTCAGATGATGAAGCTGACTCAGTTTCTGTAAAAGAAGCTCTTAGTGCAGGGTTACCAGTAATAATTTCAAAAAATTGTAAGTTTCAATTTACAAAAAATGCTAATGAATTTATAAAAATCATCGATAATAAGAATTTAAATCAATATGTAGATACAATTTTGGAGTTTTATAAAAATTATCAAAACCTCAGTTCTTTAGCAATTAAAGCTCATATGTTTTCAGATAAGAATTTTTCTTTAAGAGAAATAGAAACAGATTTACCTAAAGTTTATAATGATTGTCTTACTTACTCATTTGAGTCAAAAAATTGGTATTAATGAAAAAAAATTATGTTCTTGGATTAAATTTCCTTCATTCAGACAGTTCCGCATGTCTTTTTGAAAATAATGAATTAATCGTTGCAGCTGAAGAAGAAAGATTTTTAAGAGTTAAACACACAACATTATTTCCTTTTAATGCAATAAAATTTTGTTTATCTCATGCAAATATAAATATTAGCGATATTAGTGTTATAACTATTAATTCAAGACCAACATCTTCAATTATAAAAAAAATATTATTTCTTTTACAAAATCCATCTGCATATAAAATAGCTATAAATAGTGCTAAAAATACACGGTCAAAACTTACTTTAAAAAACTATATTTCTAAAATTGATGAAAACTATAATTTTAATGGAAAAATATTTTATGCTGACCATCACGAATCTCATATTGCTTCTTCGCTCTATTTTAGTGGTTTTGAAGAGTGCGTTAACTTATCTGTTGATGGATTTGGTGATTTTGCAAGCTGTGCTTGGGGATATTCAATAAATAAAAACTTAAAATTAGATTCAAAAATATATTTTCCACATTCATTAGGAATATATTATCAAGCAATGACACAATTTTTAGGATTTAAAAATTATGGAGACGAATATAAAGTTATGGGATTATCTCCGTATGGTAAACCTAAATATATAAAAGAAATTTCAGATCTTATAAATAAAACTAATTTTGGTTTCAATTTAAATTTAAAATATTTTGAGCATCATAAAAAAAAAATTCTTCAAATTAATAAAAAAAATCAAGCAGAATACTTAAATTTGTACTCTAATAAATTAGTTGATCTATTAGGCAAAGCGAGAAAAAATAATGATGAAATAACGCAATATCATATGGATTTAGCAAAATCCATACAATCAGTATATGAGGATATATTTTTTCATTTATTAAATATAGTTTACAAAAAATATCAAAACCCAAATTTAACTTTGTCTGGCGGTTGTGCTATGAATTCTGTAGCAAATGGTAAAATAATTAAAAAAACTCCATTTAAAAATATTTATATTTCACCAAATCCTGGTGATGGTGGTGGCTCAGTTGGTTCTGCTTGCGCTTATCTAAGTAATAAATTTAAGAAAAAAATTTATGTAAAAAATTATTCATATTTAGGTCCAAAATTTAATAATGATGAGATAGAAAATATAATAAATAAATTCGAATATAAAAAAAAATATAATATAAATTTTTTAAAAGATCAGGAAATTTCAAGTTATATTGCAAAAGAACTTGCTAATTCAAAAGTAATTGGATGGTTCCAAGATAAAACTGAATGGGGTCCAAGAGCTTTAGGAAATAGATCTATTCTTGCCGACCCAAGAAATCCTAATATTAAAAAAATTATAAATTCAAAAATAAAAAGGAGAGAGAGTTTTAGGCCATTTGCTCCTTCAGTAATATTTGAGGAGTCGCACAAATGGTTTGACATAAATAAAGAGGTGCCTTTTATGTCAGAGGTTTATCAAGTGAGAGAAGAAAAACAAAAATTACTCCCAGGAATAACACATATAGATGGCAGTGGGAGAGTTCAAACAGTTAAAAAAGAAGATAATTTTAAATATTATAATTTAATTAGAAATTTTTTTGAGCTCACAAATGTTCCTGTTATTTTAAACACTTCTTTTAACGAAAATGAGCCTATAGTAAACCATCCCATTGAAGCATTAAATTGTTTTCATAGAACTGAAATGGATATACTTGTTTTAGAAAACTATATTTTAAGTAGGTAAAATGAAATTTTCAATTGTAACAGTAAGCTATAACTCAGAAAAAACTATTGAAGAAACTATTCGGTCTGTAATATCCCAATCTTGTAAAGATTATGAGTATATTCTTGTTGACGGAGGATCAACTGATAATACTTTAAATATTGTCAATAATTACAAAAAATATTTTAATAAAATAATCTCAGAAAAAGATAATGGGATTTATGATGCAATCAATAAAGGAATTAAAGTTGCATCGGGTGAGATAATCTCAATTTTAAATTCAGATGATATTTATTATTCAAATAATGTTTTATCAGATGTTGAAAATGTTTTTGAAAATGATCAAAATTATAAATGCGTAATAGGAAATACTTTAATTTTTAAAGGAATAAATAATAAAAAAAAAATAATAAGAAATTATAAATCTAATTTTTATAATTGGATGATCTATTTGGGCTATTCACCTCCACATCCTTCATCTTTTTTTAAAAAAGAGGTATATTCAAAATTTGGTACATATAATACAAAATTTAAAATTGCTGGTGATTTTGATTTTTTTTTAAGGACAATTTTTATCAATAAAATTAAATATAGAAAAATAAATCAAAATTATGTTTTTATGAGATTTGGAGGAAAAAGTACTAAATCTTTTTTAAATCATAATAAATCTTCTATTGAAATTTTAAACTCATTTAAAATAAATAATATTAAAAATAATTTATTTGTAATTTTTTTGAGATTTCCCTTAAAAGTAATTCAGTATTTTTTAAAATGAATAATATAAATTTCCAAAATCACCTAATAAAGTTCTCTACTATTCTATTTTGCTTAATACCAATTGCCTTGATTAGTGGTCCTTTCATTCCTGATTTATTTTTAGTATTAATCATATTTAGCTCTTTTATAGTTTTATTTTTAAAGAAAGATTTTTCCATTTTTAAAAATAAATTTTTTTATGCATTTGTTGTATTTTGGTTAATCTTAACAATTAATTCTTTTTTTACTTTTAACTTTTCATCAATAAAAAGTGCCTCTCTTTATTTTAGGTTTTTTTTATTTGGAATTGTTATTTTTTTACTAATTTCTTATAATAAAAATATTTTAGAGCATCTCCTTAAAATTTTTTTATTAATTTTTCTTATTCTATTTTTAGATGCTACGTACCAATTTATTTTTTCAAAAAATCTAATTGGTTTTGTTTATGATAATCCTCATAATTTTAGAATTACTAGTTTTTTTGGAAAAGATGAAGTTTTAGGTAGCTATATTTCAAGATTTGTACCGATCTTAATTTTTTTAATAGTAAATTCTCAAAATAAGTTAATTAAAAAATATAAGTCAGTATTAATATTTTTTTATTTAATAATTTCATTTATTGTTGTGATTTTAAGTGGTGAAAGAACTTCAATTGCTTTATTTTTTTTATTCACATTATTTTTATTATTCTCTTCAATTAATTTAAGAAAATTGATTATATTTCCAATTTTACTAAGTCTGCTTATTGGTGGAAGTTTAATATATTTTAATGAAACATTAAAAAATAGAATAATTTCATCAACACTTAATCAGCTAGGTGTATATGAAGGTAGTGAAAGATTAGTTTTATTTAGCAAAACTTACGAAGGTCACTATAAAATTGCTTTAAATATGTTCAAAGAAAAACCCATTTTTGGACATGGTGCTAAAATGTTTAGGTTTTATTGCTCAAAAGAAAAAAATATTACTAAAGAATTAATTGATGTTAATGCATGCACAACACACCCACACAATTTTTATGCACAATTTTTATCCGAGACAGGATTAACGGGAACAATTGCCTTATTCTTTATATTTTTTTATATTTTAAAGGAATTTAGCATAAATTTATTTCATCAAATAAAATTTAGAAAACAAAAGCTAAGTGATGAAGCAATTTGTATATTATCAGTGTTTTTTATAACCTTTTTTCCATTTTTGCCTTCAGGAAACTTTTTTAATAATTGGTTATCAATAATAATTTATTATCCTCTAGGATTTTTAATATATTTAATTAAATATAAAAAATACAATGTCTAATTATATAATTATAAGCTCAATATTAATCAATTTTCCAATAATATTTTTTTTTAATTTTCTAGAAAAAAATATAAACCTTTTTGATCAGCCTGATAAAATTAGAAAGTTTCAAAAAAAACCAATAGCATTGTATGGGGGTTTGATATTAATATATAATTTACTTATTTTTTATATTTTAAATATTTCCAGTAATTTAAATTTATATTCAGAAATTTACTTTTCAAATTCTAGAGAGTATTTCTCTTTCTTTTTTGGCTTATCGTTGTGTTTTATAATTGGATTGCTTGACGACAAACACAATATTTCAGCTAATACCAAACTAATTTCTAATTCAATAATTATTTTTATAGTTTTAATAATTGACGAAAATCTTATTATAAGAGAATTATCTTTTTCATTTCTAGATGCCCCAATAGAACTTAAAAAATTTTCATTATTTTTTACCTTGTTATGTATTTTACTTTTTTTAAATGCGATTAATATGTTTGATGGTATCAATCTTCAATGTTCAATATATTGCTTAATTATATTTATAATTTTTTTTTATAAAAATGTTTTTTCGAATTTAAGTTTGGTATTTATTATATCGCTCATATTTTTTATTTATTTAAATTCAAAAAATAAAACTTATCTTGGTGATAGTGGTGCTCAAATTCTTGGTTTTGTTATCTCATTTTTTTTTATTAAATCCTACAATTTAGAATCTACATTTACTTGTGATGAAATATTTATCATTATGATGTTACCTGGAATTGATATGTTTAGATTATTTTTAGAGAGACTTTCAAATGGATTTAACCCTTTTAGAGCTGATAATAGACATATTCATCATTTATTAATTAATAAAATTGGATATTTTAAAACTTTAATTTTGTTACAAGGTATTATTATTTCTCAAATATTTTTTTATGGTTTATTTAATAACAATTTAATCATAATCATTTTATTTTTAATACTGTATAATCTTTTGATATTTAGATTTTCAAAAAAATGATTTTTCATAAAAGAGTTTTTGATATTTTATTTTCTTCAATTCTCTTAATTTTGTTTGTTCCTTTTTTTTTATTAATTTCGATATTGATTAAAATAGACTCTAGTGGTCCAATTTTATTCAAATCTTTAAGAGTTGGTCAGTATGGCAAAGAATTTAATATGTTTAAATTCAGAACAATGTTTGAAGGAACCAAAATAGAAGAAACAAAAAAAATTAAAAATGTTGATAAAAAAATTACAAAAATTGGAACTTTTTTAAGAAAATCAAGTTTAGATGAATTACCTCAGTTATTCAACGTTCTGAGCGGAAAAATGTCTATTGTAGGCCCAAGACCAGCATTAAAAACTCAAAAATTTATAATTAAAAAAAGAGCTCATTTTAAAATCAACAACATAAAGCCAGGAATTACAGGTTTGGCACAAATTAATGGAAGAGACTCAATTTCTGAAAAAAAAAAATATATTTTGATAAGTTATATTATTCACAATATAGTATTTTCTTAGATATAAAAATTTTGCTCAAAACTATAATAATAGTTTTTTATAATAAGGATATTTCACATTGATAAATTATAATATTTCAAATTTTAAAAAAAAAATAATACTTTTTTTAGTAGACTTTATAATTGTTATATTATCAGTTAGTCTAGCTTATACCTTAAGACTAGAAAAATTTTATCCATTTTGGAAAATAGAAATAATTGTATATATAATTTTTTTTGTAATATTTTTTTTAACATTTTATGTAAATAATGTTTATCAAATATTAATTAGATATTTTGATTATCACTCTATAAAAAATATTATTAAATCAATAATTTATTTTCAGATAGTTTTAATATTGATTAACTTTTTAGTTTACAAAAATATTTACTTTCCTCGATCTGTTTCATTTATTGCCCCAATTTTTATTGGAATATTTGTAATTTTAATTAGAGTAATAATAAGTTTTTTAATCAATTCAAATAATATAAAAAATAATTTAATAAATAATATTCTCATAATTGGAATTAATGATCAAACTGTTAATCTTTTTAATAATATTAGACAGTCAAATGATTATGGAAATGTAAAATGTTTTTTAGATATTAGTGGTGAATATAAGAAGAGAGAAATTAATGGTGTAAAAATTTATAAAATTCGAGATTTGTACAAAATAATTAAAACATTAAATATTAACGAAATAATTATTGGCACAAAAAGTTTTAAAAAAAATGAAAGAGTAAGTCTTTTTAAAAAATTAGAAAATCAAAATATAAGAATAAAAAATTTAGCGAATATAAAAGAAGGTCATAGAAATTTAATAAAAAAATCTCTAAAAATAAAACCTAATTTCTATGATATAATTGATAGAGAAAAAATTATAGTTGATAAAAAAGTTTTAATTAAAAAAATTAAAAGTAAAAGTATATTGATAACGGGAGCTGGTGGTTCAATTGGTTCAGAGTTAACTAAAGAAATTGCAAAACATTCTCCAAAACGAATATATGCTTTAGATAATTCAGAAATAAATTTATTTAATCTTTTATCAAGTTTGAAGGATCATAAAATCAAAAACATAGGTAAAATTATTCCAGTTCTTGGTGATTGCGGAGATATTGAATTTTTAGATAGCAAATTCAAAAATAAAAATTTAGATGAAGTTTTTCATGCAGCAGCTTATAAACATGTTTTTTTTGGAGAAGAAAATCCATATTCAATGATTAAAAATAATATTTTTGGAACAAAAAATATTATAAAATTTGCAATACAAAAAAGAATTAAAAATTTTACTTTTATTAGTTCTGATAAGGCAGTAAATCCAAAAAGTATTTTGGGTTTTTCAAAAAAATATGGAGAAAGATTAATAGAGTATTATTACAAAAAAAATAAATTAGGAGATATAGTTAACTTTACAATTGTGCGGTTTGGAAATGTGATAGGGTCAAGTGGCTCAGTAATACCAATATTTCTCAATCAAATATCAAAAGGGGAACCTTTAACAGTAACTAATAAAAAAGCCCAAAGATATTTTATGTCCATTTCAGAGGCGGTGAAACTAGTTATAAATTCATCATTTCTAAATAAAAAAGGTGTAAAGATTTATGCACTAAATATGGGTCAACAAATAAACATTTATGAAATAGCAAAAAGAATTATCAGATTAAGTGGAAATACAGTTAAAAATAAAAAAAACATAAATGGTGATGTTGAAATAAAAATAATTGGTTTGAAGAAAGGTGAAAAAATTTCTGAAGAAATAGCATTAGGAAAAAATTTAAAATCTACTTCTCACAGTAGAATAATGCAATGCGATGAAAAAATAGATATAAAAAATTTAGAAACAGATTTAATCAAAATTAACAAATTTTTAAATAATAAATTTTTTTTAAAAAAAATACTTACTTTAGTAAAATAAAAAAATGAAAAAAAAAATCATCTGCTTTGACTTAGACAATGTGCTATGTAAAACAAAGAGTAAAAACTATAAAAAAAGTATACCAATTAAAAAAAATATAAAAGTTGTAAATGATTTATATAAAAAAAATTTTTATATCAAAATTTTTACAGCAAGATTTATGGGTAGAAATAATGATAATATTTCAAAAGCAAAAAAACAAGCAGCTAAAATTACTTTACATCAATTAAAAAAATGGCAAGTAAATTATGATAAGTTGATTTTTGGAAAACCAAGTTTTGACATTTATATTGATGATAAAAGTTTTTTTTATGATAAAAATTGGTCTAAAAAATTAAAGAAAAAATTACTATGAAAAAATTTGATTTGTTTTTAGAAAAATATAATAAAGATTATATATCGCATTTAAAGATGAATGAGGATCTTAAAAAAAAATTTTACAAGTTTTTTAAATTTACTTTGATGGTAAAAAAAAATAAAAAAAAAATTATTATTTTTGGCAATGGTGGAAGTGCCTCTATAGCAAGTCATTTTAGTGTAGATATGACAAAAAATGGAAATGTTAGATGTGTTAATTTTAATGAAAGCAACCTTTTGACATGTTTTTCTAATGATTATGGGTATGAAAATTGGGTTAAAGAAGCACTAAAATTTTATTGTGATACTCAAGATTTAATTATTTTAATTTCGTCTAGCGGAAAGTCTTTAAATATGATTAATGCTGCCAAATTTTTAAAAAATAAGAATAACAAATTAATTACCTTTACAGGTTTTGGAAAAAAAAATAAGTTGAGTAAATTAGGTGACTTAAATTTTGTTGTTAACTCAAAATCTTATAATTTAATTGAAAATATCCATCAATATTGGCTTTTAATTTTAGTTGATATATTTTCAAAAAATAAAATTAAGTGATATTAAAATACCTTTTATAATTTTGCTTCAACCATTTAATTGAAAAAGATTTCTTATCAACATTATTTATATTTTTTTTATATTTGATTAATATTTCATTAATAGCATGGTTAATATTTTTTTTAGGTTTGTAACCAAGAGATAACAGTTTTGATGAATCTACTCGGTAATCTCTAATATCAATGTTATTTTTTATTATATTAATTTTTGATGGAATTATTTTCTGAACTCTTTTAGCTATTTCTATTATTTTTAAATTTTCAAAACCAGCATTAAAAATGCCATTAAATTTTTTACCTTTTTTTAAAAAAAATATATAAAGATCCAATAAATCGTCCATGTGAATGTTTGGCCTAGTTTGATTACCACCAAACACAGTCATCTTGCCATTTTTTAAGGCTTGATATGTCATCATGTTAACACTTACATCAAATCTCATTCTTGGGGAAACACCACATACTGTAGCGGGCCTTATAATTGTAAAATCTATTTTGTCAGAATATGATAAAATAATTCTTTCGGTAATCATTTTTGCTTTGTTATATATCGATATAGGTTTTAGAGATAAATTTTCGGTAACTTTTTTTTCTTTTTTAAGCCCATAAACTGAAGACGAAGAAGCATATATTATTTTTTTAACATTTTGCTCTATAGCAAGATTAAGTAGTTTCATTGTACCTAAGCACGAGTATTCCCAGGTTATGTTTTGTACTAAATCACCCATTGGGTCATTCGCAATTGAAGCTAAATGAATTATTGTGTCAACATCTTTTAAATCTATTTTATTTATGTCTAAAATATTTTTTTTTATATTTTTCAAGTTTTTATGTTTTTTTAAATAGTTTCCAAACCATTGAGTATCTATAGCAATAATTTCATGATTTTTTTTCAGAAGTTTGGGTATTAAGAGTGATCCTTGATATCCACACGCTCCAGTAATTAGTATTTTCATAATTTTTTTTTTTGAAAAATATATATAACTGCTCCTGGTAAACAAACAACCAAATTAATTATTCTGTATAGAATAATTACATTTGCAATATTATTTATGCTAGATTCATTAATAAAAATAAATTTATTTATATTCACGAAAGTTATTTCTCCAATACCCAAACCACCAGGTGTAATAGGAATAGCATTTACCAGTGTAGTAAAAAAATTAAGGAAAAAAATTTTCTTAATTCCTAATTCAAAATAAAGGATAAGATCTGATATTAAGTATACACTAAAATGAACAATCGAAAAAAGTACAGACGAAAGAAAAATAAAAAAAAATAAATTCATTTTATTTTCACGTAAATATAAATTTAAATAATCAAAATATTTATTAATTTTTATTGAAAAAAGTTTTTTTTTATTAAGAATAATTATGTAAAACAAGGAAGTTAGAATAATAATACTTAAACTTAGAATTGAAATTAATTTTATATTAATCAATAGAAGAAATTCCCCCCTAAAAATAATTATGGAAGAAAAAAAGCCTATTAAAAAAAGTCCCAAAAAACCAATACATCTATCAAATAATATTGTTAAAGTTGATTTTAATGAATTTTTTGAAAGCTTATAGATATAATAACCTTTTACTAGATCGCCCCCATAAGCTCCGAATAAAACATTATTAAAAAAAGCTCCAATATAGGTTATCTTTACAATCTCATATAATTGAACTTTAAAATTAAAAGATTTTAAAATTAACCACCATCTAAATGCACCAATAAAATATGTAACTGAAATTAAAAAAAAAACAGCGATAAAGATATTATAATATTCCAATAATTCATTATTAAATAATTTGTTAAAATTTAAGTCGTCATTATTTAATAAATGGTAAAAAGCTAGAATTAAAATTAAGAATTTAATAATAGGAAAAAACTTCATGAAAAAATTTTTTTTTTATAAAAATTTTTAATCAATTTGATTATCTTTCTTAAATCTCTTAAAGTTAAATTTTCGTGAATTGGTAAACTAATTATTTTTTTATTTAACAAGTCTGTATTAATAAGTTTTTTTGTATAATAATCCTTAAATGAAATCTGCTCATGTATATTAAGAGGATAATGAATCTTAACTTCAATATTATTTTTAATCAGATATTTAAATAGCTTATTTCTTTCAGAGCATATTATAACATATCTATGAAATGTATGTTTCACGTCCTTATCAATAGAAAAATTTGGAGTTTTAATAAAATTTTTTAAAGACGCCAAAGATTTATTGTAAAATTTTGCATTTGCCTTTCTAATTGAAATACATTTTTTTAAATTTTTTAACTGAAGTAAGCCAACAATTGCCTGTATAGCGTCTAACCTACTGTTTCTACCTATATATTTGGCATTGTCTCTATTGATTAAACCATTATTTCTTATCGTGATAAATTTATTATAATAACGTTTATTATTAGTACTAATAAAGCCGCCATCTCCAAAAACACCTAAATTTTTTGTTGGATGAAGGCTAAATGTTGCAATATCTCCAAAGTTTCCAACGTAAGAACCTTTATATTTACTTCCTATTGCTTGAGAACAATCTTCGATAATTTTAATATTATATTTTTTACAAATTTTTATTATTGTAGCCATTTTACATGGTAAGCCGTTTAGATGAGTAACTATAATACATTTAGTTTTTTTTGAGATAACCTTTTCAAAATCTAAGATATTCATATTTAAACTTTCGTCGATATCAATAAATTTAGGCTTTGCACCAATATTTATGATTGAATTTGCCACTGATATCCAAGTGTTAGCAACTGTAATTACTTCATCATTTTTTTTGATACCTAGAATTTTTAATGAAATTTCAATTGCATCTGTTCCATTTGCACATGAAGCAACATATTTTGAATTTAAAAATTTTTTTAGTTTGTTTTCAAAAATACCTACTTCTTTTGCAAGTATAAAATCACCTTTATTACCGATTCTATCAAGAAAAAAAAATAATTTTTTTTTTATTTTATGGTAATTCTTGTCAAGTCTAAGATAACTAATTTTATTTTTCATATATACGATTAAAAATTTCAATTATTTTATCTAAATTTTTCTTTGTAATGAATTCATGTATAGGTAAAGATATTGTTTCTTTTGCAATTTTTTCTGTAATTGGAAAATCCCCTTTTTTATAACCCATATTTTTTGCTGCAGGCTGTAGATGCATTGGTACGGGGTAATGAATTTTTACATCTATATTTTTTTTTTGTAGTTCTCTAATTATCTTATTTCTCTTTGTTTTTATTCTTAAGCAATATAAGTGAAAAACCTCTATATCGTTTTTTTCTCTTTTAATAAGCTCTAAATCTTTTATTTTTTTTAGTTTTGCATCCAAATATCTTGCATTTGAAATTCTTTTATTGGTTAAAAATTTCAATTTTTTTAATAAATGATTTGCAACAACAGCTTGTATGGTATCAAGCCTGGAATTATATCCAAATAATAAATTTTTGTTTCTGTTTACTAGTCCATGATTCCTCATTAATGAAAGTTTTTTAAAATCACTTAAATTTTTTACTACAATATATCCCCCATCACCCCACACATTTAAATTTTTTAGAGGATGTAAACTAAAACAACCCATGTTTCCAAAATTTCCAGCAAATTTATTATTTTTTTTTGCTAATATTGCATGACATGCATCTTCTACTATTGGTATAGAATATTTTTTTGAAATTTCTGTAATTTTTTTCATGTCACAAATCTTTCCTGCCCAATGAACAGGCAATATAGCTTTAGTTTTTTTTGTTATTTTTTTTTCAATTTCTTTTGGATCAATATTATAATCATAATTTATGTCAGCAAATACAGGTTTTGCCCCAGCTGTTACTATTGCTCCTATAGTAGCATAAAATGTAAAAGGCGTTGTAATAACTTCATCACCATCTTTTATACCTAAACATTTTAGACTTAAAAAAATCGCATCAGTGCCGCTTCCAACCGCAAGGACATTTTTTGCATTAATAAGTTTTTTTATGTTTTTTTCAAAAATATCAACTTCTCTACCTAAAGTGAAATCATTAGATTTGATTACTTTTGTTATTTTTTCTAATATTTGTTTGTAGTCACTAAATTGTTCAGATAAGTAATTATGATTAATTTTTAATTTATTCTTTTTATATTGATCTGGAAGATAATTATAATTTTTGGTCATTTGAATTTTTAAAATAGTTAATGTTTAATATAATATTAATAGTGTATAACTAATTTTTTTATGATTACGTTTTTTATACCATTTTACAATGAAGAAATAAGAAAAAATTTAAAAATTTTTTTACCAAATTTATCTACCTTTATTTCCGCTGAGAAGAATAAAAGAAATGAGTTTATATTAGTAAATGATGGTAGCACGGACAAAACGTTTGAATTACTCAAAAAATTTATAAAAAAACATAAAAATAGAAAAAATATTTCATTAATTAGTAATAAGAAAAATAGGGGTGTAGGTCATTCATTTATATCAGCACTTAAGATTTGCAAAACTAATTATATTATGCCTATTCCATCTGATAATGATGTGCCTCTTATAGATTATACAAAATATTTAAAAAATAATGTTGATTTTGTTATGTTTTATAAATCCAATATGGAAATTTATTCAAGAAATAGATATGCACTCACAATGTTATTTAGAATGCTTTATGGTTATTTTTTTAATGTTCGGGTCAATTATATTCAGTCACCATGCATATATAAATGTAAAATTTTAAAAAAGATTAAAATTAACTCTAAAAGGATGAGTTTTTGGCCAGAGGTTAATATTAAGATGTTAAAGTCAAAAATAAAATATACAGAAGTTCCAATGATTTTTAAAAATGAATCGAAAATAGATAGAACAGTTTCATTTAAAAATTTAATTGAAGTAATATTTCAATTTATTAAAAACTTAATAGATATAAATATTTTTAATAAAAAAAAATATAGGCATAAAGCAAAAAAAATTAATCTATAATAATGCTATATTATACTTTTATTAATTTTTTGATTTTATTTTTTTCTCAAATTTTTGTATTCAAAATTTTGAAGATTAAAAAAAATTGGCATCTTATCTCATTGAGCCTATTTTTTATTATTTTTTTTTATTAAATTCTAATTATATTTTTTCTATAAATTTTTTGAATTATTTAGTTTTTAATCTGACTATTTTAATAAGTTATATGATATTTTTAACTTTGGTTTTTAATGAAAGTCCATCTTTGTATTATTTAGAAAAAAAAAATCTAAATAATTTTTTAAAAAAAGGTTTTGTAAAACATAGAGTTAATTTGATGATCAAAGATAAACTTATTAATAAAAAAAAAAATAACAAAAAAAGGTTTAAACTTATTAAAGATATCGACTTTATTAAGTAATATTTTTTTTAGAGAAAATGATTAATTTTCTAATATTCAATATCGTTTCTATGATATTTATTAATTTTTTAAAAATAAATTCAATAAAAAAAATTGTATTTTTTATAATTTTGAATTATTTCATAATTTTTAATTTATCAAGAAATATTTTTGAATTAATTGAATACTCAATTTTTTTGATATCCATCCTGTATATTTTCATCAATTTTTATACTGTAAGATATAGCTCGATAAGAATTAAAATTTTAAATGATTTATATCATGGAAAAAAAATTCTTTCTGAGAAGAATTTGTTTAATGATAGAAAAAATAGATTGGAATTAAATGATACTAGTTTTATGAAAAAAGAATTATTTCAATTCATCTTTTATTTAGTTAAATTTTTAAAAAAAACATTAAATTAAATTTTTATCTTTATATTTCGTATCTAATTTTGACAAAATCTTTAAATTTTTTTGATAGTAGGAAATAATATTTCTTAATGATTTTTCAAAATTTATTTTAGGTCGCCAATTTAATTCTTTGATTGTTTTTTTACAGTTAAGGATATAAATTTTATCTTTCCCAGTTCTTTCTTTATTTGTTTTTACTAAATCCTCATATTTATAATTATTAATTTTACATATTTTTTTAATTACATCTTTTATTGTGTAAAATTTATTTGTTGAAAAGTGATATGTAGATTTAATTTTGCCTTTCATCAGAGCCTTATATATTCCATTAGAAAAATCAAAACTTTCAATAAAATTTCTCTTACTGAGACCACTTCCCTGTAGTGGAAACTTTTTTCTTTTTAAAATACTAAGAACAACTTTAGGAATTAATCTATAGTTAGGTTGTGAAATCCCATAAAAATTTGAAAATCTGCAAATTATAAATGGTAAATTAAATAATTTTCCATATGATTTAAGAAGTAGCTCAAATGATAATTTTGAAACTGCATATGGTGTCGAAGGATTAAAAATGTTGTAGTTTTCTTTTATAGAATTGCTGTTTGAGCCAAATATTTCTGGGGTTGAGATGTAGATATATTTTTTTAAAAATTTTTTATTTGTTAATTCTTTAATTAATATTGATTTTTTTTCTAAATTTGATTTAAAATAAACATCAGGATTTTTCCAACTTTCATTCACCATACACAAAGATGCAAAATCGACTATTACACTTGGTTTATGTATTTTAATCATTTTTAGTAAATAATTGATATTTTTATTTAAATCTACCTGAATATTTTTTAAGTTTTTTTTATTTCTGTTTTGCAGATGGGGTTGGTAAAGGGAATTTTTTTTTTGTCTATATGTAGCTATCACATAAAAATTTTTATCAAGCATAAAATTTGCAAAACTTGATCCACTAAAACTTGAAGCACCTAAAATTAGAATTTTTTTCATTTTTATTTTGATAATAACAATTATGTTTTATACATTAATACTAGTTAAATTTAAAATTTATTTAATCTGAATGATAAAAAATAAAAAATATAAGTTAGGACTTGCTCATGGAGTATTTGATATTTTACATATTGGGCATATTGAATATTTCAAAAGAGCAAAATCTATCTGTGATAAACTTATAGTTTCAGTAACTATCGATAAATATGTAAACAAGGGTATCAACAGACCAGCGTTTACAATTAATGAAAGAATTAAAATGCTTAGGTCAATTAAGTTTATTGATGAGGTCATTATTAGCAAAAAATCTACAGCAGTAGATATAATAAATAGTTATAAGCCTGATGTTTACTTTAAAGGAAAAGACTATAGTGGCCTTTTAAAGAACCCAAATAAAAATTTAAAGTTAGAAATTGATGCAATTAAAAAAAACTCCGGAAGATTTTTGATTATTGATACTAAGCTAAAATCTTCAAGTAAAATTCTTAATGAGAATTTTAATTATTTAGATAATGAAGTTTTATCTTTTCTGAAAAAAATAGATAAGGTTAATTTATTAGAAAAAATAAAAAATATAATATTTAAAAGTTCATTAAAAAAAATATTAATAATTGGTGAGCCAATAATTGATATTCATTGCAATGTAAAAGTTTTAGGAAAATCTCAAAAAAGTAATGTAGTATCAACAAATTTTATAAAAAATGAAGATTTTGGAGGAGGTTCTTTATTAGCAGCAAATTTTATAAAAGAATTTTTTGATTATACTGACTTATTAGTTTTTGATAATAAAAATAATAGTAAGGTTTATAAAAAATATTTAAACCAAGAAATTGGATTAAAAAAAGTTTTCTCTAAATCTGAAAAAATTATTCAAAAGATAAGATTTGTTGATGAATACTCAAAAACTAAATTATTTCAAATTAATTATAGCGAAAAATATAGATTATCAGAAGAAAATAAAAATATTTATCTAAACAAACTAAAAAAAATAATTAAAGGATATGACGAGGTAGTTATTTTTGATTATGGGTATGGTTATGTGTTCGAAGATATCATTAATTTTGTTAAAAAATTCCCAAAGAAGATTAATGTAAATTGTCAAACTAATTCATCAAATTATGGATTTAATCTTATCACAAAATACGCCAATGGAAAAATAGCTTCAGTGGATGAAGTAGAATTTAGATTATGTGTAAAAAACAAAACAGATACAGTTTTATCTCTAATAAAAAAAAATAAAAAAATTATTGGGAGATTTAAAATGTTTATTATAACAATGGGAATTAAGGGTTGTTATATTGTTTCAAAAAATAAAGTTTATTTTATTCCTACCGTGTTTAAAAATACTTTTGATACCACTGGATGTGGAGATATTTTCTTTTCTGCATTTATATTTTTTAATTCACTAGGCGTTTTTAATATTAAGGAACTAGGCCTTTTATCTCATATAGCTGCTGGGATGCATGCCAACTATCCAGGCAACAAAAATAAAATAGATAAAAACAGTTTGTTTCAATTAATTCAAACTGTAGTAAAATAGTTTGTTATTAATGAAATTTGGTATAATTAGTTCATCATGAAAGTATCTGATTATATTGCTGATCTATTATCAAAAAATACTTCAGTTATTTTTGGTGGCCAAGGTAGTAGTGTAATACATTTAGTAGATAGTATTATTAAACATAAGGGCTTGAAATTTATTCCTGGACAAAGTGAACAGGGTTCATCATTAGCAGCAGATGCATATTATAGAGTATCTGGAAAAGTTGGGGTTACAATTGGCACAAGTGGTCCAGGTATACTTAATTTTTTACAAGGAATGGCTTGTTCTTATTTTGACTCGATTCCATCATTGTATATTGCGGGTGCACCAGTAACCTCTCATTTAAGAAAAGACAAAAGAATTAGACAAATTGGTTTTCAAGAAATGGAAGTTCAAAACATGGTTAAACCAATTACCAAATATTCATGCTTGATAAAAAATACTCATGAAATTGATTATGAATTTAAAAAGGCATTAGATATTGCTCACAACAAAAGGATGGGCCCAGTTTTAGTTGAATTACCTGATGATATACAAAGATCTTACATGCCAAATAAAAAAAAAATTTATTTGCCAATAAGATTAAATAAATTAAAGACTTCAAAATTACTTAATTCTAAACTAAAAAAAACCTTATATTTGCTTGAGCAATCAAAAAGACCATTATTGCTACTTGGTAATGGTATAAGGTTAAGCAAGTCAGTTTCAATAATTAAAAAATTTATTAAAAAATATAAAATTCCCTATTCTTGCAGTTGGGGCATAGCAGATTTATTTAAAACTAATGATAAATTGAATGCAGGTAGTTTTGGTGTTGCAGCAACGAGATATGGTAATTTTACTTTACAAAAAGCTGATTTAATTTTCTGTATAGGTACAAGACTTGGAACCCAAGCGGTTGGTGGAGATCCAAAGAAATTTAGCCCAAATTCAAAAAAGATATTAATAGATATAGACACTAATGAATTTAACAGCCAAAGATTACCAAAGATTGATATAAAAATATCTTCAAGTATAAAACCTTTTATTTCTCAAATGTTTACAAAAAAAATTAAATTAAAATCTAAAGATATCAATAAATGGATCAAAGTAATAAATAGTTTAAAAAAAGATTATCCTATATTATCAAAAAAAAACTATACAAATAAAAAATTTGTAGATCCTTATTATTTTTTTAAAACTCTTTCCCAATATGTTAAAAACAATTCTGTATTAATTCCCGATGCTAGTGCAAATTTAATTTGGACATATCAAGCTTTTGAAATTAACAAGAATATCAATATGTTTACCGCATTTAACCATTCCCCAATGGGTTACTCACTTGCTGCAAGCGTAGGAGCATATTTTGGAAATAAAAAAAAAATGATAACAGCTATAATTGGTGATGGTTCAGTCCCAATGAATGTTCAGGAGCTAGAAACAATTAAAAATTATTCAGTTAATGTAAAAATATTTATAATAAATAACAGAGGTTATTCATTAATAAAACAAACCCAAGAAACATGGCTTAATTCACGATATGCAGGTGTTGATAAATCTAGTGGTTTAAGTTTACCAGATAATACTAAAATTGCTAAATCCTACGGTATTAAAAGTTTAATTATTTACAATAATGATGACTTGAAAAAAAATTTAAAAAAAATATATAATTTAAAGGGTCCACTAGTAATTGATGTAAGAATAGATCCTAATGCAAGAGTAGCTCCCAAAATAGACTATGGAAAACCTCTCCATGAAATGAGTCCTGCTCTTTCAAAAAATGTCATAAAAGAAATTTTAGAAAAATAAATTTATGAGCGAATTCGATTATGGATACTTTCAACATAGTAAAAAAAAACCTAATGAAAAAAATTCTAACTTAGATAGAAAAAAACTTTTAAAATATCGAAATATCAGAAGAAGAATTATAGCTAATGAATTTGGTCATGAATTTTATGATGGGGATAGAAAAAACGGATATGGTGGTTATAAATATGATGGAAGATGGCAAATTTTTTTAAAAAAAATTATAAAAAGATATAAATTAAATAAAAACTCAAGAGTGTTAGATATTGGAGCAAAGAAGGGTTTTTTTATTTATGATTTACAATTGTTAATACCCGGAATTAAGGTTTATGGAATTGAAGATCATAAATATCCAATAATAAATTGTCAAAAAGAAATAAAAAAAAATTTAAAATTCATAAAATCTTATTGTGATATCAGATATCCAAATGGACATTTTGATTTTGTTCACGCACATAATTCAATTTATAGATATAGCTTTAAAGATTTAATTAAGATTATTAAAATTATTTCACAAATTTCTAAAAATTCCCATATTACACTTCCCTCTTATGAAAAAAATAATGACAGATCGAAATTCCTTGATTGGACATTACATGGTGGAATAATATTAAAAAAGAAAGATTGGAAAAATTTGTTTATGGAACTTGGATATAACGGTGATTATTATTTTACCACTCCAAAATCATATGGAATTTAAGTGATGTATTTTAAAGCCGCAGTTTTATTAAGAAAAAATAAAATAAAAATACTTGATATTAAAAAACCAATTCTAAAAAAATCACAATTATTTGTTAAGGTGTTGTTCTCATCAATTTGCCATACTCAGCTCTCTGAAATTAAAGGCGAAAGAGGCATTGATAAATTTTTACCGCATTGCCTAGGCCACGAAGGAGTCGGAGTAATTAAAGATAAACATAAGTCAGTGAAAAAATTTAAAATAAATGATTTGGTTTGTTTAAGTTGGATTAAAAGTGTAGGAAAAGACTCTGGTGGAGTAATTTATGAAGATGCAAATGGATTAAAAATTAATGGTGGACCAGTTCATACTTTAAATGAGTATGCGGCGATAAGTGAAAATCGATTGTATAAAATAAATAAAGATAAAAATATTAAATCAAAAGTTTTATTAGGTTGTGCTTTTTCTACAGCATTTAATGCTTTAAAAGACATACAATTAAAACCCTCAAAAACAATTTGTATTTTAGGTTGTGGCGGCTTAGGTTTAGCTACAGTATTAATTGCAAAAAAAATTGGTTATAAAAACATAATTGTTGTTGATAAAGTTAAGAGTAAACTTCAAAATGCAAAAAAACTTGGGGCTACTAATCTAGCATTTTCGATTGATAAAATTAAAATAGAAAAAATTGATATAGTTGTTGAGTGCACGGGAAATAAAGAAGTATTGAAAAAATCAATTTTATTACCAAAAAAATTTGGTGGAAAATTAGTTTTTATAGGAAATTACCCAAATAAGACAAAAATAAATTTTGATCCATGGACAATCATAAATGGTGTAAGCTTTCTTGGGGCATGGCATGATACAAAACCATTTAACAAAATA
Organism: Candidatus Pelagibacter bacterium nBUS_44; assembly: GCF_051200895.1. Classification (GTDB taxonomy): domain Bacteria; phylum Pseudomonadota; class Alphaproteobacteria; order Pelagibacterales; family Pelagibacteraceae; genus Pelagibacter. Next base: position 186,825 of record NZ_CP172838.1, read on the forward strand.
TTCAAAAAATTAGAAAATATTTTAAAAAATGAAAATTTAGATATTTTTTTTGGAAAAAAAATTTATAAACTAAAACATATTAATAATGCGATTAAAGACTTTGAAGAGGGGAAAGTTGTAAGACCTTTAATTAAATTTTAAAATAAATTTATTATTATTATAAAAGTTAAATTTAAATAATATATATATTATCGAAATTATCTGAATACTTACCAAATGTTTAGAAGTCGCCCATCCAATTATATTTGGAAATAACGAAAATAATAAAATATTTATAAAATACAAATCATTTTTTTGGGCTCTAAAGTCAAAATTTTTTTTAAAATTTTTTACAAAAAATATAAAAAAAATAATTATTGATAAATTAAAAAAAATTTTATTTATTATATGACTAATCATAATTGGATTTTCATATTTACCATTTATTGGAAAAACAGAGTCTTTTTTTATATTAAAAAATATAAATTTTAATTTAATTTTGATATCTGAAACAAATTCAAAAAAATTTTTACTTAAATAAATTTTATTTTCAATTTTATAATATTCATAAACTTCCCATTCGCTCTTAAGATGATCTGGTATTTGATTTTTATTTATTAAATCTACAGAACGCTCAGGATAAAATTCTTTAAATTTTTCGTTAAGAACAACTTCATTTAAAACTTTAGAATTACTTGTAAGTACTGAAGATCCAATAGGAAATTTACTTGTATTAATTATGCCAAATATTCCCCATAAGAATATTGCAGATATAGCCCCAAAAAGTGGTAAGGATTTGAGAATAAGCCTATCTTTTTCGAGCAAGATAATTAGTAATGGCAAGATGTACACCACAAACATTACAGAATTTTTTGTTAGATATAATAAGAATATAAATATTGAGATTAAAAAATATTTTTTTTTATTATTAGAATATAATAAAATAAATATACTAGGCATTAACACAGCAACGATATTGTCAGCAAAAAAAATGCTCAGTATCACATGTAAATTGTATGGAATTATAAATGGTAAAAATAGTAAAAATAACACGAAAACTTTAATTTTTTGAGACCTTAAAGCAACCAAAACTGATATAAAAAGTAATGAGAACAATATTATATTTTTAAATATAAATATAAAAAAAATATTTTTTGAAATTTTTGCTATTGATACTAATAAAAGAGGATGTAGTGGTAAGCGTTTTAAATAGTAAATTATTCCATCATCATCAATAAAACTATAATCAAAATTATAATAGATATTATGAATGAGTTTACCATATTCAAATTGAATATTTTTAAAAATAATATTAAAATTATTATCAGTTAATTCATCAAACTTATTTATAATTAAGTAACAATAAATTGATGAAAGAATTGAAACTAACAAAACCATTGATAAGTAAATGTAAATTAATGTTTTTTTATCTAAATCTTCAATATTTTTACAAAAAAAAAATCTTTAAGCATTTGAATTAATACATTTATTTATTACTTTATTGTTAACCATCATGGTAAATTCTAAACTGACACGAGTTTTTTTTCCTCCAGCAAAACCACCATGCATTAATTTATCATTAAATATAAAGCATTGGCCAATATCAGATTTAAATACTCTAACATTCATTTTTTTATTAATTTTTCCAGGTTTTAGGAGGCCATCTTTTCTTATTTTTTTATTTTTCAAAATTATTTCATCTAAATGAGATTTTGGAACATAACTCAATCCATTTTTTCCTTTTTCAATTAAAATTGGTATCCAAATTTTAATACGTGTAAAATTTTTATTAATATATTTATTATTTAGACTCCAAAACCATTCATCTCTGTGTAGGGGGCTTACATCATTGGAATTTGGTCTTACTATTCTCCAATCAATTTCTTCATTATAAATATTTTCAAAATTTAAAATTTTAAAATTATTAAAAATATTTTTTAATCTTTTAAAAAAAACCATTTTTTTTATCTGCCTGGTATAATTTGGTTTAATAATACGATTATTTTTTTTCATTACATTCTCATGTTTTAATAATTTGGAGTATTTATGATAATCACTTAAATGTATTTTCTTAAATAAATCAATTTTTTCCACATTATTTTGCTCAACTATTTCGATAAAATTTTGTTTGATAATTTTATAAAGTTTTTTTATTTCTCTTTGAGAAATTCTAAATTTATCATAATAACCATCACTTATTATAACATTCTCAATAATTTTTTTTTTTAGCATATTTTTATTAAGAAAAAATATTTAAACTTTCAAGATTCGCAGCATTTAGAATTGACCCGCTCAATATATCAGAATCTTTTGAGGATAAAAATTTAATGATTGGTATTAAGTTTTTACTTGTTAATAATTTCTTTGAAATTAATTTATTTTCAATATTTTTAAAAATGTTTATTTTATTTTTTTTAAGTCTTTGCATGGAACCACCTGTCGATATAAAGCTTCCAGGTATTAAAAGTTTAGTAAAAACTTTATTTTTATAAAATTTATAAGCTAAATTTTTGTTGTAATTTATTAAAGTAGCTTTAGATGCAGAGTAACCAATTGAAGCCACAGAGTGTGTGCTGGCAAGACTACCTATGTGAATTATATTTAATCTTTTATTTTTTTTTTATTATTAATCAGAATTTTATTAATTTCAAAAATACTATAAAAATTAAGCTGCATTAAATCATTTAGTTTTTTTAAGTTAATTGAACTACTATGGTAACCTAAACCACCACCTGCACAGTGTATAATTGTATCAATTTGATGATTTTTAAATTTTAAATTTAAATCTAAAATTTCATTATTATTCATTAAATCTAATTTAATTATTTTAACTTTTTTAAGTAAGGCTTTAACAGGTGATTTCTTATTTACCAAACCTATTAACTCAATTTTTCTATCTTTTATTAAACCTTTAGCTAAATCGTAACCCAATCCAGTATTTGCACCAGTAATAAGAATTATTTTTTTGGTCATTTTTTTGATCAGACTATTTTAAATACATAATATAATAGTTTTTTTTGTAAAGAATATCTAAATTATCTTTTACACCGTAATTACCACATAGAAAATTTGAATACATACAATAATGATTTGGTTTATAAAATATTTTTCCATTAATTTCTTGTTTTATAAATCCTTTATGAATATTTTGTTTATCCATGGCATAGTATTTTGGCCATGGGTAGTTATTATAATCATTTTCATTTTTTACTATCCTGATGATATTTTTAGATACCAAAACTGAAAACAAAAAAATTAAAAATATATTAAAAAATAATCTTAGATCTTTCTTAAAAGAATAAATGTGACAGGTAAGAAAGGCAAAAATTAAGCTTATAAAACTTATTATGTAACTGTAACCATACCTAAACATAGGAACTTTAACAAACCAAAACAAACAAGAAAATAATAGCAATATAAAAATGTAAATATTATTTTTGCTAATCATGAATTTTGTTTTTTTTTGATAAAATAAAAATAGTAATAATAAAAATAAAACTAACAAATATGGTATTAGAATTTTCGAAATTTTTTGAAAATGACCTTTAATCCAAAATTTTGTCCAAAAAAAATCTTTTATATATTCTGAGGGTGATATGGAAATTATATTATTTTCATTTATAATCTTTTCGTAAGTAGGCCAATCTTTAGTATACGATTCATTTTCAACAGACTTACTTTTAACAGTTTTTATATCTGTCCATAATAAATTTTCATAACAAGTAAATTTTACTGGATAGATTAAACATCCAGAAATAAGTATATTTTTTATAAACCATATAGACGCAAAAAAAATTACAAAATAAAAACGTTTTGATTTTAATATTGATGTAATTGTATCTTTTTTTATGAGAAAAAAGCTGAAGAAAAAACACATTAAAAGTGTTATTTTGTTTAAAATAATAAATAAGATAAGTAAAAAAATATTACATACATCTATAACTTTGTTTTTGTTAATAATAAGTAATTCTGAAATAAGATAAAAAAAAATAAAATGAGCAGGAGCATCATTACCGTACTCACCATACCTATTCATTTTATAGAAAATAAATAGCAATACAGAAATTAAAAAATAAAAATGAAAGTTATATTTTTTTGATTTATTATAATTATAGATTTTAAATGTAAAATTTATAATTACAGATACCGCAATTAAAGCTTGTGCAAAAACAATCCCATTTTCTCTAAAAAGTAGATTATTTGATATTGCAGATAAATATTGCATTATAGATATATGGCCATATCTAAAATGAAAATTTGATAATCCTAATATTGTTTTTTCCTCATTTAAAATACCAATATATGGTAAATGGTATAATCCAGCATCGGGCCTATAAACATTACTTTCTATAATTAGAATGGTTATCAATAGAGCTGAAAAGAGTAAAAAAATTAAAAATTGTTTATTGTAGTAAATTGAAAGGTTCTTAAAAATTAAAATAATACCAAAACCCAATATAATTGTATTAATGTTCTGAGTAAGAGGAAAAAAAAAATTAACTAAAAGACTAATAAAACTTAAAATTATACAAGCAAATATTAGTTGAGTTGAGTAATAACCTAAATCTTTTTTTTTATTATTTGATAAAATTAACCCAAATGGTGTAAATAACAAAATTATTAAAAATGAATTTATAAATACTGTTATCATTACATATTATGGTTAAAGCTAAATTAACAATTATTATACCTGCATACAATGAAATAAATACAATTCAAGAAATAATAAATAAAGTTAGTGATCTAAAAATTTTAAAACAATTAATAGTTGTTGATGATAATTCAACAGACGGAACAAAAGAAGTTATATTAAAAAATGAAAGCAAAATAGATAAAATTATTTTGCATAATAAAAATAAAGGTAAAGGAGCAGCGATTCAAAGTGCTCAACCAAATGTTTCAGGAGAATATGTAATTATTCAAGATGCAGATCTAGAATATGATCCAAAAGATTTTTATGAATTATTAAAAAAAATTGAAGAGGATAAAAAAAAAAAATTGTGTATGGTTCAAGAGTACTAAATAATAAAATAAATAAAAAAGCTCAAAACTTTAGTCATAGATTGAGAATTATTGGTAATTTATTTCTTACAAAGCTATCCAATATAATTAACAACCAAAATTTAACGGATGCTCATACTTGTTATAAACTTTTTGAGTCTGATTTTTTTAAGTCGATCAAACTTAAAGAAAATGACTTTTCTTTTTGTCCTGAAATTACAACTAAGGCATCTTTGCTTGAAGAAAAAATAACTGAAATGCCGATCAATTATAACGGACGGACATATAATGAGGGTAAAAAAATAAAAGCTTCTGATGGTTTTAAAGCAATATATGTATTGTTTAAATATAGATTTTTTAAATGATAACTGAGCTTAAATATTTATTTTTCTGTGTCAAACATTATAATTATAAATTATAAGATGAAAAAATAATTATTTACAAAAAAATAATTACTACAAATTAAAAAATAATGTCTAATTTTTATAAAATAAATAAATGCCGTATTTGTAGTAATAAAAATTTAATAAATATTATTGACTTAAAGAAACAATATATACAAGGCTCATTTATAAAAAAAAATAACCCAAAGCCTTATTTAAAAAAAATTCCACTTTTGTTAGTGCTGTGTAAAAATTGTTCTTTGGTCCAATTATCACATACCGTAAATAAAGAAATTCTTTATAAAAATTATTGGTATGAGTTCGGGCATAAACATCACAATGAGAAATCACTTAGAGAAATTAACTAAAATTGGGTCAAATCTCATAAAAAATAATGTCAATATAAAAGTTTTAGACATTGGTTGTAATGATGGCACATTATTAAATTTTTATCCAAAAAAATTCAAAAAATATGGAATAGATCCAAGTCAAATTGTAAAAAAGATTAATAAAAAGAAGATTAATGTTATTAATGATTTTTTTCCACCGAAGAAAAAAAATATATTCTCAAAATTAAAATTTGACTTAATTACGTCAATTGCAATGTTCTATGATTTACAAAATCCAAACATATTTGTTAAAAAAATAAAATTACATTTAGATAAAAATGGAATTTGGATATTTGAATTATCTTATTTAGTAGATATGCTTAAACTAAAATCATTTGATACTATTTGTCATGAACATTTAGAATATTATTCAATTCATAGCCTAAATTTTTTAATGAAAAAACATAATTTAAAAATATTTGATATTTCAAGAAATACTATTAATGGCGGAAGTATAAGGTGTTTTGTAACTCATGCTAATAACAATATGTATGATAAAGATAAAAATAATAAAAAACTGGAAAATTTAATTTCACAGGAAAAAAAAATTAAAGTAAAAAAAATAAATATTTATCGAGAATTTGATAAAAATATTAACAAAATAAGAGAAAAACTTAATTCAAAGATTGATATAATCCTCAAACAAAAAAAAAAAATTTATGTTCTTGGTGCCTCAACAAAAGGGAATACGATTTTACAATTCTTAGACATTGATAATAAAAAAATTCCTTATGCAATAGAAAGAAATAAACAAAAAATAGGAGCCCGAACAATCGGAAGTAATATTAAAATAATAGGTGAAAAGTTTGCTAATAATTCTCAGCCAGATTTTAAGTTAGTTTTGCCATGGCACTTTAAAAGCGAAATTATAAACAGGGAATTAAATTACATCAAAAAAGGAGGCAAACTAATATTTCCTTTGCCTAAAGTATTGACAATTGATAAAAAAAATTTTTCTAAGCATGTTAAAAAAAATTACTAAAAATTCAAAAATATTTGTAGCCGGCCATAACGGTCTTGTTGGATCAGCAATAGTGCGAAAGTTAGTTCTTTATGGGTACAAAAAAATTTTAACTATATCAAAAAAGAAACTTGATTTAAGAAATCAAAGCCAAGTTGAAAAATTTTTTAAAAAAAATAAACCCGATGTAATTATAAATGCTGCAGCAACTGTTGGAGGTATTTATGCAAATAATACCTTTGGAGCAAATTTTATTTATAATAATTTAGCAATCCAAACTAATATTATTCATGCTTCATATTTAAACAATGTTAAAAGTCTAGTCTTTTTAGGTTCAAGCTGTGTTTATCCAAAGAAATGCAATCAACCTATTAAAGAAAAATATTTATTAAATGGAGAATTAGAAAAAACAAACGAACCATACGCTATTGCAAAAATAGCGGGTATAAAAATGTGTGAAAGCTATAACTCACAACATGGAACTAATTATAAATGTTTAATGCCAACAAATACTTATGGGCCAAATGATAATTATGATTTATTAACATCCCATTTTTATCCAGCTTTAATAAGAAAAGTTCACAACGCTAAAATACGTAAAGAAAAATCAATTATATTATGGGGTAATGGAAGTGCAAAAAGAGAATTAATGTATGTAGACGATCTTGCTGATGCTTGTGTTTTTTTTATGAATAAGAATACTAAAGAAAGTTTAATAAATATTGGAAGTGGAGATGAAAAAACAATTAAAGAATTTGCTGAATTCATAATAAAAAAAATTGGATTAAAAATTAAAATTAAATTTGATAAAAGTAAACCGAATGGTACGCCAAGAAAATTGCTGGATACTTCGTTAGCTCAAAAATATGGATGGAGACCAAAAATAAATTTGGATCAAGGATTTGAAAAAGTTTATAGTTCTTTTTTAAAGAGAAATTAGAATGTCAGTTAATATTAAAATTTAATCTAATATTTTTTTTGTATCATAAATTAAAGAGCGCAGCCTTTTTCCTGGAAGAATACCTGTATATCTATCCTTGTCACTGTAAATTTTTATACCTTTAAATTTTTCAATAGAATTTTTTGTTTTTCTGATTCTAAATGCCAGTTTTATTGAGTTTTCAAAATCCTCATTAAAATTAAAATTTCCTCTCAAAAGGTCCTTTTTTGATAGAATTATTTTATATAAAAAATTTAATATAATATTTTTTTTTTCATTTTTGTTAATTATAAATTTTGGTTTTAAATTTATTTTTGCACCTAATATATTAAGAAGATCATGCCAATAAATATCATCACAGGTTAAAGTATACAAACCTGGAGCCTCTTTGTCATCCAAGATATTTATTATAGATTGTTTAATTAATGTTACAAAAGTAATCCAAGCAGGAGTTTTAGGGATTTTAAAAAGATATTTATCTTTTATTAGATTTATAATTTCAGTGCTTGCTCTTTGATAATGACCATGAACCTCAGCAAGTCTTAAAATATAAATTTGAATAGATTTTTTTTTCCCTAAATTTTTAATATATTTTTCAGCAAATCGTTTATTTGAAGCATAAATTGAACTTGAAATAAAATATTTTTTTAAGACTTTTCTTTTATTATCAATTCCAAAAGCATTCATAGAGCTAGCAAAAACAAATTTAGCATCTTTTTTCATGTGAGAAAAAATAAAATCAAATCTTTTTTTATAAAACTCTTTTATATCTTTTAAAGATCCATGATCAGGTGCAGCCAAGTCAAAAATTAAATCTGTGTTAGATATTTTGGAGATAACTTTATTATCATTAAGTTCAGCTGCTACAAAGTTTATATCATTATTCTTAAAAAAAGATGACCCTACTAAGGTCCTAGAATGAGATAAAACGTCTAGATCTTTTGAACTCTTAAACTCTAATGATAACTCTTTACCAATTTGACCAGTAGCACCCAGTATAAGTATTTTTTTATTCAGCATAAAATAATTCAATTATCTTGGTAGTAAGTATAAAATTATCGACAGATATTTCAGATTTTTTTTTATTTTTATATGAGGATATAAATTCATCCCAAAATGACCATGCAACATCAAGAGATTTATTGGGAAAATTTAAGAATTCATTGTCTTTAATTATGAATTCATTACTATCATTATTGGTTATCTTTAAGTTTGAATTATCATCAAAAAGTGAGAGGTTTATTGAACAATTTTTAAAATTATAATCAATTGAGTTAGATGTGTTTTTTAAATTAGTCATATAAAATTTACAATTAAACTCATGATCTTGTTGATTTACGATATCAAATTCACCATTACATTCGATGTCTAGTTCATCAATCTTTTTTTTAGTAGCTTTAAAATTTTTTACATCTTTAGCATTGGTGGTAAATAAAACTGTATCAATCCAATGGGAACCTGTTTCAAAAAAAATTCCGCCTCCTGATTTTTCTTTTTTTGATCTAAATCCATCAAACTTATAATGAATATCTCCAAAATTGATTTTAATTGAAACTAACGAACCAAATAATTTTTGATTTATTATATTTTTTAAGGTTTTTACAATTCTCATATGCCTTCTTTGATATCCGATAGTTACAGCATAATTTTTAAAATAATTAGAAAAGTACTCGTGTTGTTTTAAGGTAAGCGCAAACGGTTTTTCAAAAAAAATTCCACTACATTTATTTTTGATTTGTTCAAAAATTTTTGTTCTTTCTGAAAATGGTATAGTTATTAAAACTATGTCACACTTCATAAAATTTGTTGCCTTTTCTAGATTTTCAAAAAACGGAATATTTTTTTTTTCTAAAACTTTACGCTTATCTTGATTTTTGTCACATACCCATGATACTTCTAAATCATCTCTAGATAGCAATACTGGAAGATGAACATTCCAGGTAACATTACCCATTCCAATTATGCCTATTTTTATCATTTTGATAACTGTGTTTATACTATAAATAACTATCTAGTATGAAAAAAAAATTCAAATTTTCTAATGATCAAGACATATCTACAAAATATATTAATTTTTTCAAAATTAAAAAATATACCCTAAGAGATAAAATCAGAGATTATTATGATAAAATATTAAGAAGACCACTATACAGATTAATTTATAATAATTTTTTTAAAAATCAAAATTATGATATTGATCTCGTTCTACCTGCTAAAGGATTTTCTACCTTAGCAAGAAGAAAAAAACTTAATAATATTAAAAAGATTGAAAATAAAGAAATTTTAAACATTGGCTGTGGGAATGCTTTTGATTATCATTTGTGGTTTAAATTTAAACCAAAAAAAATAGTAGGTGTTGATGTTTTAAATTATAATTATTCATGGAAACAAGTAAAAAAATTTATCAAACAAGAAAAAATTGGAACTAAAATTGAATTTTATAAAAAAGATTTTACTAATTTTAAATATAAAAAAAAATTTGATTTTATTGTAAGTGATGCTGTATTCGAGCATTGTAAAGATTTTTCAAAAGTAATTAAACTTTGTTCAAAATTATTAAAAAAAGATGGAATTTTATATTCTTCTTATGGAGGACCGATGTGGTTAACTTATAGCGGAGATCATTTTTCAGGAAGAGATAATCAAAATAATGGATTTAATCACCTACTTTTAAATAAAAATGATTATGAAAATTATTTTGATAAAAATGTTGGAACACTTGATTATGAATTAAATGAAGGAGGTGGCGGAGGTGTACTGGTGCAAGATGATTTGTTCTCTAAATTAAATGGAAACGAATATATGGATATTTTCAAAAAAAATAACTTTGTTCCAATTAAAACTTATGCTGAATTTTGTCCAGTTGGTTATATGCTAATTAGTAAAAATAAAAGGTTGAAAAAAAGATTATTAAAAAAAAATCCTTTAATACATGAAGAAAATTATTATTTAAAAACACACATTATATACTTAAAAAAAAAATGAAAAAAATTTTTTTAATAATATGGGCAGATCCAAAATTTTATCAAACACTTATTTTTTTATCTCAAAAATTCTCTAAAAATAAATTTGAGGTTTATATCATATTTAGAAACTTAACACATTTTAAAGATGTAATTAAAAAAGTTAATTTTGGAAAAAATGTAAAATTATTAAAATCTCCAAATTTTTTAAATTCTAAATTTAATTTATTAAATTATATAATTTTTAACTTCTTTATAGTTATTCATTTAATTTTAAAAAATCCAAAAAATGTAATTTATTTTAATAAAAAAGCATTATTAAATATATTGTTTGCTAAAATTTTTAAAAAAAAAACTAAATTTATTTATCATAATTTTGATTTTGATTTATTGAACAGTGCAAAAAATTTAGGTGAACGTCTTTTAATAAGATTAGAATTTTATTGTTCAAAAAAGTGTAATTATTTGATCTTTCCATCTAGAGAAAGATCAAAATTATTTAGAAAACATTCAAAGAATATCTTAAGCAAATATTACTATTTTATGAATTGCTTCCCAAAAAAATTTATTATTAATAATTCAATAAAATTTAAGAAATTTTTAATATCTAACAAATTACAATCTAAAAAAATTATTTGCCACCTTGGATCTATTGGACCCAATCATTTTTTAGAGGAAATTATTGAAAGTTTTAAATTTATTAATGATAAATTTATATTAGTTATTGCTGGAAGTTCAATAAATCGTTTTGGAGATTATTTAAAAAAAAAAATTGAAATTAATAATCTTAAAAAAAAAATTTATATAATTGAAGACGTTAGTAATAATTATTGGTTTGAAATTGTACGGAAATCACACTTAGGTTTATGTTTTTATAAGCAAACGTCTTTAAGTCACAAATATATGGCTGGAACTTCTCAAAAATTTAATAATTATTTGTTATTTAATTTACCAATGATTGTTAATAATAGTAATGATTTTATTAAATTTAAAAAAAATGAAGATATTTTTGAAATTGTAAATCCTAAAATGCCCAAAGACATCGCAAAAAAAATTCAATATTTGCTCAACGATAGCAACAGGTACGAAGAAATTAAAAAAAATTTATCAAAAGCTTTTAATTCTGAATTAAATTTTGATAAACAATTTGAAAATAGTTACAAAAGATTTATTTGAATTAATGAAGAATTATATTGTTGTTACTGGTGGAGCTGGTTTTGTTGGCTCAAATTTAATTGAATTTTTTATTAAAAAAGAAAAAAAATACGATATTTTAAGTATAGATAATTATTCAACAGGAAAAAAGAAAAATCATATTAAAAACTCAAGAATTAAATATATAAATGGAAATACAAAAAATTTTTCAAAACTATTAAATTTTTATAAAGACAAGATTCATTCTATTTTTCATTTTGGAGAATTTTCAAGAATTTATCAAAGTTTTTTAAAAATGGATGAATGTATAAGTTCAAATACTATAGGTTCAAATGAAGTTTTTAAGTTTTGTTTACAGAATAAAATAAAACTTATTTATTCAGCAACTTCAGCAAGTATAGGCAATAGAGGTAAAGATAAAGATTTATCACCTTATGCTTTCACAAAAGCAAAAAATCTTGAAATGTTAGAAAATTTAAAAAGTTGGTATAATTTTAAATTTGAAATAATTTATTTTTATAATGTTTATGGTCCAAGGCAAATTTGCAAAGGAGAGATGGCAACTGTAATAGGAATTTTTGAAGATCAATATAAACGAGGTTTACCAGTCACAGTGGTAAAACCAGGAAGCCAAACAAGAAGATTTACCCATATTTATGATACAATTCAAGTATGCTACAACTCTTGGAAAAAAAATAAATGTAATCATTATAGTATTTCAAGTAAAAAAAGTTATTCTGTTTATGAAGTTGCTAAAATGTTTAGTTCTAAAATTAATTTATTACCTTCTAGAAAAGGAGAAAGATATGCGTCAGCATTAACTAATATGAATTTATCCAATAAAGTTCACAAGGTTTTTGGAAAAATTAGTCTAAAAAGTTATATAGATGCTATAATTAAAAAAAATAAATTTTGAATTAATTTTATTTATGAAAAAAAAAGCTCTTATATTCGGTGTTACTGGCCAAGATGGATCTTATCTATCTGAACTTTTGTTAAAAAAAAATTATGAAGTTCATGGAGTAAAAAGAAGATCATCATCATTTAATACTAGTAGAATAGATCATCTTTACAAAGATCTAAATGAAAATAATATAAATTTTTATTTACATTATGGAGATGTAACTGATAGTTTTTCTGTATCGTCTTTAATAAATAAAATTAAACCTAATGAAATTTATAATTTAGCTGCCCAGTCACATGTATCAGTATCTTTTGAAGTACCAGAATATACTGCAAATGCAGATGCGGTTGGTGCTTTACGTATTTTAGAAGCTATCAGAAGTAATAAACTTGAAAATAAAACAAAGTTTTATCAAGCAGGAACATCTGAAATGTTTGGAAAAGTTCAAACAATTCCTCAAAATGAAAAAACCCCATTTTATCCAAGAAGCCCATATGGAGTGGCTAAAGTGTATGCTCACTGGATTACAATTAATTATAGAGAGTCATATAAAATTTTTGCGTGTAATGGGATATTATTTAACCATGAAAGTCCAGTGAGAGGTGAAACTTTTGTAACAAAAAAAGTTGTGAGTGCTCTTTGTAAAATTAAGAAAGGAAAACAAAAAAAACTTTATCTTGGAAATCTAGAAGCAAAAAGAGATTGGGGACACGCTAAAGATTATGTTGAAGCTATGTGGAAAATGATGCAAAAAAAAACTCCAGCAGATTATGTGATTGCGACTGGAAAACAATATTCAGTAAAATATTTTGTAAATTTAGTTTTGAATGAACTTAAAGTAAATTTCAAATGGACTGGCCGAGGAATAAATTCCAAGTGTTTTGATGACAAAGGGAATTGTATTATTGCATGTGATAAAAAATATTTCAGGCCGTTAGAAGTTGATACTTTATTGGGAGATCCAAAAAAGGCTAAAAAAGAACTGAACTGGAAACCAAAATATCAAATAAATGATTTAGTAAAGGAAATGGTTTATTATGAAAATTTGTATTTCACTAAAAAATGAGCACTTTTTTTATTAAAAGTTGAATGTGCCAAAATTACATACATTATTTTTATATAGAGACAATATCTTAAAAAAAATCAACAAATAAAAAAATAGATTATACTTGTTATTAAAAATTGACCTAAAAAACTAAATAAAATATATCAAAATTCAGCTCAATTCTTTGTTTACAATATTAATTAAATAGCTATAAATCAATCGCCGGTGATTATTGCGTAGGTGTTATACCCGATCCCATTCCGAACTCGGAAGTCAAGACCTTCAGCGCCAATGGTACTTTGTCTTAAGGCACGGAAGAGTAGGACGTTGCCGGCATTTAAAATACTATTATGAAAATAAAAAGCTCGTTAAAATCAATTAAAAAAAGAGATCTCAATTCTAAGCTAGTTAGAAGAAGAGGTAGAGTTTACGTAATAAATAAAACAAATCCAAAATTTAAAGCAAGACAGAAATAATTTTTATGGATAATGAAAACCATAAAAGTACCTGGAATAATTTTACAAAGTTTGTGTTGTGGGGAACTGTCGCGGTTATTGGTGTTTTAGTTTTAATGGCAATATTCTTGCTGTAAGATTAAAGTATGAGGATTGCTTCTGTATCGGAAAACCAAAAAGTTGAAAAACGTATAGCTATTACTCCAGAGATTGCAAAAAAATACATATCACTCGGTATTGATGTTTCTTTACCTGAAAATTACGCAAGTCATTTAGGATTTAAGGATGAAGAGTATAAAGAATTTGGAGTATCTATTTTAAAAGATGAAAATGAAATTTTAAAAAATGCGGACATTATTGTTCAGTTAGGTTTATTAGATAATGATAAAACCTCTATATTAAAACAAAATCAAACATTTATAGGGGTATTAAACCCAAATGATAATAGAGATAAAATTGATAATTTAGTTAAAAAGAATATTAATATTTTTTCACTTGAACTTCTTCCAAGAATAACAAGAGCTCAATCTATGGATATACTATCTTCACAAGCAAACCTTGCTGGATATAAGGCAGTAGTAGAGTCGTTTGCTAAATTCGAAAAAGCAATTCCAATGATGATGACTGCAGCAGGAACTATTCCAGCAGCAAAAGTTTTAGTAGTTGGGGCTGGGGTTGCAGGATTACAAGCAATAGCAACCGCAAAACGAATGGGGGCAATTGTATTTGCAACAGATGTTAGAATGGCTTCAAAAGAACAAGTTGAAAGTTTGGGTGGAAAATTTTTAACAGTTGAAGGTTCAGAAAATCTAGAAACAGAAGGGGGTTACGCAAAAGAAGCATCAGATGATTTTAAAAAGAAACAAGAAGACTTATTATCAGAGACACTGAAGAAAATTGATATAGTAATTTGTACAGCCTTAATTCCTGGAAAAAAAGCCCCTGTAATTATTAAAGAAGATATGATTAATAATATGAATTCTGGCTCAATAATTTATGATTTAGCTGCAATTCAAGGTGGAAATACAGCTTTTACTAAAGTTAATGAAATTGTAGATAAAAAAGGTGTTAAAATAATGGGCGAAAGCAATATCTTAAATAAGCTTCCTACTTCTGCATCAAATTTATATGCAAAGAATGTGTTTAATTTTGTTTCGAATCTGTACGATAAAGAAAATAATAAAATTAATATAAATCTAGAAGATGAAATAATTGAAAAAACTTTAATAAAATAAAATTATGGAAATAGACCCTTTTATATTCAGATTAAGCATTTTTATCCTTTCGATTTTTATTGGATATTATGTAGTTTGGAGCGTAACTCCGTCACTGCATACACCTCTAATGTCGGTAACCAATGCAATTTCATCTGTGATTATTGTTGGCGCAATTATTGCAGGTTTAGAAGGAAACTCTGATAAAATTTTTGATATCTCAAGTATATTTGGATTTTTGGCAATTTCATTAGCAGCAATTAACATTTTTGGAGGCTTTCTTGTTACACAAAGAATGCTTGCAATGTATAAAAAAAAAAAAGAATAAATAATGATATCAGCAAATTTATCAGCAATTTTTTATTTAATTTCAGGAATATTATTTATTTTAGCTTTAAGAGGATTGTCGTCACCAGAAACATCAAGACAAGGTAATTTTTTTGGAATTTTAGGAATGATAATTGCAATAACAGTTACCTTTTTATCAATTGGTAATTTTTCAAATGGCTTTGTAGTTGTTTTAATCTTTCTTTTAATAGGTGGTTTAATAGGTGCGTTTATTGCCTATAAAATTCCAATGACAGCAATGCCAGAATTAGTAGCTGGTTTTCATAGTTTAGTTGGACTTGCAGCTGTATTTGTTGCAATTGCTGCTTTTTTAAATCCAGAAGCTTTTAATTTAGGATCTCCAGGCAACATTAAACTTGGAAGTTTAATTGAAATGTCAATTGGTGCAGCAGTTGGTGCGATAACTTTCTCAGGATCAATTATTGCTTTTTTAAAACTTCAGGGAATTATGTCTGGATCACCTATAATTTTTAAAGGACAGCATCCACTTAATGCCATAATTTTAGTTTCAATAATTGTACTTACTTATCTGCTTTGCTCTACTCAATCCTCTAATTTATTTTGGATATTGTTAGCTGCATCATTTTTAATTGGATTGTTATTAATAATCCCAATTGGGGGAGCAGATATGCCGGTTGTTATTTCAATGTTAAATTCATATTCAGGTTGGGCAGCGGCTGGAATTGGGTTTACTCTAGAAAACACAGCATTAATAATTACAGGAGCGCTAGTAGGATCATCTGGTGCAATTTTATCATATATAATGTGTAAAGGAATGAATAGATCATTCTTCAACGTTATTTTGGGTGGGTTTGGTGCAACAGAACAATCATCATCATCACAAAATAAAGAACAAAAACCAGTTAAGAGTGGAAATGCAGATGATGCTGCTTTTTTAATGAAGAACGCATCATCAGTTATAATTGTACCAGGTTATGGTATGGCTGTTGCTCAAGCACAACATGCTTTAAGGGAGATGGTTGATACATTAAAAAAAAATGATATTAAAGTTTCCTACGCAATTCACCCAGTAGCAGGAAGAATGCCTGGTCATATGAATGTTTTACTTGCAGAGGCAAATGTTCCATATGATGAAGTGTTTGAGTTAGAGGAAATAAACAATGATTTTGCTAATGCAGATGTAGCCTTTGTTATTGGCGCTAATGATGTAACTAACCCGGTTGCAAAAACAGATCCACAAAGTCCAATTTATGGTATGCCAGTTCTTGATGTTGAAAAATGTAAGTCAGTATTGTTTGTTAAAAGAAGTTTATCACCAGGCTATGCTGGAATTGATAATGATCTATTTTATAAAGAAAATACTCTAATGTTATTTGCGGATGCAAAAAAAATGACAGAGGACATAACTAAAAATCTATAGGTAAAAATTTGAATACTAAGATATTTTGTGACATTGCAGAACTAGATCAAATTAAAAAATTTAATAAAAAAAAGATTGTTAAAGGATTTACTACGAACCCAAGCTTAATGAGAAAAGCTGGAGCAAAAGATTACAAATCTTATTCAAAAAAAATTCTCAAAATTTGCAATAATAAGCCAGTGTCACTTGAGGTATTTGCTGATGAGTATGAAACAATGAAAATTCAAGCAATGAAAATTAATACTTGGGGAAAAAATGTTTATGTAAAGGTACCAGTAGCAAATTCTAAGGGTAAATTTATGGGTCGAATTATTAAAGAGTTAAATAATCAAAATATAAAACTTAACATAACAGCTGTTTATAGCACCAAACAAACCAAAAAGATTTTAAAGTTAATTAATAAAAAAACAAAAGTAATTATCTCTATTTTTGCAGGAAGAGCTGGTGACACTGGTAAAGATCCAGTTCCAGAATTTGTTAAGAGTATTAGATTGGCTAAAAGATTTAAGAATGTTGAGATATTGTGGGCTAGTGTTCGTGAGCCTTATAATTATTTACAGGCAAAACAATTAGGTTGTCATATCATTACTGTTCCACCGATTATTATTGAAAAAATAGAAAACTTTGGAAAATCATTTGATCAACTCACAAAAGAGACAGTTAAAGCTTTTTTATTAGACAGCAAAAAATCTAATTTTAAAATCTAGCTGAGATTGGTTGCGGGGGACGGATTTGAACCGCCGACCTTCAGGTTATGAGCCTGACGAGCTACCAGACTGCTCCACCCCGCGGTATACTTAAATTCTATTTTTAAGTTTGTTTAATTTTTTAACTCTTTTAATATTTTCTTGAAGAATTCTTTTCTTTTTTTCTGATGGCTTTTCGTATGTATTTTTAAGTTTAATTACTTTAAAAAAACCATCTCTTTGAAGTTTTCTTTTAAGAACTCTTAAAGCTTGTTCAATATTATTATCTTTAACTTCTATTTTCATAAATAATTTTAGAGATGTTTGATTACCATTATAAGATTTTGATGTCTATCAAATTTATTCATTGTTTGAAATTTCTTTTGCCTTTTTGGCTTTTTCTTTTTCTCTTTTTTCCCTTTTGATTCTTCTCTCAGCTTTTTCTAAAGCCTCAACCAAGTCCTTTTGAGCAAATAGGTTAAGAGCGACAGGGTCTTTTGGGTTAAGATTATTATAATTCCAGTAACTTTTATTTCTGATTGAAGTGACTGAATTTTTTGTTATCCCAACAAGCTTAGCAATTTGTGAGTCCTTTAACATATTATGTTGTCTAATTAACCATAGTGCTGAGTCTGGTTTGTCTTGTCTTTTAGATAGTGGTACATATTTTTTAATTTTTTTTTCTGTGTTTGATATTTCAATATCCATACTTTTTATCAATAATGGTCTATTTTCATCTTTAGATGATAGCTCAATTTCTTCTCTAGAAAGTTGACCAGCGATTATTGGGTTATATGCTTTAATACCTTTTGCAACTTCGCCATCAGCAATTCCTTGTATCTCAACTTCGTGTAAGTTACAAAAATTTGCAATTTGTTTAAAAGTAAGCGTTGTATTTTCAACTAACCAAACAGCCGTAGCCATTGGCATCAAAGGTGCGTTTGACATTTAATTTTTTTTATCTGATTTAAAGTTTTGAAATTTTTTGTTAAATTTACTTATTCTACCTTTATCCATTAACTTTTGTTTACCACCTGTCCATGCAGAATGAGATTTTGGATCAATTTCGAGTTTAAGTAAATCACCCTCCGCACCCCACGTTGATTTTGTTTCAAACTGAGTTCCGTCAGTCATTTCAACTTTAATTGAGTGGTATTTTGGGTGTATGTCTTTTTTCATATCGAGACTTATAACAAAAGAATTTTAGAACACAATTAAAAGTTATCTAAATTTTTCAACATTTTGTCATAAATTGCAGCACTTGAAGCTTTAATATTGATGTTATTAATATCAAATTCGTTAATATCATTAACGATTCCGCCTGCTTCTTTTATCATCAAAGCTCCAGCAGCCACGTCCCATAGATTGATTTTGTTCTGAAAATATCCATCAAGTCTACCAGAGGCAACATAAGCTAAATCTAATGCGGCTGATCCACTACATCTCATATTCAAATTGCAAAATTTTACACCTTCAATATTACTCGAAAACAAACATTCTTCTAAAGAGTTTTTGTTTGAAGCTCTTAATCTCTGATTATTTAAAAAAGCACCTTTATTTTTTTCGGCAAAAAACATCTCATCTTTAATTGGATCAAATATTAAGCCACTTAATAACTCATCTCTTGATTTAAGAGCAATAGAAATTGCAAAGTGAGGTATACCATGAAGAAAATTAGTGGTTCCATCAATTGGGTCAATTATCCAAATATTTTCTTTGTCTTTATTTTTAATAACACCAGTTTCTTCAGTTAAGAAAGAATAATTTTTTTTTGTTTTTGATAACTCTTCAATTAAGATTTTTTCAACATGCCTATCTGTTTTGGTTACAAAATCACGAGGTCCTTTTTTCGATACTTGTAACTTTTCGATTTCTCCAAAATCTCTTATTATTGATTTAGATGCTTTTTCTGCAGCCTTAATCATTATGTTGAGATTTGCAGATATAGATATCATCCAATTATATTTTTTTAATATATTCAAGAGTTCTTGTGTCGACAATTACTTCATCACCAGAGTCTATAAATGGTGGTACTTGAATGTTTAAACCATTATCAAGTGTAGCCGGTTTATATGATGATGAAACGGTTTGTCCTTTAAGCGCAACATCTGTTGTTTCAATTTTACACATCACCTGATTGGGAAGCTCAACTGAAATTGGATTTTCATTATAAAAACTTACTGAAACTTTAAGGTTTTCAGTCATCAATTTCCCCTTTTCTCCAATAAGATCTTTTTTTATTTCAATTTGCTCAAATGTTTTTGGATCCATAAAAATATAATTATTTTCATCATCATAAAGATAATTAAAATCTGTTTCTTCTAGTGAAGCTTTTTCAACAGTTTCACTAGATCTAAATCTTTCATTTAACTTCGTATTTTTTCCTACACTCTTCATTTCTACTTGTGCAAACGCTCCACCTTTGCCAGGTTTTACATGTTGAGTTTTTAAAACTAACCATAAATCATTTTTGTATTCTAAGAGCATCCCAACTCTTATTTCTCCTGCATTTATTTTCATTTAATTTTTTCTATTGCTTCAAAGGGTTTATATTTTTTATTATTCCAAACGTAGCTTGAAATAGCCAATAAATTAGCATTGTTCAATAACAGTTTTGTATAATTGCTCAAATTAATTCCTCCAATGGCAACTAATGGTATTCTGGTTAACTTTTTAACTTTATCTAAAATTTTAGTTGTAGCTTGATACTTTACTTTTTTTGTTTTGGTTGAAAAGAAGGCTCCAAAAGCGATATAGTTAGCTTTACCTTTAATGGCGGCTTTTGCTAGATTAATAGAGTTATGGCAGGTAATTCCTATAATCTTATTACCAATAATTTTTCTTGCTTCGATTATATTCATATCTTTTTGTCCTAAATGACATCCATCAGCTCCAAGTTTTTTTGAAAGTTCAGGGCTGTCATTAACTAAAAATTTAACATTACTGTTTTTACAAATTTGTTTAATTTTTTTTCCAATTATAATTTTTTTTTCATATGAATATTTTTTAAATCTCATTTGAAAAAAACTAACTTTACCAGAACTAAGTACTTTTTTTAAATCCCAATAGAATCGTGGGTAAATATAATTAGGAGAGATAAGATAAATAAATTTTTTTTTATTTGTTCTCAAGTTCGCTGGACCATTTCCCTTGAGCTGCCAAAGTATTCATTTTTGCTCTATGATTAAAAATATTTTGAGTTCCTTTACTATCTTTAATATCTTTTGACCAAAATTTTAGAGCACTTTGTTGAAGAGCTCTTCCATATGAATAAGTCATTATAAAATTGGTATTATTATTTTTATTAATTAGATTTAAATTTTCAGTTGCCTCTATTTCAGACTGACCACCTGATAAAAAAGCTATTCCAGGCACTTCATTTGGAACAGATTGTTTTAGGCACTTAAGTGTTTTCAAGGATACTTCTTCATTAGAAATTTTATTTTTTGATTTATTTCCTGCTAGGATCATATTAGGTTTTAAAATTATACCAGTTAGATCAATTTTATGAATAATCAATTCTTCAAAACATTTTTGAATCACTTCAGAAGTTTTGGTGAAACAATCTTCTGCTGAATGTTCACCATCCATTAATACTTCAGGCTCTACAACTGGAACCATTCCACATTCTTGAACAAGAGCAGAGTATCTTGCAAGTGCATGCGTATTTGAATTAATTGCAATTTGACTTGGATATTTTTTGCTAATGTTATAAACACCTCTCCATTTTGTAAATCTTGCTCCAAGTTGATAGTAATCTTTTAATCTTTCTCTTAATCCATCTAAACCTTCAGTAATTTTTTCTTCAGATGAATTTGCCAGAACTTTTGCACCAGTATCAACCTTAATCCCTGGTACTGCACCTGTGTCTGAAATTAAAGTAGGTATTTTTTTTCCAGAATTTGATGATTGATTAATAGTTTCGTCATATAAGATTACACCTCCTATACAATCCATCATGCTTTCTGATAAAAAAAGTGTTTCTCTAAAAAGAAGTCTATTTTCAGGGGATGATTGAATATTAACCGACTCTAATCTTTTAGTCATTGTTCCATTACTTTCATCAGCCGCAAGTATTCCTTTGCCGTTAGAAAGTATTTTTAATGCAATTTTATTAAGTTCTGACATTTTAGTTTAAGGCTTTTATACCAGGAAGTTCTTTTCCTTCAAGATATTCCAAAAAAGCTCCTCCAGCAGTTGAAACAAAATTAAATGTGTTTAATTTATTAAATTTATTTATAACAGCTACAGTTTCTCCACCTCCAGCAACAGCATAAATTTTGTTCTTTAATCTTTTATTGGCAATAATTTCTAGAATTTTTTTTGTTCCATTAGCGAAGTTTGGGTTTTCAAAATATCCAGCTGGACCATTCCACAATACAGTGTTTGTATCATTAATTATATTTTTGATGGATTCGATAGTCTTTGGTCCAATATCTAATATCATCTCATCATTATTTACTTCAGTAATCTCTTTTATTGTTCCGTTCCCATCAAGTGTTTTTGAAACCACAACATCAAGAGGATAATATATTTTGCAATTATGAGTTTCAGATTTTTCTATTATTTCACCCACAAGATTTTTATAACCTTCATCACACACTGATTTACCTATATTTATCCCTGTATTTTTAAGCATTGCATTTCCCATCCCACCTACAATAATTATATTATCAAAATCTTTTATTAAATTTGAAATAATTTTAATTTTTGTCGAAATTTTTGAACCTCCAATTATACAAGTAACAGGTCTTTTAATCTCAGATGTTATTTTTTTTAAAGCATTAATTTCCTCTACAAACTGTAAGCCACAATAGGATGGTATGTATTTGGTGATTCCTTCAATTGAGGAATGTGCCCTATGTGAACATGAAAATGCATCATTAACATATATATCACCTAAATTTGAAATTGTTTTTGAGAAAGTATCATCATTTTTTTCTTCTCCATCATAAAAACGTATATTTTCCATCATCATAACCGAACCATCTTTAATTTTATCAATCTCGACTGAGATTTTTTCACTAATCGCATTTTTATTAAATATAACTTCTTTATTTAAAAGATCAGATAATTTATTTGAAATTGGTTTTAGAGACATTCCGTTAACAACTTTTCCTTTTGGGCGTCCTATATGTGAAAATATTATTATTTTTGCTTTTTTTTCTATCAACAATTTAATTGTAGGTAGGATTTTTATTATTCGTGATGACTCAGTTATTGCTCCATCTTTCATGGGAACATTTAAGTCTACTCTGACTATTACTTTTTTTCCTTTTAAAATAAGATCTTGATCTAAAAAACTTTTCATTAAACTCTAAATCTTATGAAGATATTCTGCTATATCACACATTCTATTTGAAAAGCCCCATTCATTATCATACCAGGCTGAAATTTTTCCCATATTTTTACCAACCACACTGGTAAGATTAGAGTCCACTATTGCTGATGATGAATTATGATTGAAATCGATAGATACTAATTTTTCAGAAGTTATTTCTAATACTTTTTTAGATTGTTTTTTTTCAACTTCTTTAAATGCATCATTAATTTTTGATACATTTATTTCTTTTCTAGTACAAAAAACTAACTCAACAAGAGACACATTTGGAGTTGGAACTCTCATAGCAACACCTTCCAACTTTCCTTTTAGTGAAGGAATTATTTCCCCAATAGCTTTTGAAGCTCCTGTGGAAGTTGGAACAATAGATTGGCTAGCAGATCTTGCTCTTCTCGGGTCTTTATGAGAATTATCTAGAATTCTTTGGTCACTTGTAAAAGCGTGAATTGTGGTCATAAAACCTCTCTCAATCTCAAAATTTTGATGAAGAGTATTCGCAACTGGTGCAAGACAATTTGTAGTACAAGATGCTGCAGAAATTATTTGATCATTTTTTGTAAGCTCATCTTCGTTAACACCAAAAACAATAGTTTTATCTGCATTTTTACAGGGAGCAGAAACAATAACTTTTTTTGCACCATTATTTATATGCGTAAGTAATTTTTCTTTTGAGTTAAATTTTCCAGTACATTCAAAAACATAATCAACACCAAATTTTTTCCAATCAATACCCTCAATCTTTGATTCCTGTGAAAAAGTAATTTTATTTTTATTTATAATCAAATGATTTTCATCATAATCTAGATCTGCATTAAATTTTCCATGTACAGAATCGTATTTAATTAAGGTGCAACTTACTTCTGAATTAGATCTATTGTTGATGTGTTTTATTTTTATATTTTTATTTTGGCTTTCAATAATTGCTCTAATTACCATTCTGCCAATTCTTCCCATTCCATTAATTCCAATATTTATTGTCATATCTATTTTCTAATTAGTTTTTTTGATTTCTTAGCAATATTTGACGCTGTTAAACCAAAATGTTTATAAATTTCTTTATATGGTGCGCTTTTTCCAAATGTATCAATTCCAAAGGTTAAACCATTATTTCCAACATATTTTTTCCAGCAATCTGTTGATGCAGCTTCTATAGAAATTTTCATTTTCGTCTCATTGATAATTTTTTGTTTATAGGAGGTTGATTGTAAGTCAAAAAGATCATGGCACGGCATTGATATTACTTTTGAATATATCTTATCTTTGGCCAATTTATGGCTAGTTTCAATTGCTAAATTAACCTCTGAACCACTAGCCAATATAGTTAAGTGAATTTTTTTATTTGTTCTCAAAACTTCGTAAGCACCGTAAGAACATTTATTAGCACTTGAATATTTTTTTCTTATTGGGCCTAGGTTTTGCCTAGTTAAAGATAAAACACTTGGTGTTTTTGAGCTCTTTAAAGCATGTTCCCAACATTCAATAGTTTCCATTCTATCCGCAGGTCTGAAAATATTTAAATTTGGAATAGAACGTAAGCCTGATAATTGTTCTATCGGTTGATGAGTTGGGCCATCTTCTCCAAGGCCAATAGAGTCATGTGTCATAACATAAATAACTCTTTGTTCCATTAATGCTGATAATCTTATTGATGGTTTACAGTAATCTGAAAAAATCAAAAATGTTCCACCATAAGGAATAAAATTGCTATGAAGTGCTAATCCGTTCATTATTCCACTCATTGCATGTTCCCTTACACCATAGTGGATATAATTACTTTTAAATTCACCAGGCTTTACTATTTTATGATATTTTGTTTTAGTGTTGTTTGATCCTGCTAAATCAGCAGAGCCTCCAATTAAATTATTATTTACACTAGTTAACGCATTTAATGTTAGTTCAGAAGATTTTCTTGTGGCTAAACTTTTCAGCTCTTTTGTTGCACTTTGTTTTTCTGTTTTTAAAATATTTGTAAAATTATTTTTTAATAATTTGTTAATTATTACTTTTTTCTTTTTATAAATTTTATTCCAATTATTTTCAAGTTTTTGACCTTTTTTACCAATTTTTTTCCATTCATTTAAAATTTTATTTGGAATTTCAAAAGGTTTGTAATTCCAATTTAAAGCATTTCTTACAAGTTTAATTTCCTCTGATCCTAAAGGACTTCCATGAGAAGATGATTTGCCAGATTTATTTGGCGACCCATATCCAATTTTTGTTTTGCAAGAAATAACAGTTGGTTTTTGTGAATTTTGTACTTTTTTTAAAGCTTTAAAAATTTCTTTTATCTTATGACCATTAATAGAAATGTAGTTCCAGCCGTAACTTTCAAATCTTTTTTTATAATTATCTGATACCGCTAAACTAGTTGGTCCATCTATAGATATTGAGTTGTTATCAAAAAGCATAACTAAATTTTTTAGCTTTAAATGTCCAGCCAAACTCATTGCTTCATGACTAATTCCTTCCATTAAACAACCATCTCCAGCAAGAACATAAGTTTTATGGTTTATAATTTCTTTACCAAGTTTCTTTTTTAAAATTTCTTCAGCAACTGCAAAGCCGACAGCATTTGCAATTCCTTGTCCTAGTGGACCTGTAGTGGTTTCAATTCCTGTATTAGGATGATATTCTGGATGTCCTGCACATATTGAGTTTAGTTTTCTAAATTTTTTAATACTGCTTAATGAAAAACTTTTATATCCAGTTAGATACAATAACGAATATAGAAGCATAGAACCATGTCCTGCAGATAAAACAAATCTATCTCTATTAAGCCATCCCGGATTTTTTGGATTAAATCTCAAAAAATTTCTAAATAAAACAGTAGCTACATCTGCCATACCCATGGGCATACCTGGATGACCAGAATTTGCTTTTTGAACTGCATCTATTGATAAAAATCTAATGCAATTTGCCAAATCATTGTGTAGTTTGTTCAAAATTATCCTGACTAGACTAAGAAGATTCTATTTAATAATATAAACATATATATATGAATTCTTTCCACGAAAAAGAAAAAAAATTGAATAACGCTCTAAATAAATTAAAAAATTTAGAGCTCAGTAATCCTGATATGCAAAACAATGTTGAAAGTCTAAGCACTCAAAAAAATCAATTAGAAATTGAAAAATCTGAGCTAGAAAATAAATATAAATTATTGTTAGAAGAGCATGAAAATTTAGGTAAAAAACTCGAAGAAATTCAGAATAGAGAAAAATTAGAACAAAAAAAACAAACAGAGTTTTCTGAAAAAATTGATGAATTAAATCAAGAAACAGATACCTTGTTGGAAGAAATAGATAAATGGCAAATGTAAGTATTAAATTTAATAATAAAGAATTTTTATTGTCATGTGAAGATGGTCAAGAGGAGCATCTTGAAGAATTATTAATTCATATTAATCAAAAGTTTAATGATTTAAAGAATAATCTTGGAAATTTAGGAGAAAATAAACTTTTATTAATAACAGCAGTTAAAGTAATGGATGAGTACTACGAGACTAAAAAGAAAGTTGATCAAAAAAAAAATGAATTAAAAGATCTTTCAAACAAATTTAAAGAATTGAAATCACTTATTTACGATTATAGAGATAAGAAAGAGCAAGAAATTAAAGAACTTAATGAAAACCATTTAAGTTTTAAAAATGAAATTGAGACTAATCATAAAAAATATGAAAAATTAATTGATGAAGCTGCAGATGAAATATCAAGTTTTGTAGAAAAAGCAAAATTAGAAAACATATCTCAATAAATACTTGTGAATAAATCGAAAATAAGAAGTAAAATTTTAAAATTCAGAAAAAAAAATTTTAATAAAAATCTTAAGATTAATTTAGATAAATTTATTTCTTTTTTAAAAATGAATGTTTCCAATGCCAGAAAGATTGGTGGATATTATCCTTCCAATTATGAAATTGATGATCTTGAAATTTTGAATGTACTATGTAAACAAAATTTTGAAATATCATTACCTATTGTAAAAAAAAACAATCAAATGAATTTTTATAGTTGGTCAAAAAAATATCCGCTAAAAGTAAATAAATTTGGCATACCTGAGCCAGTTTCATCAAAAATACTTTATCCAGATATTTTGCTAGTTCCATTAGTCGGTTATGACAATAATTTAAATAGATTGGGTTATGGAGGCGGTTTTTATGATCGATATATTGAAAAAATTGACAAGATAAAAAAAGTTACAAAAATTGGTTTGGCTTTTTCGTATCAAAAAATTAAGTCTGTACCAATAGATCAATATGATAAAAAATTAGACTTCATAATTACGGAAAAAAAAATCATAAAATGAAAATATTATTTCTAGGTGATGTGGTTGGAGTTTCAGGGTGTTCAAAATTATTAAACAATCTTAAGAAAGAAATCGAGTCAAAAAAAATAGATTTTGTGATTGTAAATGGTGAGAATGCTGCATCTCAAGGTGTGGGTTTGACTAAAGAGATATGTAATGATTTTTTCAATTGTGGGGTTGATGTAATTACAACAGGAAACCATGTGTGGGATCAAAAAGAAATAATGGAGCACATAGACAAAGAAGAGAGACTATTGAGACCAAAAAACCTATTTGAACCAGCCCCAGGTAATGGGTTTAATATTTATAATACAAAAGAAAGTATCAAAATTGGAGTTCTTAATTTGATGGGAAATGTTTTTATGAAAAAATGTGATGATGTATTTGAGATATCAGAAAAATTCATGAAGCAATATAAATTAAAAGAAGACTATGACTTATTGATTGTTGATTTTCATGGCGAAATAACAAGTGAAAAAAATGCAATAGGTCATTTTTTTGATGGCAAGGCTACTTTAGTTGTTGGAACACACACACACATTCCCACAAATGATGCAAGAATATTATTAGGTGGAACAGGTTATCAAACAGATGCTGGTATGTGCGGAGATTACAACTCTGTTATAGGTATGAATAAAGAAAATTCATTGAATAGATTTTTAAAAAAAAAATCAACAAAACATTTTCCAGCAACTAATGATGCTACTTTGTGTGGCGTTATTGTTGAATGTGATATACAAACAGGTCTTGCAATTAACATTGAAAGTTATGTTTATGGAGCTCAACTAAAAAATACACATTAGAATATGGCGGGACATTCACATTGGGCAGGAATTAAACACAAAAAAGGAAAAGCAGATAAACAGAGATCTAAAATATTTTCAAAGCTATCAAAAGAAATCACTGTAGCTGCAAAACTTGGAGATAAAGATCCAGCTATGAATCCCAGACTAAGATCAGCTATTCAGGCAGCAAGATCTGCTAATATGCCAAAAGATAATATAGAAAGAGCAATCGATAAATCATCAGCAGCATCAGGTGTTAATTTTGAAAATTTACGGTACGAAGGATTTGGTCCTGATAAAATTGCAGTAATTGTAGAAACTTTAACTGATAATAAAAATAGAACTGCCTCAAATATTAGAACTATATTTCAGAAAAGTGGTGGTAGTTTGGGAACTCAAGGTTCAGCATCTCATAATTTTAATCAACTAGGTATAATTAAAATTGATAAAAAAGAAATTTCTGACGAAAATATTTTTGAACTTGCAATTGAGTCAGGAGCAGATGAATGTATATCTCATAATGAATTTCATGAAATTCAATGCTCAATAAGTGAAATTTATAATGTAAAAAAAAAATTAGAAAAAATTATCTCTAATTTTATTTCTACGGAAATAGAATGGGTTGCATTAAATAATGCTAATGTTGAAAAAGATAAGCACGATACTGTAATTGAATTTTTAGAAACTTTAGAAGAAGATGATGATGTTCAAAATGTTTTTTCAAATGCAAATTTTGGTAATAATTGATGCTCGTTATTGGAATTGACCCAGGTATATCAGGATCAATTTGTTTTCTTCAAGATGGAAGAATAATAGATGTAATAGAGATGCCAACAATGACCGAGGGAAAAAAAAATAAAAAACAAGTAAATGGATCTCAAATTTTTAATGAAATATCTGAAAGAATTAATAAGTTAGATAAAAACAATACAAGAGTAATAATAGAACAAGTTTCAGCTATGCCAGGACAAGGTGTAACAAGTATGTTTAACTTTGGTCAATCATTTGGAATTTTAAAGGGAATATGTTCTGCAATGCAGTTACCTATGTATTTTGTAAGACCTGCAAAATGGAAAAAATATTTTAATCTTATAAATTCAGAAAAAGATGCAAGCAGAACAAGAGCAATTGAGATTTTTCCCTATTTTTCTAACCAATTATCCAAAAAAAAAGACTCTAATAAAGCTGATGCTATCTTGATAGCTAGCTTTTATTATGAAACTTACAAAATTGAGGAATAATCAAAAAATTTAAGACAAATTCATGACACATTTAAGTGTGAATAGTGAATTATGGAAGCTGATATCGCATCACAGGCAGTAGGTTTAGGAGTTAATACCGATTTTTCTTTAATGAGTCTTTTTTTACGAGCTGATATAATTGTGAAATCAGTAATATTAATTTTAATAGTCTGCTCAATATATTCTTGGGCGGTTATTATTGATAAATTTAGATTATTTAAAAAGATAAACTTATCATCAGAAGAGTTTGAGGAGAAGTTTTGGAATTCTAAATCTGCAGAAACTTTTTATAATAGTTTACCAGCAAAAGTTGATGACCCAATGGCAGTAGTTTTTCAAGATGCAATGGAGAGTTTATTAAAAAAAAAATCAAAAAATAATTTAAGTGAAAAAATGACCACTTTTTTAGAAGTTGGGATAGAGAAACAAATGACCAAAATTGATAAAGGTTTTACGTTTTTAGCAACTGTAGGATCTACTGCACCTTTCATTGGTTTATTTGGAACAGTTTGGGGTATAATGAACTCATTTCAATCGATTGCAATTTCAAGAAATACTAGTTTAGCTATTGTTGCTCCAGGAATAGCAGAAGCATTATTTGCTACAGCCTTAGGTCTGTTAGCAGCAATACCTGCGGTTATTGCATACAATAAATTTAACACTGACTCTAAAAAATATTCTCAAAAATTAGAAAACTTTTCAAAAAGATTTTTAACAATAATTTAAATGGCTTTTAAATTTACTCGTTCATCAAAAGAACCAATGAGCGAAATAAATGTAACACCATTTGTAGATGTAATGCTGGTACTATTAATTATTTTTATGGTAACAGCTCCATTGTTAACAGTTGGTGTTCAAGTAGACTTACCAGAAACTTCAGCTGACTCTTTACCAGAAGAAACTGAACCACTTACACTTTCAATAAATGCAAAAGGTGAAATTTTTATACAAGAAGCAAAAGTAGAATATGATAATATCATAGCAAAAGTCCTAGCAGTATCAAAAAATAGAACAGATACTAGAATTTATGTTAGGGGAGATAAAACAATAAATTATGGGAGAGTATTAGAGATCATGGGTTTGTTATCTGGTTCTGGATTTACTAAAGTTGCTTTGATATCTGAGCCATATAAACAAAGGTAATTAATTATGAATAGAAGTATTATTATATCTTCTGTTTCTCATCTATTATTGATTTTTATAACAGCAATGAGCTTACCATTTTTAGCAAAAAAACCTTTAGATATTCCACCGATTATTTCGGTTGAGCTAATTCAGATTACTGAAAAAACAAATATACCTTTTGCGCCTAAAGCAAAAAAAACAATAGAAAAAATTAAAGAAAAAGAGAAGAAATTAGTATCAGAACAAGCCCCACCTAAAAAAGTAGAAAAAACAAAAACAAAAACAGTTATTTCTGTTGATGATAATGAGAGAGATGATAATAAAACACCTGAAGCAGTCCCGCTACCTGAAAAAACTGTAAAAAAAATTGAAACAAAAAAAGAAAAAAAACAAAATCCAGATAAATTAGATGAAGAAGTAAAACAGGTGTCAGAATTTGAAAAAAAAGAATTTGTAGATTTAGATAATATTGCAAAATTAATTGATAAAGCAAAAATTGAAAGTGCTGATATAATTAAAAAAAACAATGATATTACTCAAGATCAAGATAGAAATATTGATAACACTGGATTAACTTTAAGTGAAGAAGACGCTTTAAAAGCTCAGATTTTTGGATGCTGGAGTATACCGCTTGGATTACCCTACAATGAAAATTTATTAGTCAGAATTAAACTAATGTTAGAACCAGATGGATCTGTTACAAAAACAGAAATCTTAGATCATGCTAGAATGAATAAGCCTGGCCAGGGTTTTTATAAAGTCTTAGCTGAAAGCGCTCTAAGAGCTGTAAAATTGTGTCAACCTCTAAGAGTTCCAACTACAGGATATGAAAGATGGAAAGAATTACAATTAAATTTTGATGCAAGAGAGATGTTAGAGGGTTAAGATATAAAAATGAAAAAAAAACTAATAATCTTACTTTTACTATTAATTTTTCCATTAAAAGCATTTGCTTTAATTGAAGTTGATATTACTAGAGGAAATTTAAGTCCACTTCCATTAGCAGTATCTCCTTTATCAATTGATGAACAATCAAGAATAGAGTTCAAAAAGATTATTAAAAAGGAAAATATTGGGTCTGAAATATCTGTTATAGTTGAAAATAATTTGAAAACCTCTGGTCTTTTTAATCCATTAAACAAAGATGCATTTTTACAAGCTCCTGAAATTGCAAATTTAAAACCAAGGTTTGAAGATTGGAATTTAATAAAAGCTCAAGCCTTAATTACCGGTAAAGTGACTTTCATAAATGAAAAGTTAAGAGTTGAATTTAGATTATGGGATGTATTGGCGGCTAAAGAAATTATGGCTTTAGCATTCACTACAGTGCCAAATAACTGGAGAAGAGTTGGACACATTATTTCAGATAAAGTTTACGAACGATTAACTGGAGAAAAAGGATACTTTGATACAAGAATAATTTATGTCGCTGAAGAGGGTCCAAAAACACAAAGAAAAAAAAGATTAGCTATTATGGATCAGGATGGAGCTAATAATAAATTTTTAACACTTGGTAATGAGCTTGTTTTGACTCCTAGGTTTAATCCAACCAGTCAAATGGTTACTTATTTGTCATATTTTAAAAACTTACCAAGAGTATATCTCCTAGATATAGAAACAGGCACCCAAGAAGTTGTTGGTGATTTTCCAGGAATGACTTTTGCTCCAAGGTTTTCTCCTGATGGCAAAAAGATAATAATGAGTTTTGCTAAAGATGGTAAATCAGACATTTATACAATGGATTTAGAAAATAGAATAGTTGATAGAATTACCAATCATCCTTCAATTGATACTTCTCCATCTTATTCTCCAAATGGAAAATTTATAGCCTTTAATTCAGATAGAAGTGGATACCAGCAAATTTATATAATGAAAAATGATGGAAGTGAGATTAAAAGAATATCATTTGGAAATGGTATCTATGGAACTCCTGTTTGGTCTCCAAGAGGCGACTTGATAGCATTTACAAAACTACACAAAGGCAAATTTTATATTGGAGTAATGAGAACAGATGGTAAGGGAGAAAGGCTGTTAACAGAAAATTATTATCAGGAAGCACCGTCCTGGTCCCCTAATGGAAGAGTATTGATTTTTTATAGGGAGACAAAAACCAATAGTGACGGAAAAGGGTTTTCAGCAAAACTTTGGTCTATTGACTTAACAGGTTATAATGAGCGATTAGTAACAACACCAACAGATGCATCTGACCCATCATGGTCATCTTTATTGAGCAATTAATTAAAAACTGATTGAAATAACTTGATTTTTTAACTTGAAACATCTATTTAGTTGTGAAAAAGTTAAGTAATTGAAATTAGAAGCAAGGAGCAATTTAATGAAATTAAACAAAATTTTAAAAAATACTTTTTTAGTATTTGCAGCATGTTTAGTGTTATCTGCATGTGCAACTAAAAAAGTTTCAACAGGACAAATGCAAGGTGATGTTTACACAGGCACTGACACAGTTGAGTACTTGGCAGATGGTGTAGCAGACAGAGTATTCTTTGCTACAAATGAAACAGTTTTAACAACAGCATCAAGAGAAACTTTAAGAGCTCAAGCGGCTTGGTTGAGAAAAAATTCAAGCATCAATGTTGTTCTTGAAGGCCATGCTGACGAAAGAGGTACTAGAGAGTACAACTTAGCACTTGGTGAAAGAAGAGCAAATGCAGCAAAAGATTATTTGATGACTTATGGAATATCGTCTGACAGAATTTCAGTATTAAGTTATGGTAAAGAAAGACCTGTAGATGCTGGTTCTAACCCTTTAGCTTGGTCAAAAAACAGAAGATCAGTAACAGTTAAAGCAAATTAAAAGTTTAAATTTTAAAGACCCTAAAGCTATCATGTTTTAGGGTCTTTTTTTTGCCATTTTTATAATCATAAACTACTTTAGTGATGAAATTTATATTTAAAATAATAATGTTAAAATTATTATTTTTACTTAGTCTTGGTCTTATTAGTTCTTCATATGCAGATAATCATAATATTTATGAAACTTTGGAAAATATAAAAAATGACCTTAAAACTCTTGAGCGAGCAGTATATTCTGGCTCAATTGAAGTTAATAAATCAGCGAGTGAAAATTTAGATGTTGAATTAGACACCAATTCTGAGGATGTGCTTACAAGGCATTTATTAAAATTATCAGAAGTTGAAAATCAATTCAGAGAATTAACTAATAAATTTGAAGAAATTAATTTTAAGCTTGATAAACTATCTAATAGATTATCAAAAGTTCAAGCTGATAACCAAATAAGATTTCAAGATATAGAATCAGTGATTAGTTCTGGTGAAATTACAGAAAAATTATCTTCAAAATCAAAAACAAATTCCAATGAAGCGTTACCAGGAAGTTCACAACCTCAAGATCTAGGCTCTATATCATATAAAGATACCGAAACATCTGAAACGTCTCAACAAATTCAATCTATAGATACTACTGGTTCAGTTGTAACCGAAACCTTTCAAGCAGAAGAAAAAATATTACCACAAGATTTAACTCCTAAAAAACAATATGAATTGGCTACAAGTTTTTTAAAAGTTGGAGATTATAGTATGGCTGAAAGAGCTTTTAGAGAATTCGTTTTATCCAATAGCGAACATGAGTTAGCTGGAAGTGCTCAATATTGGTATGCTGAAACATTTAGAATAAGACAGCTTTATACTGATGCTGCAACTGCTTACTTGGAGGGTTATCAAAAATATCCCAAAGGAAATAAAGCTCCTATAAATCTGTTAAAACTTGGTGTATCAATGGTACAAATTGGAGAAAAAGATCAGGGTTGTAAAATGATAAATGGCGTTGAGAAACAATATCCGAAAGCAAATCAATCAGTAATTCAAAAAGCAAAATATGAGTCCAAAAAGTTTGAATGTATCAAAGAAGACTCTATAAGTTTTTATTAAACAAATTAAAAGATAAACGAATTCTTGAAATTTATAAAAAATTTGAAAATGATTTAGTTAAAAATCAAGATTTTATTGTAGCTGTTTCAGGGGGTCCAGATAGTCTTGCTTTATCTTTTTTAGCAAAGGTATTTGCAATTAAAAATTTTATAAACGTAAAGTATTTTATTGTTAATCATAAGTTAAGAAAAGAATCTACTTCTGAGGCAAAATATGTGCAAAAGATTCTTAAAAATTATTTGATAAATCTTGAAATATTAACTTGGAATGGTGCTAAACCAAAAAAAAATATTCAATCTGTAGCAAGAAATAAAAGATACGAGTTATTAATCAATGAAACTAAAAAATTTAATATAAAAAATATTTTACTTGGTCATCATCTAGACGACTTATTTGAAAATTTTTTTATAAGAATTCTTAGAGGAAGTGGCCTTAAAGGTTTAATTTCACTTGATAAAAAAATAAAAAAAGACGGTATTAATTTAATTAGACCTCTAATTAATGTTGATAAAAAAGATTTGATTTATATCAGTAAAAATATTTTTGGATTATACATAGATGACCCATCGAATAAAGACGATAAGTATAAAAGAGTTAAAATAAGAAATTTTTTAACACAGTTAAGTTTAGAGGGTTTAGATAGAGATAAGTTTTTTTTAACAATTAAAAATTTAAAAACTGCAAATGAAAATATTCAATTTTATTTAAAAAAAAATTTAGGTGAAAATGTAACTTTTTTACAAAGAGGACAAAAAGTAATTTTAAAAGAAAGTTTTTTATTTCAATCAGATGAAGTTTTGTTTAGGTCGTTTGTAGAATTAATACAAATAATAGGAAAAAAATATCATCCTGTTCGAGGAAAAAAAATTGATAAAATTATTCAATTAATAAATTTAAAATCTTCATTTAAGGTAACTTTAGGTGGTTGTATAATTAAAAAAGTTAACGGAACAATAATACTATCAAAAGAGTAAATATTTCCGCTATTTAATGATATTTTGTCACTTGTTAAACTCGTAATAATTCTTATCTTATACTCATGAATTTAAAAAATCTTGCAATGTGGGGCATCATCGTCTTTTTAACGATAGGTCTTTATAATATGTTTAAAAATCCACAGCAAAATATTAGAGGTGGAAATCAAATTATATTTTCAGAATTTTTAACATCCGTGGAGAATGGCGAGGTTCTAAAAGTTGAAATTCAGGGAAACAATATTAAAGGAGTGTTTTCAAATGGAAATTCATTTTCCACATATTCACCTAATGACCCAAATTTAATTGAAAAATTATCTGATAAAGGAGTGAGCATTTCTGCAGCACCTCTTGAAGAGAAAATGCCTTCATTGTTTGGTGTTCTTTTATCTTGGTTCCCAATGTTACTTTTAATTGCTGTTTGGATTTTCTTTATGAGACAAATGCAAGGGGGAAAAGGTGGCGCAATGGGTTTTGGAAAATCAAAAGCGAAGATGATGAATGAGCTTAAGGGAAAAATTACGTTTAATGATGTTGCGGGAATAGAAGAGGCAAAAGAAGAAGTGGAAGAAATTGTCGAGTTTTTAAAAGATCCTAAAAAATTTAGTAGATTGGGAGGTAAAATCCCAAGAGGCGCACTACTTGTTGGTCCTCCAGGAACTGGTAAAACTTTATTGGCAAGAGCAATAGCTGGTGAAGCAAATGTTCCTTTTTTCACAATATCAGGCTCAGATTTTGTTGAAATGTTCGTTGGTGTAGGTGCCTCAAGAGTAAGAGATATGTTTGAACAAGGAAAAAAAAATTCACCATGTATAATTTTTATAGATGAAATCGATGCTGTAGGCAGAAGTAGAGGTGCTGGTTTAGGAGGAGGAAACGATGAAAGAGAACAAACACTAAACCAATTATTAGTTGAGATGGATGGATTTGATACTAATGAGGGAGTTATTATTGTTGCTGCAACCAACAGACCAGATGTACTTGATCCCGCATTGTTGAGACCAGGTAGATTTGATAGGCAAGTAGTTGTTTCTAATCCAGATATTATTGGACGTGAAAAAATTTTAAAAGTGCACGTTAAAAAAATAAAAATAGCCCCAGATGTAAATTTAAGAACTATAGCTAGGGGTACCCCTGGTTTTTCAGGTGCTGATTTAGCGAACCTAGTAAATGAAGCAGCATTATTAGCTGCAAGAAAAAATAAAAGAATCGTAACTTTAATTGAGTTCGAAGAAGCAAAAGATAAAGTAATGATGGGTGCTGAAAGACGTTCAATGGTAATGACTGAAGATGAAAAAAAATTAACAGCATATCATGAGGGCGGGCATGCTTTAGTGTCATTTAATATGCCCAGTTATGATCCAATACATAAGGCAACAATAATTCCAAGAGGAAGAGCTCTTGGAATGGTTATGAACTTACCTGAAAGAGACAAACATGGATATTCAATAAAATATTTAAAAGCTAGAATGGCTGTGTGTTTTGGTGGAAGAGTTGCAGAGGAATTAATTTTTGGAAAAGACAATATATCTACAGGAGCTGGTGGTGGAAGTGGATCAGATATTAACCAAGCAACACAACTTGCTAGAGCAATGGTAACAAAATATGGAATGAGTGAAGAAATGGGTCCTATAGAATATGGAGAAAATCAAGAAGAGGTATTTTTAGGCAGATCAGTTACTCAAACACAATCAGTCTCAGAGGAAGTTGCTCAAAAAATAGATAAAGAAATTAGAAAATTAGTTGATGAAGGATACAATCAAGCCACAAAAATATTAACAGAAAAAATTGATGACCTTCACAAAATTGCTAAAGCACTTATAACTTATGAGACCTTAACAGGTGAAGAAATAGAAAATATAATAAATAAAAATTTATATCCAAAAGATAAAGTGGTTGATAAACCAGAGGAAAATGATGACCAAAGTTCTGCCCTAGGTGCAATGGGGTTAAAACCAAAAATAGTTCATTAACAAGATACAATGAAAAGATATTACACTAGAGCGTGTAATTTTTACTATGGAAAAGAATCTGAGATATTAGTTGATAAAAATAAAACTATTCCTTTAAATGGAAATAAAAAATTATCATTTGATCATGTTGAAATAATTTCAAGAACTTCAAAGAAAATTTTACATATAAAAAAAGTAAAGAGTTTAAACAAATTATTAAAAAAACTAGTTATATCAGATTTAAAAAAAATTAGATTAAAGCAAAAAAATTTTGCAAATTTAAATTTTTTAAAGATACCAAATATAATGGGAGTATTAAATCTTACCCCAGATAGTTTTTCTGATGGAGGAAAATTTAATAAAAATAATAAAGGATTAAAGCATGCAATGAAAATGCTTGAGTCAGGTGCAAATATTATCGATGTAGGAGGGGAGTCAACGAGACCTGGGTCAAAAGCCATAAATGGTAAATTAGAATGGAAAAGAATAAAAAAATTTATTAAATCTGCAAAAAACTACATTCCAATTTCACTAGACACAAGAAAATCTGAAGTTATGAAAAAAGGAATTAAGTTTGATGTTAAAATGATTAATGATGTTTCAGGATTAAATTATGATTCTGAAACTATTAATGTTTTAAAGAAATATAACATACCTTTTGTTATTCAGCATTCACAAGGTACACCTGAAAACATGCAAAATAAACCATCTTATAAAAATGAGTTATTGGAAATTTATGATTTTTTTGAGAAAAAATTAAAATTTTTGAAATCAATTGGTATAAAGCATAATAACATCATTATTGATCCAGGAATTGGTTTTGGAAAAAATTTGAAACATAATATGAATTTAATTAGCAATATTTCTATTTTCCATTCACTTGGTCTTCCTATACTTGTAGGTAATTCAAAAAAAAGATTTATAAAAGAAATTTCAGGAAAAAATGATACTAAAAATAGAATTGGTGGAACAGTAGCATCGTCAATTTATCTAATGATGCAAGGCGTACAAATTTTAAGAGTTCATGATGTTAATGAATTGATTCAAGGACTGAAAGTGTTTAAAAAATTAACAAATCAATAATGGCAAAAAAATATTTTGGAACTGATGGAATACGAGGAGCCATTAATAGTAAAAATATTAATGGTGATATGTTTTTTAAATTTGGTTTAGCATCGGGAACATATTTCAAATCACAAAAAAAAAGAAAACAAATAGCAATTATTGCTAAAGATACTCGACTGTCTGGTTACACTTTAGAACCAGCATTAGTTTCAGGACTTACATCAGCTGGAATGCATGTTTACACACTTGGACCTTTGCCCACAAATGGTTTGGCGATGTTGACAAAAGCAATGAAAGCCAACATGGGTATAATGATTACAGCCTCTCATAATCCACATTATGATAATGGTCTAAAGTTATTTGGTCCAGATGGTATGAAATTGTCTGATAAAATTGAAAAAAAAATAGAAAAATTAATTGATAGAAAAATTATAAAAAATTTATCAAGTCCAAACAAGCTAGGTAGAGTAAAAAGATTAGAAAGTGGAACAGAGCAATATTTAAAGATTGTAAAAAAAAATTTTCCAAAAGAATTTAATTTAAGAGGATTACGGATTGTAATTGATTGTGCAAATGGCGCAGGTTACAAAGCAGGGCCAGAATTGCTAAGATCATTAGGAGCAAAAGTAATGGCTATTGGAGTTAATCCAAATGGGATGAATATTAATCATAATTGCGGATCAACATATCCCAATAAAATAAGGCTTGCTGTAAAAAAACATAAGGCTCATTTAGGAATTTCATTAGATGGTGATGCTGATAGAATTATTATGAGTGATGAATTGGGAAATATAATTGATGGAGATCAAATAATTGCAGCAATTTCTAAAAGATGGAAAGATAAAAAAATGCTTAAAGGAGGAGTTGTTGGAACTTTAATGTCTAATTACGGTCTAGAGAAATTTTTTAGATCTGAAAATATAAAATTTTTAAGATCAAATGTGGGAGATAGGTATGTTAAAGAAAAAATGCAAAAAAATAATTTTAATTTAGGGGGTGAGCAATCTGGACATATTATATTAGGAAAATTTGCAACAACTGGAGATGGATTGTTAGTTGCATTAGAGACTTTATTTGCAATTAGAAAAGGAAGAAAGGCTAGTTATTTTTTTAACAAGTTTAAAAAAATTCCTCAAGTTTTAGAAAATATTGAAGTTAAAGATAAATCTATCATTAAAGATTTAGAAGTTAAAAAATCTATAAAACTAGCAGAAAAATTAATGAATGGTCAGGGAAGAATATTAGTGCGGGAGTCTGGTACAGAAACTAAAATAAGAGTGATGGGTGAAAGTGAGAATAAAAAACTTTTAATTAAGTGTATAAATATAATTTTAAAAAAAATAAAGTGAAACCTAATTCCAAAGTTCTTATTATTGCAGGATCAGATTCATCAGGTGGAGCAGGTATTCAGGCTGATATTAAAACGGTTACAGCATTAGGGTCATATGCTATGACAGCTATTACTGCTATAACAGCTCAAAACACAACTGGTGTACAATCAATATTTCCAATTCCACCAAAAGAAATTTTTAATCAAATTATTTTTACTATCAAAGATATAAAACCAAATGCAATTAAAATTGGAATGCTTCATTCAAATAAAGTAATTGAGTCAGTAATTCGATCTTTAAAAGATAGCAATATTAAAAATATAGTTCTAGATCCTGTTATGGTAGCAAAAGGTGGCACTAAGTTAATTGATGACAAAGCCATTAAGTTGTTAAGAGATAAATTGATAAAAAGAGTAATATTAATTACCCCAAATATCCCTGAAGCAGAAATATTAACAAACACTAGCATCAGAAGTAAAGAGGATATGATCTTTGCTGCACATAAATTAATCGAAATTGGTGCAAACAATGTATTAATTAAAGGGGGTCACTTAAAATCAAAAATAGTCCAAGATATATTTGTTTCAAAATCTGATATTAAAATTTTTACCAATAAAAGATATAAAACAAAAAATACCCATGGAACAGGATGTACTTTATCGAGTGCAATAACTACATTTTTATCATGTGGAAAACCTATAAAGAAATCTTGTGAGCTTGGCATTAACTATGTAAGTTCTGGCATTAGAACTAACCCCAAATATGGTAAAGGTCATGGCCCAATTAATCATCTTCACACAATTAATATAGAGAGAAAATTTAAATAATGAAAAACATAGTTGTTGTTGGATCACAATGGGGAGATGAAGGAAAAGGAAAGATAGTTGATTGGCTTTCAGAACAAGCGGATGTAGTAATCAGATTTCAAGGAGGACACAATGCGGGTCATACTTTGGTAATTGATGGAGTAACTTATAAATTAAGATTATTACCCTCAGGAATCGTAAGAAAAAATAAAATTTCAATTATTGGGAACGGTGTAGTTGTTGACCCTTGGGCTTTACTTGAAGAAATTGAAGAAATAAAATTAAAAGGTGTAAATGTAAATGTTGATAATTTTATTATCTCTGAAGCAGCAAATTTAATTTTACCATTTCATAGAGAAATGGATGAAATAAGAGAAGATGCTGCTGGCAAAAGTAAAATTGGAACTACAAGAAGAGGAATTGGTCCAGCATATGAGGATAAAGTTGGCAGAAGATCAATTAGAGTCATGGATTTAAGGTCAGAAAAAAATTTAGATCAAAGACTAGAGTCAGTTTTAGCCCATCATAACGCGATCAGAAAAGGTTTAGAAAAAAAAATTTTTGAAAAAGAACAATTAAAATCGAATTTATTAGAAATAGCTCCTCAAATATTAAAGTTTTCGCAGCCAGTTTGGCTTAAAATTGATGAGTTTAAAAAACAAAAAAAGAAAATTTTATTTGAAGGGGCTCAGGGAATTTTATTAGACGTTGATCATGGCACATACCCCTATGTAACATCTTCCAACACAGTTGCATCAAGTGCTGCGACAGGTACAGGATGTGGTCCAAATTCAATTAATTATGTTTTGGGAATTACTAAAGCTTATACCACTAGAGTTGGTGAAGGCCCTTTTCCAACGGAATTAACAGATGATATTGGTGAATTGCTAGGTACACGAGGAAAAGAATTTGGAACAGTGACAAGTAGAAAAAGAAGATGTGGTTGGTTTGATGGTGTGCTAGTAAGGCAAACTATAAAAATTTCAGGTATTGATGGTATTGCACTTACTAAACTTGACGTTCTTGATGAGTTGGATGAAATTAAAATGTGTGTTGAGTACGATCTTGATGGAAAAAAAATAGATTATTTACCTGCAGCTGTTGAAGATCAATTAAAAATAAAACCAATTTATAAAACTTTTCCAGGATGGAAAACATCAACTAATGGTATTAAAAATATGGATGCATTACCCGATAATGCAAAAAAATATATTTTTGCAGTAGAAGATTTTATAGGAGCAAAAGTTTCTAGTGTATCAACTAGCCCTGAAAGAGATGATACTATTTTAGTTGAAAATCCTTTTGATATTTAGTTTGCAGGTAATAAATTTTTAGATTTAGCCATCAGTAACATTTGTTTTTGTAATTTTTCAAAAGCTTTATTTTCAATTTGTCTTACTCTCTCTCTACTAATTTTATATTTTTTACTTAAATCCTCTAAAGTTGTAGGATTATCATTTAATCTTCTAGAGTATAAAATTTCTTTTTCCCTATCATTTAAAACTTTAATCGAGTTTTTTAATAAATCTTTTCTTTGCTCCATTTCTTCTTGATGAGCAAATTTTAAATCATGATCCAACTCTTTATCCACTAACCAATCTTGCCATTCATCTCCATCTTCACCAACTTGAGCATTTAAAGAAAATTCTTTACCAGAAAGTCGTCTATTCATTGAAACCACCTCATCTTTGCTAACAGCTAGTTTGTTAGCTATCTCATTCACATGCTCATCTCTTAAATCACCTTCAGTTTGAGGTGCAATTTGATTTTTTATTTTTTTAAGATTAAAAAATAATTTTTTTTGAGCTGTAGTTGTTCCTATTTTAACTAAACTCCAAGATCTTAATATATATTCTTGGATAGAAGCTTTGATCCACCACATAGCATATGTTGCTAATCTAAAACCTTTTTCAGGTTCAAATTTTTTAACTGCTTGCATAAGTCCAACATTACCCTCAGAAATCATTTCATTTACAGGAAGTCCATATCCTTTGTAGCCCATTGCAATTTTAGCAACTAATCTTAAATGACTTGTTACTAATTTTTCAGCTGATTTTATATTGCCTGTAGTTTTCCAATTTTTAGCCAACATATATTCTTCTTCAGCAGCCAACATCGGAAATTTTTTAATCTGTTCTAAATATGCAGATAGCCCCCCCTCATTTGAAAGAGCTGGCACATTGTTGTTAAAAGTTGCATTCATAGCTGTATTTATTTAATTAACTATTTTAAATTTTCAATGGTTTATTCGCTAGTATTTCTAAGCATTTTTAATAAACTATTTAGTTCTTGTGGCAAAATTGAGGAAAAAATCATTTCCTCATTAGTTTTAGGATGAATAAACCCTAGAGTTTTTGCATGCAAAAATTGTCTTTCTAATTTTGAAATAGAGCTTTCTATTTCCATATCAATATTTTTTAACTTCTTATATTTCTTTTTATATTTATCATCTCCAACAATACTATTTCCTAGATAAGTCATATGAACACGTATTTGGTGAGTTCTTCCAGTTTCTAATTTACACTCAACTAAACTTAGTGTTGGAGTTTTATCGTTTTCGAAAATTTCGATAGTTTTATAATTTGTAATTGCCTGCTTACCTTTGGATCGACTAACTTCCATTAATTGTCTGTTCTTTGAGCTTCGAGTTATAAAAGTGTCAATTCTACCAGATGAAGGTCTTAGTTTACCCCAAATTAAAAGTTGATAAACTCTTGTGATTGTATGATCGCTAAATTGTTTTGACAAGTTTTCATGCGTTTCATTATTTTTTGCAATAACAACTAAACCTGAAGTATTCTTATCAATTCTATGTACAATCCCTGGTCTAAGTTCATCTCCAATAGTTGATAGTGAGTTTTCATCGTAATGCATTAAAGCATTAACAATTGTTTTGTCATAGTTTCCAGCTCCTGGATGCATAATAATCCCAGCTGGCTTGTTAATTACTAAGAGATCATTATCTTCATGAACTATATTTAGTTTAAAGTTGTAGGGTTTTAGCGAAGCTTCTTGAGGTTCTGGGATATTAAGACTCAATTTGTCACCAGTTAAAACTTTTTTTGAAGGACTTTTAATGATTTTATCATTTAGTTTTAGTTTTTCTTTAAGGATTAAGTTTTTAATTCTAGTTCTGCTAATCTGCTCTTCTCTTTTGTTGATTAAAACATCAACTCTTTGATTATTTTCATTTTCCTCAACTATAAAATTAATGTTTTTTTCCATAAAATGTAATATTAATACTATATGCGCTTGTAGCTCAACTGGATAGAGCGCCTGACTTCGGATCAGGAGGTTCTGGGTTCGACTCCTAGCAGGCGCACCAATAATAACTATATTTTTCTACGTTTTTGACTTTTTTTAAGACATATTTAATTTAACTAAGAGGGATAGACAAAATACTTAATTAGTTGGTACGATAGTAATGAGAAAAATTTTTTAGTATTTATTTTTATTTGTTTTTTTTTAAACAAAATCTATTCTTTAAATTTTATCAGTTGCTAAATATTTTTGTAGAAATGATTAAATAGAACGAATTTGACATTTAATATTTCGAGGCTCTGTTCAATCTATCATTTATTGTTTTGCCAATGCCTTTGTTTTGAATTTTTTCAACTGCAATCATTTTATAACCATCTTTTTTAATTTTTCTCAGTAATGAGTATAAATTTTTAGCAGATTGTTGAAGATCGTTATTTTTACTTAAATAGTAATAATTTTTAAACGTAGCTTTTCTTTTTTTTACTAATACAAAAGCTTCATCTTTTTTTGGTTTTTTAGCATTCATTCTTAATGGAATACCAGGAGAGTAATGTAACGGAAATTGACCAGGTGCAATTTTTTTCTTTGAATTAGTTTTTATTAAAACTTTTTTTTTTAATATTTTTTCTATTTTTGAAACATCCAACCCGCCAAATCTAAGTATTGTTGGTTTTCCTAAAAGATTGATAATTGTTGACTCTAAACCAATCTGACATTTTCCTCCATCTAAGATATATTTAATTTTTGATTCAAACTCTTCAATAACGTCAGTTGCTTTAACAGAGCTTAATCTAGTTGATATATTCGCACTCGGAGCAGCTAATGGATAGTTCAAACTTTTAAGTAGTTTTTTAAATAAAGGATGTTTGGGAAAACGAACAGCAAGGCTATTTTGTTTATTAGTTA
This sequence comes from Candidatus Pelagibacter bacterium nBUS_44, assembly GCF_051200895.1. Taxonomy (GTDB): domain Bacteria; phylum Pseudomonadota; class Alphaproteobacteria; order Pelagibacterales; family Pelagibacteraceae; genus Pelagibacter. Next base: position 231,630 of record NZ_CP172838.1, read on the forward strand.
CAAATTTAGAAATTTTAGAAATTTTTTTTAATTTCAAGATAAATGTAATTGGTCCAGGAGAAAATTTATTATACAGCTTGATAAAATTATCATTAATAACACAATCATCTTTAAGCCTATTAATATCTAAATAATGAACAATTAATGGGTTATTCATCGGTCTTTTCTTCAACTTAAATATCCTTTTTACAGATAGGCTTGAATAAGCATTTCCAGCTAATCCATAGACAGTTTCAGTAGGCACAGCTACACAATGATTCTTATCTAAATATTTTTTAGCTTTTTTGATATTTGATTGAATAGATTTCATGTATTAATAATCATTATTATATGAAAGATAAAAATTTACTACCTGATAATAATACAAGTTCGCTCGAAGAATTAACAGATCAAGCAAATCAAATAATTGAGTCTTTAGAAAATGAAAAAGATCTAAATAATTCTGTTGAAAGCTATCAGCAATTATTAAAATTAAACAGTATTATTGAAAAAAAATTTCATAAAAATTTTAGATCCTTAGGCGAAGAAACCAATAAAAAAGTTAGAGAAATCAAAAAAAAAAAATGAAAACTAAGCTTGATAGGATTGCAAAAGATACAAACTTTTTTTTAAATAGATTTCTTGATAAGCAGAATAATTCTAAATTAATTCCAGCTATGAAGTATGGTTTGTTTCCTGGTGGAAAAAAAATCAGATCTAAAATTTTAATTGATGTTGGCTCATTGCTAGCAATAGATTATAAAAGATTAATTGCTATTGGCGCTGCTGTAGAATGTATTCATGCTTATTCACTAATTCATGATGATTTGCCATGTATGGATAACGACAAAATAAGAAGAGGAAAACCATCTGCACACATTAAATTTGGAGAGTCCACAGCAGTCCTTGCTGGAAACTCATTGCTTACAATGGCATTTGAAATTTTAGCAAGCCCTACTTTAAAAATAAGTGAAAAAATTAAAATTGATTTAATTAAGAAACTATCTGAATGCTCAGGTCACTTGGGTATAGCTGGGGGTCAATATCTGGACCTTAGCTATGAAAAAAAAAAGATCTCTAAAAGCAAGATTATAGAAATGGAAATTAAAAAAACAGGAAAATTATTTAGTTTTTGCTGTGCTGCTCCTTCAATTATTAAGAAAAAAAATATTAAAGAAATAAAATTTTTTGAAAATATTGGTTCTGATATAGGTTTATTATTTCAAATAGCTGATGATTTAATTGATTTTAAAGGTAACTCTAAAATAGCTGGAAAAAAAACAGGAAAAGATCAAAAGAAAGGCAAGGCTACACTAATAGGCTTACTTGGCTATATGAATGCAATTAAATATTGTGATAGAATTATTTTAAAAACAAATGAGAATTTAAAAAAATATGGTTCAAATTCTAAAAATATTAAAGAAACATTGAATTATATTTTACACAGAGAAAAATAATGAAAAAGTATAGTTTTTTAAATGATATAAATTTTCCATCTGACTTAAGAAAGTTATCAGAACATGATTTGCAAAAAGTATCTGATGAAGTTAGGGAAGAGATGATTGGTGCAGTGTCCGAAACTGGTGGACATTTAGGGGCAGGGCTAGGTGTTGTTGAATTGACTGTTGCTCTTCATTATGTTTTTGACACTCCTAATGATAAATTGATTTGGGATGTGGGTCATCAGTCTTATCCACATAAAATTTTAACTGGAAGAAAAAATAAAATAAGATCATTAAGGCAAGGAAATGGACTATCAGGATTTACAAAAAGATCTGAGAGTGAGTATGATCCCTTTGGTGCCGCTCATAGTTCAACATCTATATCATCAGCACTAGGAATTGCTGAAGCGAATAAGTTGGCAAATAAATCTTCAAATGTAATAGCTGTAATTGGTGATGGTGCAATAAGTGCAGGCATGGCTTATGAAGCTATGAATAATGCTGGAGCATCAAAAACAAAAATGATTGTTATTTTGAATGATAACGATATGTCAATTGCAAAACCAGTGGGTGCAATGAGAACTTACCTAACAAAGTTATTAACTGGAAAAATTTATTTTAGTCTAAGAGAAACAATTAAATTGATAATGTCTTCGTTCTCAAAACGGTTTAGCGCAAAAGCAGGCAAAGCTGAAGATTTTCTGCGATCTGCAGTTACAGGAGGCACGTTATTTAACTCATTAGGTTTTTATTATGCTGGTCCTATTGATGGTCATGACCTAACAAGTCTTATTCCAATTCTTAAAAATGCAAGAGACCTGAAACATGAAGGTCCAATCATGATACATATTAAAACACAAAAAGGAAAAGGCTATTCATATGCAGAAAAAGCCACCGATCATTACCATGGTGTGTCAAAATTTAATGTTGAGACAGGTGAACAAGTAAAAAGTGGTAGTAATCTACCAGCTTACACAAAAGTATTTGCAAACACTTTAGTCAAACATGCTGAAAAAGATAGCAAAATTGTTGGTATAACAGCTGCAATGCCTGGAGGAACAGGTATGGATATTTTTGGAAAAGAATTTCCAAAAAGAATGTTTGATGTTGGTATAGCTGAACAACATGCGGTAACTTTTGCCGCTGGTTTAGCTACAGAAGGTTATAAACCTTATGCTGCAATTTATTCTACTTTTTTACAAAGAGCTTATGATCAGGTTGTTCACGATGTGGCTATTCAAAGTTTGCCAGTAAGATTTGCAATAGATAGAGCTGGCTTAGTAGGTGCAGATGGATCTACACACGCTGGTTCATTTGATATTACTTATTTATCAACTCTTCCTAATTTTATTGTGATGGCTGCAAGTGATGAGGTCGAGTTAGTAAAAATGATAAACACCTCAATTGATATTAATGACAAACCAAGTGCGATTAGATATCCACGAGGGACAGGAGTGGGTCTTGAATTACCTTCAATTGATGAAAAGATTGAAATTGGTAGAGGAAAAATTGTTCAAGAAGGAAACCAAGTATGTATTTTAAGTTTGGGAACAAGACTTGAAGAATGTAAATTAGCAGCTGAGGAATTAAAGAGCAAAGGTGTGTCAGCAACAATTGTTGATGCAAGATTTGCTAAACCTTTAGATCAAAAACTTATTTTAAAATGTGCTCGACAACATGAAGTAATGATAACTATAGAAGAAGGATCGATAGGTGGTTTTGGTTCTCATGTTAAAAATCTACTAGCTGAGAGAGGTATATTTGATAAAGGATTAAAGTTTAGATCAATGACATTGCCTGATACTTTTATCGAACAAGACAATCCAAAAAAAATGTACGATGTTGCTGGACTAAATGCTTCCCAAATTTCAAAGAAAATTTTAGATGTTTTATTTACAAAAGACTCAATTAAAGTAGTTAAAAATTTAAAACAGATTTAACCACATTGTGCTTTGTTCATTAAATAATGATCTAATAAAACACAATTCATCATAGCTTCGCCAACAGGAACTGCCCTTATTCCCACGCAGGGATCATGCCGCCCATTAACTGATATAGTGGTATTTTTACCAAATTTATTAATTGTTTTTCTGGTTGTTAAAATTGATGATGTTGGTTTTACAGCAAATGAAGCAACAATTTCTTGGCCACTTGATATCCCACCTAAGATGCCTCCAGCATTATTAGAATTAAACTTTAATTTTTTACCTTTTTGAGAAATCTCATCTGAGTTTTGCTCCCCAGTTAATTGTGCCGAGTTCATTCCAGATCCAATATTTACTCCTTTGACAGCATTAATACTCATTAAGCCAGATGCAATGTCAGAGTCTAGTTTTGAATATATTGGTGCACCAAGCCCAGCCGGTATGCCTCTTGCTCTTACTTCAATAACAGCTCCACAGGAAGATCCGTGTTTTCTAACATCTAACAAATACTTTTCCCAGAGTTTGATCATTGATTTATCTGGACAAAAAAATGGATTTTTTGAAATTATCTTATCATCCCATTGATTTTTATCACACCCCAATATTCCTAGTTGAGTAACAGCACCTATAACTTTAAATTTTTTACCTAATTTTTTTTGTAACACAATTTTTGCTATTGCACCTGCTGCAACTCGAGCTGCAGTTTCTCTTGCTGAGGATCTTCCACCGCCTCTATAATCTCTTATTCCATATTTCTTAAAATATGTTAAATCAGCATGTCCTGGTCTAAATTTATCTTTTATATTTCCATAATCTTTTGATCTCATATCTTTGTTATAAATTATAAGTGATATGGGAGTTCCAGTAGTCTTTCCCTCAAACACACCAGATAAAATTTGAACTTTATCATCTTCTTTTCGTTGAGTTGTAAATTTTGATTGCCCTGGTTTTCTTTTGTCTAATTCTACTTGTATATCTTGTTCTCTAAGGCTTATATTAGGGGGACATCCATCAACCACACAACCTATAGCAGGTCCGTGAGACTCTCCCCAAGTTGAGAAACGAAATAGCTTTCCAAAAGTATTAAATGACATTATTTATATTATATAGATTATTTTGTTTAAATTATGAATCAAAAAAACTCACTTGGTCTCAATAACTGTTTTTTAGATCTAAATGATCCAATTCAGTTATTTAAAGTATGGATGGATGAAGCAAAAAAGCTAGAACCCAATGATCCTAATGCGCTTTCACTAGCAACTTCTAATAAGAACAATCTACCCTCAGTTAGAGTAGTTTTGTTAAAAGAGTTTAATCAAAATGGATTTGTATTTTATACCAATTTAAATAGTCAAAAAGGAATGGAACTTAAAGAAAACCCCAATGCTGCAATGTGTTTTCATTGGAAAAGTCTTTTAAGACAAGTAAGAATTAGTGGAGTGATAACGCAAGTAGAAGACAAAGTGGCCGATCAATATTACAACTCCAGAGGCTATGATAGCAGAATTGGTGCTTGGGCATCAAAACAAAGTAAAGAATTAAATAATAGAGACGAACTTACAAAATCAATTAAAGAGTATAAACAAAAATTCAATGATGAAAATAATGTACCAAGACCCAATCATTGGTCTGGCTGGAATTTATCACCAACAAGAATAGAATTTTGGTTAGATGGAGATAGTAGAATTCATGAAAGATTAAATTACACTACTGATAAAAACGGTAATTGGACAAAGTCTTTATTAAGTCCTTAAAAATTTCTCACCAAACTAAATGAGGTAAGATTTTTGAGAATATTTTTTTCCTTAGAGTCCTTAAACACAGTTAAAGAATTTGAAGCAAGATTGATGTAATGCTGGGCTTTTTGATAACATTCTTCAATAATATTATATTTTTTTATTAAAGAAATTATTTCGTTAAAATCATCCCTTTCTCTTATGTTTTTTCTAAATAGATTAATTAATAATTTTTTTTCACCTAAATCTATTTTTTGAAAAAGTAAAATTACAGGTAAGGTGATTTTTCCTTCAAAAAAATCTTGACCAATTTTTTTTCCAAATAATTTGAGATCAGAATTATAATCTAGAGTATCATCTGCAATTTGAAAGGTGAGACCAAGATTTTTCCCATAAAATTCAAGAGCATCTTTTTCTTTTGTGTCTGCATTTGATAAAATTGCCCCTACTTTTGTTGCAGCTGCAAATAGTTCTGCAGTTTTAGCTGAAATAATTTTTAAGTAAGTTTCTTCTAACATGTCAACTTCACCTTTATGTTGAAGTTGTAAAACTTCTCCTTGAGCAATCTTTGAGGAAGTTGACGATAATAACTTTAAAATTTCTAAATTACCATCTTCCACCATCATCTCGAAACACCTGCTTAACAAGTAATCTCCAATCAAAACTGAAGAATGATTGTCCCAGACTTTATTTAGAGTTTCTTTTCCTCTTCTCAAAACACCTTCATCAATCACATCGTCATGCATCAATGTTGCACTATGAATTAATTCTACACACGCTGCTAGATTAATGTCTCTTGATCCTTTGGAATACCCACACAATTTTGCAGCACCTAAAGTTAAAAGAGCTCGCAATCTTTTTCCACCAGTTTTAATATGATAGTCTGTCATTTTTTGCACTAAATGAACATCGCTGGCTAATTTTGATTTAATTTTTTCCTCTGTTAAAACCAGTTTATCCTCAACAGAATCTTTGAGTTGAAAGTAAGAGTCGTTTATCTGTTTTTTAAGTTGTACTACAGTTCCCATAATCAATTTAGGTTAGTATAATTGAGTTTTATATATTACTTATCAATTGACGCACCTAATTCTTCAATTATAAGTAGTTTATATATATTCAATTAATAATTCTATAAGGAATAACAATGTTCTCTTTTTTTAAAAAGAAAAAGACTGTAGCCCATATAAAACTTAGTGGAGTTATTGGAAATGTAGGAAAATTTAAACAAGGGATTGATTTTGCAGGACAAGAAGAGCTCATAAAAAAAGCATTTTCTCTCAAAAAAGCTACTTGTGTAGCTATTACCATAAATTCACCCGGAGGGTCACCAGTACAATCACATTTAATTTATAGCTTTATTAGACAAGAGGCTAAAAAAAGTAAAAAAAAAGTGATTGTATTTGCTGAAGATGTAGCTGCATCTGGAGGATATCTTATAGCATGTGCTGGAGATGAAATTTATGCAAATTCAAGCTCAATCATTGGATCCATTGGGGTAATCTATTCTTCATTTGGATTTACAGAATTGATAAAAAAGATTGGTGTAGAAAGAAGAGTTCACACAGCGGGAAAAAACAAAAGTACATTGGATCCTTTTCTTGAGGAAAAAAATGAAGATATTGAAAGATTAAAAAAAATTCAATTAGATCTGCATAAAGATTTTATTGATGTAGTAGAGAAAAGTAGAGGATCTAAGCTTAATAAGTCTGAGATTGAACTTTTTTCAGGAGAATTTTGGTCTGGTAGTAAGGCAAAAGATCTAGGATTGATAGATGGAATAGGGGATGCGCATAAAATTTTAAAAGATAAATTTGGTGATGACGTTATAATTAAAAAATTTGAAAAATCTAAAGGATGGTTGAGTCAAAAATTATCTTCTTCAAGTAATCAAGTAGATCAATTTGCTAACATCTTAGATGAAAGGTCAATCTGGCAAAGATATGGTTTCTAAAATAAAAAAACCACAAAATAAATTACAATCATTTCAAGAAACAATTCTTAATCTTCAAAAATTTTGGAGCAAAAAGGGATGTATTGTTTTACAGCCATACGATATAGAGGTTGGTGCTGGCACATTTCATCCTGCTACTACACTTAGATCGCTTGGACCAAGACCATGGAAAGCTGCTTATGTTCAGCCATCAAGAAGACCAACAGATGGAAGGTATGGTGACAACCCTAATAGACTACAACATTATTATCAGTTTCAAGTTTTAATAAAACCTTCTCCAAATAATATAAAAAAACTATATCTTAATAGTTTATCAGTTATTGGTATTGATCATAATGAGCATGATATTAGATTTGTTGAAGACGACTGGGAAAGTCCAACATTAGGAGCTGCGGGTTTAGGATGGGAAGTTTGGTGTGATGGTATGGAGATAACACAATTTACATACTTTCAACAAATGGCAGGATTTGAATGTAAACCAGTTTCAGTCGAAATTACATATGGACTAGAGAGAATATGTATGTTCACACAACAACAGAAAAATGTTTACGACCTAATCTGGAATGATGACGGTGTAAAGTATCATGATGTCTTTCATCAAGCTGAAAAAGAATTTTCTGCATATAACTTCGAATACGCAAATGTAGAAAATTTATTTAAAATGTTTGATATGTATGAATTAGAAGCAAAATCTCTTGTAGAAAAAAAATTATCATTGCCAGCTTATGATCAATGTTTGAAAGCAAGTCATGTATTCAACATCTTGGATGCTAGAGGAGCAATAAGTGTGGCTCAAAGAGCTGGATATATAGGTAGAATTCGAGACATAACCAAAGCAGCTGCAGGTATTTGGCTAGATAGTCAAAGCTAGATGTCAGAATTTTTTTTAGAATTATTTAGTGAGGAAATACCTTCGTCTCTTCAAAAAAGTTTGAGAGAAGATTTATTAAAAAGTTTTAATATATTATTTGATCAAAAATTTATTTCTTTCAAAAAAAGCACATCGTACTCAACCCCAAATAGATTAATAATTTTATTTGAAGGTTTAAAGAAACAGATAGTTATGAAATCTGAGGAAATCAAAGGACCTAATATAAATGCTCCAGAAGTAGCATTAGAAGGCTTTATCAGATCAAATGATCTATCTAAAAAAGATCTTTTTAAAAAAAAAACAGACAAAGGGGAATTCTATTTTTTTAAAACGAAATCAAAAAAACTTAATACACACGATTTATTAGAAGAATCGGTACCTCTATTGTTGCAAAAAATTCAATGGAAAAAATCAATGAAATGGGGTGGGTTTGATTTAAATTGGGGAAGACCATTAAAATCAATATTAGCAGTATTTGATAAAAAAAAATTAATTTTTGATTTTCATCATCTGACTTCATCAAATTCAACTTTTATCGATAAAGAATATGAGGAAAAGAAAAAAATATTTACTAATTTTAAGGAATACAATAATTTTTTTAAAAAAATCAATATTATTATTGATCAGGAACTAAGAAAAAATTTAATAGAAAAAAAATTCAGTAAAATTTCAAATAAAAAAAATATAAAGATTGAAAATAATCCTAAGTTACTTGACGAAGTTGTGGATTTAACAGATCAACCAAATGTAATATTATGTGAGTTTGATAGAAAATTTCTTAATATTCCCAAAGAAATTTTAATTATCACTATGCAATACCACCAAAAATATTTTCCAACTTTTGACAAAAAAGGAAATATTACAAATGAATTTTTAGTTGTAACAAATAAAAAGGATACAAAAGGTTTAATAAAATTAGGAAATGAAAGAGTTGTAGAAGCTAGATTAAGTGATGCTGAATTTTTTTGGCAGAAAGATAAATCTCAAAATTTAGTTAAAAGAGTTTCTAAACTAAAGTTCATGAATTATTTCAAAGGATTGGGAACTTACTTTGATAAGGTTCAAAGAATGAGAAAACTTGGAGGAATGCTCTCTGATGAATTGCTGATAAGTAAAGAAAAAGTGGAATTGTCCGCTTCCATTTGTAAGGTAGATTTGGTTTCAGAACTTGTTGGAGAGTTTCCAGAACTTCAAGGAATTATGGGGGGCTATTTTGCAGAAGCACAGGGCTTTGATAAAGATATTTGTAAAGCTATAAGTGAACAATATTTGCCAGCTGGATTAAATTCAACAATACCAAAAAAACCTTACAGTGTTGCACTGTCGTTAGCAGATAAAATAGATACGTTAGTTGGCTTTTTTGGAATAAATCAAAAACCGACAAGCTCTAAAGATCCATTTGCTCTAAGAAGATTGGCTTTAGGAGTAATTAAAACAATAGTTGAGAATAAAAAAGATTTTAAAATAAGAGACTTAATTAGTTATTCATCAAGTTTATACATGGATCAAGGTTTTGAATTTGAAAACAAGTCTATGCAAAATGAGCTAGTTGATTTTTTTATGGAGCGATTAAAATTTTATATGAAAGATGAGAAAATTCGTCATGATATTGTTCAAGCCTCAACAAGCTCTGGTAGTTTAGATCAATCTGTAGTTATTTTTAGTAAAGCTAAAACTTTAAATAAAATTATTAATAAACCAAATGGAGTTGATCTTATTTTAAGCTATAAAAGAGCATCAAGCATATTAGATAATGAATTAAAAGATGTTAAACTTGAATTATCAAATACAACTGATCCTGGTATTTTCAAAACAGAATTTGAAAAAAATTTGTTTAAAAAAATTAATGAATTAAGAAAATATTTTCAAAGTATCAATAAAGACGAGAATTTTGAGCAATCACTTGCTAATTTAGCAGAGTCAAAAAAAGTAGTTTTTGATTTCTTTGATAATGTAATTGTAAATGAGGAAGACCCCGCAATTAAGAAAAACAGACTGGAACTAATCCAAATGTTATGTAAAACGTTTGATTATTATGTTAATTTTTCTCTAATAGATTCCCACTAATGAAAAAACTAATTTTAAATTTCAGATCTAAGGATAGCAAAAAGATAAAAAACCCAAAAAATTTTTTAGGGGGTAAGGGTGCCAATTTATCTGAAATGGGAAGAATGGGTCTTCCAGTTCCTCCAGGATTTACAATTTCAACTAAAGTATGTGAACTTTTTTATAAAGATAAAAAAAAGTTGAATAAAAATTTAGTATCACAAATTAAAAAAGAATTAAAAGTAATTGAAAAAGATGTCGATAAAAAATTTGGTGATTTGAAGAATCCATTACTTCTTTCTGTTAGATCAGGAGCTAGAGTATCAATGCCTGGTATGATGGATACAATTTTAAATCTTGGCCTAAATGATAAAACGGTAAATGCATTGTCTGTAAAAACCTCTAATGGAAGATTTGCCAAAGATAGTTATAGAAGATTTATTCAAATGTATGGTAACGTAGTGATGGGAGTTGAAGGTTATCATTTCGAAGAATTAATTGAAAATTACAAGCTTACTAAAGGAGTGCTTTTAGACACTGACTTAGACGAAAATGATTGGGATGGATTAATCGTAGATTTCAAAAGAACTGTTAAGGCAAAAGCTAAGAAAGATTTTCCACAAGATGTGTATGAACAATTGTTGGGAGCAATCAGTGCGGTATTTTTATCTTGGGAAAGTAATAGAGCAAAAGTTTACAGAAAGTTAAATCAAATTCCTGCTGAATGGGGAACAGCAGTAAATGTTCAATCAATGGTTTTTGGTAACATGGGTGAAGATTGTGCGACAGGTGTAGTATTTACAAGAAACCCATCAGACGGATTAAATGAAATATATGGTGAGTATTTAATTAATGCACAGGGTGAAGATGTTGTGGCTGGCACAAGAACACCGCAGTACATTACTAAAAAAGCAAGACAACAAGCAAAAGTAAAAGCTCCATCAATGGAAGAGGTGATGCCTCGTGTTTATAATCAGCTTCATAAAATCTTAAAAAAATTAGAAAAACATTATAAAGACATGCAAGATGTAGAATTTACAGTTGAAAATAAAAAATTATGGATGCTTCAAACAAGATCAGGAAAAAGAACAGCTAAGTCAGCCGTAAAGATTGCTGTTGATATGGTTAAAGAAAAATTAATTTCAAAAAAAGAGGCTGTTTTAAGAATTGATCCTAACTCTTTAGACACTCTACTGCATCCTACTTTAGATGAAAAAAGTTCAATAAATGTTATTGCTAATGGTTTGCCAGCATCTCCAGGAGCAGCTAGTGGAAAAGTAGTTTTTACTTCAGAAGAAGCTGAAAGATTAACGGGGATGATGCAAGATACAATTTTAGTTAGAGTGGAAACATCTCCAGAAGATATTCAAGGAATGCACGCAGCTAAAGGAATTTTAACCGCAAGAGGAGGAATGACAAGTCATGCTGCAGTTGTTGCTAGAGGAATGGGCAGACCATGTGTTTCTGGCTCAAGTGAAATTGATATAAATTATGAGAACAAATCATTCAAAACTTCATCAATGGAAATTAAGGAAGGCGAAGTTATAACTATAGATGGTTCTACAGGTCGGATTATTTCGGGTAGTGTTGCAACTGTAAAACCAGAAATTTCTGGTGATTTTTCTAAATTAATGTCATGGGCTGATAGTTTTAGAAAATTAAATATTAGAACAAATTCAGAAACACCAAAGGATACAAAAACAGCAAAAGATTTTGGAGCAGAAGGCATTGGTCTTTGTAGAACAGAACATATGTTTTTTGATGAAGAAAGAATTTTATCTGTTCGTGAAATGATTTTATCTAAGACCAAAGAAGATAGAGCTAAAGCACTTAATAAACTTTTGCCTCATCAAAAAAAAGATTTTGTGGAAATTTTTAAAATTATGGGTGGGTTACCTGTTACCGTTAGATTACTTGATCCTCCTTTACATGAATTTTTACCTCGAACGGAAAAAGAAATTAGTGAAGTTGCTAATGTAGTCAGTCTTTCAATTAAAGAGGTAGAGTCTAGAATAGAAGAACTTCATGAACAAAACCCAATGTTAGGTCATAGAGGTTGTAGACTTGGTATATCTTTTCCAGAAATTTACGAGATGCAATGTAGAGCTATTTTTGAAGCCTTAGTGGAGCTCAAAAGGAAAAAAATTAAATCAGCTTTTCCAGAAATTATGATCCCTTTAGTTTCTACTGAAGCTGAAATTAAAATAATGAAAGATTTAGTAATAAATATTGCTAGCGAGGTTCAAAAACAACAAAAAGTAAAAATAGAATTTATGGTTGGTACGATGATTGAGCTACCGAGAGCTGCTATAAAGGCAAAAGAGATAGCAAAACATGCTGAGTTTTTTAGTTTTGGTACTAATGATTTAACACAAACTACTTTTGGAATTAGCAGGGATGATAGTGGAAAATTTTTAAATGATTATTTAGATAATAAAATATTTTCAATTGATCCATTTGTTTCAATGGATGATGGGGTTGCTGATTTAGTTGAAATCGCTGTTCACAAAGGAAAAAGCCAAAACAAAAAATTAAAACTTGGAATTTGTGGTGAACACGGTGGTGATCCAAAGAGTATTGAGTTTTGCTCTAAAGTGGGCTTAAATTATGTATCCTGTTCGCCTTATAGAGTTCCAATTGCAAGATTAGCTGCTGCTCAAGCAGAATTAAAAAAATAAATATATATAACAACCAAGAGGAGCGTTCTGTTGCTAGGTGCATAAACCCCTTAATTAAATATTTAAAAGTTAAAGCTTAACTGGACTCATTTCCCACATTTTAATACTTTCGATACATTCGTCGAAAATGGGTTTTGCAACTGGATTTTGACCAGAAGCAAATTGCTTCATATTTTCTTCATTATGAACTGAGACTTTAAACATAACATAACTTTTATTTGGCGCTACTGCTGGAACTGTTTTTTCAACATGAGCAATTGTTTCCCTAACTCCCATACCTTCATCTGATTGCATCCATCCCATGAATTTTTCAAATTTTCCCTCACCAGATTTAAACTTTGCTATTGCGAGCATTTCTTTTTCCATATCTACGTCCTTTCTTTAGTTAGGGGCGTTATGTTGCCAGGTGCCCCGGACCTTGCTACCAAATTCAAGGAAAACTCCCAAAATTTAATCTAGTTTATCATAGAATAATCTCAATGTGAATCCCTGTGACGCCACTGTGACGACAGAAATTTGGCAAATAGACTCATGGTTCAGGATTTGATAGTATAATTTATGTCCATACTCTCAGACTTATTAGCTAAGGCACCTCAGTCAGTTAAAGATAAGTATAAAATTAAGATTAGGAAAAAAGCAATTGAAAGAGTTAAACAACAAAATTAAAGAATATTTAATAAGATAATTTTTCTACTGCATCACAATATTTTGATATTCTTACTCTGGTAAATATTTCACTATCATAAAAATTTCTTATACTTTTAATATCATTAGATTTGAATTCACAAATTAAAACATCTTTATTATGGAAACTAATATTTGAATTAAATTTTTTATATTTTATATCAGTATCAATTGTTACACGAAAATTTTTAAGTTGATAGTACTCTCTATTATAGCTCACTTCTATTTGTGGTCCGCAAGCTCCATAGCTCTTATCAAAAATTCCTTTTTTTAAAAATTTAATATAATCTTCATTCTTAATTATTTTACTTATTTTGTATTTTCCCTCTACACTATTAATTTTTGTTTCAAAAAATAATTTTGAATTTCTTTGGGATGGATATTTTCGTATTCTTAATTTTTTTCTAGGAACTAAGCCATCTTCAGAATGTGAAAACATTTCCTTTTTAAAATTATCAAAATATATGCTAGAAATTTTTCTTTCAGGGTGCAATTGTTTGCAATTAAAATTCTTTAAATATTTCATCAAATTATTTTTATTCTTAATATCGATAAGGAATTTTTCTTCAAATCTAAATGACATATTAATTAACTTTCATTAGTAATTAATATTTTGGAAACTTTATCAGTTTCTGTTTTGATAATATAATTTTTACACATTAAATTTACTATACTTAGAAAGCCACCACCAAACTCTTGTTTTTTGTTATATGCTCTAACACATGTATCTGTGCTGTTAATTTCTACATTATTAAAAATGCTTCTAGAGGAGTCTTTTGATGCAATGCCAGTTTTTGATTTAATCACTTTTAATAAAATATTTTTAAAATAACTGTTTTCCCCTATTGAAATTCCTTTATCTCCACAATTTTCTACAATGATATTTTCTATTTCATACACTCCATAAGAAAAATCAGCACAATCATTTTTAGAGTTAATTGATTTAAGTTTTTTTATTTTAAGATTTGAAAAATCAATATCTAAACCATCACTAATTGAGTTGCTTATAAAAATATTATTTATAGTTCCCTCACTTCTAATAAGATTTAATGCATCTTCGCACTTAGATTTGTCTACCTGTATATTTACATTATTTAAGTTGCTGTCAATAAAATTAAGACATCCAGTTAAACCATTAAAATTCTTAAGCTTGTCTTTTTTATTTGTGCTATCAGTTTTATCCACAAAATAAATTTTCCAATCTGAAATTTTTACATTATTAAAAATTACACGTCCTTCAATGTTGTTCTTTTCAAAAAGGATCTCTTTTTTTTCATTTGAAAATTTATATGTGATATCTCCATAAAACATTAAATTATTTTTATTAAATGGAAAGGCATCATCCTTAAACGTTTTGTAAGAATTTTTTTTTAAAAAATCATCATATGATTGAGGAAATTTTTTACCAGCGAACACAATCTCGTAATCACTAATTTTTAATTCTTGGGATAGTAAATTAGATATTTGTTTTTGATCTAGAATTATATTTTTGCAATTTGCCCCATAGATATCACAAATAATAAATTTGTTTTCTAAATTAGTACTAAATATTAATTTTCTTTTTATGTCAGAAACATAATCGGGACTATTAAAATAATAAAAATCTTCTCTTACATCAACTATGTCAATATTATTTATACTTAGATTTTGTAATTTTTTTAGTCTAAATCTAATAATATCTGTTGCTTTTTTAATTTCAGATAATTTTAATTTAGACCCATATTTTATTAATTTATTATAAAAAATGTCTATATTTAATTTTTCTAATCTCCTTAAAGCATCATCAGCTCCATCAATGAATGAGTAAGAAACTTTATCTATCTTATCATTTAAAGTTTCATAATTAAATTTTGGAGTAAAGTTATTATCTTTATCAAATATTTCGAAATCTCCATCATAGTAAATTGGATTAAAAATCTCATTAATTGGATCAAACAAAAATCTTCTTTCATCTGAAGCTAAACCATGGGTGCCATTCATTACATACAGCAAAGAGTCAAAACTTGGAACTTTTGTAAAATAATTTTTATTAGGATACAATTTTTTGTTTATTGAATAATAATCCATAATCCAATATGGAGACAGGTTTGAAAAATATTTAAGTTTAAATTCATTAAGAATTGAAAGTCCAAAAATTGAGTTTCGTAAATGTGAATTATCTTTTAAAGCAATCTTTTTATTGATTAGTTTTGATTTTTGTAATTTCCTGACTTCATTATGCAAAAAATCGTTACCAGATGCCAATTCTTTAAAAACAAATCTCTCATCTGCTTCAAATAATGGATTTTCAACATAATCTAATTCTTCTATAAATTCTTTAACTATTTTTTCTTGAAAAATAAATTTACTTTTGTTGTTGTTATATAATACATCTACCATCATGGTTCTAGGAGATAGAAAATTTAATTCTCTGAGTAGATTAGCACCAAAAATTTCACTTTCATATTTTCTAGTGCTAGGTCTAAATAAAATAAATTTAGTAATTCCAAATAAATTACCCTCTGAAAGATTTACATTTAAGCTTGGAAGTTTCGATCCCCTTCTGTGATCACCAAGATCTCCATGAGCTCTTATTTTTGCGTTGTAATAACAAATTAAATCGTTTTTAAGATATAAATATAACTTTGCTTTTACCCTTTGATTGTTTCTTTCGTAAGCATAAAAATTCCATTTATTTTGTAAAGATTTAATTTGATCAGATATAATATTTTTTTTCCATTTTCTTTCTTCATCGATCTTTAATCTAATTGAGAACTTTTCTAAATTTTCTCTACTTATTTTTTTTTGTTTTTCATATGAAATATCTTTACACTTATTTTCAGTCAACAAATTTTGTTTATCAATTAAATTACTTGATGATTTTAACAAAAAGGAAAACAAACTAATAAGAATTATTATAATAATTAATGACAAAAACTTTTGCATTAAAGCCAGTGTTTTAATTTAAATCAACTTTTACAGAAATAATATCTGAGATGCTTTCTAAAGAATTTTTAGCCCGATATAATTCTTTTTTATTTCTAAATATAAGCCTGTAAGAGTATTCGTGATTATCTTTATTAAAATATAAATTAATTAAATTTTTGTTATTTTCGATTAAATCTAATTTATTTTTAGACAAAATTTCTAAAGAGTAAACTTGGTTAGCTTCATTGAATGAATAATTTGTAAAACTTTTACCAAAATAACTAAATATATTTTCAAAAATATATATTCCAAATATTACCGCGACTATTAAGGCTAATAACATAGCTGAAATTTTAACTTCTACTCCAGCCACTATGCCCAGCGTAAGTAACCCAAAAAATATTACTAATTCAAATGGACTTTTTACTGGATTTCTAAATCTAACTATTGATAAGGCACCAATCATTCCTAAAGACAAAGCAATGTCTTGTTTGATGATTTTAGTTATTACAAAAGCTATACCAGGTAATAATAAATAAGTAGCTAAATGGTGATAGGTATTCGCCCAAATTTGACCTACAAAAACCAGTGATTGTCTAATTATTAAACCCGCTACAACTAAAAATAATAAAATTGATGTGTTTGGATCATAAATTAAGTTTAAAATATTTTGCATCGGAAAATACTATATTAAAAGTGGTGATTATAAACTTTTAATTTCTTAAGGGGCGTTCTGTTGCCAGGTGCCCCGGACCCCGTCTACTTAATTAACAAAGTTAATTAGGCAGCAAGTGCGTAACTTTCGTTAGCAATTATAAATTAGCCCGTCACGGTGGAACAATCCCGAACAAAAGAATAGCCTTTAGTCACCCGTCGAATCTAGTTCACCCCCATAAGTTGTAATGGTGGAGGTGGTGGGTACTGCCCCCACGTCCGCAATGGTTATTACGAAATTCGTTTATCGTCATAGTTGGAAAACCAACATTATTAATATAAAAGCATTTAAAAGAGATTCAATAAAAATCATGAAATTAACTAGCGAACAGTCACAAGAGATTAAAGAACAGCAGTCTCAACAGAATCAAACTAAGAGAGTTACAGCTCCTGCACTTGAAAATATTCTATACGAAGCAATTCCTGCATTAGATCATGGTTTTGTAAGAGTTATTGATTATATGGGTGATGACACATCAATTGTTCAATCAGCTAGAGTTTCTTATGGTAAAGGAACCAAAAAGATTTCAACAGACGCAGGCCTGATTAAATATTTAATGAGGCATTGGCATAGTACTCCATTTGAAATGTGTGAAATTAAATATCACGTTAAGCTTCCAATTTTTATTGCCAGACAATGGATCAGACATAGAACAGCTAATGTAAATGAATACTCAGCAAGATATTCTATTTTAGATAAGGAATTTTATCTACCAAGTGCAGAAAATTTAGCAGCTCAGTCTTCAAACAATAGACAAGGAAGAGGAGATGTTTTAGAGGGCGAACAAGCTAAAGAAGTTTTAGAACTTTTAAAAAATGACTCAGAAAGAACATATGACAATTATGAAACTATGCTCAATGAAAGATTTGATGGATCAACTATTGATGAAAATAAAAAAGGCCTAGCAAGAGAGCTTGCTAGAATGAATTTAACTTTAAATACTTATACTCAATGGTATTGGAAAACTGATTTATTAAACTTGATGAATTTTTTAAGATTAAGAGCTGATAGTCACGCTCAATATGAAATAAGAGTGTATGCAGATATTATGTTGGACACTGTTAAAAAATGGGTTCCAATTACTTATGATGCATTTATGGATTATAGAGTTGGTGGAACAGAAGTTTCTGCAAAAGGAAAAGTAATTATCCAAAAACTTATTAAAGGTGAGAATGTTGATGTTGATAATTCTGGTTTATCTAAAAGGGAATGGAACGAATTAATGATTGCTTTTGATCTTAAAGATAAGATGATTTAATCTTTTTAGCAAAATCTAAATATATTTTTGAAATTTCGTGATCAGGATTAGCTTCAACAATAGGCTTTCCTTCATCACCACATTTTCCAACTTCAGGATTGATAGGAATTTCTCCTAAAAATTCTTTTTCAAATTCTTCTGCAGTTTTTCTAACACCACCTTCGCCAAAAATTTTATATTTCTTACCATCATCTCCGGTAAAATAACTCATGTTATCTACTAACCCTAAAATTTTAACTCCAAGTTTATCAAACATTTTGATACCTCTTTTAACATCTAATAAAGCTACTTCTTGAGGAGTGGAGACAATTATGGCTCCATCCATTTTAATTTCTTGTGAAAAAGTTAACTGAGTATCTCCAGTTCCTGGAGGCATATCAACAATAATGAAATCTAAATCTTTCCAATTCACTTTTTGAGTAAAAGTTTTAATAGCACTGGTTACCATAGGGCCACGCCAAATCATGGGTGTTTGTTGGTCTGCTAAAAAACCAATAGACATGCATTGAATATCATATTTAACAATTGGTTCTAATTTTTGACCATCACTTTTTGGCTTTTCATTAATATCAAACATTTTTGGAATAGATGGACCATAAATATCTGCATCTAATAAACCAACTTTGCTGCCAACTTGTTTTAAAGCTAAAGCAAGATTTGTTGCAAAGGTAGATTTACCAACTCCACCCTTGGCGCTTGAAATTGCTATAGTAAATTTTGTGCCTAAAATAGGATTTTTAATGAATTTTCTTGGCTCCAATTTTTTTTTCATTGCGTCACTAAGTTCTGGCTTTTTATCAGTCATAATTTGATCATTACTTGTTTTTTATAATAAAGACACTATATAGTTTGTCATATGTCAGATGATTTTAAAGGTAGAGGTGGAAGCCCTTGGGGATCACCCCCAGGTGGAGGAGGAAATGGTTCAGGTAAAGGACCAACACCACCAGACATAGACGCAATTATTAGAGATATTCAAAATAAAATTAATAAATTTTTACCTGGAGGAAGTAAATCAGGTGGAAAGCCAATTGGTTTAATCTTAATTATTTTACTTTTTGTGTGGCTTGCAAGTGGACTATATAGAGTATTACCTGATGAACAGGGTGTTGTTTTAAGATTTGGTAAATTTGTAAAAACTACTCAACCTGGTCTTAACTACCATATACCCTTTCCAGTAGAGACAGTAGAAACTCCTAAGGTTACTAAAGTTAATAGAATGGATATTGGTTTTAGATCTGAAAGAGATAGCGGTTTTTCTTCAGGTGGAGGTGTAGCAGATGTTCCTCAAGAAAGCTTAATGTTAACGGGTGACGAAAACATTGTTAATATAGACTTTTCAGTATTCTGGGTAATTAAAGATGCAGGAAAATTTTTATTTGAAATTCAAGACCCTGAAGGAACTGTAAAAGCAGCAGCAGAAACAGCGATGAGAGAAGTAATTGCAAAAAGTAGAATTCAACCAATTTTAACTGAAGGAAGAGCAAAAATTGAAATTGAAACACAAGAAATTATTCAATCAATATTAGATGAATACAATAGTGGTATTCAAATTACACAAGTTCAAACACAAAAAGCCGATCCACCAGATCAAGTAATTGATGCATTTAGAGATGTGCAAGCTGCAAGAGCAGATATGGAAAGATCAAAAAACGAAGCTGAAGCTTATGCTAATGATGTTATCCCAAGAGCAAGAGGGGAAGCTGCAAAAATTATGCAAGCAGCAGAGGCATATAAACAGAAAGTTGTTGCATCAGCCGAGGGTGAAGCTAGTAGATTTATTTCTATCTTTAATGAATATGATAAAGCAAAAGAAGTTACTCAAGAAAGAATGTACCTTGAGACAATGGAAAAAGTTTTAGCTGATATTGAAAAAGTGATTATTGAAAAAAATGCAGGCTCAGGAGTAGTACCTTATTTACCATTACCTGAACTAGGAAAAAAGAAAGCAAGCAATTAAATGAAAGTACAAAAAATATTATTTCCGATAGTAGCGATATTAGGAGCTTTAGTTTTCTTCTCAGTATTTATTGTTAAAGAAGTTAATCAAGCAATTGTTCTACAATTTGGTGACCCTAAAAAAATTATTGTTGAACCAGGCATAAATTTTAAATTACCTTTTATTCAAAACGTTGTTTTTTTAGATAGCAGGATTTTAAATTTAGATACACCACCAGCAGAAGTTATTGCATCTGATCAAAAAAGATTAATTGTTGATGCATTTGCAAGATTTCAAATAACAGACCCTTTAAAATTTTATATTTCAGTTGGGAATGAAAGAGTTGCAAGATCAAGATTGGCAACAATCATTAACTCAAGAATTAGAAATGTTTTAGGACAACAAGAATTACAAACTTTACTTTCTAAAGACAGATCTAAGCAAATGTCTTTAATTCAAGAAGGTGTAAATACAGAAGCTCAAAAATTTGGGATCAAAATTGTTGATGTGAGAATTAAAAGAGCTGACCTTCCGCAAGCAAACAGTGATGCAATTTATAGAAGAATGCAGACTGAAAGAGAGAGAGAAGCCAAAGAATTTAGAGCAAGAGGTGCTGAGATGGCAGTAACTATTACCTCAACTGCAGATAAAAAAGTTTCAGTGATTCTAGCAAATGCTAACAAAGATTCTGAGATTATGAAAGGGGAAGGTGATGGTGAGAGAAATAAAATTTTTGCTGAAGCCTTTGGAAGAGACCCAGAATTTTTTGCATTTTATAGAGCGATGCAAGCATATGAAACAGCTCTAATTGGTGGAGATACATCATTAATATTATCTCCTGATAGTGAATTTTTTAAGTTTTTTGGAAATATAAAACCTAAATCAGAATAACCTATTTAATATGAAAGAATTGATCATAGCTTTTGGTCTCTTTCTTTTTATAGAAGGAATTTTGTATGCCATATTTCCATCAAAAATGAAAAGTATGTTGAAGAAATTAGAGTTTGTAAAGGATAGTCAGTTGAGATCAGGTGGGCTAATTTTTGCAGTTTTAGGATTTGTAATTATTTATTATATTAAAAGCTAGTATGAAAAAAATTAAATTAATATTTTTAACACTTATTTTTACACTTAGTTATTCAATTCAATCTAATTCAAAAACGGTTCCAGTATCGTTTGCAGATCTTGCTGAAAGATTAATGCCATCAGTTGTCAATATTTCAACTACTCAAACAGTTACTACAACTACCAATCCTTTTCCTTTTCAATTTCCTCCAGGTTCACCATTTGAAGATATGTTTAAAGAATTTGGTACACCACAAGAAAGAAAATCATCTGCTTTAGGATCTGGATTTATAATCGATGAAAAGGGAATAGTAGTTACGAATAATCATGTTATTCAGGATGCAGAAGATATTATAGTTAGAGTTAATGGTGATGAAGAATATAAAGCAAAAGTAATTGGTGCTGATCCTTTATCCGATATAGCAGTACTTCAACTAGAAACTGGTGACAAATTTACTCCAGTTGCTTTTGGAGACTCTGATAAAGCAAGAATTGGTGATTGGGTGATTGCTATTGGAAATCCATTTGGTTTAGGTGGAACAGTAACATCGGGAATTATTTCTGCAAGAAATCGATCAATTGGATTATCAAGATACGAAGATTACATACAAACAGATGCCTCAATAAATTCAGGAAACTCTGGAGGCCCATTGTTTGATATGAACGGGAATGTGATTGGAATTAATACGGCAATTCTTGGAAGAAACGGATCAATTGGAATAGGTTTTTCAATTCCATCAAATAGTGCAAAAATTGTGATCGATCAACTAATAGAGTTTGGTGAAACTAAAAGAGGTTGGTTAGGTGTAAGAATTCAAGACGTAACACAAGAAATTGCTGATGTTGAAAAACTAGATGAACCTAGAGGAGCATTAGTTGCAAGTGTTGCGGAAAATAGTCCCTCAGACAAAGGTGGAATTAAAGCTGGAGATATTATTATAGAGTTTAATGGTGTAAAAATAAATCAAATGAAAGAATTGCCAGCAATTGTTGCAAAAACAAAAGTTGGAACAAATGTTAAAGTAAAAATTTGGAGAAATAAAAAAGAGTTAACTAAAAATATTCTTTTAGGAAGATTGGAAACTTCAGATGATTTTAAAGTAAGTGAAAAAAAATCTGAACCTCCTAAAGATATAATAATAGAAGACTTAAAAATAACTGTTAGAAAGTTAACTAAAGAAGACATCAAAACTAGAAAACTTCCTAATCAAACTTCAGGATTAGTTGTAACAAAAATTGGCAATACTAGCCCACTACTAAAATCAATTGAAGCCAATAGTGTTATTGTTGAGGCGCAAAAAATAAAAGTTAAGAGCGCAAAAGATTTAGAAAAAATTGTTAAAGGTGTTTTGGAATCTAATCAAAAAACAATTTTATTGGCGATATATAACAATCAAAATCAAAGACGATATATTGGTGTTAAACTAGATTAATCATGGATTTTAAATCCAAGATTATTTTAATTTCTGGACCAACAGCTTCTGGAAAATCTAACTTTTCAGTTAAACTGGCTAAAAAAATTAATGGTGAAATTGTTAATGCAGATAGCATGCAGGTTTATAAAGAATTAAAAATTTTATCTGCTAGACCAAACCCTAAAGATTATCAAAAAATAAAACATCATCTATATGGTTTTCATAGTGTTAAAAAAAATTTTTCAACAGGAGATTGGCTAAAAATTGCAATTAAAAAGATTAAAGAAATAAAAAAAAGAAAAAAAATACCAATTTTTGTTGGAGGAACAGGGTTATATTTTAAAGCTTTAACAGATGGACTGGTAAGTATTCCAAATATTCCGATTAGATTTAGAAATAAAATAAGAGCTTTACATAAAGACTTAGGTCAAAAGAAATTTTATCAGAAACTTGTCAAGCTTGATCCAAACTCAAAAGAAAAAATCAATCCAACAGATGCTCAAAGAACAATAAGAGCTTATGAGGTAAAACAATTTACAAAAAAATCCCTTCAAGATTGGTTTCAAAATACAAAATCATATTTTGAGAAAGATGATTTTTTAAAAATTTATATTGCTTATCCACGTGAAGAACTTATCCACAGAATTGGTAAAAGAGCAGAAAAAATGATTAAGCTTGGCGCTATTCAAGAGGTTAAAAAATTTGTTAAATTAAAAATAAGAAAAGATAAGAGCGTCAATAAAGCCATCGGTATCAATGAGATTAAAGAATATCTGGCGGAAAGAAAAGATATGACCGATGTTATTGAAAAAATATCAATAAAGACTAGACAATACGCTAAAAGACAAAGCACTTGGGCACGAGGTAACATGATGAGTTGGCTTAAATTGTACCCTCAAGACCTTAATAAGTTTTTAAAAAAAATTAAATAATTAATTCTAAAACTTGACCAATTAGCACAACTTCAGCTAGATTGCATAATGCCAAAATTATATACTGGAGCAGAAATTGTATTTAAGTGCCTTGAAGAACAAAAGGTAAGTCATATTTTTGGTTACCCTGGTGGAGCAGTTCTTCCAATTTATGATGAACTTAAAAATCATTCTTCAGTAAAACATATTTTAGTAAGACATGAACAAGGAGCTGGTCATGCAGCAGAAGGTTACGCAAGATCTTCGGGTAAACCTGGGGTTGTTTTAGTTACCTCTGGACCCGGTGCAACAAATGTTGTTACTGCATTAACAGATGCATACATGGATTCTGTACCATTAGTTTGTATCTCTGGACAAGTACCAACCCATTTAATAGGAACAGATGCATTTCAAGAATGTGACACAACTGGAATTACAAGACCATGTACAAAACATAATTGGTTAGTAAAAAATATTAACGATCTTCAAAGAGTAATGCACGAAGCATTTGAAGTTGCAACTACTGGAAGACCTGGACCTGTATTAGTAGATATTCCAAAAGATATCCAGTTTGCAAAAACTAAATATGTTTCATTAAAAAAAGAAAAAAAAATAGAAATTAAAAACAACAATAGATTTAAGCAAAAAGACATTGATCAATTAATTGAGTTAATGAACAAAGCTTCAAAACCAATTTTTTATACAGGTGGTGGAGTTATAAACTCTGGGCCAAAAGCAAGTGAACTTTTAAGAGAGCTAGTTGCATTAACTGGTTTTCCAATTACTACAACTTTACAAGGATTAGGTTCTTATCCAGGAAATGATAATCAATTTTTAGGAATGCTTGGGATGCATGGAACTTATGAGGCTAACAATGCTATGCATGATTGTGATTTATTAATTAATATTGGTGCTAGATTTGATGATCGTATCACTGGTAAAATTGATGAGTTTTCACCTAAATCAAAAAAAGTACACATAGATATTGATCCTTCATCAATCAATAAAATTATAAAAGTAGACTTGGCAATTGTTGGTGATGTTAAAGATGTTATTAGATCAACAACTAAAATTCTTAAAAAGAAAAATTTAAATTTAGAAAAATCAAATAAACAAAAAATTTCAAAGTGGTGGCAGCAAATTCAAAAATGGAGAACGAAGCAATCTCTAAATTTTATTAACAGTGACAAAATAATTAAGCCTCAACATGCTGTTCAAAGACTTTATGAATTAACTAAAAATCAAGATACATTTATCACAACTGAGGTTGGTCAGCATCAAATGTGGGCTGCACAACACTATAAATTTAATAAACCAAATAGATGGATGACTTCCGGAGGTTTAGGTACCATGGGTTATGGTTTGCCTGCTGCAATAGGTGTTCAAGTTGCAAACCCAAAGAAATTAGTTGTTGATATTGCTGGTGAAGCTTCAATTTTAATGACTATGCAAGAGATCTCAACTGCAATTCAGTATAACTTGCCAATAAAAATTTTTATTTTAAATAATCAATATATGGGAATGGTAAGACAATGGCAGGAATTACTTCATGAAAAAAATTACTCAGAAAGTTATTCTGAGGCTTTACCAGATTTTGTAAAATTGGCTGAGGCTTATGGATGTGTTGGTATCAGAGCTGAAAATCCAGATGAATTAGATGAAAAGATTGAGGAAATGATAAGTGTTGATAAGCCAGTTATATTTGATTGTCATGTTGATCAAACTGAGAATTGTTTTCCAATGATTCCTTCGGGAAAACCTCATAATCAAATGTTATTAGGTCCAAAAGACCAAGAAGAAAATAAAATTACAGGTAAAGGTAAAGCGTTAGTTTAAATGTCAAAATCTAAATCAGCATATAGCACTCCAAGCAAACAGAGTAAATTAGAGACACACATTATTGTAGTTTGGGTAGATAATGAAGCAAGTGTTCTATCTAGAGTAGTTGGTCTTTTTTCTGGAAGAGGATATAATATTGAATCGCTTGCAGTGGCAGAAGTTGATCAAAAAAATAATTTATCAAGAATAACTATTGTAACCACAGGAACTCCCGAAGTAATTGAACAAATTGTGCTTCAACTCAAAAAACTAGTTCCTGTTCACAAGGTAGCAAACTTTAAAAGAAAGGATAAAAATGTCATTTTTAAAGAAATGGCGTTACTTAAAATCATCGGAAACAATACAAAAATTAAAAAAGTTTTAAATACTTGTAAAAAATATGATCCAGTTATATTAGATCAATCAACAAAATCTGCGGTAATACAAATTACTGCATTACGTAGAGAAATTGACAATATGACTAAAAAATTAAAATCGCTTGGTCTGATAAGTGTCTCAAGAACTGGAGCGGTAGCAATGACAAGAGGTGCAGAAATATTTAACTAATTAAAAGGGAGAAAAAAAATGAAAATGTTTTATGAAAAAGATGCAGATGTAGAATTGATTAAGAATAAAAAAATTGCAATCTTTGGGTATGGAAGTCAAGGTCATGCACATGCTTTAAATTTAAAAGATAGCGGAGTTAAAGAAATTGTTGTAGCCCTAAGAGAAGGATCTTCAAGTGCAGCTAAAGCAGAATCTAAAGGTTTAAAAGTTATGAATTTATCAGATGCAGCTGCTTGGGCAGATGTGGTTATGATTTTAACACCAGACGAATTACAAGCTGAAATTTATAAAAATCATATTGAGCAAAGAGTTAAAGAAGGAACTAGTGTTGCTTTTGCACACGGATTAAATGTTCATTATGATTTGATTAAAGCAAGAAAAGATTTAGATGTTTTTATGGTAGCACCTAAAGGACCAGGTCATCTTGTAAGAAGTGAATATGAAAAAGGTGGTGGAGTTCCCTGTCTGTTTGCTGTTCATCAAAATGGTTCAGGAAAAGCTAGAGATCTTGCGTTATCATATGCTTCAGCTGTAGGTGGTGGAAGATCTGGAATTATCGAAACTACATTCAAAGATGAAGTAGAAACAGATTTATTTGGAGAACAAACTGTTTTGTGTGGAGGTTTAGTTGAGCTTATAAAAAGTGGATATGAAACTTTAACAGAAGCAGGTTATGAACCTGAAATGGCATACTTTGAAACAGTTCATGAAGTTAAATTAATTGTAGATTTAATTTATGAAGGTGGAATTGCAAATATGAACTATTCAATTTCAAATACAGCAGAATATGGTGAGTATGTTTCAGGACCTAGAGTTGTTAAGAAAGAAGAAACTAAAAAAAGAATGAAGGAAGTTTTGGCAGATATTCAATCTGGAAAATTCACTAAAGAATGGATGGATGAATGTAAAAATGGTCAAAAAAACTTTCTTGCAACAAGAGCTAAATTAGCTGAGCACTCTGTAGAAAAAGTTGGTGCAGAGTTAAGAGCTATGATGCCGTGGATTGGTAAGAAAAAATTAGTTGATAGCGACAAGAGTTAATTTTTATACCAAGACCTAAAACGATCAGTATTAACAAACTAAATTAAACATTTATTTTGCTTTCTCTCCTATAGATTGTATTATAGATTTTCAAAAAAATTTTAAGTTATGGCTGATAAAGATAGAGTCTTTATATTTGATACTACTATGCGTGATGGTGAACAATCGCCAGGTGCATCTATGAGTTTGGAAGAAAAAATTCAAATTGCAAGAGTATTTGATGAATTGGGTATTGATATTATTGAAGCTGGTTTTCCAATTGCATCCCCTGGAGATTTTGAAGCGGTCTCAGAAGTAAGTAAAATTTTAAAAAATTCTATTCCAGCAGGACTTTCTAGACACTCTGTGAAAGATATCGATAGAGCTTACGAAGCATTAAAACACGCACCAAGATTTAGAATTCATACTTTTATCTCAACAAGTTCTTTACACATGAAACACAAGCTTAATATGTCTCCTGAGGATGTGTATGAGTCAATTGGAAAACATGTCAGTTATGCAAGAAAATTTACTGATGATGTGGAATGGTCATGTGAAGATGGAACAAGAACCGATATAGATTACATGTGTAAGACAGTAGAGCTTGCTATTAAAAGTGGAGCTAAAACAATAAATATTCCTGATACAGTTGGATATACAATACCGTCTGAATTTACATCAATTATAGAGACATTATTAAATAAAGTTCCTAATATCGATAAAGCAATTTTATCTACTCATTGTCATAATGATTTAGGCTTAGCAGTTGCAAACTCTCTTGCTGGTGTCCAAGCAGGTGCAAGACAAATTGAATGCACAATAAATGGTTTAGGTGAAAGGGCTGGTAATGCTGCATTAGAGGAAGTTGTAATGGCAATTAAGACTCGACCAGATTTAATGCCTTACGATACTGGAATTAATACAACTTTATTAAGTAAAGCGTCAAAAATTGTATCAAATGCAACTGGTTTTCCCGTTCAATATAATAAAGCAATTGTTGGTAAAAATGCCTTTGCTCATGAAGCAGGAATTCATCAGGATGGAATGTTAAAAAATAGACAAACGTATGAAATCATGACACCTGAAAGTGTAGGGGTTAAACAAACTTCTTTAGTAATGGGCAAACATTCAGGAAGACATGCCTTTAAAGATAAAATGAATAGTCTAGGTTATCCAGATCTTACAGATGATGTAGTTAGTAATGCATTCGCAAAATTTAAAGTTTTAGCAGATAAGAAAAAACATGTTTATGATGAGGATATTATCGCGTTAGTAGATGATAGTTTGATTATCGATAATAAAGTAAATGCTATCAACTTAAAATCATTAAAAGTATATGCGGGCACCGGTGAACCACAAAAAGCAGAAATGACTTTAGATGTTTATGGAGACGTAAAAGAAGCTTCAGAAACTGGTGATGGACCTGTTGATGCAATATTTAAATGTATTAAAAGTCTTTATCCCCATGAAGTAAATTTACAACTTTATCAAGTTCATGCAGTAACAGAGGGAACAGATGCACAAGCAACAGTAAGTGTTAAGATTGAAGAAAAGGGAAAAACAACTGTTGGTCAAGCAGCTGATACAGATACATTAGTTGCATCTGCAAATGCTTACATAAACGCGTTAAATAAAATGATTATTAAAAGAGACAAAACAGCTCCAATGGAGCAAGAAAAACAAAAGGTAAAAGGTATATAAAATGGGACTATTTGACAGTGTTAAAAAAATTTGGAGCCAAGATATGGCAATCGATCTTGGAACAGCTAACACATTGGTTGTTTTAAAAGGACAAGGTGTAGTTTTAAATGAACCATCTGTTGTTGCAATTGTTGATCAAGGTGGAAAAAAAAATGTTTTAGCAGTAGGCGATGAAGCAAAAACAATGCTTGGTAGAACTCCAGGAAATATAAGTGCTATAAGACCTTTGAGAGACGGTGTAATTGCAGATTTTATTGTTACAGAAGAAATGATAAAACACTTCATTAAAAAAGTTCATAAAGGTAGCACATTTGCAAATCCAAGAATTTTAATTTGTGTGCCAACAGGATCAACACCTGTTGAGAGAAAAGCTATTCAAGACAGTGCACTTGCGGCTGGTGCAAGAAGAGTTCAATTAATTGAAGAACCCATTGCTGCTGCAATAGGTGCTGGACTTCCAATTTCTGAAGCAACAGGATCCATGATAGTTGATATAGGTGGTGGAACTAGCGAGATTGCTGTTATGTCTTTAGGAGGATTAGTATATTCAAAATCTTTAAGAGTTGCAGGAGATGCAATGGATACAGCAATAGTGAATTATATGAGAAAAGAATATAATTTATTAATAGGTGATACTACTGCAGAGAAAATAAAAAAAGAAATGGGTACTGCGATACCATCAGGCCCAAATACTTATCCAGTCAAAGGTAGAGATTTAAGATCAGGTACACCAAAAGAGGTAAATATTACTGAGGAAGATACCTCAGAAGCATTAAATGGCATTATGAGAGAAATGATAAATGCAATTAAACAAGCATTAGAAAATACTCCTCCTGAATTATCAGCTGATTTAGTTGATATGGGTTTGACATTAACTGGTGGTGGAGCTTTATTAAAAAATATTGATAAACGTTTTTCAAAAGAAACAGGGTTACCAGTTCATGTTGCAGATGATCCATTATCATGTGTTGCTGTTGGAACTGGAAAAGCTTTGGATCAAGAAGAAACTTTTTCTACTATGTTATCTGAATATTAAAAAAAATGGCTACGAGCAGAGATGATTTTGTAATAGCCGTTAGATCTGCATTTTTAAAAAAAAAAGATAAGCAAAAATTTTCATTATTAACTTTATTGTTTTTATCTATCTTTGTAATTATTTTAAGTAATTATAATTTTAAAGTTATTCAATACATTAAGATTGGAATAAATGAAATCACATACAGGGCTTCATTTTTAATTTCTGCTCCTGAAAATAAAATACAAAGTATTAACTCACAAATAAAAGATCACCTAGAGATATATGATAATTATAAAAATATAGAGTCAGAATTAGAAAAACTAAAACAAAAAGAATTAGTGAATAATTTTTTAAAAATGGAAAATGAAAAATTAAGGGAATTAATTAATGAAAGTATTAAATCTGATGAATTATTAGCTAAAGTTTTAATAGATAAAGATAGCCCCTTCTTAAAATCAATTATTCTTAACAAAGGAACTAAAGACAAATTAAAAATAGGTATGGCAGTCGCAGATGAGGTTTATCTAGTCGGTAAAATAATTGAGGTAAATTACACCAACTCAAGAGTGCTACTTTTGTCAGATTTAAATAGCAAAATTCCAGTAGTTTTGGAACCAATTGGAATGCAGGCAGTAGTTTCAGGGACTGGTGGAGATACTGGTAAAATTCAATACACAAAAGATGAGTATGGGGATCAAATTAAATCAAAAGATTTAATAGCTTATACATCTGGGCAAGGAGGTTTGTTTAAACCAGGATTACCAGTGGGCAGAGTTGTTACAAATAATATAAATAAAATTGATTTTTTTTCTGATTTTAAACAATTGGAATATGTAAAAATAATATCACACAGTATTGAGGAAGTTAATTAATGTCTTCACTTAACAAAGAGTCATTCATAAATATATTATTTTCTTATTTTCCAATTTGGATGTTGTTTTTATCAGTTTTTAATGATTTTGATTTTAACTATTTAAAAATTGAATATTTTGGATTTAACTTTGTTCATATATTAATTTTTTTCTGGACGTTAAAAAATCCTGATCATCTTGGATATGCCTCAATATTTTTGGCAGGAATTATTAATGACGTGATAATTGGAATACCGATAGGTATTAGTAGCTTTTGTTATTTATTGATTTGTTTTGCCTCTGCTTACATTAGGAACATAACTTTGAGTCCGAATTTTATTAATGATTGGTTGTCTTTTTTATTTATAATTTTATTGATTAATTCAATTCAGGTTACAATTTTAGATTTGATATTTTTTATAGAAGTTAATTATCCAAAATATTTAATTAACACAGGTTTTACCTTTTTATTTTATCCAATATTTTTTTTCTTATTCAGCATTATAAACAAAAAAATTTCATTTAAATTAAATGATTAAAGGAAACTCAGGTATCAGAAAAGAAGACATCATCAATAGGAGGATGTTTATAATTGGTGCTGCTAAAGTTGTAATATTTGTTGGAATAATTGGTCGGTTATTTTCATTACAAATTAATGATAATAAAAAATATTTAACTCTTTCTGATAAAAATAGAATTAGAGAGTGGAAGTTGCCACCAACAAGAGGAAATATTTTTGATTATTTTGGTAATGTCATTGCTGGAAATTTAAAAGTTTATCAGCTTCATATAATTCCTGAACAAGTAGAAAACTTTAATTATCTATTAACCAGACTTAAATCTCTTTTACTATTAAGTAATAAAAAAATTTCAAATATTTTAAAATTAAAGAAAAGATTAAAGCCGTGGGAAAGTATCATTGTTTCTGAAAATTTAAGCTGGAGTGAGTTTGTAAAAATTAATAATTATTTGTATGATTTAGTAGGCGTTAAACCAGTGATGACTATTTCAAGGAATTATCCATTCAGCGATGTCTACACGCATGTTCTAGGTTACGTAAGTCAACCAAATGAAAATGATATTTTGCAAAATAAAATTATTCAAGAAAGATTTGTACCTGGTATGAAGGTAGGAAAACTTGGATTAGAGAAAACACTAGAAAATTATTTAATTGGTACAAATGATATTCAAAGATATGAGGTGAATGCATATGGAAAAAGAATTAATCAGCTTGAATATCAAAAAGGAAAACAGGGTTCAAAAATCCGATTAACTGTAGATACAGAAGTCCAAAAACTTTCAGCTAAATTATTAGATGGTAAAGCTGGATCAATAAGTGTAATGGATATTTATACAGGGGAAGTTGTGGCCATGTATTCTTCACCTTCTTATGATCCAAATTTGTTTCTATTTGGAATTAGTAAGGATGAATGGGAATTAATCAGAAATAATCCATTGAAACCACTGATTAATAAAACACTTTCAGGCATATATTCGCCGGGATCCACTATAAAGCCAATAGTAGCTTTGTCAGCTCTAGAAAATAATATAGTGAACCCAAATTTTAAAGTTAGATGCACAGGTAAAACAGAACTTTACGGGCAAACATTCCATTGCTGGAAAAAAAAAGGACATGGGATTGTAAGTTTAAATAATGCTATGAAACAATCTTGTGATGCATATTTTTATGAAGTCGCCAGATTACTTGGTGTTGATAGATTAAAAGTTATGGCAAAAAAATTTGGTTTAGGTGAAAAAGTTTTAGGTGAATACTTTGAAAATGAAAAAAAAGGACTTTTTCCAGATACTAATTGGAAAAAGAATAATCTTGGAAAAGGTTGGGTATTAGGAGAGACTTTAATAACTGGTATTGGTCAGGGATATGTGCAAACAACGCCTTTACAGTTGTGTTTGATGACAGCTCAAATTGCAAATGGTGGATACTCCATAAAACCAAAAATTATAGTAAATAATGATCCATTAAATTTTGTTGAAGCAAAAAAAGCTATGGAAGAACAAAATTTATTTAATTCTAATAATCAACTTATTGAAGATCAGAGAAATATTAAGATAATCCAAGAAGCAATGTTTAGCTCAACTAATGAAGTTATGGGCACTTCATATAGATCAAGAATTGACGACCCTAAATATCAATTCGCTGGAAAAACAGGAACAGCTCAAGTGAAAAGAATTAGCAAAAGAGAGCGTGAGCTAGATCTTAAATTAGAACAGATACCTTATAAAGACAGAGATCATGCTTTATATGTTGCTTATGGTCCATATAAAAATCCAAGGTATGCCCTTAGCATTATAGTCGAGCATGGTGGATCTGGCAGTAAAGCAGCTGCACCAATGGCAAAAAAACTTTTCAAGTTAATTATTGATAGAGATGAGCTTAGAAAAAAACAACCTAATTTTGAAGAAATAAATATCTAAATGTTCCAGCACAATAGATTAGACTCAGATTTAACCTTCATTCAGAAAGTTAAAAATTTAGATTATATATTATTATTATGTATTATATTACTCTCAATAATAAGTGTCTTCGTAATGTATTCTACAGATGGCGGGGAAATCCTTTATCATACAAAAAGTCATTTTATAAAATTACTTATTTTTTTTCCATTGATGCTAATCATATCTTTTTTTAATATAAAATTTTGGCACATTACTTCTTATATTTTTTATTTTGTTTTAATTTTACTTTTAATTTGGGTTTCAATCGATGGAATTAAGGCTTCAGGCTCACAAAGATGGATAGATCTATATTTTATAGTACTTCAGCCATCAGAACTTATGAAAATAGGCATCATTTTATGTCTTGCAAAATACTATCACAGACTAAAAATAGAGCATGTAAACTCATTCACAGGTATCATTGTTGCTCTTTCAATAATTTTAGTTCCAGTAATTTTAGTAATATCCCAACCTGATTTAGGAACATCAATTCTGATCGCTTCAAGTGGATTGATAATTTTATGGTTAGGGGGGGTAAAAATTAAATATTTTTTTATTTCCTTTATTACTTTTCTAATTTCTTTACCTTTTATTATTTCTTTTTTGAAACCCTATCAAAAATTAAGAATATTAACATTTTTAGATCCCGATAGAGACCCATTAGGTGCAGGGTACCAAATTATTCAGTCTAAAATTGCAATTGGTTCAGGTGGATTAAGTGGTAAAGGTTTTTTAAAAGGAACACAAAGTTATTTGGAGTTTTTACCTGAGAAACATACTGATTTTATTTTTACTTTATTTTCTGAAGAATATGGTTTTATTGGATCTGTTTGTCTATTAATTCTTTATATAATTATAATTTCAAGAATCATCAGAATTGGAGCAATCTCAAGAAGTAATTTCGCTAAGTTTTTCTGTTTTGGTTTTGCTTTTGCTATTTTTGTTTATATCGTAGTAAATTTATCAATGGTATTGGGTTTATTACCTATAGTTGGATCTCCTTTACCCATATTGTCATATGGTGGATCTTCAATGCTAGCAACTATGATTGGGTTTGGAATTGTTTTAAGTGCCAAAATTAATCACAAGCAAACAATTTCCTAATAATTTGAAGTTTTCAAAAGTATAATTTGTCACTACAAATTTTAATTTTAGATTGTATAAGCTTGTATGGAAAATAACATTAGAGTTGGAATTGTTGGTGCAGGAATTCAAGGTGTTTCGAATGCTTTGTTTCTTCAAAAAAAAGGCTTTAACGTAACTATTTTTGACCGTGATAATCCTGGAAGTACTGCGGCATCATATGGAAATGCAGGTCATTTTTCTCCATATGCTTCAGTACCATTAAATAGAACTGATGTTTTAGCGGATGTGCCTGCTATGCTTACAAGTTCATCTGGTCCTCTCGCCTTAAAATGGAACTATGTGCCCAAAATGATTCCTTGGTTTGTAAAATTCATCATGAACTGTACAAATAAAAATATGATGCATACTGCAAAAAATATGCACCAAATTTTAGATTTAGCACTACCAGCATATGATGAATTATTTGAAGAAATAGATTTAGAAGGACTAGTTGAAAACAAAGGGATTCTTTATATTTGGAACGACAAAGATTTAAAAAGTAGAGAATTAGAAATTAATATAAGAAACGAGTTAGGCGTTGAACAGCAACTTGTTAATAAATCAGATATTCATGATTTAGAACCACATATAAAACCATTTTATCATGCTGGAGTTTATTATCCTTATGCGAGACATGCTAGGAATCCTAAAAAAATTTTATTAAAACTTTTTGATCTATTTTTACAAAAAGGTGGAAAATTTAACAAAGTTAACATCAAAGATATTAATTTTGATGAAGAAAAGCCAATTTTTAAAACTGAAACACAAAGTTATATTTTTGATAAGGCTGTGATTGCTTGTGGGGCTTTTTCAAAAAAATTAACTGATAATCTTGACGAAACAATTCCCCTAGACACTGAAAGAGGTTATCATGTTCATTTTAAAGGAGTTGATCATTTATTAAGTAGACCAGTAATATTTTCTAATCGAGGATTTGGTATAACACCAATGGAACAAGGATTAAGAGTTGTAGGCACTGTTGAATTTGGTGGTCTAGATAACCCTTTGTCT
Organism: Candidatus Pelagibacter bacterium nBUS_44; assembly: GCF_051200895.1. Classification (GTDB taxonomy): domain Bacteria; phylum Pseudomonadota; class Alphaproteobacteria; order Pelagibacterales; family Pelagibacteraceae; genus Pelagibacter. The sequence goes on from NZ_CP172838.1 coordinate 266,720, forward strand.
AAATCAAGAATAAAAAATTTAATTAATAATGCAAAATATATGTTGGGAGATCTACCTGAACATGAGGATGAATGGTTAGGTTTTAGACCATCTCTACCAGATTTCTTACCTGTTATAGGTCCTTCAAAAAATCATAAAAATGTTTTTTATTGTTTTGGACACCATCATTTAGGTTGGACATTGGGACCAATATCTGGAAAGATTGTTTCTAGAATGATAGCTAATGAAAATACAAATTTAAATTTAGATCCTTATAGCTCAAAAAGATTTAGTTAATTTATGCAAAATATAAAAGCGTACATAATGTTAGTGTGCGCAACACTATTTTGGGCAGGCAATTTTATGGTTGGAAAGTTTGCATTTTTAGAAAACATTCCACCAATGTCTCTTGTTTTCTTAAGATGGTCCCTTGTCTGGTTTATTCTTTTACCTTTCACTTATAAGGAAATAATAAGACATAAAGATACAATTATAACTAATTTACCTTTGTTATTTTTTTTAGCTTTTACTAGTGTTGGTTTATTTAATACCTTTACATATTTATCATTAGTTCACACCCAAGTAATTAATGCTTCTCTTTTTAATACAGCTATTCCTGCAGCTATAATTTTTTTATGTTTTTTACTCAAAATTGAAAAAACTAATAAATTTCAAATACTTGGATTAATTCTATCTGTATTTGGGATTTTATCGATAATTACAAAACTTGATTTAAATGTTTTGTTATCCTTAAACTTTAATAAAGGAGATCTTATAATGATAGGTGGAGTTATTACTTGGGGTCTGTATTCTGCTTTTTTAAAAAACAAAAAATTTACTTTACCACTTTTAACCCTAGTTCAAGTTTTATGTACTTTTGGATTAATATTTATATTTCCACAATTTCTTTACGAGTTTTCTCAAGGACTTAGAGTTAGTTTTAACACCAATCTTTACTACACTTTAATATATCTAGCATTATTCCCAAGTATTGGTTCTTACTATTGTTGGGCTGGAGCTGTTGCAATTATTGGAGCAAATAGAGCAGGTATTTTTTTATCATTAATCCCTTTTTTCAGTACAATAATGGCAATAATTTTTTTTAATGAACAATTTGAATTTTTTCATTTAATTGGATCAATTTTAATTATATTAGGTTTATTTTTATCAAATAAGAAAGTTCAAAATGCTTAAAGTTGCAATATTAGATGACTATCAGGATGTTTCACAAGAGTTTGTAGATTTAAAAAAATTATCTGGAAAATATGAATTTAAGATATTCAGTGAACCTTTTTTAGATGAGGCTGATGCTATCGAGCAACTAGCTGATTTTGAAGCGCTGCTAATTATGCGTGAGCGAACACCAATCACAAAAAATATAATCGATAATCTAAATGATCTTAAATATATCATCACAAGTGGCTCAAGAAATAAAGCGATTGATCTTGAGGCTGCAAAAAAGAAAAAAATTATAGTTTGTGGTACTGAGATTAACTTTAATCCTACATGTGAATTAACGTGGGCTTTAATTTTAGGGCTTTCAAAGAACCTTAAAACAGAAATAGATAATATGTATCAAGGTTACTGGCAAACAACGGTTGGCTTTGAACTTAAAGGAAAAATTATTGGTTTAATTGGTCTTGGAAGAGTGGGTTCACAGGTTGCTAAAATCGCAAAGGCTTTTGACATGCAAGTAATGGCTTGGAGTGAAAATTTAGATTTAGATAAATGTAAAGAATTAGATGTACTTCCTTGTAGCAAAGAGGATTTAATTAAAACATCAGATTACATCTCCATTCATGTTCAAGGCGGCGAACGTTATAAAGATTGTATAACAATTAAAGAATTTGATGAAATGAAAAAAACGGCTTTTTTAATTAATACTTCTCGAGGACCAATTGTAAATGAAGATGATTTAATTATCGCTTTATCAACCAATGTTATTCTTGGTGCTGGATTAGATGTTTATGAAAAAGAGCCATTACCTGAAGGAAATAAACTAAGATTTTTACCAAATGCACTGTTAACACCTCACATTGGTTATGTTACTGCAGAAAATTATAGTATTTTTTATACTCAAATGATCGAGGATCTTGAAGCTTGTGTAAATGGCAAACCTTTAAGAGTAATAGAATAGATAATGACAAAAAAAATTAATCCTAAACTTACAGCAGAACAAAAGTTAGTTTTATTTGAAGAAGGAACAGAATTAGCAGGTACAAGTGAACTTAATCATGAAAAAAGAGAAGGAAGTTTTCATTGTGCCAATTGTGGAGAAAAATTATTTGACTCGAACACAAAATATGAAAGTGGATCTGGTTGGCCTTCATTTTATCAATCATTGCCTGATGTTTTTGAAACTAAAACAGATCATCATTTAGGTTATGCTAGAACTGAATACCACTGCAAAAAATGTGGTGGACATCATGGCCATATCTTTGAAGATGGACCTAATCCAACTGGAAAAAGATATTGTAATAATGGCGTTTGCTTAGTTTTTAAAAAAAAATGAAGTAGTAAAAAATTTAATTAACAATGATAATTAAATATATTAGTTTTTTAATAGGAATTATTTGGTCTTATTCAATAATAAAAACACAATCAGTGTTTAGTAAAAAGGCTGGAATAATATTTAAAATATTTATTACAAAAATTTCTTGGTTTAGTTTAATTGCAGCTTGTTACTTTGGTTATAAAAATTTTACAGTTAAATTTACAGTTATTGGTATTATAATTGGTGTTTTGTTAGTGAATGTTGGTTTTTATTTATTAAAAAAATATATCAATCAAAGATTTAATGAAAAACAAATAACAACTTTTAAAAGTTTTTTTGAATATACTTTAATTTTTTTAGTTATTTATTTCGTTTTATTTTAAAAGGTCTTGAAGCTTATTTTCTTTTTCTAAAGCTCTAACATCATCGTATCCACCAATGTGTTGATCATCAAAAAAAATTTGTGGAATTGTTCTTTTACCATTAGCTTTTAAAATCATTTCGTCCATTGCACCTTCAACTGTTGCAATATTTATTTCTTTATATTCAACACTGTTTCTAGCTAGTAATTTTTTAGCTGCTTCACAGTAATTACAAAGTGGTCCTGTATAGATTGTTACATTTTTCATAGTTTATAAATAATCATTCTTTTTTATTTTACTAGCTATTTCTTTTCTAGAATATTCAAATTTTTTTCTATGTTTTATACTTTTTTGATTTACTCTTTTTCTCCACAATCTGAATGAAATAGGTTTAACAGATCTTCGCATAATCTTAATAACCTCAGATTCTGTTTTTCCAGTCTTTTTTTCTATTTCTTCAAAAGTGATCCGATCTGCCCAGGCTGCCCAAATGATCCAATCTGGGTCATCCACATTTGGCTCTGGGTTTTTAACCCTGGTTATTGGGGTGTGACCTTTTTTTTTCATAAATCCTTTATATTTGAAAAAAATGATTAATGCATTTTTTTTAGGGTGTGATATTATAGGGTCTGATAGTCCATCTTAGCCATCTTTAGCTCCCGGTTTTTTTGGACTATCTTCCTTAAAATGTACCCCTTAAATTATTTTCTATTTTTACAAATAATCTTGTTTTTATTTATAACTCCTGGCACACCTAGGATTGTTATTATTTCATATTCTATGAATTACGGAGTTCAAAAATGTATATGGACTGCATTAGGAGATATTACTGCAAACTTTATTCAAGCAACATTAGTTATTTTCGTTATCGGATCTTTTTTTGTAGATAATCCAAATTTTTTAAATATTTTTAAATGGGTTGGGGTAACTTATATTTTATATCTTGCTTATGATCTTTATAAATCAAACCCTAAGGATGTAAGTTCAGATAATGTTTCGTCAAAAAGTTTATTTTCTTTTTTTAGAGATGGTTTTTTAGTTGCAGGCACAAGTCCAAAGGCTTGGATGTTTTTTCCATTAATATTTCCACAATTTATTGACTTTAATGGAAATTATATTTTTCAATTCTTTATTTTAATCACAACTTATGTTGTTTTAGATTTTTTATCTTTAATGGCTTACGCTGTGCTTGCAAGAAAGCTAATAGTTTGGATTAAAGCTAATCCTAAGGTTATTAATACAATTTCAGCGTGCGTTTTAGTTATTATTGCGATTATCATTGCTTTTATTCAAAAGTATTAAGTCGCAAGGTGTGTATTAGTTATAATAGCTATGCATAAAACTATCTTGTTAATTGATCATTTTAAGGTTTTAATTAGTTTTTAAATTTAAAACTAGAAAAGGAAAATAAAATGAAAATTAGAAACATAATTATTACATTATTTTCTGCAATTGCACTTTTAATTTCAGCTTCAACTGTATCTTTCGCGAAGGTTGTTGGAGATAAAATTATTTTAGGTGCAGCTGTTTCATTAACTGGAAAATATTCATCAAATGGTGTTCATACTCAAAACGGCTATAATTTGGCTGTTGAGAGAATTAATAGCATGGGTGGTGTTAAAGTTGGTGGAAAAAATTACAAGTTTGAAATCATTTATTACGATGATGAGTCAAACTCTGGTAGAGCAGCTCAACTTGCAGAAAGATTAATCAAACAAGATGGTGTTCAGTTCATGCTTGGGCCATACAGCTCAGGACTTACTAAAGCTATGGCGCCTGTAACTGAAAAATATGGAATACCAATGGTAGAAGCTAACGGTGCATCTAGATCGTTATTTACTAAAGGTTATAAATATTTATTTGCAGTGCTTGCACCAGCAAATTTATATCTTGATGTAGCTATTACAACTGCTGTTGAATTAAATGGTGGAAAACCAGTTAAGATTGCAATGGCATTTGAACAAGATGCTTTCTCACAAGACGTGAGACTAGGTATTGTTGATGCTGCAAAGAGAACTGGTTCTAAAATCATTATTGATGACAAATTACCTAAAGAGCTAAATGATATGGCTGCTACTTTATCTAAAGTAAAAGCTACTAAGCCAGATGTATTAGTTGTATCAGGTCACACAAAAGGTGCATTAACTGCAATCAGACAAATATCTGAAATGAAAGTTGATGTTCCAATGTTAGCAATGACCCACTGTGATGCTGCTAAATTATCTAAACAACATGGTAAAGCTTCTGAGTATGCACTTTGCGCTTCTCAATGGCATAAATCATTATCATACAAAGATAAGTATTTTGGTGGTGGTATGAAATATGCTGGAGACTTTAATTCTAAGTTTGGATATGAGCCTCCTTACCAAGCTGCTGAATCTTCAGCTGCTTTATTAGTTTACAAAGATGCGTTCGAAAGAGCAAATTCATTTGATACTAAAAAAGTTAGAGATGCTTTAGCTGCAACTGACATGCAAACTTTTTATGGAAATATAAAATTTGCAGAAGGTGGTCAGAACATTTCTAAACCAATGGTTCTTTTCCAAGTAATCTGTGATGATGGTGGAAAATGTGAAAATAAAGTTGTTGCACCACTTAAATGGGCTTCAGCTGAGTTAGTTCACCCAATACCATCTTGGTCTAAAAGATAATATCTAATATGGAAATGCTCCCTAGTAATAGGGAGCATTTTTGGAAAAACACTTAAAAGATTTATGGATTTTCTAATTTTCCAAGTACCAATGTTAATGGTTCAAGCGTCAATGGACGGAATACTATTAGGTATTTTGTTTGCATTAATTGCTTATGGAATGGCATTGCAATGGGGAGTAATGAATATAATTAACATTGCTCAAGGAGAATTAGTAATCATGGGTGGTTACATTGCTTACTTTATGTACCTATCTGGAATACACCCTGCCTTTGGAATAATTGTTTCACCAATCATTATGTATTGTGTGGGTTGGGGGATGTACAAACTTGTTATCAATAAAGTGGTAGATAAAGATTTATTTACCTCAATTCTAGCAACATTTGGGATAAGTATTCTAGCGCAACAGTTAATGAACTTTGCATTTGGTGCAGATGTTGTGGTTGCTCAATCAAATTTTGGGACAACGATGTTGTTTGACAATATGGTTACAATTCCTAATGCTAAAATATTTTCAGGATCAGTTTGTGTAATATCAGCAATTATTCTTGTTGTTTACATGAGAAAATCAAAATTGGGTCGTGCAATTAGAGCAACAGCTCAAAATGCAAGAGCAGCAAAGATTTTAGGTGTTGATACTGAAAAAGTTTACGCAGCAACTTTTGGAATTAATGCAGCATTATGTGGAATAGCGGGCGCATGTATAGCAATTACATTTACTCTTCATCCTTACACAGGACTACCTTACACAGTTAGGTCTTTCATGATTGTAATTATTGCAGGATTGGGAAATTTACCTGCTGTTGCAATTTCTGGTATGGGTCTGGGTATATTTGAAGAATGGGCAGATTATTTACTTGGAACAGAATTTAGAATAGCAGCAGTATTTTCTTTGCTTGTAATAATACTTGTTTACAGAAGATTTAAACTTTCTAGAAAACGAGAATATTTGAAATAATGAATAAGAATACTTTATTATATGTTGGGTTAATGATCTTTGGTTTAGCTGGGGCATTTATATTTCCAGCTTATAAACTTCAGTTATCATTTCTTTATATATTGATTGTATTAGCTATGACCTGGGATGTTCAAGGTGGTCAGATGGGTTACAACACATTTGGAAATATATTATTCTTTGGTATTGGAATGTATGTTGCATCCAGTACGCAAATAGCAATGTTTTTCTCATTAGCCGAATGGACAGATGCAGGGGGTGAAAAAACTTTTGTTCATACCATTCCTCAATTCTTTCAAGGTTTTGGAGTTGGTATAATTCTATCAGGAATAATTCCAATGATTATAGCAGGAGTTATTGGTTATGGAATTTTAGGTTTAAGAGGTCACTATTTCGCAATTTGTACTTTAGCATTAGGAATTGCTGCAGGTGAGATTGCAGGTGGAATTGAAATTATTGGAGCTGGCCAAGGTATGACAGTTCCAGTTTGGCCAAAAGGATTTGGTTCTAACGAGTTGTCATCTCAATTTTTATATTATTTAAGTTTTGCCTTAGCTGTTGTAACTTTTATTACTTTAAAGTGGGCTTACAGCACAAGGTTTGGATTAGTCTTAAACGCAATAAGAGACAATGAAGACAAAGCAGAAGCAATGGGAATTCATACAATGAGATATAAAATTATTGGTTGGATGGTCTCAGCATTTTTTGTTGGAATAGCTGGTGGACTAATGGGTCATATCAATGGTTACATTGAGCCGACAGAAATAGCATTTGCTGGACCAACTTTTGGAGTGTTCATGGTATTAATGGCAATACTTGGTGGAAAAGGAACTTTATGGGGACCACTTGTTGGCGCAACTGTTTTTCATTTATTTAAAGAAGGTTTTTGGACATACTTTTTGGGTTGGCAGTATGTTGCTTTAGGAGTTTTAATTGTAGTAATCGTTGTTTACTTTCCTGAGGGAATAATGGGATGGTTAAGAGAAAAATACCCAGAAAAATTTGGTGAAACAATTGATGAAGCAGATCGAAAGGCGCAGGTAGAATTAAAATAATGTCTATATTGGATGTAACAAGAGTTAGTAAATCTTTTGGTGGTGTAAAAGCTAACGTTGACATTTCAATGTCTGTTGAACAAGGATCAATTGTTGGATTAATTGGACCAAATGGATCAGGAAAAACAACACTATTTAATTCTATTGTTGGAACCTATCCAATTGACAAGGGTTCAATTAAATTTGACGGAACAGAAGTTTCTGAATTACCTGTACCAGTCGTTGCAAAATTGGGATTGTTAAGAACTTTTCAACAAACAAGAATCTATGGAAAATTAAACTGTATTGAAAATATGTTAATTAGCCATAAGCCTGAAAATGATGGAATTCTTGCTGTATTTCAAAAAATACCATCTGATTTAACTGATAAAGCTGAAACTTTATTGAAATTTGTTGGTCTTCACCAAAAAAGAAAGCTTAGAGCAGGAGACCTTTCTTTTGGTCAGCAAAAATTATTAGAACTTGCTATGGCACTAATGAATGAGCCTAAAATGCTTTTATTAGATGAGCCAACAGCAGGAATTAATCCAACATTAATAAATGGAATTATTGATCGTTTGATCAAAGTAAATAAAGAATATGGAATTACTTTATTGGTTATTGAACACAATATGAAAGTGATTATGAATTTAGCTCAAAAAGTTTTCTGTTTAGCTCATGGTCAAATGTTAGCTGATGGAACACCTGAAGAAATTAGAAATGATAAGCGTGTATTAGATGCTTACTTGGGGGCTCAATAATGTCTAATCAATATGATGTGCTAGGTAAAGCACCAGGAGTAGAAGAGTTACAAAAATTATCTCCTGAAAATAATCATGTGACTATTAATAAGTTATCAGCTGGTTATGGAAAAATGGAAATTCTTCATGATTTCGATTTGCGAGTCAGCAAAGCTCAATCTTTATGTTTGATTGGACCAAATGGTGCAGGAAAATCTACAATACTTCATTCAATCTATGGATTCACAAATATTTTTTCAGGACAAATAAAAATTGATGGAGAAGAAATTACAAACTTAACACCAGCAGAAAAATTAAAGTCATGTGGTATTGCTTATATTTTACAAGATAACTCTGTTTTTCCAGATATGACGGTTGAAGAAAATTTATTGATGGGTGGCTATATAAAAGAAAATACAGATGAGTCCTACCAAGAAGCAGAGAGAATTTTTGAAAAATATGAGAGATTAAGAAATAGAAGAAATCAACCAGCTAAAGTTTTGTCTGGCGGTGAAAGAAGATTACTTGAAATTTCAAGAGCCCTTGTAATGAAACCATCGGTTTTATTGGTTGATGAACCTTCAATTGGATTAGAACCAAGATATATAGACATGGTTTTTGAAATTTTAAAAGATCTTCAACAAAATGAAAAAAAAACAATCATTCTTGTAGAGCAAAATGCTAAAAAAGGTTTAGAATTTGCTGACATAGGTTACGTTTTAGTTTCTGGTCAAACAGCTATTGCTGGAAAAGGCGATGAATTATTAAGTAATCCTGATGTTGGCAGGCTATTCCTTGGTGGCTAATGATTAATAAAAAGTTTTTCTTTAAAGGGTTTAGGTCTATTTTAGCTTCAGATAGCCCAGCAATAGCGCTTGGTTGTTGTTTTATTGCAATTGGAGCACTTCTTAAAAATTTAGGGTTTAATATTCAGGAAAGTATTTTTTCAACAATGCTTACTTATGCTTTACCTGGATCACTAGTAATGGCTGAATCATTATTAATTGGAGCATCTTTATTAAATATATTTTTGGCAGTTTGGTTTGTTAATGCTCGATTATATCCAATGACTGTTTCTTTATTTCCATTAATGATGCACAAAAGCCAACCAAAATGGAAATATTATTTTTCATGTCATTTCATTGCAGTGTCAGCATGGCTGATAATGAAAAGCAATTACAAAAATATTGAAAAAAAACATAGAATTGATTTTTGGATTGGGATTGGTACAGCGACATGGACTACTGCTGTAATAGGCACATTTATTGGATTTTATGCATCTGACTTTTTAGATAAAAATATGATGATTGGTTTAGCAATTTTAAATCCAATTTACTTTTTATGTATGATGGTAGGCGCAATGAAGACTCTTCAAATAGGAGCTTCAGTAATATTAGGATTATTACTGGGCCCAATCTTTTATTTTTTTTCTCCTGAATGGTCAATTTTACTTGGTGGACTAGTTGGTGGGACTATTGCATATTTTATAGGAGAGCTAAATGTCAATTAGTATAGTTCTTGCAATCTTAGTTACATCATTAGCTACTTTTTCATCTAGATTTTTAGGAGTAGTTTCATCAGAAGGAATAAAAGAAACATCAAAATTATTTAGATGGTTTAATTGTTTAGCTTATTCAACTTTAGCAGCCTTGATTGCAAGAACAATTATTTTTCCTGTAGGAGTGTTATCTGATACAAGCTATTTAAGTAGAGCTACAGTAGTATTATTTTGCTTATTTATATTTTTTATATCTAAAAGAAATTTTGTTTATCCAACAGTAATTTCTGCTATCATGATGGCATTATTGAGCGAGCACTTATAATGGATAAAATTTCTGGTTTAACAATTTCGGAACATAATAATTCAAAAAGAATAATTAATATTGATCTTGAAAATGAAATTATTGATAAACTAATATTCCCTTTCAATAAATTTGATTTAACAGCGTTAGAATTAAAACCTTTTACACGATTTACTATTGCAAAAAGCTTAGATGATTTGACCAATAATAAGCTAAGTAAATTAATGAATTCTATCATTAGAGATAGATCTACAGGTTGTTTTGTAATTGGCCCTAAAAATATTACAGCAAAAATTAATGATAAATTTCTAGTTAAGCTATCTACTGCTATTGCCCATTTAATAGGAACACCCAATCATGATTCGATGGCTGGTAAATATTATGCAAGATTTGTTGTGAAGCATGAAGATAAAAGTGACTCGTATTTAAGAAAAGCATACAAAAATATGGATCTACATACAGATGGAACTTATGTTAAAGAGGTTACTGATTGGCTGTTAATGTCTAAAATTGACGAACAAAATGCAAAAGATGGAGAGACTGCAATGTTACATCTTGATGATTGGGAACATTGTGATGATTTATACAATGATCCTGTTGGGAAACAGAATTTCGTTTGGGGTTCACCTAAAAGTAAAAATGTAGATTACAAAGTAGAACATCCAGTTTTTTCATCAGATGAAAATGGCAAACCTAATATTTCTTATATAGATCAGTTTCCAGAGCCTAAAAATATGGAACAAGGTAATTTCTTACAAAGATTGTCAGATGCTTTAGAAGAAAGTAAAAATAAAACTATAACTAAATTGCCTGTTGGATCTTCAATAATTGCTAACAATTACTTTTGGCTGCATGGAAGAAAACCTTTTAAAGAAAACGAAGAATTAAGTAGAGAATTATTGAGAATTAGAGGCTCTTTTTTTATTAATTAATTCAATATAATCAATATAAAGTATTCAAATTTATGAATTTAGGATTTATAGGCACGGGCAAAATATCATCTTCAGTAATTACTGGTATTTGTACATCTAAAATTTCATTTAATAAAATTATAATCTCAGCAAGAAATAAAAAGATTGCCAGAACTTTAAAGCAAAAATTTAAAAAAATAATTATCGCTAAAGATAATCAACAAATAATTGATAAATGTGATTGGGTATTTTTAGCTGTTACACCTATCGTTGGTGAGAAAATAATTAAAGATTTAAAATTTAAATCAAAACAAACAATAGTAAGTTTTATTTCTACAATTACTTTATCTCAATTAAAAAAAGCAATAAAAGTTAAAGCTAAGATTATAAGAGCGATACCATTACCACCAATATCATTGAAAAAAGGGCCAGTCCCAATATGTCCTCCCGATAAAAGAGTAAAAGCTTTCTTTGATAAAATTGGAACGACTGTTGAAATTAAAAATGAAAAATCTTCTATTAACTTTTGGGCTACCTCAGGAATGATGGCTCCTTTTTATCAGCTATTAAGTAGTATGACTAATTGGTTAGTTAAAAGAGGAGTCAAAAGAGACAATGCTCAAAAATATATAACATCATTATTCTTGGCATTATCAGAAGATGCGCTTGCAAACTCAAAAAAAGATTTAAAGTATTTGGTAAAAGAGTCACAAACTCCAAAAGGCCTTAATGAGCAAGGTGTTAAAGAACTTTCGAAAGCTGGATTTTTCAAGTCATTAGACAAAACATTGAATAGTATTCATAAAAGACTTAGCAAATAAAAATGTCAGAAAATATTTTAGAAATTAATAATCTATCTAAATACTTTGGGGGTTTAGCTGCTGTGTCTGATTGTTCTTTAAAAGTGAAGAAAGGAACAATAACAGGAATTATTGGCCCAAATGGATCTGGCAAAACTACTTTATTCAATTTAATTGCAGGTAATTTAAGATCATCAGGTGGCTCAGTTACTTTTGATCAGGAGAATATTACAGATGTTCCTTCATATGAATTATTTTCAAAAGGATTACTTAGAACTTTTCAAATTGCTCATGAGTTTTCAAATTTATCTGTTTTAGAAAATTTAATGATGGTTCCAGGAAACCAATCTGGAGAAAAATTAATGACTGCATTATTAAAACCAAAACTAGTTGAAGAGGAAGAAGCATTAGTTAAAGAAAAAGCTAAAGAGGTTGTAGATTTTTTAAACTTAGGTCATTTAACAAATGAACTTGCTGGAAATTTGTCAGGAGGTCAAAAAAAACTATTAGAACTAGGTAGAACCATGATGGTGGATGCTAAATTAGTCTTACTTGATGAAGTAGGGGCTGGGGTTAATAGAACTTTACTTAAAGATCTTGGAACAGCTATTGAAAAGTTAAATAAAGAGAAGGGTTATACATTCTGCATGATTGAACATGATATGGATTTTATTGGTAGACTTTGTGATCCTGTAATAGTCATGGCAGAAGGTTCAGTTTTATTTGAGGGAACAGTTGAAGATGCTAAAAAAGATGAAAAAGTAATAGAAAGTTACCTTGGTAGAGGCTCAAAACTTAAGGATCAAAATTAATGGCATATTTTGAAGGAAATGAAATGACAGGCGGATATGGCAATGGACCAGATATCATTAATTCTTGTACCGTGAATGTGAACAAAGGTGAGATTGTTTCAATTCTTGGGCCAAATGGAGCTGGCAAATCAACAGCCATGAAAGCTATGCTTGGTTTGCTTAATTTAAAATCTGGATCAGTAATTATAGATGGTAAAGATATTTCAAAATTATCTCCTCAAGACAGAGTAAAAAAAGGGATTTCTTTTGTGCCTCAAACTAAAAATGTTTTTGCAGGAATGACTGTTGAAGAAAATTTAGAAATGGGTGCTTTTTTAGTTAATGACGAAATCAAAGATACTATAGATGAAATTTATAATTTATTTCCTATTCTCAAAGAAAAAAGAAACCAATTAGTTGGTGAATTATCTGGTGGACAGAGACAGCAAGTGGCTCTTGGTCGTGCATTAATGATCAAGCCAACAGTTTTAATGTTGGATGAACCAACAGCAGGCGTTTCCCCAATTGTGATGGATGAGTTATTTGACCATATAGTAAAAGTTAAAAGAACTAATGTTGCAATATTAATGGTAGAGCAAAATGCTAAACAGGCTTTGAATATTTCAGACAGAGGCTATGTCTTAGTAACTGGAGAAAATCGTTATTCAGGAACTGGTCAAGAATTATTAAACGATCCAAGAGTAAGAAGCTCTTTTCTAGGTGGGTAATATGGATATTTTGAATTCAATTATACTTTTATTAAATTATATATTTATTCCTGCACTATCTTATGGATCTCAATTAGCACTCGGTGCAATTTTTGTTACACTGATTTACGGAATTTTAAGATTTGCTAACTTTGCAACAGGGGACATGATGTCATTTGGAACAATGGTTACAATTTTATTTACGTGGTATCTGCAATCACTAGGTTTTTCGTTGGGAGTTTTGCCAACAGCACTAGTAGCAATTCCATTTGCTATAATGTTTATGATTGCCTACATGCTTTTCATTGATAAGTTTGTTTTCAGATATTACAGAGTAAACAAAAGCCCTCCAGTTCAACTTGCTATGGTGAGTATTGGTGTAATGTTTGTAACTCAAGCAGTAGTAAGAATTATTATTGGACCAGCAGACCAAAGGTTCTTTGATGGACAGAAATTTATTATCAAGGCAGGAGAATTTAAAGAAATGACTGGTCTTAATGAAGGCTTGGCCATTAAGTCCACTCAAGTTCTAACTATATTTGTAACTATTGTTTTGGTTTCATTATTATTTTGGTTTTTAAATAAAACGAAAACTGGAAAAAGTATGAAAGCTTATTCAGATAATGAAGATTTAGCATTACTCTCTGGAATTGATCCAAAAAGAATTGTTATGATTACATGGATAATTGCTGGAATTTTAGCAACAATAGGGGGAGTTTTATATGGTTTAGATAAAAGCTTTAAGCCGTTTACTTACTTTAATAACATGCTTCCTATATTTGCCGCTGCAATAGTAGGAGGAATAGGAAACCCATTTGGAGCATTTTTAGGGGGTTATGTTATTGCTTTTTCAGAAATATTTTTAACTTATGCCTATAAAAAATTTTTTACGTATATTTTACCTGAGAGTATGGAGCCTGAGAGTTTGGTTCAGCTTTTATCAACAGATTATAAATTTGCAGTGTCGTTCTCAATATTAGTCATAGTACTGCTGTATAGACCATCAGGAATATTTAAAGGGAAAGTCTTGTGAGAAAGAATTTAAATGTAATTGCTGCCTACAGCATCATGATGGTTTTGATAATTCTAGTTGGAATTTTTCAATCATGGAACATAGCTTTATCAATATTTAATATGTGCTTAATCTCAGCAGTGATGACAATGGGTGCCAATATTCAATGGGGTTATGCTGGATTAATTAACTTTGGAATTATGGGATACACTGCCCTAGGTGGACTAGCAGCAGTTTTGATATCTGTAGACCCTGTTCAAGAAGCGTGGCGTGCAGGAGGTTTCGACATATTAATGTGCTTATGGCTGATTATAGTAATGGTATTAGCTATTCGATTTATTTTAAAAAATTTTGAAAAATCTAAATTAAGAACTTATGGAATTGCAACAATTATTGTTACTGGAATTATAATTATCAGAATAACTGCGGAACCAGGGATTGAAGCTATTGAAGCAGTTAACCCTGCTAAAACAGGATTCCTTGGCGGTTTTGGATTACCAATTATCTTTTCATGGATAGTTGGAGCTTTCTTTGCAGCGGGTTTAGCTTTTATAGTTGGAAAAGTTGCCTTAGGTTTAAGAGCTGACTATTTAGCAATTGCAACATTGCTTATCTCTGAAATTGTTATAGCGATAATTAAACATGAGGATTGGTTAACAAGAGGAGTTAAAAATGTAATTGGTCTTAAAAGACCAGCACCATATGAAGTGGATCTTCAAACGACAGATTGGTTTATTAATTTAGTTGAAAAATTTAATTCAGGAAAATTAGCTGTAATATCTAATTTTGCAGATCGTCAAGCTGCACTTAATCAACTTGTTATAGAAGGATCATCGGTTTTTGTTAAACTATGTTATTCAGGATTATTTTTAGTTGTTGTTATTGTACTTTTAATTTTAACACAAAAAGCACTTTACTCACCATGGGGTAGAATGATGAGAGCAATAAGAGACAACGAAGAAGCTGCTAATGCTATGGGTAAAAATGTTGTTAAACAACATTTGTTAATTTTCATTTTAGGTTCAGCAATTGTTGGAATAGCTGGAGCTATGTTAGTTACTCAAGACGGTTTGTTCACACCAGGAAGTTATAGACCTATGAGATATACTTTTTTAATTTGGGTTATGGTTATAGTTGGTGGTAGTGGTAATAATTTTGGAGCTATTTTAGGTGGATTTGCTGTATGGTTTTTATGGATAGAAGCTGCGCCAATTGCATTGTTTTTAATTAATTTATTCACTGCTGGAATGGCAGATACCCATTTTTTAAAAATTCATTTAATTGAAAGTGTTCCTTATTTTAGATATTTAATGATGGGTCTTGGCTTATTATTAATAATGAGATATCGACCCAAAGGTATACTTCCAGAAAAAATAGAAATAAAGTAATCATAATATGAAATATATTATATTAGGTGCCGCAATTGCATGGGCTATGTACATAGCAGACAAATATATGTTTTAATTGGAAGAATTAAGAACAATATTTTAACGAAGTTATAAATCAAAATGATTTTATTGGATTATTTAAATTTAAGTTTATTTGAACTTTTTTTAATAAGCTTAATTATACTGGTTGCATCTACAATCAGAGGATTTAATGGCTTTGGGTTTTCGGCTACTTCCGTTTCTGGATTAGCATTTATGTTGCCTGCTATAGAAATTGTTCCAATTATTCTGATACTTGAAGTTGCAATTAGCATTTTTATGATTCCTTATATTTGGAATAATATTAATTGGAAATTTGTGTTTCAAATTTTAATAGGAATTGCAATCGGCTCACCAATTGGTCTTTATCTTTTAAAATTTTTTTCCCCAAGTTTTACCCATTTATTGATATGTTTTATTATAATATTTTTTTCAATTCTTTTAATGAAAGGTTATTCAAATAAAAAAATTGATAATAATTTTATAAAAATATTAACAGGTACTATTTCTGGTGCTCTAAATGGATTATCTACTCTGGGCGGTTTGCCAGTAGCTTTATTTTTACTTATCACAAGCATGCAACCAATCTTTATAAGGGGCTCTCTAGCAGCATTATTTTTTATAACTGATACTTATGCATTCTCTTTAAGTTATTTTGGGGGAATTGTTGATATGACTACTCTGTATAGATCTATTCCACTTATAATTATTTTACCTTTAGGTGTTTTTATTGGTAATAAATTTTTTGTTAAAAGTAGAGAAGAAACTTACAGAAAAGTAGTCTTCTATTTTTTGATAACTATCTCAGTAATTGGTATTTTGAGAATATTGTATAATCTTTAAATAAAAAAAACCCTCAGCAATTTTCAATGCTGAGGGTTTTAAAATTAAGATATTAATTATCTTTGTTTTTTAGTTTTAAATTTTCCACCTTTAATTTCTTGCTCTAAGAAAGAACCTTCAGATTCACCAACATTAGTAAAAGTTACTCCAGTTGCACCTTCGTAATTTATCTTTTTACCTTTTGCTAGTAAATCTAGTCCTTTTTTAAGCTCACCTGGATAAATTTTTGTTCCAGGAGCGTTAGCAACACCCATTACATTTTTTGCAATTGATGCTCTATCAGCAGAATTACCAGCTTGCATTGCTAAAACTATTAATGCAGCTGCGTCGTATGACTCACCTGTGTATGGTCCCGAAGAATCAATACCACCTGCTTTTGCTACATCAGCAAATACACCTGCACCTTTTCCAGTTGAACCAGGCATTGAACCAAAAGATTTACTTAAACCTTTTCCAAATGCGTCAACAAGTGATTGCCCAATCATACCATCTGATAAAACAAAAGTATCAAAAGCACCTGAGTCTAACGCAGCTTGAATCATACCTTTTCCACCTTGGTCAAGGTAACCGATTACAGCCATAGCATCACCACCAGCAGAAGCTAATGTTGCAACTTCAGATGAGTAGTCAGCTTTACCATCTTCGTGAGCAGTAACAGCTGTAACTTTAATACCATGAGCTTCAGCAGCAGCTTTATAAACATCTGCCAAACCTTTCCCGTAGTCATTATTAGTATAAGTAATAGCTACACTTTTAACTTTTCTATCTTTAGTAATGTCAGCTAAAATTTGTCCACCTCTAGCATCAGAAGGAGCTGTTCTAAAAAAGAACCCATTATCATCTAGAGTTGTTAATCCTGGTGAAGTTGCAGAAGGTGAAATCATTACTACACCATTTGGTACAGCAACATTTGATGCAATCGCACCCGTTACACCTGAACAGTCAGCACCCATGATAGCTGCTACACCTTGTGAGATAACACCTTCAGCTGCTGCTGTCGCTGCTGCTGAGTCTACACAGGTTGAGTCTGCTCTTACTACTTCAATTTTCTTTCCACCTAATAGAGAACCTGAATCTGAAGCTTCTTTAAAAGCAAGTTCAGCAGATCCAGCCATAGCTGGTGTTAGAGATTCAATAGGACCAGTAAATCCTAAAATGATTCCCATTTTAATCGCATGTCCGTCTGCCATTACATTTGTTCCAAAACTTGAAACAAGCATAAATGCAGCTATAAATAGTTTTTTCATTATCTTCCTTTTTATTGTTAACAATTTATAAAAAATAAATTAAAGCTTATTTCATCGATTTTTCAATAAGCAAATTATTTAATTTTGTGGAGAAAAAAGACTGATGTTATTACGATTATACCACCAAATATGAACAATGTGGTAGGGACTTCCCCAAATATTAAAAAACTTAAAGCAATCCCAAAAATTGGAAATAAAGAATAAGAGGGGAAAATTTGTCCTACAGTATAAAATTTATATAGATAAAACATTAGTAAATGAGCACCCAAAGAGACGACAATTGCTTGATAGGATATTAAAATCCAAGAGTTACGACTTATAGATTGAATAGTTGAGATTGTGTCACCTTCAATTAAAAAAGATGCAAATAATAAAATTGTAAAACCAAAGAGACCAGTGAATGCATTAATTAAACTAATATCCAAATCTCTTAATTGCCTTGAGAAAACTTGAGCGAATGCAAAAGCTAGTGCCATTAGACTTGCAAAAAATAATCCTAAAAAATTATCAACTAGTTTTGGATCAAAAAATATTATTAAGACTCCAATAAAAGCAGTAAAAATTAAAAACCATTTTTTTGGACTTATATTTTCATTTAAAATTAATGCACTTGCCAAAATTCCAAAAGGTATTGCTAATTGTGAACCTACTATTACAGGTGAAATAATAGATGAATGATACAATGAAAAAGTCATAAATACATATACTAAAACACCCATAGATATTGAAAAAGCTATTAATGAAGGTAAATATTTTTTCTCTGGTATTTTGAATTTCCAAAAAGGAATCAATATTAATAACACCAGCCCCATTCTTAGCGATGCCATAAGAATTGGAGGCACCGAGTCATTTAAAACTAGTTTGGTAAATGGAAAAGCACTTCCATGAGCTACTGCAATAAAAAGCAAAATTAATAAATGTTTTAAAGGCAATTTATTATCTTATTGAAAAAGGATCTAATGTTGGTTCATCTGAAGTATAAAACCAAGTAGTTTTAATTCTAGTATAATCTTTTATTGACTCAATTCCTGCTTCTTTACCATAACCACTATCCTTAATTCCTCCAAATGGAGCAGATGGTGAAATTAACCTATAAGTATTTACAAAAGTTATTCCTGCTCTTATTGCTTTTGAAACTCGCATTCCTCTTGAAAGGTTGCTAGTATAAATCCCTGAAGACAAACCATATTGATTGTCATTCATTTTATTAATTACTTCTTCTTCAGTATTAAATTTCATAACTGATAAAACAGGTCCAAATAACTCATTTTCAGCAACTGGTAAATTGTGATTATCACATTCAATAATTGTTGGTGGAAAATAATAACCTTTATTAGAAAAAGAGTCTCTTTTACCTCCACATTTTATTTTTCCACCTTGTTCTAATGTATCTTTGATATTTTTTTCAATTGTTTCTAATTGTTTAAAGCTGCTTAAAGGACCCATTTCAGTTTTAGGATCCATGGGTGTTCCAATTTTGATTTTTGATGCTCTTTTAGAAAGTTTTTTTAAAAATTCATCATAAATACCTTTTTGAATATAAAGTCTTGATCCAGCAATACAACTTTGGCCACTTGCTCCAAAAATTCCTGCGGTAATTCCATTTATTGCATTTTCTTGTTCTGCATCATCAAAAACAGCAACGGGGCTTTTTCCTCCTAGTTCAAGACTTACTTCTGAAAGATTTTCTGCAGAATTTTTTATGATATGTCTTGCAGTTTCAGGACCACCAGTGAAAGCAATTTTTTCCACTAAATTATGTGTAGTTAATGCCTTTCCACATGGATCACCAAATCCAGTTATTACATTAACAACACCTTTTGGAATTCCAGTTTTTTCAATTAGTTTTGCAAACTCAAACATAACAGCTGGAGCTAATTCAGATGATTTAATTACTACTGTGTTACCCATAGCAAGAGCAGGAGCCAACTTAGTTGCTGTTAAAAACATTTGAGAATTCCATGGAACAATTGCTGCGATCACTCCTATAGGAATTCGTGTAGTTATAGCTTGAACATTTGGTTTATCTATTGGAAGAACTGTTCCTTCTACTTTATCTGCTAGTCCAGCATAATAATCATAATACTCAGCAATATAAATTGCCTGTTTTTTAGTCTCTCTAAATAATTTTCCAGTATCAATAGTTTCTATTTCACCAAGCATTTCAGCATTTTCTCTTAATTGCTCTCCTATAGCTCTTAGAAATTTTGCTCTGTCTCTTGGAAGCAATTTTGGCCACTCACCTTCAAATGCTTTTTGAGCTGCATTAACTGCTTTATTAACATCGTTCGCACTAGCCTCAGGTACAACTGCCCATGGCTCATTATTTTCAGGGTTTAAGGTTTCAAAAGTTTTATTATTTTCGGAGTCTACCCATTCTCCATCAATAAACATTTTATAATGTTTTAATTTAGTCATTATTTTCTACAAAATTTTTGATAGTCAAATTTACCTCATCTGCACATTCAATACCACAAAGATGTTTACCACCTTTGATAATCTTTAATTTACTATCCTTAATTACGTTGTTTAATTGCTTCGACATCTCAATTGTAGAACCATTATCGTGTTCTCCTGTCATTATTAGCGTTTTAGTATTTATTTTTTCAAAGTCTTCATCATTTTTATGCTTAACAAAAAGTTCATAAACTTTTAAAAAGTTATCCATATTATTTCCAGATAAAATCGAACTAATTTTTTCATAAGTATCAGGATTATTTTCTAAATATTTGTCAGTAAACCATCTTTTCAATGCTTGCCTTGAAAGTTTTAATTCTTTTTTAGCTTGATCAAATCTTTCATTAACAATTTTTTGTTGCTGCTCCGACCGTTTATATATTGAGCCTAAAAGAATTAATGATTGAAGCCGATCATTATATTTTGTTGCAAAATTTCTAGCTATTAATGATCCAATAGAAAAACCAACTAAATGAATTTTATCTATTTTAATCTCATCAATTAGTTCTATAAGCTGGTTTGAAAAATCATCAAAGTTTATATTTTGCTTTTTTAAAGATGATTTTCCGTGTCCAAGAATATCATAAGAAAGATTAGAGTAACTTTTAAAAAAATTTAATTGAGGTTGCCAAATTTCATAAGTTAAACCAACGCCATGAATAAAAACTATTGGAGTTGATTGTTCTTTTTTATTAAAGACATAGAATGTACCTGATGTAGTATTCTCGGTTATCATCAAATACTATTTGGGCTCGATACCCATTTCTTTCATATCTTGATATCTGTCACCAGTTCTTGCATGAGCTCTTCCACTTGAAGCACCACCAATGGCTATAACAATTTCATCATCAAATGGAGCATCATGTATCGTGAATTCATGAGTTAAATAATAAGGTCGTAATCCAGAGTCTGTTTTATGCATCATTGGAATTGAAATTTTTGATCCAGCAGGCCCTCTAGTATTTGTAAAACTTAAATAAGAAGTTCCACCTACCGCATCTCTAAATTTATTACCAAATCTTAATGTATGTATAAAAGCCGAGGCATGCTCTATTTCTCCATTTAATCCGACCACTCCAGCTTTACCATATGCTAATATTTTTTCTGGAGATCCTATTTCTTTAATTAGTTCTGGGACCAATAGATCACCTAGTTTAGGGGCTAGGTCTAAAATTGTAGGTCTTAAGTCTTCAACAAAACCTTGACCATGCCAAGGATTTTTAAAAATAGCAGCAACAGAAACCAATATAACTGGTTCTTTTGCCTTCTTACCACCTTCAACAAAAGTTTTATCAACAAATTTTGTAAATTTTCTTAAATTAATATCCATAATTTTTATTTAGTTACTTGAGCTAATACTAGCCAAGCATTTACCTCTTTGCTTGCAATATAATTTGATTTAAAGAATTCAATTATTTTCCAAGAATTCTTATCTTCTAATTCTTTGATCTTTTTGTCAAATCCATATTCCTCATAAATACCAATATTTATTGTAAAACTAATTAATGATCCAGTTTTACAAATTCTTATCAATTCATCTAATGCAGGTGGGTTAACATGGCCAAAAGTAAAAGTTCCAACACAGGTTATTCCCTCATAAGCATTATCTTTTATATCTATTTTTTTATTGAGATCAATTTTGAACAAATTTTGATAAATATTCTCAGGTACTAAATCTAGCATTTTTTGTGAAAAATCAGCTCCATCAAATCTTTGAAAACCATTTTTTTTGAGCTCAATACCTACTAGACCGGTTCCACAACCAGCATCTAAAATTTTAATATCTTTGTTAGAAATATGTTTATTGAAAAGATTTACAGTTTCTTGAGGTCCAGAATATTTCCAATCAACCATGTCTTTGTCATATTTGTTTTCAACAGTCCACTCGTCATAATAATCTTCAACTTCCTTACCTGCTTTTAATTTGTAAATCGGAATTTTATTGCCAATATCTTTTTGTGACATTTATTTTTGCCTATGTTTAAAGCTATCTCTTCTAAAACTATATAATGCACTAGGATCGACATCAACATCAACTACTGCAGGTTTATTACATTTAATTGCTGCTTTAACAGCCTCATTTATTTCAGATATTTTTTTTACCTTAAATCCTTTTGCGCCATATAATTCTGCAACTTTATCAAATGAAGGGCTGGCAATATCTGCACCCAAATATCTTTTCCCAAAAAAATCTTTTTGATAAGCTTTTTCTGCTCCCCAACTTTGATTATTCATTACAATAGTTGTTGTGTTTATTCCATATTCAACTGCAGTACTTAACTCAGATATAGTCATGCCAAAACCACCATCACCCATAAGACTTACAACAGTCTTTTTGGGTTTTGCAATTTTCACTCCAAGACCACATGCAAAAGAAAAACCAACTAAACCAAAATCTAGAGGTGTAAATAAAGATGGTGGATTATAATATTCCAGGGCATCTGTTGCTTGTAAACAAAGTGTTCCGGCATCTAGAGTAATTGCAGTATTTTTTGGTAAAACTTTTCGAAGTTGTTTGAACAGGCCTTTTGGTTGAATAGGAAAATTTTTACCTAAATCATTTTTTTCCCTATTTGTTAAAAATTCTTTTCTTTCCTTTAAATATAAATTAGTCCAATTTTTAATATCTAGTTTTAATTTGTTTTTTTTTATTTCATTATATATTTGATTTGTAGCAGTTGCTGCATCAGCATTAATTCCAACAACTATTGTAAAATATTTTCCAAGCATCTTTTTTTCAATTTCGATTTGAATAATTTTTGCTTTTTTATTTATGTTATCATATGAATAAAAAGTAGAGTTAAAGCCCAATCGAGTTCCAATTGCTAAAATAACATCCGCTTCTTTAACAAGTCTTGATGCAACAGGGTTTCCACGAGGTCCCATCTGTCCTGCATTCAGCTTGTGACTAAAAGGAATGGCATCTCCATGACCAGCCGCTGTAACAATTGGTACATTTAACAATTCAGCAAGTTTGATTACCTCCTTATATTTGGTGTTATATTTAATCCCACCACCAGCAATTATTACAAATTGACTGGCTTGATTTATAATTTTTGCAGCTTTTTTTATTTTATTATTTTCACCTTTAAGACTGCTCTCACTTTCAAAAGAGGGCTTATTAGTATTGATTTTATAAGTATTTGTTGCTGCTAAAATGTTTCTTGGTAGATTAACGCAAACAGGACCTCTTCTAGGTTTCATTGCAAGGCTAAAAGCCTCATTCATAACATTAGGTATTATTTTTGAATTTTTAACAGTCCAGGTTTTTTTTGTAATTGGAGTAAATAAAGATTGCTGATCGAGACCCTGAAATGCATCTTCCATTTTATCTTTTGTAGAATAAGATCCAGCAATTGCAATTACTGGTGAAAAAGCAGCTTTTGCCTGAGCTACTCCTGTTACTAAGTTTGTAGCTCCAGGTCCATTTTGTCCAGCTATTATAACACCTGGTTTATTAGAAGCTCTCGCATACCCATCAGCCATATGGGTTCCAGTTCGTTCATCTCTTACACCAATAAATTTTATTTTTTTTTCATGGTAAAGAGCATCAAACATTTCCATTGTAGCTGAGCCAATGAGACCAAAAACATGTTTAACATTTTGTTTATTTAAAGATTTAACGGCAGCTTCACCACCAGTCATTTTCTTATGTAGCTTGATCACGAAACTTTTTTGACTTCAGTATCAATATCATCTTTAAAGTGAGGCATTACTTTTTCAGTAAAAAGCTTTATACTTTTCATGCAATCTTCGTGCTTAATGCCAGGAAAATTTGACCAAACTTGTAAATTTTGTAAGTTTAACTCAGATTTTAATTCATGAATTTTATCAATTACATATTCTGGAGTTCCAAAAAGCATATTTCGTTTATGTAAAAAATCATAACTAAGTAAATCTAACTTTCCTTTAGTAATAGGTAATTCTTCACCTGGATCCATATGATTTCCTAAACCTCTCCAATGACAAACCCATCTCATGTAGTTCACCATATGCTCACCAGCTTTTTCTTTTGCTTCTTCCATTGTATCAGCAACAAACATATCTCTTACTAGAGAAATACCTTCACCCATTGGTACATTTCTTTTTTCTGCTTCTGATTTTGCATTTTTGAAAGCTTCAAATTTAATTTTTAACGCTTTAACTGTTGGTATCCACATAATAATATTTAAACCTTGTTGCGCAGCCCATTCGATAGATCGAATACCATCTACAACTTGATGAATAGGGGGACAAGGTTTTTGATAAGGTTTTGGAAGAACGCTTATATTTTCCATAACATTAGTCTCAAGGTTTACCAAATCTTTATTTGGTGGACTCATATCATGTTGCCACACATAATCTGGTGCAGGATAAGTATAAAATTCACCTTTGTGATTAAAAAATTTTTCTTTCCAAGCTTTTTTTAAAATTGTTAAAGTTTCCTCAAACAGTCTGAAGTTTTTAGCTTGGTCTTTCATGTCAGCTTCTTTATTTAAATTTATAGCTTCTCTTCCGTAAATTCCTCTACCAATTCCAATTTCAACTCTACCCTTTGATAATTGGTCTAATAAGGCAATATCTTCTGCCATTCTTATCGGATTATGAAATGTGATTACATTACAAGCCTGTCCAATTCTTATATCTTTAGTTCTGGCTGCCGCATCAACACCCATCATTAAAGGATTGGTTAATGACTCCATGCCTTCATGGTTAAAATGATGCTCGGTATACCAAATTGAATTCCATTTATTCTGATCACAATATTCTGTGATCTCTCTAGTTTCATCTAATAGCTCGTGATATGGCTTGTGTGTCCAGTTGGTAGTATTACAAAAGTATCCAAATTTCATGCTTCCTCCTTTAAACTTTCTAATTTAAAAAAAGACGATCGATCCCGCTTTCGTATTGGATATAACGATGAGTTATGTATCGCTTTAATAAAATAATATTATTAATCTTAGCGCTGATATTCAATAAATTTCTTTAGAGAGTTCTTTAAGAAATGTTGAAAAAATATGCTTTTTTTATCGCTATTTAAGTTATTTAAAAAAGAAGGGTGCATTTTAAAATCATAAGAAGGTTCAAAGAAAAAAGGAACAGATATCCTTTTTGACTTATTCCATAATACCCTATGATTTGTGGCTTTAAATTTACCTTTGCTTAAATACTCTAGGGCTAATCCAGTGTTTACTATGAGAGCGTTTTTATTAAATGGAATATCATACCATTTTTTATTTTTTCTATTTTGAACTTGAAGACCACCTTTCTTATCTTGATATAGAACAGTAAAAATTCCACTATCCACATGTGTTTCGCACCCAAGTGCAACGCCATCTTGTTTTGAAATTTCAACAGGTTTTGTTTGATTGGGATAATAATTGAATCTTAATGTGCTAAGAGTTTTTATTCTTGAGAAAGCTTGATTACAAATTTTTAAATCTTTTTTATATAGTTTAATTATACTTTTAAACAATATTTCACTTAAAGAAAAAATATCATTAAAATAATTTGATAAACTTTTTATTGAGGATTTATTGAAGGATTTATTCAATTTTAGATATTCAATATATGGAGATTTATGCTTTTTTAAATCATGAGGTTTAATTTTAAAATCACCTAAGTCCAAACCTTCTTTGCCATTTACTGTATTTGGAAAATATCCTCTGTAAATATTTTTATTTTTTTTATTCCATTTTTTTGGCGCTAACTTTTTTTTATTTTCATCTGATGAATTAAAAAATTTATTACCAATTTTACAAATATTATTTATTTTTTTATTATTTATACCATGTCCTGTTATTTGAAAAAAACCAACATCTTTGCATGCCTTTTCAATTTTTCTTATTACATTTTTTGCTGAAATAGAGTCAAAATCTGATTTTAACAAGGGTGAAATATTAATTGTTGGAATATAGTTCCTCATTATCTGTTTGGTGTATCTGTAACAATCATTTGATCTTTTACTTTTTCTCTAAAATAAATATATATGCCAGCACTTATAATTATTGAAACACCAACAAAGGTCCTTGTTGTTGGAATATTATTAAATAGAATAAACCCTGTTAATATAGACCAGATTATTAGAGAATATTCATAAATTGATACAACAGAAGGTGAGGCTATACTGTATGCATTGAATACAAAATAAAATGCAAAAGCACCAATACATCCCATCGCCACAATAAATGGCCAAGCAAAGGACGGATTTGTAAACCATTCTCTAAAAATAAATTGAAATGTTGGATTGCCAAAACTACCTAACTGTCCTTTTCCTGTAAAAAGGAAAAACAAAATACTAATTAAGAGCGCACCAAAATATAAATGTATCATTTGAGTATAAACATTGTCTTTATGAGAGGTGATTTTAGTAATGGTCATTGATATTGCGTAACACAAAGCACAAGCAACAGGTGCCAATTTCATATAATCAAAATTATTAAAATCAGGATTTAAAACTATATATACTCCAATAAAACCAATAAAAATTGCAGCCCACCTTCTAATTCCAACCTTTTCTTTTAAAACAATCGTAGCCAATATTGAAACAAAGAATGGGCTTGAGAAAAATAATGCATTAGCCATGGCTAAAGACATGTAAGTAAGTGAAATATAAAAAAAACTAAAACCAAAAAAGAAACAAATAACTCTTAGAATTGTTAAAAAAGGGTAGTGCGTTGTTAAGTTTATCTTTTGTTTTGATAACTTTAAATATCCAATAAGTAAAATTAATGCAACGAAAGTTCTTCCAAAGTATAATTCATATAAAGCTGAATCTTCATAAATAAACTTAATTAGAGCATCCTGCATTGAAAATAATGCCATTCCAATTAAAATAAAAAGGATACCTTTAGAATTGTTTTGAGGCGTTATCATGAATTAAGAATAAAATCAGATGCTCTTTCTGCAATCATCAATACAGGAGCATTAAGATTGCCACTAGTAATTTCTGGCATTACTGATGCATCAACTACTCTAATATTTTGTAAACCATGCACTTTAAGTTTTTCATCTACAACAGCCATGTCATCTACACCCATTTTAAGAGTACAAGATGGGTGATAAGCTGTTTCTGCCTTAGATCTTATATATTCTTCATACATTTCATCTGTTTTAACATTTTCACCAGGCCCTGTTTCTTTTCCTGCAAAAGGTTTTAATGAATTTTGGCCTAAAATCTTTCTAGCTACATGAATACATTCTATTGTTTGTTTTAGATCATCCTCATGTTCTAAATAATTAAATTGAATTTTTGGATAATCATATGGATTAGAACTATTTAAAGTAATATGCCCTCTGCTTTTTGGATGATTAGGACTTGCATGAAGTTGATAACCATGGCGGTCAGGGTCAACTAATCCATGATCAATTACAAAAGCTGGAAAAAAATGAAATTGTATATTTGGATATTCTCTTTCAGGTGAAGACTTACAAAAACCACCAGCTTCTAGAAAAGAAGTAGAGCACGGACCAGTTCTAGATAAAAACCACTGAATACCAATTCTCATCATATTTAATTTATTCACATAGGAATATAAAGTATCTGAAGTTTTGCACTCTTGTTGCACATACGTTTCCAAATGGTCTTGTAAATTTCTTCCAACACCCTCTAAATTATGGATTATTTCTATACCGTTATCTTTAAGATGTTTGCTTGGACCAATTCCTGAAAGCATTAATAATTGCGGAGAGTTTATTGCACCACCACTAAGGATTACTTCTTTATTTGCATAAATTTTTTCTATTTTGTTTTTAATTTTTACTTCAATACCAATAGCTTTTTTTCCATCAAAAATAATTTTTTCAACAAAGGCATCAGTAAAAATTTTTAAATTTTTTCTTTTTTTAGCTGGATTTAGATAGTATTTTGAAACACTAGCTCTTTCACCTTTGTGGATAGTTACGTCATACATCCCAAAACCTTCTTGATCTTTACCATTCATGTCTTCATTAATTTTATATCCAGCCTCTCCAGCTGAGTCGACGAATGCTTTAAATAATGGATTTTTATTTTTAGACTGATTAACTGGTAAAATTCCATTTCCACCTCGATATTCATTTTCACCTTCAGACCAAGTTTCTATTTTTTTAAAGAAAGGCAAAACTTTATCATAAGACCAATCTTTTAATCCGAACGAAGACCATCTTTGATAGTCATTAGGATTACCTCTTACATAAACCATCCCGTTATGAGCAGAACAGCCACCAATCATTTTACCTCTTGGACAAAATAGATTTCGATTATGGAGATGAGGTTCTGGTTCTGAATAATATTTATAATTATATTTGGGATCATGCATTGTATATAAAATTGCAAGTGGCATGTTAACTTTCCAAATATCACTTGGTTTTCCTGCTTCAAAAACAGCTACGTTGTTTTGACTATTTTCCGACAATCTATTTGCCAGAACACAACCCGCTGATCCTGCACCAATAATTAAATAATCAAATTTCATATCAACTTGGACGTTAGCAATTTTTGATAGTCATGGATAGATTTCATTTTGACATTAGTTTTTTTAGCTGCTTCATCAAATTTTCTTAAAAGTATTGTCGACTTGAAATATCTTTGAGCTTCAAATTTAATACATTCTTCATCATTTAGCGCCCCACCTTGTAATCGTAAGCTTGTTTTTGAAGCTTCTGACAGTAAATCAAAGTATTGTTTATCTTTAGCAAGGTATCTTTTTGCAAGAACATGATATTTTATTGGCTCAGTAATCTCTTTTTTAAAAATTTTTTTTAAAAATTCATAACCAATTTCTTCATGTTTACCGTCTAAATTTTCTTTTACCAATTCATCAGGATTTTCTAGAATGAAATGTCCATAATCATGCAGCAAGCAAGAACATACTAAATCATCATTACATTTGGCTTTTTCAGCAAGCATTGCAGTCTGTATCATGTGTTCTGACATGGTAACTTTTTCACCAATATAAAGAGACTTATTGTTAGTAAAATTTGAAATTATTTTATCAACAATTTGCATTAAAGTTATTGAGGATGATCACCTTCAATTGCAATACGATCCATTATTCTTTCATGGCCAAGACCTCTGCCAGGAAAAAAATCTGCAATAGCATAATGAATAACGCTCCTATTATCCCAGATTGCAACTGTATTTTCGGTCCAATTAAATCTACAAGTTAAATCTAATCTTTCTTGATGTTCAAAAATTTCTTTTAAAATTTGATCACTTTCTTCTTTATCTAAACCTATAATCTGCTTTGTATAAGTCCAGTTAACAAATAAGATTTTTTTACCCGTTTCTGGATGAGTTCTAACAATTGGATGTTCATTAGAATAAGAGTCGTAATTTCTTTTTTCATTTCCTTCCATGTGCTTGTAATTATCAATGAAAAATTCTGCTCCTAGAGAGCTATGAATTGCTTTTTTATCTTTTATTTTTTCTTGAATTTTAGGATCTAATGTTTCCCATGCTAATTCCATATTAGAAAAACAGGTATCACCACCAACAGGAGGTATTTTAACTGATTTAAGTATAACAGCTTTGGTTGGTTTTGAATTATAGCTAACATCACTATGCCAATTTTCTCCCCATTGGTTTTTTTCTTCTTTTCCTTTTATAATTCTTACAATTTCTGGATAATTATCTAGCCCCTTTACATATGCATGAGTTTCTAAAGGTCCAAATTTTTCTGCAAGAGCAATTTGTTGTTCTTTAGAAATAGGCTGATCTCTAAAAAAAATTACCTTGTGCTCTAAAAGCAAATTGTTAACTCTTTTAAAGTTTTCATCAGATACATCCGTTAAATCAATTCCTTTTATTTCAGCACCTAAAGCTCCAGATAATAATTTAATTTCCATTATTTTTTTAACTTTCCAGTTATTAATAAATTATCATTATTAAAATTCTGCTTATTAAGGTTTATAAAGTTATCCATTAATTTTACTTTTTCTTGTTCAAACTCTGAAACTTTTCTTTTATTTAAGTCAATATACAAAGATAACATTTCAAGTGTTGCAGAAAGTTTTTTTGAGGATTTTTCAATCATTTCCATTTTATAGTGTAGTTTTTTTTTGTCATGATCTAAAAATGTAAGATTAATTGCTACTTCGTCACCTTCTTTAACTTCATTGTTATAGGTTGTGTATGTTTCAACAACCATGGTGCTCATATTTGTTGTTTTTGCAGACTGTTCTCCCATTTTAAATTTTTCTAAAATCAATTCCCATTTTTGATCAAACACCAATACATAATAAGCCATATTCATATGGTTATTGTAATCGGTCCATTCTTTTTTAATAATTTGATTTGCTATATGTACAGACATTTAATTTTTATATTCTGGTTCTTCTTTATCTAAAATTAATCTTATTTGTTCAAGATGCAACTTTGCTAAATCAATAGGATAATCTGCCGTTTCTTGAGCTGTTTTTTCTGCTACTTCGTTGCTTACAACATTTAATTCTTTATTAGTAGCTAAGGCAGTTAAATAAGTTTCTGCTGCTTTTTCAAAATAATATAAATAATTAAAACCCTCTGCTACTGTTTCACCTGTAGTAATAACCCCATGATTAGCTAAAAGCATATGCTGCTTATTTCCAAGTGCATTAGCCATCTTGATAGACTCATCTTCAAATCCTAGTCCTCCAAAATCATTAAAAACTGAAACTCTATTATAAAATATCATTGTATTTTGATCGATAGGTTTCAAGGTAGGATCTTTTAAAGTTGATAGAGCAGTTGCATATTTGGAGTGCACATGAAAAATGCACTTAGCATGTGGAACTTTATGATGAATTGCACCATGAATACTAATTGCTGTAGGATCAATTAAATCAGGTTTATTTTTAAGGTCTGTAATATTTTCTTTAGTTACTAAAATTAAATCACTAGCTTTAATTTGACTAAAATGTATTCCAGCTTTGTTTACATAAAAATCAGTTGATGAGCCAGGTACACAGGCACTAAAATGATTTGCAACACCTTCGTGCATATTTAATCTTGCAGTCCATCTAAAGGTTGCAGCTAAGTCTTTTTGTAATTCTGTTATTTCCATTTTTACTAAATTAAACTATATTTAAATTATAAATTATGAGCAATAAGGTTTTTATATCATGTGCGGTAACTGGATCAGGTGATACTGCTAGCAAACACCCAGAATTACCAAAGACTCCGGAACAAATCGCAACAGCTTCAATTGAAGCAGCAAAAGCAGGAGCTGCAATAGCACACATTCATGTTAGAGAAGAAGATGGTACCCCAAGTAGAAGACTGGAATTGTATAAAGAAGTTGTTGATAGAGTTCGTTCAAGTGACACGGATGTAATTATAAATTTAACTACTGGCATGGGGGGTGATCTTGATATTGGTCAAGGTGAAAATCCATTAGATTTTGGGCCAATGACTGATATGGCAAACGTTATGGAAAGAATTGCAAATGCGGAGCAATTTCTTCCTGAGATTTGTACACTGGATGCTGGAACATTAAATTTTGGTGATGGTTCAACAATCACTGTTAATACACCCAATGATTTAAGAAAAGCTGCTAAGAAATTAAAAGAAATTGGTGTGAAACCAGAAATAGAAGCTTTTGATTTAGGAAACATGTGGTTCGGAGCCCAGTTATATAAAGAAGGATTATTAAGTGATCCACCAATGTTTCAAATGTGTTTAGGAATACCTTGGGGAGCACCCGCAACTACTTTAGCAATGCAGGCTATGAAAGATATTATGCCCAATGAAGGTGTGTGGTCTGGTTTTGCTATTTCAAAAAATGAAATGCCATTTGTTGCTCAGACGGTTTTAATGGGAGGTAATCCAAGAGTTGGATTAGAAGATAATTTATATTTATCAAAAGGTAAGCTTGCTACTAACGCTCAATTGGTTGAAAAAGCTATAAGAATTGTCGATGAGATTGGTTACACACCGATGACACCAGCAGAAACTAGAGAAAAGTTAAAACTTGTTAAACACAAGTAATGTCTCAAATCAAAAAAATTGCAGTAATTGGTACCGGCGTAATTGGAGCAGGTTGGATCATTAGATGTTTGGCGCATAATAAAATTGTAAACGCTTACGATAAAGATATTAAATTAAAAAAAAATTTAATAGCTGAGATTAAAAGAACTTGGCCACCTGTAAAAAAACTTTTTAATAAAAAAAAACTTAATCTTAAAAATTTTAAATATTTTACCTCTATTGAGGAAGCTTTAAAAGATGCAGACTTAATTCAAGAATGTGCAAGTGAAAATTATGCTTTAAAAACTAAGTTGATGAACACTATAGGAAAATACGCTAAACCAAATGCAATTATTTCATCAAGCTCTTCAGGACTATTACCAACAAAAATTTATTCCAAATGCAAAAACCCTGAAAGAACAATGATTGGACACCCCTTTAATCCAGTTTATTTATTACCTGCTGTTGAGATTGTTCCTGGAAAAAAAACATCAAAAAAATATTTAGAAAGAGCTAAAAAATTTTACAATTCAATTTCAATGAATCCAATAATGGTCAAACACGAGTTGCCTGGTTATTTATCTGATAGATTACAAGAAGCCTTATGGAGAGAAGGGCTACACATTATTAAAGAGGGCCATGCAACTACAGAGGATTTAGATAGAGCAATTGAAGATGGTCCGGGTCTTAGATGGTCTTTAATGGGCACCTTTTTAACATTTCATTTAGCTGGAGGAAAAGCTGGAATGAGACATATGCTAGAGCAATTTGGACCAGCTCTAAAACTTCCATGGACAAAATTAAAAGCTCCAACTTTATCTAAAAATCTAATTGATAGACTGGTCCAAGGCACAAAAAAACAATCTAAAGGAAAATCAGTTACCAAGATTTCAAATATTAGAGATGAATATCTTGTTGAACTTCAAAAGCTGAGAAAAAAGTACGAAAATAAAATTAGAAAATAATGAAAAAGACCTTAACAGCTATTTGTTTATGTAAGGGAGTTAAATTTAAAACCAGTGGTGAACACAGAAATGTTTCAAATTGCCATTGTATTCAGTGCAGAAAAACCCATGGGATTTATGGTGCTTATTCAAATGTTAAAGATAAAGATATTAAATTTATAAATAAAAAAACACTTAGATGGTTTAAATCATCAAACAATGCAAAAAGAGGATTTTGTAACAAATGTGGGGCTAGTATATTTTTTAAATTTAAAAATTCAGACAATGTCTCGATAGCAGCAGGAATGTTTAATGGAAAAACAGGTCTTAAAACTATGAGAAATATATTTGTTGGGACTAAATCAGATTTTTATAAAATTACAGATAAACTTCCAAAATTTAAAAGGTTTTCAAATTAATCATTTCTTTCTGTGTGACCATCAACAGAGATTACTTGTCCTGATACTTTATTTGAATCATCAGAAATTAAAAAAGAACACATTTTTCCAATATCCTCTTCTAAGATCCACTGCTTCATTGAACTCATTGAAACAAAATCTTTTTCAATTGTTTTAGTTGAAACTTTAGTAAATTTAGCCTTATCTCTAATTACTCTTTTCATTCTATCACCTTTAATTGTTCCGGGACATACTGCATTAACTCTAATATTAAATTTACCTAGTTCCATTGCTAATGTTTTTGTAACACCAATTATAGCCCATTTACTTGCAGCATAAGGAGAGCGAAGTGGAAAACCAAGTATACCAGCTGTTGATGAAATATTTACTATTGATCCGTTTTCAGATTTTTTTAGTAAAGGGATTGCTTTTTTTGTGAAATAGAAATGACTATTCACATCTATATGTAAGGTGTTTTCCCAATCTTTTGACTTCAATTTTTCAAGGGAGCCAGTTGGTCCAGCAATACCTACATTGTTTATTAAAGCATCAATTTTTTTTGTTTTCTTTTTAACTTTCTCAAAAAAATCTGAAACCTGATATTCATTTGATGCATCACAAAGATATGCAAATAATCTTTTGTTTCTTAATGGGTGCTTATTTAGTTTATTAAGAAATTTACTATCTATATCACAAAGATAAACGTAGGCTCCTCTAGCAAGACAAACTTTTGCTGTTGCTAAACCTATTCCAGATGCTCCTGCAGAAATTATAATTCTTTTATTCTTTAATGATTGGTTAACCATTAACTATGACTTTGTTAAAGATGATTGAAGTTCTTTATTAGTTATATATCCTTTAACATTTCCACTCTTATCAACTACTTCGCAGTTTGCATTAGTACAAACGATTTGAGGTAAAAACTCTTCAATAAACTGGTCTTCCTGCACTTTAACTAAATTTGATTTATCAATATTATTTACTTCATTAGCATTTTTCATGATTATTTTTGCTTTTATTACTTTTGCTCTATTTACGTCTTTAACAAAAGCTTTTACGTAATCATCAGCTGGTTTCATTATTATGTCCACTGGTGTTCCAACCTGGACTAATTTTCCGGCATTTAATATTCCTATGTGATCTCCAAGCCTTAAGGATTCATCAAGGTCATGAGTAATAAATATTATTGTTTTTTTTAATTCTGATTGAAGATCAATCAATTGTTTTTGCATGTCACTTCTAATCAAGGGATCTAATGCACTAAATGCTTCATCCATTAACATAATGTCGGAGTTTGTTGCTAAAGCTCTTGCTAAGCCAACACGTTGTTGCATTCCACCAGATAGTTGGTTTGGAAATTGATTTTCAAAACCATTTAGACCGACATCATCAATCTTTTCCATTGCAATTTTATCTCTTTCTTCCTCAGTTTTACCCTGCATCTCCAATCCATAGCCAACATTTTGCATTACGGTTTTGTGTGGAAATAAACCAAATCTTTGAAAGACCATACTAATTCGATTTCTTCTCCAATCTATTAGCTGTTCTGGATTACAATTCATAATATTGGTGCCATCTATATGAATTTCTCCTTCTGTTGGATCAATTAATCTGTTTATGTGCCTAATCAATGTAGACTTTCCTGAACCAGACAATCCCATGCACACAAAAGTTTCGCCTTCTTCTATTTTTAATGAAACATTATCCAATCCTACTGTATGGCCAGTTTGTTCTAAAATATCCTCTTTTGTAGCTCCATTCTTAACCATGGGCATTACAGTCTGAGGCTTGTTACCAAAAATTTTATATATGTTATTAATTTCTATTTTTGACATTATTTTTTTTCTTTTTTAGTTGGAGAGTTTTTTTCTTGAAGTGTCTCTCCATATGATTGAGTAATTCTATCTAACACAATAGCAAGTAATACAATTGCAATTCCTGCTTCTGCAGCTCTACCTACATTCAATTGTTGAAGACCTAAAAGAACTTCATCGCCCAAACCTCTAGTTCCAATCATTGACGCTATAACCACCATAGATAAAGCCATCATTGTACATTGGTTAATTCCTTGCATAATATTAGGTAGTGCTAATGGAATTTGAACTCCCCATAATTTTTGTTTTTTTGAAGCACCAAAAGCATCTGCAGCTTCTGTCACCTCAGTATCAACTAGTCTAATACCTAGGTCCGTTAATCTAACCAATGGAGGAACTGCATAAATAAAAGTTGCAATAATTGCTGGGACTGCACCTAATCCAAATAACATTATTCCTGGTATCAAATACACAAAAGCCGGTATTGTTTGCATTAAATCTAATATGGGAAGAATTTTTTCCCTAACTCTATTAGCTCTAGACATCCATATTCCGATTGGAACACCAATAACTAGACATAAAAATATACTTATTAGCATAATTGAAGTTGTTTCAATTGCTTTATCCCAAAATCTTGGGTGTAAAAATCCAATAAAGAAAGTACAAAAGCCAACTGCAACAGTAGTTTTTATTTTTTTCCCACTGGCAAAGTAAGCAAGTATTACAACACCGATAATTACTAAAGGCCATGGCGCTTGAACTAAAAAGTTTTTTAGTCCCATCAACATCGCAAGTAAAAAATTATTTATCGCCTCAAAAATAAAACCATAATTTTCATTAAGTGCTTTAAACATCTTATTAATCCATGGCATTAGTGGTAAATCTAACCATTTAGGCCAATCACTTAACCACGAAAAATCTTTAAACAATTCTCCTATAGTTTCAGGTTTTCTTTTTGATGAACTGTAACTTGTAATTAATAACCATATAAAAATTCCTAACAATCCTAGGTTAAATATATTTTTTTTATCTTTGAACATATGGTTGATTTTTTAATTTAAAGAAAGAGCCCCGAAGGGCTCTCTCAAATTATTTTATCTTAAAATTAAAGTGCTGCTTTTACTTTTTTAGCAACATCAGCAGGAACCCAAGAAGTCCAAGCTGTTTCTGATTTTAAGTATTCTTTAGCAGTTAATTCCATATCACCATCTGACTCATCTTCGTAGAAGGCCAACATTTTATTAACTGTAGCAGTAGGAATTGAGTACTCAGATAAGAACTTAGTTTCTGCAGGATGAGCAGCGGCCCATTTAGTTAATACAGATTTAGTTAATGCCATATCTCTATATTCACATGCACAAGATTTTGTATATGCTTCTGGTCCTTCTGCTTTGATTTTTTCAACAACAACAGACATATCATCCCAACACTTTTTGACAAACTTAGGTTCTGTTAATCTAACTAGATCAACTTTACCCATTAAGCCAGTAGGTGCCCAATAGTATGTAAAGATAGGTTTCTTTTTAGCAAAAGCACCTGCAATAGCAGCATCTAAAGCACCACCAGAACCTGGGTCAAAGTTAGTATAGTATTTATCTAGACCATACTCTTTTTGTTTAACCAAGTTTACAGTGTAACAAGTCCAACCTGAAATACAGCTAGTCATTCTACCTTTTGAAGGGTCTTCAGGATCTTTAAATAACGCAGCTATTTTTGGATCTTTCATGTCTTCAACTGATTTTAAATTATATTTATCAGCAGTAGTTTTATCTACGTAAAAAGCTTGCTGAGAGTCAGGAGTGTTAACACCAATATTTTTGATAGTACCTGCTGCTTCGTGAGGTTCATAATTTGCAATAATATTGTCATACCAAACTTCAGTAATCACATCTAGTTGACCATCATAGTGAGCAGCCATAATAGGTGTAGTACTTCCTTTAGTTACAGAAACTTCACATCCATATCCTTTTTCAAGTATGAATGTAGTAATTGCAGTATGAATATTTGCGCTACTCCAGTCAAAATCTCCCAATCTTGCTTTGCAATCACCCGCATTAGCACTAGTTGCTAATAACGATGATACTAAGAAAGCTGAAAGAACTAATTTCTTTAAAAACTTCATTAAATTATCTCCTTAGGTTAAGTTTTAATATTAAGATTTAATAATGAATGAGGACAAAACACAAGCGTTGAATCTTGTTTACAACTATAAATTGAGTTGAATTTTCACCCTTTATATATAATGATTGCTCATGAGCTCAATTTCAAAACTAGAGGAAAATTCCGACCATTTAAAAGTTATTTGGGATGATGGCGAAGAAAGTAAGTTTAATTATTTATGGTTAAGAGACAATTGTCCATCTGCACACGATAAAGATTCACGCCATAGAATGTTTAACATCTTAAATGTTTCAACAGATATAAGGCCAAAAAATTATAATGTTAATAATAAAGGAATTTTAGAAATAGAATGGAGTGAAGGTGATCACAAAAGTTCATATGATCCTTTATGGCTAAGAGAAAATTGCTACACAATAAAAAATAAAATTACATATGTTTCACCATACAAGCTTTGGGATAATTCATTACAGAATAATTTAGAATCAATTGAAATTGATTACGAAGAAATTATTAATTCAGAAGAAGGTTTAATAAAATGGTTAGAACTTTTACATTATACAGGAATAGCAATTGTTAAAAATGCACCAACAGAACAAAATTCTGCTTTTAAGGTTTTAAATAGAATTAGCCATACACGAGAAACTTTTTTTAAAACTCCATTTGAAGTAATAAATATTCCTAAACCAAATAATTCAGCTTATACAGCACATGCGTTACGAAATCATATGGATCTTCCATGGTTTGAAAATCCTCCAGGTTATCAATTTTTACATTGTTTAATAAATTCTGCTAAAGGTGGAAACTCTTCGGCAGTAGATGCGTTTGCTGTTGCAGATTACTTAAGAAAGAATGAAAAGGAAATATTTGATACTTTAGTTTCTGTTCCGCTTAAATTTAAAGATAAAGACTATACTCAGGAAGCACACAGAAGCTTTCATTCTCCTGCTATAACACTAACTAAAGATGGGGATTATAATGATATAAGATTTAGTGTTGCTACAATGGATACATTAGATTGTAACCCAGAAATAATGGAAAAAGTCTACAAAGCACATCATCGATTTGGAAACCTTTTACATGATGAAAAATATCAAATTAATTTTAGGTTAGAGCCAGGAGATATATTTTCTTTTAACAATAGAAGACTTTTGCATGGTAGAACTGAATTTGATCCAAACTCAGGTCATAGACATTTGCAGGGATACTACATGGATCGAGATGAAATTATTGGAAGATTAAATTATCTAAAAAAATAATTTTATAAATTTTCAAATATTAAATTATTATTTCTCTTAAATTTGTTAAATTCAGACTTTGTTCTTATTGTATAATAATATTTTGTGATTTTTAAATTCTGAATCTTTTCATTTTTAATATAAGACTTATCTAATATTAGACAATCAATCTTCTTGTCATTCGATTTTTTTATGATTTCTTTTAAACTTGTAGGAGGGCAAAAAGAAAAACCGACTTTGGCGTCTTTCTTAATTTTTTGTAGTTTGAAAATATTTTCATGCTTAAAAGAAATAAACACACACTTGGTAAATTTTGAAGTTTCCTTTAAAAGTTTTTTCAAAAGAAATTTTGAAAATATTGGTTTAATTTCAATGAAAAGAGTATGTTTATTATTTGCGGATTTAAGCAACTCTTTTAAAAGAGGA
The DNA here is from genome assembly GCF_051200895.1 of Candidatus Pelagibacter bacterium nBUS_44. Lineage (GTDB taxonomy): Bacteria > Pseudomonadota > Alphaproteobacteria > Pelagibacterales > Pelagibacteraceae > Pelagibacter. The sequence goes on from NZ_CP172838.1 coordinate 305,774, forward strand.
ACTGGTTTACCTACCTTAGTGCTTATCTCATTTATTTTTGAATAATTTAGATTTTTAACACTTAAATTTTTTTTAAAAATTCTCTTTAATGTGAAATCATGAAAACAGATAAATTCATTATCTTTTGTAGCGTGAATATCTGTTTCAATACCATAACCTTTTTTAAATGATTGTTGGAATGATTTTAAAAGGTTTTCTTTAAAATTTTTATTAACTAAACCTCTATGAATTAAATGCATTCTAGTTATCTATTTCGGCAAACGCACAAACTTTATTTCCATCTAGGTCTCGAAAGTAACAATAATAATCTCCAGATCTAATACCAGGTGCGCCTTCATCTTTTCCACCTAATTTTATTCCAGTATTATAAAAATTATTTACCAAATCTCTCGATTTAACTAAAAATGATATTTGAGTTCCATTTCCAAAGGTTGCCTTTTCTTTATTGACTGGGTTAGTCACATAGAATTCAATTTTATCAGGTTTGTTTTTTAATCCATAACCTGCATATTTTTCATTAGTAACAATCCTTTGTAATTCAATTGTATTAAGAAGAGTGTCGTAAAAATTTATTGCTTTATCTAAATTGTTAGTGCCAACCATTACAAAGCCAATCATGAATTATTTCCAGCCTGTAACAGTTTTTACTTCAAGAAATTCTTCAAGACCCCACACTCCACCTTCGCGACCATTTCCAGATTGTCTATATCCACCAAATGGAGTTCCAGCATCTGCTGCATTACCATTTATATAAACACATCCTGATCTTAATTTTTGTGCAACCCTGTGAGCTTTAGCTTTATCCTCAGTTTGTAAGTAATTTCCTAAACCATACGAGGTGTCATTAACTATTTGTATAGCTTCATCCTCAGTATCAAATGGAATAATTGATAATACCGGACCAAAGATTTCCTCTTTAGCAATTCTCATTTCGTTTGTAACGTCAGTAAATATTGTAGGTTTAATAAAGTAACCTTTGTTTAGTCCATCGGGGAGTTCAGGTCCACCCGCAGCTAATGTTGCTCCTTCTGAAATTCCACTTTCTATTAAACTAATAATTTTTTCATATTGTGTTTTTGAAATTACTGGACCAATGTGATCACCTTTTTTTGAAGCTTGATTAACTTGGATTTTATTTGCTTCATCAACCGCATCTTTGACAGCTCTTTCATAAATAGATTTTTCAACTAACATTCTTGTTGGAGCGTCACAAGATTGACCAGAATTGCTCATTACATTTCGAATACCATCTCTTACAGCATCTTTATAACTGTCAGCAAAAACAATATTTCCACCTTTACCACCTAGCTCTAAACAAACTCTTTTGATGGTATCTGCTGCATTTTTTGAAATTAATCTCCCAGCTCTTGTAGAGCCCGTAAAAGAAACCATATCAATATCAGGATGACTAGAAATCTCTGAACCAACACCAGCCCCATCTCCGTTTACTAAATTAAAAACACCTTTTGGAAACCCGACTTCATCAATCATTTCAGCAAACAACATGCCTGAGATAGGTGCGATTTCTGAAGGTTTTAAAATCATAGTACAACCTGTTGCAAAAGCTGGGACTACCTTAAGCGCTATTTGATTAATAGGCCAGTTCCATGGAGTAATTAATCCACAAATTCCAATAGGTTCATAATAAATATGGTTGTTAGATTTTTTATCAAAGTGTTCATCAAATTGAAAATCTTTTAATCTTAAAATAAAATCTTCTAAGTGAGCTTGACCTGATGCTGTTTGAACATCACTTGACCAATCCATGGGAGCTCCCATTTCTAAAGAAATAGCTTCAGCCATTTCTCCAAATCTTTTTTTATAAACTGACAGTAATTTTTCCAAATAATTAATTCGTTCATCTTTAGTAGTTTCTTTCCAAGTCTCAAACGCAATTTGAGCTGACTTGACTGCTAGATCAGTATCTTCTTTTGAGCCTAAAGAAATCACTGCAAACGGATCTTCATTACAAGGATTGATTACCTCATAATCATTCTTTTTATATGGGTTTACCCATTTACCATCAATATAGAATTTTCTTTTATCCAACATTTAATCTTAACTTACCATAATAATTATATTTCATATCCTTTTTCTTCAGGCTCATTGTCAGTAAGCTCTTCCGGAAATCCATTTGCTCTAAAATCTATTTTGTTAATATCTTCCATTCTTTTGACAATCATTGATGACCAGGCTCTTGAACCATATTTTTTTTGACCATCTTTAAAAATTTCAACAACTTTTGGTGAAATCTCTAATGGAACACCTAATTTTTTTGCAAGATCATCAAACAAACCTGTATCTTTCAATACCAAATCCATTGTAAAATTTATATTATAAGAACCATTTAAGATAACTTGGCTTTCAGTTTCATGAACAAAAGAGTTTCCAGATGAGACGGCAATTCCTTTAAAAGCTTTAGCAAGATCTAAATTTGATTTTTTAGCGACAGTCCATGCTTCACCAAGAGCAACTAGATGAACGGATGCTAAATAATTAGTTATAACTTTTAAAATTGTAGCACTACCTAATTCTCCAGTATGCAATATCTTTCTACCCATAACTGTTAATGCAGGTAAAATTTTATCAAATGCTTTTCTTGATCCACCAACAAAAATTGCAATATTACCTGTAGCAGCTCTATGACATCCTCCACTTACAGGTCCATCTAATGGAATTGCTTTTTTTACAATTATTTTTTTACTAATTCTTTTGATTTCAGCTTCATCAGTCGTGCTCATTTCTAACCATATTTTATTTTCAGATAATCCGTTGATTACACCATCATCAGCTTCCATAACCTCAGCACATATTCTAGGAGAGGGTAAACATGTGATAATTAAATCAACTTTTTCAGCAAGTTCTTTTGCTGAATTTGCAACCTTGGCACCCAAATCTTTAAATGATTTCGTAAGATTTTCATCTAAATCCCTTACTGTTAAATCAAAGTTATTTCTCAACAAACTACCTGCTAGCTTGCCTCCAACATTTCCCAAACCAATAAAACCAACCTTCATTAATATCTCCTTAATTTTGATGAATATTTAGACACTAATGTTATATTTGTTTTTAAATTTATGCACTCTGTAAAAATTGAACCTAAATATACAAATCTATCGAATCCAAGAGTAGGATTAATCGCATTAGCTACTGATTTTAGAATAGAGAAAGATTTTATAAGTGTCATTAAAGATCAAAACATAGATTTTTTTGTTAACAGGATTCATTGTTATTTTCCTTTAACAAGTGAGAATTTAATAAAGATGTCTAGTACTGTTACAGAGATATCAGAGGATATTTTACCTAACGAGAAATTAGATTGTGTAGTTTATGGATGTACTTCAGGAACTATCGCTGCTGGCTACGAAAATATTAAAAAAAAGGTTAATATAGCTAAACCGGAAGCAGAAGTTACCACACCAAGCACAGCCGCAATTAATGCTTTAAAAAAAATGAAAGTAAAAAAAATTGCAATCTTCACTCCTTATTCAAAAGTTTTAAATGATGAGGTAATTGATTATTTTAAAAGTGAAAACTTTGAAATTTCTTCAAATGCTTACTTTGATATTTTAAGTGATTTGGATATTGGTAAAGTTGATGAAGATTACCTATATGAAACTTTATCAAAAATGGATTTAGGAGATGCAGAAGCACTTTTTATTTCTTGTACAGCATTACCAGCCTTATCCATTATTGAAAAACTTGAAAAAAAATTAAACAAAGTAGTTTTATCTAGTAATCAAGTTCTAATTTGGGACACACTACAGTCAATTGGAAAAAAAGATTCAATTGAAGGTTTTGGAAAATTATTTAAGAATTAAATCTATGGATTTTACAAAAGAAGAATATCAACAAAGATTAAAAAAAGTTCAAAAAATGATGCACGAAAAAGGCATCGAACTATTAATCTCACATGATACAAATAATTTAAATTACTTAACGGGTTATGATGCGTGGTCATTTTATTATGCTCAATGTGCAATAGTCCATGTTGATGCTGAAGAACCATTATGCTTTGTAAGAGCACAAGATGCAGGTGGAGCATATATCAAAACATATTTAAAAAATGAAAATATTATTGTTTATGATGAAAATTATATTCATACGTGGCCAAAGCACCCTTATGATTATCTGGTTCAGATAATTAAAGAAAGAAAGTGGGATAAACTTTCTGTGGGTGTAGAAATGGATGCTCATTATTATACAGCTTTTTGTCACGAAAAAATTAAACAAGGTTTACCAAATGCTAAAATTGTAGACAGCGATAGACTTGTTAATTGGGCAAGATTAGTAAAATCTGATGCTGAAATTGGCTATATGAAATCTGCCGCATTAATATCTCAAAAAGGAATGAAGACTGCAATGGAAGTGATTAATCCTGGCGTTAGACAATGTGATGCAGTTGGGGAAATTCAAAAATCATTATTTTATGGAACAAAAGAGTTTGGGGGAGAGTATTCAAGTATTGCAACTTTACTTCCAACAGGAAAAGGAACTTCAGCTTCACATTTAACAGCTAACCAAGATAAATTTGTAGAAGGTGAGGCTACCATTATTGAATTATCAGGGGTTTACAAAAGGTATCATGCACCAATGGCAAGAACAGTATTACTTGGAAAACCCGATCAATTAAAAATTGATACTATGAAAAAAACTATTGAAGCACTAGAAACTGGAATTAGCGCGATAAAACCTGGAAATACAGCTGATGATGTTGCTCAAGCATTTTGGGGAATATTGGATAAATATGGAATAGATAAAAAATCTAGAACTGGTTATTCAATTGGAATTGGCTATCCACCTGATTGGGGAGAACATACTCTTAATATATATAAAGGAGATATGACTGTCCTAGAACCAAATGTTTGTTTTCATATGATCGCAGTAATGCAGTTTGGAGATTGGGGCGTAGAAGCATCCGAAGCTATCAGAGTTACAGAGAATGGAAGCGAATTATTTTGTAATATGAGCAAAGAATTGCATATTAAATAAATTACTTGATTATCAATCTAACAAATGTTTTAAAGTCGTATGGGTAATGATCACTTTGTAAGATTCTGAGAATGTTGATAAAAGTTATGACGGTAAGCAACTTGTTGTTAAAGGTTTAGATTTAGATATTGCTGAAGGTGAGTTTGTAACGATGCTTGGGCCATCGGGTTCTGGTAAAACAACTTGCTTAATGATGTTAGCTGGATTTGAAACCCCAACTAACGGACAAATTTATTTAGATAATAAAGTTATCTCAGATATTCCACCTCACAAAAGAGGAATAGGAATGGTATTTCAAAACTATGCTTTGTTTCCCCATATGACAGTTTATGAAAACTTAGCATTCCCATTAAGAGTAAGAAAAATTCCAAAAGATGAAGCTGATAAAAAAGTTGATAAAGCATTATCAATGGTATCGCTTCAAGGCTTTGAAGCTAGAATGCCAATGCAATTATCTGGCGGACAACAACAAAGGGTAGCTGTCGCAAGATCGTTAGTGTTTGATCCACAATTAGTTTTGATGGATGAACCTCTTGGTGCCTTGGATAAAAATTTAAGAGAAAGCATGCAGTATGAAATTAAACATATTCACGAAAGCATTGGTGTAACAGTTGTATACGTAACACACGATCAAACTGAAGCTTTGACGATGTCTAATAGAATTGCGGTTTTTAATGACGGAAAAGTTCAACAACTTTCTAGTCCTGATGAATTATATGAGAGACCTGTTAATTCTTTTGTTGCAGAGTTCATTGGAGAAAACAATACTTTTGCAGGAGAAGTATCTGATGTTTCGGGTGATAAATGCAAAGTTAAACTAACTTCAGGTTCAGAAATTTTAGCAAATCCAATTGTTGCAAAAGCAAAAGGGGACAAAACTACAATATCTCTTAGACCTGAAAGAGCATTGATTGATCCAGAAACTAAAATGGATAACAATCACAAAGGTAAAATTGAAGAAGTAATATATCACGGTGACCACACAAGATTAAGAGTAGATCTATTAGGTAATAATCAATTTATTCTAAAAGTTCCAAATAGTTCAAGCAGAATGGATATCAAAGCAGGCAAAGAAATTAATATTGGCTGGAACAGTGTCGACTGCAGAGCTTTAGATCCTAAGTAATCACTGAAATTATTCCCAATAAATATAAGACAAAATAGCCATAATCAGCTGTTGACTAAGCTATTCTATATTGTTTTAGTATCACTTTATAAAATAAAAACGTTAACGTTAAATAGGAGAATACATGAAAAAAATAAGTAAATTATTACTTGCTCTTTCTTTTGTGCTTTCTGTAACAACTTCAGCATTTGCAGTTACTGTAGTGTCTTGGGGTGGAGCTTACACAGAGTCACAAAAATTGGGTTACGGTGATCCTACAGCAGCGAAACTTGGAATACCTGTAAACTGGGTAGATTACACTGGTGGATTATCAGAAATTAAAGCTCAAAAAGAAGCTGGAAAAATAACTTGGGACATTATCGATGTGTACGCAAAAGATACTATCGTTGGATGTGACGAAGGTATTTTCCATGAATTCGATTTTGACAAAGACTTCGCACCTGCTCCAGATGGAACACCTGCAAGTCAAGACTTCTTTACTAGTATGCCTTCAAAATGTGCAGTTGGAAACATTCTGTACTCTTGGAACTATGCTTACAATGATGCAACAATTGGTGATAAAAAACCAAGCACATTGAAAGATTTTTTTAACACTAAAAAGTTCCCTGGTAAGAGAGCTCTTTACAAAGGTGCAATGTCTAACTTAGAAATTGCTATCACTGCAGACGGTGTAAACCCTGGTAAAGGTTCTGACTTAACTTACAGAAAACTTGATGCTGATGGTGGAATTGATAGAGCTATGAACAAACTTAAAGCTTTATGTGAAGATCCAAATGGCGGATGTGTATTCTGGAATGCTGGAGCTCAACCACCAGAACTACTTGCTAACGGTGAAGTAGTAATGGCTACTGGTTGGAATGGTAGATTCTTTAATGCGCAAATGGAAGGAACTCCACTTGTACAAGTATGGGATGGACAAATTCTTGACTATGAATACTTTGCATTAGTTAAAGACGGTCCAGGTTACGCTGACGGTTCAGCTTTGAAAGTACTTAGAGAAATGACTAGCTCAGAAGGTTTAGCTGGAAGTGCTAAGTACATTGCATACGCGCCTTGGAGAAAATCTTCAATCGCAGTTATGGAAGCTGGAGAGCCTTGGTTTAAAGATGGTAAGACTAACATGGTACCACATATGCCAACAGCACCTGCTAACACAAAAAGATATATCCTTATGAACCCTGAGTTTTGGGCAGATAACCAAGACGAAATTGGTGAAAAATGGGAAGCTATGAAAGCTGGTCTATAATTTAGTTTTATAGATTAATATTTTATACTATATTGAAAGGGCAGTTATTTATAACTGCCCTTTTTTATTATGAGCAAAGAACAAATATTATCATCTGACGGATTACCTTTAGAGGTTAGCTTAAAAAAAGCTGAACGAAAAAATAAACTCAAAGCTGTTGCTCTCGTTGCTCCATTGTTTTTATTTATTTTAATAATTTATATATTTCCAATTGGAGATATGCTCTTTAGAAGTGTTGATGATCGAATGATCACTAAAATGCTTCCTAAGACATTTGCCGCAATGGAAAAATGGGATGGCCAAGATTTGCCTGAAGAGCCAGTTTACAAAGGTCTTTATGAGGATTTATCTTATTTAAAGAAAACTAAAACCTACGGTAAAATTATAGCTAGATTAAATTATGAAAAAGGTGGCTTTAGTAGCTTAATTAAAAAGACAGTTAGAAAAATTAATAAATTTGAAGAAGGTAATTATAAAGAGCAATTTATCAAAGTTCATAAAAGATGGGGTGAAAGTGAATACTTGGTAGCTCTAAAAAATACAGCTCCAAACTGGTCTTATGCCAAATATTTAAAAGGTATAGATAGAAAATTTGATCAAGATAGAAATATAATTCAAGTTCCAGAGGATAGAAGAATACATAAAACTTTATGGCTAAGAACATTAAACGTAGCTTTTTGGGTTACCATATTCTGCTTTATTCTTGCTTATCCAATATCACACTTATTAGCGACACTACCTATGAAATACAGTAATTTACTAATGATTTGCGTGCTACTACCATTTTGGACATCCTTATTAGTAAGAACTTCTAGTTGGATGGTATTACTTCAACAGCAGGGACCCATAAATGATTTAATTGTTTGGATTGGCTTAGCCGCCGATGATAACAGGCCAGAGCTGATGTATAATGTAATAGGGACTTTTGTTGCAATGACACAAATATTATTACCTTTTATGGTTTTACCATTGTATAGCGTAATGAAAACTATATCTCCTAGTTTGATGAGAGCTGGAAAATCATTAGGTGGCACACCACTTGTATCTTTTGTTAAAATTTATTTTCCATTAACAATTCCTGGAATTGGTGCTGGATGTTTATTAGTATTTATTTTAGCAATAGGATATTACATTACCCCTGCATTAGTAGGAGGAGCAAGTGGATCATTAATTAGTAATACAATTGCTTATCATATGAAGAGTTCACTAGACTGGGCGTTTGCATCTGCCCTTGGAACTATGCTGCTAGTTGGAGTACTTACCATTTATTGGATTTATAACAAACTTGTTGGAATAGATAATATTAAATTAGGATAGATTTTTATGGCATTACCAAAACATACGCAATTGAATTACAGAATTTGGCATTACACATACTTGTTCTTTTGCGGTTTAGTTTTCTTCTTTTTGATAGCACCATTATTTGTAATATTACCACTTTCATTTAATGCTGAGCAATACATTCACTTTTCTGCAAAAATGTTAGCGCTTGATCCTGAAGGGTTCTCTCTAAGATGGTACGAAGATATGATTTATGGGACTAAAAACCCATGGGGGCTCGCTACTAAAAATAGTTTAATTATTGCTTTCTTTGCAACAATTGGATCAACTATTCTTGGAACTGTAGCTGCATTAGGTTTAAGCAGTAGATATATGCCATATAAAGCTGCATTCATGGCTTTACTAATTTCACCCATGATTGTTCCTTTAATCATTTCAGGTACAGCAATATTTTTCTTCATGGCAAAAGTTGGCTTAGCCGCAACTCATACAGGAATTATATTATCACATATAATCTTGGGAACTCCATTTGTAGTAATCACGGTTACTGCAACATTAACTGGTTTTGATCATAGTGTAACACGTGCTGCAGCAAGTTTAGGAAGTAATCCTGTAAACACATTTATGAAAATTACATTACCATTAATTATGCCAGGGGTTATTTCGGGAGCCTTGTTTGCTTTTGTGACTTCATTTGATGAAGTTGTAGTTGTACTATTTTTAGCTGGATTAGAAAACACTACTATTCCAATTCAAATGTGGGTAGGATTAAGAGAACAATTAAGCCCAACTATTATGGCAGTTGCGACATGTTTGATTATTATGTCTACTTTAATCTTGGTTAGTGCAGAGCTTTTAAGAAGAAGGTCTGAGAGACTAAGAGGAATTAATAGATAATTAATTTACTTAATTATATTTTTTCAATATAAATTTTCTTTCAAAATTAAAATATGAATATTAAAAAAGTTGTAGTCATTGGATCAGGAACTATGGGAAGCGGAATAGCTGCTCATTTATGTAATGCAAATGTACCTGTTACATTGTTAGATCTTACAACTGAAATTTCTGAAAAAGCGAGAGATAAGATATTTAAATCAAAACCTCCACTGCTATTAGATAAATCACAAATTGAAAATATTAAAATAGGAAATATTAATGATAATTTTGATGTAGTTAATGAAGCTGACTGGATAGTTGAAGCTGTAGTTGAGAGGATTGATATTAAGCACAATATTTATGAAAAAATATTTAAAGATAGAAAAGCAGGAGCGATTGTTTCATCGAATACATCATCTATTCCAATTAAAGTTTTGTCTGAAAAATTAACATCAGAAGAAAAAAAAGATTTTTGTATCACTCACTTTTTCAATCCTGTTAGATACATGGGTCTGTTAGAGATTGTTAAAAATGAAAATAATGATTTAGCTAAAATCAACTCTTTAAAGAAATTTTGCGAAGTGGAGCTTGGAAAAGGAGCAATTGTTTGTAATGATACCCCAGGATTTTTAGGAAATAGAATAGGTGTTTTTGCAATGCAAGTTGCAATGACCGAAGCTTTTAAAATTAAACTCAGTATCGAAGAAGCAGATGCAATTTTTGGTAGACCTATGGGAATTCCAAAAACAGGTGTTTTTGGCCTTTATGATTTAATAGGAATTGATTTAATGGCAGATGTTCTCAAAAGTTTTATTAAGGAATTGTCAGCAAATGATCCTTTTCAAGAAGTTGCTAAAGAAATCCCTCTTGTCAAAAAGTTGATTGAAACAGGTTATACTGGTCGAAAAGGTAAGGGCGGTTTTTATAGAATGAACAAAACTGGCGCAACTAAGGTTATGGAAGCAATTAATCTTGAAACTGGTGAGTTTTCAAAAAGTCAAAAAATTAATATTGGATCTGAAATGGTTGATTTAAATTCTTTGATTTCAAGAGATGATAAATTTGGCGAATATGCTTGGGCTGTTATTTCAAAAATTATAAAATATTCATCATCTTTAGTGCCTGGAATTACTAAAGATTTTAATGACATAGATGAAGCAATGAGATTAGGCTTTAATTGGACTAAAGGCCCGTTTGAAATGCTAGAGGAAATTGGTGTTGAAAACTTTTTTAATAAAATAGATTCATTTGAAGGAAATGAGTTTCTAGAAAATTTATCTAAAAATAAAAATCAAGATTTTTATGGCTCTAGACAAAAGTATACTGAAATTGAAACATTAGGAAAAGTTAAAAAGAAAGCAATCAGTGTTGATGGAAATAACTCAGCCCAGATTTATCGTTTTAATGATTACAATATTGTTGAGTTTATAACTAAAGCTAATGCACTTGATTATGACTCAATGGATGCTCTTAAAAAAGCAACTGACAAACCTTTGATCATTATTAACGAGAGTATGCAGTTTTCTGCTGGAGTAAATTTAACCTACACGATGGATTTTGCAAACAAAGGTGATTTCAAATCAATTGAAAAATTTATTAAATACTTTCAAGAAACATGTAAACTCTTAAAATATTCTGAACATCCAGTAATCTCAGCTCCTTCTGGCTTAACTCTTGGTGGTGGATTTGAAGTAATGGTTCAAAGTAATTTTGTAGCTTCCCACACAAATATTGTTGTCGGTTTAGTTGAAACTATTGTTGGATTAATTCCAGCTGGAGGGGGGTGTAAAGAAATGTTGGCTAGATGGCTTGATACTGAAGAGGCTAAAAAAGATCCTAATTATGCACCTCTTAAAGTGTTTGATATAATTGGATACGGCAAAACGGCCACTTCACCAGTTGAGGCAGAACCTATGAAGTATTTAAAACCTGAAGACAAAAAAATTATGAATAGAAATAGTTTGCTTGAGGTTTCAAAAGAAATTTTAAATAATAATAAAAACTTTAAAGCTCCATTAGAGACAAAATTTAATCTTCCAGGAAAAACAGTTCTTCCTGAAATGAATAAGATTTTAGATAAATTATATAATGACAAGGTAATCCTAGATCATGGTTTAAAAGTAGCACAAGAACTAGCCCATGTAGTAAGTGGTGGAGACACTTCAATTGACAAAGCATTATCAGAAGATGATTTATATAAATTAGAATTAGATGCTTTCATGAGATTAATTGAGACCAAAGAAACTCAAGATAGAATTAAGCATACACTTGCAACAGGCAAACCTTTAGTTAATTAATTTTATCTAAACATTTTAATTGTATTTATAAAATCAGGTCTAAGGACATATTCAGATCTATGAGAATATCTAATTTTTTCTAAAACTTTAATACCATAAATAACTTTTCCAATAGGAGTATATTCGCCTTCAAATAATGGCTCATCATCAAGAATAATAAAAAACTGACTATCTTCAGTATCATATTTTAAAGATCTTGCTAAACCAACTGTACCTCTTTCAAAATTAAATTCAGCGTCAACCTCTGATTTAATAGTACCAAAACCTGATTTTCCAGTTCCAATTCTTCCGTAATCTAATTGATCTTTTTTACCAAACTCAAGATCTCCAGCTTGAACTAGTTTATCTTTAATTACTCTGTGAAAAGCAACATTATCATATGCTTGTAAATTAATTAATTTTTTAAATCTCCCGACTCCATTTGGAGATATTTCAGGATAAAGTTCAATGATAACATTTCCACATTCAGCATTAAGCATAACAATATTTTCTGGTTTTGAATAATTAATTTTTTGAGGATCAAAATTTTTTACAAACAGACATTTATTTTTTATTAGTATTGTAAAACTTAGAGCAAAAATTCCTAATAATATTAGAAATATTAAAATTAACTTTTCATGTAGAGAGGCTTTAACTTTTTTAATCATGTCTTAAATACAAATGTGCTATCAATTTCTTTTAATTTATCTTTTATAAATTTGATTTTTTTATTAAGAATTTTATCATTTGAATTTTTATAATTTCCCATAATTAAATGCGAGTATACTTCTGCCATATCCTCAGATGGAATTGTCATTGAGTATTCAGTAAAAAAACCGTTTGTTTTTTTATAGGTTTCAAGACCTAATTTCTTTGAACAAGTGGAGCAATCTGCATATTTAAAATTTGGCTGATTAAACTTTTTCCATTCTTCTTCATCAAATAAATCTTTAAAACCATCGTTAATAATATGAAATAATTCATGGTGAATTACTCGTTCAAAATACTTTTCATTAAATTTTAGATCTATAATTAATGTTTTCATTACATGATCTGGAATTCCGGCTGTATTTATTCCTGAAATAGATAGGTTTTCACACATTACAATATATTTAAGATTAATTATTTTTAAAAATTCTTTTGAATATCTGCTCAAATTTTTAGATATAGTTTGATATTTTTTATCGTAAGTTTTTTTGTTAGAATTTATGCAAGAAATGTTTTTCTGAACCCCAAGTCTAAAAGGCTTGGCTGCATAAAAATATTTCAGTTTATTCGTAGTTTTTAATTCATAAATTTCTAAATTTGGTATTTTGATTAGATTGTAAATAGAATTAGCTTTTACAGGTGTTATTAAAAAAAATAATATTAAAACAAGCTTAAAAATCCTCATATGCATAATTTAGATGATATTCGATTTAAAAAGAATGTGGTACATTTTGTTTATAAATGAAAAAAGAACGTAATAAAAACCCAGTTCAACCCGTGAGTGGAACAAAAGTTCCAAGGTTTGCAGGCCCATCAACTTTCGCAAGATTACCAGAGCTAAGAGATGTTGAAAGTTGTGATGTTGCAATTGTCGGAGTACCATTTGATGCTGGCACAAGTTATAGACCTGGGGCAAGATTTGGCCCACAAAGTATTCGTCAGGCTTCAAGACATTTAAGAACTAATTATCATCCAAGTTATGACGTGGAACCTTTTAAAGTTCAACAAGTTGCAGATGCTGGAGATATTACCTGTAACCCATTTAGTATTGATGAAGCTATAAAACAAATTGAAGCTGGGGCAACAGATTTATTAAATAAAGTAGGTGGTATAATTAGTTTAGGTGGTGATCACACAATAGCAGTTCCACTTCTTAGAGCGATTAATAAAAAATGTAATGGACCAGTTGCCTTAGTCCACTTTGATGCTCACCTCGATACTTGGGATACTTATTTTGGAGCACCCTATACACATGGAACTCCATTTAGAAGAGCAAGAGAAGAAGGTTTGTTTTTAGATGATGCTTCAATGCATGTTGGGATTAGGGGTCCACTTTATAGTAGGGATGATATTAAAAATGATGAAAGTTTTGGATTTAAGATAATTCATTGTGATGAATTTCAAACAGAAGGTACTGATAAAATTGCAGAAAGAATAAAAAAAAGAGTAGGTAACAATCCTTTATATTTATCAATAGATATAGATGTTTTAGATCCAGCTTTTGCTCCTGGAACAGGCACACCAGAAATTGCTGGCATGACTACAAGAGAGATGGTTAATGTTTTAAGAGGACTTTCAGGATTAAATTTAGTTTCTGCTGATGTGGTTGAGGTCTCACCAGCATATGACCATGCTGAAGTTACATCATTGGCGGCTGCAACAATTGTTTACGAATTAACAAATTTATTTGCAAAATCATAAAGAAAGGATAGTTTCTCAAAATGCTAGATAAGAAAAAATTTTATATAAATGGTGAATGGGTTTCTCCAAAAAAACCTAATGACTTAAAAGTAATAGATCCTTCAACAGAAGAAGAATGCGCAGTAATATCTTTAGGTGGAGTTGAAGATGTAAATGACGCTGTAGTTGCAGCAACAAAAGCTTTCGAGACTTGGGCATTTTCTTCAAAAGAAGAAAGATTAGAATATTTAGAAGTCCTGTACGTTGTGTATAAAAAAAGATGGGCTGAAATGGCCAAAGCAATAACTCTTGAAATGGGAGCACCAATTGATTTTTCAACTCAATTACAAGCTGGAACCGGAGCAAGTCATATAAAATCTTATATAAAAGTTTTAAAAGAATATACATTTGAAGCAAAATTAGGTGAACATGCTCTTAATAATAATATTTTACATGAGCCAAAAGGAGTTTGTGCATTAATAACTCCGTGGAACTGGCCAATGAATCAAACTTGTCTAAAAGTGATTCCAGCGATTGCAGCAGGATGCACAATGGTACTTAAACCGTCTGAGATAGCTCCTTTATCTTCAATGATATTAGCTGAAATGATTGATGAAATAAAATTACCAAAAGGTGTTTTTAATTTAGTTAATGGAGATGGAGCAGTTACAGGAAACGCTTTAACAAGTCACCCAAATATAAATATGATATCATTTACTGGCTCAACTAGAGCTGGAGCTTTAATTTCTCAGAATGCAGCTAAAGATTTTAAAAGAGTAAGTTTAGAACTTGGAGGAAAAGGAGCAAACATTATTTTTAAAGATGCTGATGCTGAGGCTGTTGAAAGAGGAGCGCTAAGATGTTTTAGAAATACAGGACAATCTTGTAATGCTCCAACAAGAATGTTGGTTGAAAAATCAATGTATGATGAGGCAGTTGAAAGAGTTAAAAATTTTGCTAATTCTATGAAAGTTGATGTTGCAGCAAAAGAGGGTGATCATATAGGTCCAGTTGTTTCAAAAACTCAATTTGATAAAATTCAATCATTAATTCAAGTTGGAATTGATGAAGGTGCAAAATTAGTTGCTGGTGGAACGGGTAAACCAGAGGGTTTAGATAAAGGATATTTTGTTAAACCAACAGCTTTTGCTGATGTAAATAATCAAATGCAAATTGCAAGAACAGAAATTTTTGGGCCAGTGTTATCGATTATACCGTTCGAGACAGAAGAAGAAGCAATCGCGATTGCAAATGATACACCTTATGGACTTTTAAATTTTATTCAAACTCAAGATCAAGAAAAAGCAAACCGAGTTGCAAGAAAACTTAGATCTGGAATGGTTGATATTAATGGTGCTGGGTTAGCACCTGACGCACCTTTTGGTGGTTACAAACATTCAGGAATTGGTCGTGAAGCAGGAAAATTAGGGCTTGAAGAATATCTTGAAGTTAAAGCAGTTAGCGGTTGGAACGAATAATCTCAAATAATTGAAAACTATACTTATTTCGTGATCAGAATAGGTTTTTTTACATTAATTAAGTAATTATATACACATATTAGTATTTTTTTTGTTTACAGTTATTATTCAAAGTACATACTGTCGCAGAATAGGAAGATGTAATTAAAGATTACTTCAACTTGTAACAAAAAAAGGGGGAAAAATATGAGTAGATCGTCAAAACTCTACAACTCAGATTTAGCTCCAACTCCAAAAGCTAAAAAAAATTGGGGATGGTTCGAAATCTTTAACGTGTGGGCAAATGATGTTCAAAGTTTATTTGGTTATACTTTGGCAGCATCTTTATTCTTAGCGTCAGGACTAAATGGTTGGGCTGTATTTGCTGCATTAATTCTTGCAGGATTTTTTATTATGTGGCTCGTGAATTTATCAGGTAAACCAAGTGTAAAACATGGAATTCCATATCCAGTATTCGCTCGTGTCAGTATGGGTGTTTTTGGAGCAAACTTTCCAGCAATGGCTAGAGGCCTTGTTGCAATGTTTTGGTATGGAGCACAAACTTATGCAGCATCAACTGCTGTAGCACTTTTAATCACTGGAATTACAGGAATGGAAGGCGAAGTTATGTTTCTTGGTATGACAGGTGTAATGTGGGTTTCATTTATATTTGTATCAGCATTCCAAGTTTATTTATTTTGGCAAGGTATAGATCTTGTTAGAAGATTCTTAAACTTTGCTGGTCCTGCTGTTTATGCAGTCATGATACTTTTAATGCTAGTTATCTGGGCTAAAGCTGGTGGAGGATTATTTTCAGAAGTTGGAACTATATTTTCTAGTGGAGAAAGATCTGGTGGTTTCGAAGGTTTGGGATCATTTGGAGCTTTCTTAGCAGTATTTTCAATTATGGTTGGATATTTTGCTGCTGTAGTAATCAATTTTGGTGACTTTGCTAGATTTGTTAAAAATGAAGACGAAATGAAAAAAGGTAACCTATGGGGATTAGTAGGAAACGTAATTTTATTCTCTTTTATTACTTTAATGATTACTGGTGGAACAATTGCCATTTTTGGTGAGTATGTTTCAAGTCCAACAGAAATGGTTGCGAAAGTTGACAACTTAGGTTTAACAATTATTGCCGCATTTGCTTTCTTTGCTGCAACAGTTGGAATTAACATGGTTGCAAACTTTATACCTCCTGCGTATGACTTAGCGAACTTAATGCCTAGTAAAATCAATTTTAAAACTGGTGGACTAATAACTGCTGGTTTTGGTTTTGTAATTGGTGGAATGTGGGTTGCTGTTATTACTCAAATGGGTTTATTTCCATTTGTTAATACTTTAGGTGCAATTCTTGCTCCAGTATTTGGTATTATGATTACTGATTACTACATAATTAAAAAAGAAAAATTAGATGTTGATGCATTGTTTGATGCTAGTAAAAAAGCTAAGTATCATTACAATGGTGGCTTTAACCATAAAGCAATTTTAGCTTGGGTACTTTCAGGTTATATTGCTGTTGGTACTGTTTGGCCAAACATTTTAATTTTAGGTTTAGGTGACTTCTTCGCTAACTTAGGTGGCGGTGGAGGTTATGCTTGGATAATTGGAGCATCTTTAGGTGCTGCAGTTCATCTAGCAATATCTAAAAAATAAAAAGTAAATTACAATAAAGCCCGTTGCAGAAATGTTGCGGGCTTTAGTATTTTAAAACTATTTCTTCTTTATCAAAATTTTTAATAACAAGGTTGTCACCAGATCCTTTTCTATCAACAACCAAGAAATTCATATCTTCAGTAGAGATTAAAGGAAAATGCCATACATCTGCATTGTAATTAACACCTATGCCAGGCGGAACAATGAATGACTCAACTTTATTTAAATCAGGTTTGTCACCTGCAGGTGCAACAAACGCTAAAAAGGTAGTTGGCTTCATTGGAATAAATGCTTGGCTACCTAAAGGATGTTTTTCCATCATATCTATTTTCATAGGAAAAGTTCTTTTAAGGGCTGAAAAAATACAAATAGTTGTCTCTCCATTATCCTTAGAGGTATTAAGATTAGCTATGCCATCAAATCTTTTTGCAAAGCCTTCATTTATTTCTATTGGATTGATACCATCTGTTGCAATCATATCTCCAAACTTAGAAAAATTTTCTTTAGTGATTTCTTTTGGGGTAATTGTAATATTCATTATTTAGCTTTACCAAAAATTCTAAATCTAGAAATACCTCCATCAGGGAAAATATTAATCTTAATAAAATTTATTTTATCATTCTTCATTAATTTATTTTTAAACACATGTGTTTTGTTAGCTTTTAAAGAAGTTTTTTTCATCAATGTTTTCCACTTATTAGAGTTTTTAACAATTGAAGATGAAGATTTTTTAGTCGGTATATAAGCTGCCTGTAAAGAGCAATGACTTGGAAAGTTTCCTTTAAAATGATGAGTTGATATTTCAATTTTATCAATTTTTTCACCATCAATAGAATTTAATATAAGCCAATCAAACCCTTTATCTCTTCTTCTTCTAGTTTCCCAGCCATCTCCCATATTTTTTGCTTTTCCTGGTGCTAAAATATTTTCTGCCTTACCAAAATGTTCATTATTACAAGCAATAACTGATGCGCCATCTAAAAGAGATGCAAGGTTAATAGTTTTATTTGTAAAATTATTATTTTCTTTAGATATACTTCCATAAAGTCTTAGTCTTGCGACACCTCCATCTGGAAATATATTTAATTTAATATGTGTAAAAACTGATTTGGATGAAGTTTTAAAAATATGTGGACTATTTGCTTTAGTTTTTTTTTTACTTACTAAAGTTTTCCACTTAAAATTTTTGGTATTATTTGGTTTTGAATTACAACCATCGATAGAAATCATTGAAGGTTGATTTCCATTAAAATGAGATGTGTCAACATTAACTTTTAAAATGGAACCAGGTTTACCTAATTTAATAATTAAATAATCATGTCCAGGAGTTCTTTTTCTTCTCGACTCCCAACCATCCATCCATTTACCATTTTTATCAAACAATCCGTCCTTAAATACAGGTGTAGAGGGGTCAATAATTCTGTTAGCAGATGCAAAAAAATCATCTGTTCTAAATATTACTTTTGATCCCAACCTTGGTTGCGCTAGATCAATTAATCCGTTTGTAAATATTATTTTTTTTGACATTATTTAGAATAGTTTTTAATCCAATGTTTAGCGATATCAACTCTTTTACATATCCATACATCTTTATGTTTTTTAATATAGTCTATAAATTTTTTCAAAGCTTGCACTCTCCCAGGCTTGCCAATTATTCTACAATGTAATCCTACAGACATCATTTTTGGGTTAGTTTTACCTTCCTCATACAATGCATCAAAACTGTCTTTTAAATAGGAATAAAAATGATCACCAGTGTTAAAACCTTGATTTGTTGCAAACCTC
Organism: Candidatus Pelagibacter bacterium nBUS_44; assembly: GCF_051200895.1. Taxonomy (GTDB): domain Bacteria; phylum Pseudomonadota; class Alphaproteobacteria; order Pelagibacterales; family Pelagibacteraceae; genus Pelagibacter. The sequence continues at coordinate 324,857 of NZ_CP172838.1, forward strand.
ATATCGTTATTATCAAGTGTATATGGAATGATTAGTTGTTGTTTATTCTTTCTTGTCTCCCAATAAGGCAAATCATCACTGTATGAGTCGCTATCATATAAGAAACCTCCATCTTCAAACACTAAATCTCTAGTATTGGGACTACATCTTCCTGTGTACCAACCTAGAGGTCTTTTACCAAATATTTTTTTATGAGTTTCAATTGCCATTTTCATATGTTTTTTTTCTTCAGACTTTTTAATGTTTTGATAATCAATCCATCTCCATCCATGAGAGGCTACTTCGTAATTTGAACTCATTAGAGCTTTACATGCTTGAGGATTTTTTGCCAAAGCCATTCCAACTCCAAAAATTGTAACTGGAATTTTTTTTTCTTTAAATATTTTATGTAATCTCCAAAATCCTCTTCGAGAGCCATATTCATAAAGAGACTCCATGTTAATATGCCTGCCTCTAACTGGTTGTGCCCCTATAATCTCAGATAAAAAAACTTCTGAATGTTTGTCACCATTTAAAACACAATTTTCAGCACCTTCTTCATAGTTTAAAACTATCTGTACAGCTATCTTTGCATTGTTAGGCCATTTAATCTTTTTATCTTTGGCACCATACCCAATCATATTTCTTGGATCTTTTTTAGACATGTTAAATTTATAATTTACTTTGTATTGGTTAACAATTTATTAATTTGAAACAGACTCCACCTTAATACCATCTAGCAAGTTCAGACATTTTTTAAGCTCATCTAAGACAATGAACTCATCAATTTTATGAGCTTGATCAATTGAACCAGGTCCACAGACTACAGTGCTAATACCAATTTCTTGAAACAAACCTGCTTCAGTTCCAAATGAAACAACTTGTCTAGAATTATCACCTGTTAAACTTGAAATTAACTCACAGGCATCTGATTTATCTTTTCTATCAAAACCAACTATTTCACCAATAATATCTTTTTCGATAGAAGCATTAGGAAAAACTTTTTTCATTTCTGGTAACAATATTTCATTTGCATATTTATCGATTTCTTGATTTAAAAATACGCCATCTTCTTTAACAACTGGTCTAGTTTCCCAATTTACATGACATTTGTCTGCTATTACATTGTGAGCAATACCTCCAAACACACCACCAATTGAAAGAGTAGAGTGAGGTGGATCAAAAATAGAATCTTTTGGAGCTCTATCTTTTAATTTTTTTCTTAATTCAATTAATTTATTTACGTATCTTGATGCATATTCAACAGCACTAACACCTTTGTGAGGTGCTGAGCTATGACCTGCTAGACCTTTAAAATAAGTTGTGTATTCGTAACATCCTTTATGAGCATCAATAATTTTCATATTAGTAGGTTCACCAATAATACAAATACCATCTTTGATATTTCTCTGTTTTAACTCTTCTATTAATATTGGAGCTCCCTGACAGGCTGTTTCTTCATCAAACGTAAATGAGAAATGAATATCCCGATCTAAATTTGATTTAGAATAAATAGGAGCATAAGCTAAAGTACAAGCAATAAATCCTTTCATGTCACACGAACCTCTTCCATATAATTTATCTCCCTTGACTGTTGCGGTAAAAGGGTCTGAGCTCCAGCCTTTTGAAACTGGAACAACGTCAGTATGACCAGATAATATTATTGGTTTCTTATTATTTGAGTTTTTAGCTTTTATTGTTGCAAATAGGTTCACTCTTTTTTTTTCATCATCGTAAGTTCTAAAAGAAGTAGCCCCTAATTTTTTTAATATATCGTCACAATAATCAATTAATGAACTGTTATCTTCCCCTGAAATAGTTTTAAAAGCTATCAGGTCAGTTAAAATTTGAACTGAATTATCAAATAATGTTTTTGAATTATTTTCTGTACTCATATTTAACAATTATTATATATTAATTATATGAAAGAACAAATTACCTTTGATGATTTTGACAAAGTAGACATTCGTGTAGGCACAGTAGTCTCTGTAAAGAAAAATGAAAAAGCAAGAAAACCATCTCTAGTAGTCGAAGTTGATTTTGGTGAAGAGATTGGAATTAAACAGTCTTCTGCTCAAATTACTCATTATTATAATGAAGATAATTTAAAAGGAAAACAAGTAATAGGAGTATGCAATTTTCCTGAAAAAAATATAGCAGGCATAGTATCTCAAGTGCTGATATTAGGATCAATAGATAAAGAAGGAAAAGTTGTTCTAGTTCATCCTTCTCAAAAATCTGAGAATGGTCTTCCAATAGCTTAATCAATGCATCCAGAAATCTTATCTATATCTTTATTTTGGTTTGTTGCAGCTTATACACCTGGACCAAATAATGTAGTTGCATCTTATTCAGGTTTTAACTTTGGAATTAAAAAAACTATCCCACATATTTTAGGAACAACTTTAGGCTTCACTTCTTTAGTTCTCTTATTAACAATTGGATTAATTAATGTATTTAAATTATTTCCAATAATTCAAATTATAATTAGGTATCTTGGAACTGTTTTTTTAATTTATTTAGCTTACAAAATTGCATCCTCAACAGCCTCTGACGAAATCAAAAAAGAAAATCCAGTAAAGTTCATTGAAACTTTTCTTTTTCAATACTTAAATCCTAAGGGTGTGATGGTAGCTATAATTGTAGTTTCATCTTATGTTGAGCTGGGAGAAAATTATTTGAATCATGCAACACAAGTAGTAGCTCTTGCATTCTTGTTTTCTTCGACAAGTATTACATTATGGACATTTATAGGCAAATTTCTGAGGAAATTCGCGACAAATGATAAATTTATTAAATACTTTAATTATGCTATGTCGGGACTTCTTTTATTAAGCATAATAACATTTTATATATAAAAAAATGAAACCAGGTTCTAAAAATTCGTTTAACTCACTTTCAGAAATTAAAATACAAGACACAAATTATAAATATTACTCTCTAAATAAAGCTGAACAAAATGGATTAGAGGGCATATCTAAACTACCAAAATCTTTAAAAGTACTGTTAGAAAATCTTTTGAGATACGAGGACGACTTGTCAGTTAATAAAAATCAGATTAATTCAATTAAAGAGTGGTTAAAGTCAAAAAAATCAAACACTGAAATTGCATACCGACCAGCTAGAGTTTTGCTTCAAGATTATACAGGTATTCCGGCTGTAGCAGATTTAGCTGCCATGAGAGAAGCCGTTAAAGATAAAAATAAAGACCCAAATACAATTAATCCATTATCTGCTGTAGATCTTGTAATTGATCATTCTGTTCAAGTGGATCAATCGGCGAAATCTGATTCTTTTGAAAAAAATGTTGATATAGAATTTGAAAGAAATGGTGAAAGATATTCATTCTTAAAATGGGGACAGCAAGCATTTAATAACTTTAGAATAGTTCCACCTGGAACTGGAATTTGCCATCAAGTAAATTTAGAGTATTTGTCTAAAGTAGTTTGGTCAGAGGAATTTGAAGGCAATAAATATCTTTTTCCAGACACTTTAGTTGGAACTGATAGTCATACTACTATGGTTAATGGTTTGTCTGTTTTAGGTTGGGGTGTTGGTGGAATTGAAGCTGAAGCCGGGATGTTAGGTCAGCCAATTTCAATGTTAATTCCTGAAGTTATAGGTTTTGAAGTTAAAAATAAAATGCCTGAAGGAACAACAGCAACTGATTTAGTTTTAACTGTAGTTAAAATGTTAAGAGATAAAGGCGTTGTTGGCAAATTTGTAGAATTTTATGGTGAGGGCTTAAAAAATTTAACTCTTGCAGATAGAGCAACCATTGCAAACATGGCTCCTGAGTATGGTGCTACATGTGGTTTTTTTCCAATTGATGACGAAACATTAAAATACCTAAAATTTTCTGGAAGAGACCAACATACAGTAAATGTTGTTGAGCAATATGCAAAAGAACAAGGTTTATGGTCAAGTGATGAAATAGAATTTACGGATACCATTTCATTAGATATGTCCACAGTGGTTCCAACGATCTCTGGACCTAAAAGACCACAAGATAAAGTTTTATTAACAGATGCACCAACTTCATTTAAAAAAGTTTTAGTAGATGCAACAAGTAAAAAAGATCACTCAATTTCAAAGGTTTCAAATACTGAGTATGAGATTAAAGATGGTTCAATTTTAATTGCAGCAATCACCTCTTGCACAAATACTTCAAATCCCAACGTTTTAATTGGAGCGGGATTACTTGCTAAAAAGGCTGTTGAACTTGGATTAGAAGTAAAACCGTGGGTTAAAACTTCATTAGCGCCAGGTTCTCAGGTAGTAACTGATTATTTGGCAAAAGCAGGATTAAATACTTATCTAGACAAATTGGGTTTTAATTTAGTGGGCTATGGCTGCACAACATGTATTGGTAATTCAGGTCCGCTGCCTGAAAATATAGTTGAGGCGATCCAAAAAGAAAATATTTATGCAGTGTCTGTTTTATCTGGAAATAGAAATTTTGAAGGAAGAATTTCTCCTCACATTAAAGCAAATTATTTAGCATCACCTCCACTTGTTGTTGCTTATGCACTCGCTGGTCACATGGAAGTTGATTTATATAAAGATGCTCTCGGTAAAGACAAAGATGGAAATGATGTTTACTTAAAAGATATCTGGCCATCAAATAAAGAAATTGAAGATACTCTAAAAGATTCTTTAAATGCCGAGATGTTTATTAAGAGATATTCAAATGTTTCAGAGGGACCCAGCCAATGGCAAAAAATAAAAACAGAAGAAAGTAGTATTTACAGTTGGGATGAAGGATCAACATATGTAAAAAAACCTCCTTTCTTTGACAACTTATCAGATGAGCCAGAGGGATTTAAAGAAATCAAAGATGCAAGACCTTTATTAATTCTAGGTGACATGGTTACAACTGATCACATATCTCCTGCAGGAAATATTCAAAAGGAAAGTCCAACTGGAGAATATTTCATGGAGCATCAAATTCTTCCAAAAGATTATAACTCTTATGGTTCAAGAAGAGGAAATCATGAAGTAATGATGAGAGGAACATTTGCAAATATAAGAATTAGAAATGAAATGGCTCCAGGAACCGAAGGTGGCTTTACAAAAATATATCCAGAGAAAAAAGTATTACCTGTATATGATGCGGTGGTTGAGTATAAAAAAAGAGGAACAGATTTAGTTGTCATTGGGGGCAAAGAATATGGCACTGGTTCTTCGAGAGATTGGGCTGCAAAAGGAACAAAATTATTAGGTGTTAAAGCAGTTATAGCTGAAAGTTTTGAACGAATTCATAGATCTAATTTGATAGGAATGGGAATTTTGCCTTTACAATTTACAGATAATGTAAATAGGAAAAATTTAAATTTAATTGGCTCAGAATTAATAAGTGTTCTTGATGTTGAAAAAGGAATAAAACCATCTGATGAAGTTATTTTAGAGATTAAATATGCGTCAGGGGATATTAAAAAAGTTAACACTTTATGCAGAATTGATACTAAAAATGAACTAGAGTATTATAAAAATGGAGGCATACTCCAATATGTTTTAAGGAATATGATTTAATTATGGAAGAAGATATTTCAATTATAAATAGTAATACAAGAAATGAAAAAGTAAGAAACTTTTTTATAAATAATAAGAATAAAATTATCTCAACAGCTATTGTTTTGGTTGTTGTTTTAATAGGTGCTTATGGTTTTGATAACTACAAAACTAATAAGAAAAAAGATATTTCTAATAAATTCAATTTAACCACTTTAGCTTTTTCAGAAAACGTAAAAGGATCGACAGTTCAAAAATTAGTTGAAATTATTAACGAACAAGACCCAACATATTCTCCTTTATCTCTATACTTTATTATAGATAATAAATTGATTTCTAATCAAAGTGAAATAAACGGTTATTTTGATATTTTAATTGAAAAAACGTCATTAGATAGAGAAATAAAGAATTTAATTATTTATAAAAAAGCATTGTTTAATGCCGACCAGTCTCAAGAAAGTGATCTATTAAATATTCTAAATCCATTGATTAATTCTGACAGTGTTTGGAAATCCCATGCATTATATTTAATGGCAGAATATTTCTATTCAAAAGATCAAAAACAAAAATCTAAAGAATTTTTCAATCAAATAATCAGTTTAGAAAACTCAAATTCAGATATATGGTCACAAGCTGAAAAAAGATTGAATAGAGATTTGAGTGAATAGATTATTAATTTTAATTATATCATTATTTTTTTTAAATAATTGCTCTTTAAATGAGAACTCTTCTATTTGGCAAAATAAAGAAGTCGATACAAAAAATCCTAAAAATATAAAAAAAGTATTTTCTGAAAAAAAAGTTGTCACTCAATTTAATCAAGAATTAAAATTAGACCTAACTAAAATTAAAATTAATAATAAAATTGTAGACAACAGAAATAATTATGGAATTCAAGATTATAGTGGGTCAATTGATAAAGTAGGAAGTTATAAATTTTCAAAACTAGATGATGTTAATCATTTAAACTTTAAACCCCTTTTTTTAAATGATGGCTTAATATTTTTTGATAAAAAAGGTTCTATTATTAGATACGATAATAATCAAAAAGTTTTATGGAAAAAAAATTATTACTCAAAATCAGAAAAAAAATTAAAGCCCAAATTAAATTTCGCATTAGTTGATCAAAATTTATTAATCACAGATAGTATTGCAAAATATTATTCAATTAATATTAATTCAGGTGAACTAATTTGGTCTAAAAATAATATTTATCCATTTAACTCTGAAATCAAGAGAAGCAAAAATAAAATTTTTGCAGTTGATTATAAAAATACATTAAGATGTTATAATGTTAATGATGGATCTGAATGCTGGAACTTACCAACAGAGGATTCTTTTACAATATCTAGTTCAAATTTTTCATTAATTATCTTAGGGGAGTTAATTATTTTTACTAACTCGATAGGAGATGTTACTGCTGTTGATATTGACTCAGGTCTAATAACTTGGCAATTACCAACGCAAAGTAGTAGCATTATAAATGAAACTTATAATTTTAAAGTTTCAAAATTAGTATCTGACAATAAATCAATTTATTTTTCAAATAATAAAAATGAATTTTATTCAGTAGATGTCAGAACAGGTATTACAAATTGGATTAATGAAATTAATTCAAATTTAACTCCAATCACAAGTGGAAATTTAATTTTTACTATATCAAATGAAGGTTACTTATATGTTGTAGAGAAGAATAATGGAAATATTATTCGTATCAGTGATCTTTATTTAAATTACAAAATTAAAAAAAGAAAAAATGTTAAACCAATAGGATTTGCTATTGGAGATACAAAATTATACCTAACAAATACAGATGGAAAGATGATAGTTGTAGATTTAAATCTTGGTAAAGTAATTGGTGTAGAGAAAATTGCAGGAAATTTTACTTCAAGACCATTTATTTTTAATCAAAGTTTATTTGTTGTTAGAAACGGATCTATCATTCAGTATAATTAATTATGATCTTAAAATTTCTTGATAAGATCGGTAGAAAAAAAGTTGTTTTAGACAGAGGTCCTTCCCACTCAAGATATAACGAGGCCAAACCTTGGTTAAATAGATATTATGTTTTGTTTAGATATAGACCTAAATGGTTTCCATTTAACATTTTAATTCATGAAATGCTTGCAGATGACCATGGAGAGGGTGTTCATAATCATTTATGCCCTTATATTACTATTATTTTAAGAGGCGGATATTGGGAAACTACCAAAAAAGGTAAATTTTGGAGAAGACCTGGCTACATAGGATTTCGTTCTGCAAATGCTCATCATAGAGTAGATTTAAAAGAAGGCACAAAATCGATGACAATTTTTATTCCTGGCCCTTTTGGCTTACGAAAAGGTTCAAGATCTGAATATGGTATTGATTTCAAAACTAAAAAAGATTAATGGTAAAAAAATTTCAAAAAGAGTTTATATCCTATTGTAACAGCCAACAATTAGAAGTTAATTCCAATCAAATAGAAGTTGTTAAGAGATTAGAAAAATACTATCAAGAAAATTTTAAATCTTATTTTTTAAATTTATTTTCAAAAAAATCATCTAAAAAAGGTTTTTATTTATTTGGTGATGTTGGTGTAGGTAAAACTATGATTTTAAAATTTTTTTTTGATCATGTAAAAGAAAAAAAGTTAAGACTACACTTCAATGAGTTTATGTTAAGCTTTCACGACTTTGTTTATCAAAAAAAAGAAAAAGAAGAAGAAAATATAATCAATCATTTTGTAAAAAATTTAAAATCAAAAGCTTCATTAATTTATTTTGATGAATTTCAGGTCACAAATATAGTTGATGCTATGATTTTAGGAAAATTGTTTGATCAAATTTTTAAAGAAGATATTAAAATTATTGTAACTTCTAACACCAAAATCTCTGAATTATATAAAGATGGTCTTCAAAGAGATCAATTTAAACCATTCATTAAAATTATGGAACAGAAGTCCACAGAATGTGAACTTAAGATTGAAGATGATTATAGAAAATCAAACAATAATCAAAAACAAAGATATTTTTATCCTCTTAATCAAGAAACTAATTTTAAAATAAATAAATTTTTTAGAACTATCACAAAAGGTAAAAAATATTCGTTTAAAACAATCAATGTCAAGGGAAGAGATTTTAAAATAGAAAAGTTTTACGAAGGAGTTGTTAGATTTGACTTTAATGAGCTGTGCGATCAAAACTTAGGTGCAGAAGATTATTTAGAAATTGTTAAAAACTGTAAATTTATTGTAATAGATCAAATACCACAATTTGATGACACTAATTCAAATCAACAACAACGTTTCATCACTTTATTAGATGTAATTTATGATAAAAACATTCCAATATCAGTTACAGCAAATCAAAACTTGGATAAATTTACCTCATCAAGATTATTAGAAAAACCTTTTAAGCGAACAATCAGCCGTTTATATGAGCTAACATCAGTAGATAATTATTAATGAAACAAGAATTTTATAACCTTCAAATAGATACTAGTGGTCAAAAATTATATGAATTTACCAATCAAACAATTGAATGGATTAACAAACACAATTTTAAAAATGGGATACTTAATTTAAGTATTCAGCACACCAGTGCATCTTTAATTGTGCAAGAAAATGCTGATCCAGATGTTCAAACTGATTTAATAAAATATTTTGATAAATTAGCTCCTATGGATAACAAACTATATATCCATACTACTGAAGGAATAGACGACATGCCTGCGCACATTAAGTCTTCATTAACCAATAATCAAATTTCATTAAGTATTAGAGAAGGAGAATTGTTGCTAGGTACCTGGCAGGGCTTATATTTATTTGAACATAGGCTAAACCCTCAAAATAGAACAATAATTCATCATTTTATTGGGAATTAATCTATTAACTACTTATTTTTTAAGGTTTTAAAGGCCTCTAGGGCAGAGGCTCTAGCTTTTTCATGAATAACTATTGGTTGTGGATAATCTTTTCCAATAATTGTTTTGATCGCTTGTTGGTATTTTAATTCCATTTCCCAAGGTTTATGAAGCAATTTACTTGGTACTTTATTTAATTCTGGCACCCATTTTTTTACATAAAGACCTTCTTTATCAAATTTTTCTCCCTGTAAGATTGGATTAAAAATTCTAAAATAAGGTGCAGCATCTGCACCACAACCAGCAACCCACTGCCACTGTGCAACATTATTTGCTTTATTAAAATCTAACAAACAATTTCTGAAATGTTTTTCTCCTTCAGTCCAATTAATTCTCAAATGTTTAACCAAAAAAGATCCAACTACCATACGAACTCTATTATGCATCCAACCAGTTTCGTACAATTCTCTCATACCTGCATCAACTATTGGATAACCTGTCATTCCATTTTTCCATGCTTTAAGATATTTATCATTTTTGACCCAAGGAAATTTGTCAAAATCTTTTCTATAATTACCTTTTAAAAATTCTGGAAAATAATTAATTAAACTATGTGAAAATTCTCTCCACCCAAGTTCATTAATATATTTTCTGTAACCAATTCCCTTAGATTTAATTTCACTACATTTTTTCCAAATACTTGCTACATGAATTTGACCATGTTTAATATAAGGTGATAGTTTCGAAGTTCCTTCAACAGATGGAATGTCTCTTGTAGTTCCATAATCTTTAATTTTACTCTCTATTAAATCATTCAAGATTTTTTTTGAATTACTCTCAGAAATTTTCCAATATTTATCAAATTTTTTATACCAATCTTTTTTGGGTAAAATACTTTTGGCTTCAATACAGTTCTTAAAAAAAGTTTTTTCTTTAGTCTTTTTTTTAACAATATAATTTTTAGCAGGAGCTAAACTTAAATATTTTTGTTCAGCAGTTCTCCAAAAGGGAGTAAATACTTTAAAGGGTGTTCCATCATTTTTAGTTACTTCTTGAAATTCATTTAAAATATTGCCTTTGAAATATTTAAAGTTGATTTCATTTTTTATAAAAATATCTCTTATTTTTTTTCCTTTTGCAATAACATCTGGTTCATAAACTTTATTCCAATATATTGTAAGATTATCTTTTTTTTTAACCTTGGATAAAACTTCCAGCTCATCACCTTTAACTATTTGAAGATTAATATTATATTTTGATAAATCTGTTTTAAAAACTTCTAATGATTTTGAAACCCACCACTTTTGAGCTTCAGTTTGATTATCAAAATTTTTATTATTATAGATAAATAAGGCAATTACATTGTCATGATTTTGAGTTGCAAATGACAATGCAGGATTGTTTTCTATTCTAAAATCATCTCTTATCCAAAAAATACCTGTATCTGACATGTAATTAATTTTGATTAACTAATTTCTGGTACATTTCTTGATCTGTATCACCCTCACAACCAATAACTAAAACATTTGAATTTTGATTTAATTTTAAATTTTGTTTTAAATTTTGATCCTCACAACTAGCAATTAAGCCAATCACTCCTGGTGCAGAATTTTCTCCAGCTATAATAGGCTCGTCACTAAAACCTGAGTTTCCAAGTAATTTCATAGTTTTTGCAATATCATCATCGGGTAAACTGATGCAATGTTTAACTGAATTTTTTAAAATTTCCCATGGGACTAATGATACTTCTCCACACGACATACCACCCATGAGACTTTCTCTTTTAATGTCAATTTTTTCTATTTTTCCTGTTTTAATACTTTCTAAAACACAAGCTGCACTATCAGGTTCAACCACCAATGTAACAGGCACGTTGTCTAAGTATCTCGCAATACCTGCAACCATTGCACCGGCCATTCCACCAACACCTGCCTGTAAAATTATATGAGAAATTTTTTCATTGTTAATTTGATCAATAATTTCTTTCATCATAACTGTGTAACCAGCCATCGTGTATGTTGGAACTTGCATATAATCTTTCCAAGCTACATCTTGTACTATTTGCCAATTATTTTCTGTGGATTGCTTAATGCATTCTATTAGTGATTTTTCGTAATTACCTTTAACTTTAATTACATCTGCACCAAGGTCAGCCATAGCTTGACCTCTAGCATCACTAACAAACTCACTAATAAAGATTTTACACTTAAGTCCTAATCTTCTAGCACCCCATGCAACAGATCTTCCATGATTTCCAGCAGTTGCAGTTGCAACAGTGATATTTTTATTTCCTTGGGTTACTTTTTCAACAGCATAGGCACCTCCCAGTGCTTTAAATGATTTTAAATCAAATCTTTTGCTTTCATCTTTGTAATAAATTTTATTTAAACCTAACTCATTAGATAATTTATTAAGAGATATTAATGGAGTAGGGGCATATCCTTCCCATTTTGAAATACTAGAATAAGCATCATCAATTTCTTTTTCAGATAGTGAATTGAAAATTTGTTTTTTATCAAATGAATAATTTTTATTATCTAAAAATTCAGAATACTTCCATTGATGACCGTTAGATAAAGTTACCATAATCTAACAGTCTAAAGTATTATCTTTTTCCCACTTAGTGACTGGTTTTTTCTTATTAAATGAAAACTTGCTCTTAAAGTCTTTTATCTCAGAATTTTTAAGCTTTATGTAGCTTTCAATCACATCTTTCCCAAAGGCATCAGCAAGAGGTTTACTTTTCTGAAGCATAGAAATTGCTTGATTAACATCATTAGGTAATTTTTTTAGTTTTGGATATTTTTTATAATCCTTGTACATATTGCAATGTAATGGTTTTCCAGGATTTATTTTTTTATTAATTCCCTCAAGACCTGCAGCAATTATTCCTGCTTGAAGTAAATATGGGTTAGCTGAACCGTCCATTAATCTTAATTCAAATCTTCCTTGATCTGGAATTCTAATCATGTGTGTTCTGTTATTTCCTGTATAAGATATACTACTTGGTGACCAAGTTGCACCAGACTTTGTCGGTGGAGCATTAATTCTTCTGTAACTATTAATTGTTGGATTAAAAAAAGCGGATAATGCTTGAGTGTTATTCATTACGCCACCTAAGAAATTGTAAGCTAATTTACTCAAACCAAGTGTATCTTTTTTGTCCAAAAATTTATTATTTTTACCGTTCCATACTGAAACATGAGCGTGACAACCATTTCCAGTTAAATTATGAAAGGGTTTTGGCATAAAGGTTGCTCTTAGACCATGCTTTTCAGCTAAACTTTTAACCATATATTTAAAAAATACGTGTCTATCAGCTGTGATTAACGAGTCTGTATAATCCCAATTCATCTCAAATTGACCGTTGGCGTCTTCATGATCATTTTGATAGGGCTTCCAACCCATAGTAATCATGCAGTCACATATTTCTTTAATTAAATCATATCTTCTCATTAGAGCTGATTGATCATAACAAGGCTTAGATTGAATATCTCTTTGATCAGCAATTGACGATCCATCTTCTGAAATTAAAAAATATTCACATTCAACCCCAGACTTCATCTGTAATTTTTTTTGAGACATTTTTTTAATTTGTTCTTTAAGCATCACTCTTGGTGAGGCCTTTACAGGTTTTCCATCCATATATAAATCTGATGCCAGCCAACCAATTTCTTTATTCCATGGTAATTGAATTAAACTATCAGGATCAGGCACTCCAAACATATCACTGTCTGCAGGTGTCATATCTAGCCATGTAGCAAACCCCGCAAAGCCAGCTCCATTTTTTTGCATCTCACCTATGGCTTGAGCTGGAACTAATTTGGATCTCAAAACTCCAAAAAGATCAACAAAACTTATTAGAAAATATTTTATTTTTTTTTGTTTGGCAATTTGTGAAAGATTTTTTGGCATGATTAATCCTACTTGTTTAAAAAGTTTTATTCAATTATTTTTTTCCAGGTATCCAATCTGTGCCGGCTAGAGGAACTCTTGCCATAGCAGCAGCTTCAACTGTTAAGGCAGCTAGATCTTCAGGCTCTAAATTTCTAACATCTGATTTACCATTAGCTCTAGCTAACGTTTGCAACTCTAGGGTTAAAGTTGTTAAATAATTTTTAATTCTTTTACCAGCTTCAATTGGGTTTAATCTTTTTTCTAGTTTAGGATCTTGTGTTGCAACACCTACAGGACATCTTCCTGTGTGACAGTGATGACAATAACCAGGTTCTGTTCCAAGTTTTTTATAATCTTCAACATATAAGTCAGCATTACAATTTAAAGCCATCATTGCAGCAGAACCAATTGATACAGCATCTGCCCCCATTGCTATTGCTTTTGCAACATCTGCACCAGTTCTAATACCACCTGAAACAACAAGCTGAACTTTTCTATGCATATTTAATTCTTTTAAAGCATCAACAGCTTCTCTTAATGCACCCAAAGTTGGAATTCCAACGTGTTCAATAAAAACATCTTGAGTAGCAGCTGTTCCACCTTGCATTCCATCAAGTACAACCACATCTGCACCAGCTTTTACAGCCAATGTAGTATCGTAAAAAGGTCTTGCCGCTCCAACTTTTATATAAATTGGTTTTTCCCAATTTGTAATTTCTCTAAGTTCTTGAATTTTAATTTCTAAATCATCTGGGCCAGTCCAGTCAGGGTGTCTACAAGCACTTCTTTGATCAATTCCTTCTGGCAAGGTTCTCATTCCTGCAACTCTTTTATTAATTTTTTGACCAAGCAACATTCCGCCACCACCGGGTTTTGCACCTTGTCCAACTACAACTTCAATAGCGTCTGCTTTTCTTAAATCGTCAGGATTCATGCCATATCTAGAAGGCAGTAATTGATAAACCAAATATTTAGAAGAACCTCTTTCTTCTTGTGTCATACCACCATCACCAGTAGTTGTTGAGGTCCCCATTGCAGACGCTCCTCTACCTAAAGCTTCTTTTGCATTAGCACCGAGTGCTCCAAAACTCATTCCAGCAATTGTGATTGGAATATCAAGTTTGATTGGTTTTTTTGCAAATCGATCACCTAAAATAACTGATGTGTTACATGTTTCTCTGTAACCTTCTAATGGGTATCTAGACATCGATGCACCTAAAAAAACAAGATCATCAAAGTCAGGAACTTTTCGTTTAGCACCTAATCCTCTTATCTGATAAATCCCTTCGTTTGCTGCTCTTTGAATTTCTTTTATTGTAGAGCTTGGAAATGTTTTAAATTCTTTGAGATCTTTTTTCATTTTTAGTATGAACCCACATTATCAATTTTAAAATTATATAAATTTCTAGAAGAACCATATCTTTTAAATTTTTTAGGATCTTCAGAAATATTTAGCTTTTTAAACAGTATTGTTAATTCATCTATATTCTTTTTATCCATTTTCTTTTCTACACAATCTGCACCTAAGCTCTTAACTTTACCTTTTACAAATATCTTAGCTTCATAAATTGAGTCTCCAAGATCTGCATCTGCATCACCCATTACAACTAAGTTACCTTTTTGTGCCATAAAAGCTGACATATGGCCAACAGAACCCTTAACTATTATATCAATTCCTTTCATTGATATCCCACATCTAGAGCTTGCATCTCCTTCTATAATTAACGCACCCCCATGACCTGTTGCTCCAGCTGATTGAGAGGCGTTACCTTTAACAACAATTTTACCTGACATCATATTTTCAGCAACACCAGTTCCAACGTTTCCATGAACTGTAATAGTTGCTTTTTGATTCATACCAGCGCAGTAGTATCCAGTATGACCTTTAACTGTTACATCAATATCATCTTTTAAACCTGCACATATAGCGTGCTGTCCTTGAGGGTTTAAAATTTCAAATTTTCTAGTATTTTTCTTTCTATCAACATTTTGTAGATGTTGATTTACTTCTCTTAAAGTTTTTTTGTTTAAATCAAAGTTCATAAATTACCAATGATATACTACACCAGGTTTTGGTTCAAAAATTTTTGCTGAATTTACATTTGGAAGATGCGCCATAGCTTGAAACTCAGATGCAACTGCAACATAATCTTTAGTCTCAGCAACAACAGCTGGCTTACAAGCAATTTCATCTCTTAACAATGCAAAGCCATCTTTTGTGCCTGCAATAAAAGTATAAAAACCATCTAAATCTTTTAAACTATTCTTTAATGTTTTTTCTAAGCCTTTACCTTTTGATATTTGATTTGAAATATATCCAGCTGCAACTTCAGTATCATTTTCAGAATTAAAATTTTGACCATCTTTAATAAGTGATCTTCTTACATTGTTATGATTTGATAAGGAGCCATTATGAACTAAACATTCATCTTCCGATGTAGAGTAAGGATGGGAACCTTGTGTAGTTATTGCACTTTCGGTTGCCATTCTTGTGTGACCAATTCCATGTGTTCCTGAAAAAGAGGATAATTTAAATTTTTTTACAACATCTTTTGGATTTCCAGTTTGTTTGAAAATATTAATACTTTTTCCATAACCAACTAAAGATACTTCTGGAATTTCTTTTTTTAATAAATTTAATATTTTAGAGGGTTTTTCGTTAGTTTCTAAAACAACGTGATCTGCATAACTAGTTAACTTAATTTTTTTTATAAATTTTGATATTTTCTTTTTAAAATCATTTTCTTTTATTTCATCAAGACAAATAGAGTATTTAAAAGTATTTTTATTTTCTTTAGTATAAATCGCAAAACCAGCACTATCAGGTCCTCTTGTTGCCATACCATCTAACATTCCAGATAAAAATTTACCTAAATGTTTTTCATATTTTTTTGTTTTTAAATAAATTCCAACAATTCCACACATAATATTTTGGTTTAGCTTAATAGAGATTTTAAGAAGTCTTTATAGTAGATAAGATTGATCACAACAATGATGATAATAGCCGCTATCACTCCATATTTAGCTTTAGGAAAAAGCACACCCCTCATTTTAGTAGGTCTAAGATCTTCGTTATTATTATCGCTCATTTATAGAGATTATAAAAAAAAAGGGCGCCACAATCAAGTAGCGCCCAAATTTTTATTTTATATTACCAATCGGTAATATTGCTTTTATGATCATTAGCACCATGTCTTTTTCTAGCCAATTTTGAAAGTTCCTCACTCTCAGAATTGTTAGTAATAACATGCCAACCAATCCAGATAACTATACCTAAAATAACCAGTAAAGTTTCACTAGATCCAGCTCCCGGATAAACTGCACCGACAACCTCCTTAGCACTTAAATGATCTATCCAGTTTGTAACTGTAGCCATATTTTTCTCCTTTACCTAGTTGCAGATGAAACTGCTCGTTCATCTTTTTTAGCAGATTCCATCATATCATAGTCTAGTCCAGCTATTTCAACATCACGCGGTATTCTTAATTTACCAAATGCGCTTAGTATCTTAGCTATGACATAGCCTGGTATTAGTCCAAGAACTACGAACATTATTATTGCTCCTAGAAATTGTCCTAATGGGTTAATAGATGCGTAAGTTGATCCGTCCCACATAGCGCCAACACTGTATCCAGATGATGGGTAACCATTTAAAACAAATCCACAAATCACAAGACCAACAAAACCAGCATAACCATGTACTGCTACAGCACCAACTGCATCATCGATTTTGAACTTACGTTCAACCCAGTAATGTAGTTTGTATGCAATAACAACACCGATCATACCAATGATCATTGCTTGAATTGGATGATATAAATCATTTCCAGCTGAAGCACAGATGACACCTGCTAGTCCACTTGAGTAAGTCCAGAAAGGATCACCTTTGGCGATCACATATCCAGCTAATAATCCTCCTGATAATGACATCAAGAAGTTATAAGTTATACCACTAAGTGTAGTAGGGGTTACATATATGTTTGTAGCTGTCCAGTATGTTACACCTTCCATTCCATACTCAGGTCCAAGATCAAATATCGGTATATTACATGCCGCATAAAATCCCCAGAAACCAGTATAGATTAAAAACAATCCAACTGTAACTAGCCAAGGATTTCTTGGTCCTATATTTCTTGGCTCACCACTTGATGAGAATTTTCCAATTCTAGGTCCTAAAACCATAAGAACACCTAAAGCAAATCCACCCGCAATTGCGTGAATTACTCCTGATGCATAAGCATCATGATATCCTAAAATTTTAAGCATCCAGCCATCAAAGTGCCATCCCCAAGCAGCATCAATTACCCAGAAACACGAACCTATTGCAATTGCTAAAATTCCAAATGCAAATGTTGTAATTCTTTCAATGATTGCCCCTGAAACGATAGAAGCAGCTGTCCATGAGAAAAGTAAGAATGCAGCCCAGAATACTCCAGATATGTGGTCACCTAAGTTAACCGCCATAAATTCAGTATTTGGTGCATACCATTTAGCACTAAAAGTACTTTCGTCTGTTATTAATGCTACACTTTCATTCATTATTGATGGAGCTATTCCCGGTCCTGTTGGGAACGCCCAGTAAATCCACCAACCAAAGAAAAACCAAGTTACTGTTACCAAAGGTATCAGCATTGTATTTTTCATAAGAGTATGTTGATGATGTTTGTATCGAGAAGCTCCTACTTCATACATACAGAAACCGACGTGAATTAAAAACATCAGCACCACTGTTACCCAGTAGTAAAATTCTGTAAATATGGTTGTCAGAGCACCTAACTGATCAGTCATATTTTCTCTCCTTTGTTAAACAAAGCATAAGAAACTTATGTGCGACAAACAATACTAAAATTTATATATAATAAAAATATTTAAAAAAACGTGATTTAACACAGTTTAACTATTAATATGACTTATATTGGTCATCTTTAATACAACTCTTGATTGTTTATTAAAAAAAACTAAAATTTTAAATATGCTTTTTTCAAATCAACAAGAGGGTGTTTTGGAGACATTTGGAACTTAACTAAAAGCTCTCTTGCAATCATATCTCTATCTTGTTGGTTGTTAGGAAGTTTAATAGATTTTGGAATAGTAACCCAGCCATTTGCGTTTCTACAAAATACAGCTGGTTTTCCTTCTTCATAACCCATATGAACATCTTCTAACCAGTTAAGATCATCCCAACCCATAGCTTCTACATATTTTTTAAGAAATGGAGTAATTCTTTTGTAATCAGGAAGTAAGTTCACATCATATCTATAACCAATATGTTGGCCAATTAGTTTTTCTCTTGCTGTTTCTTTAAAAGTACCAAGTTTTAGTTTTTTCTCTTTTTTAACTTTGCTTTTTACTTTTGTTTTTTTTGTTTTTTTCTTAGCCATAGTTACCTCTATATTTTGTGATAGTTATCAACACCAACTGTGTAGTTTGTTCCAGCTAATGGAACTTTTGCTAGAGCAGATGCTTCTGTAGTTAATGCAGCTAAATCTTCAGGCTCTAAAGAGTGAATATTAGTTTTACCACATGCTCTTGCTAAAAGTTGAGCTTCTAACGTCATTGCATGAAGATAGTTATAAACTCTTAGTGCAGCAGCATCAGGATTTAATCTTGCTCTAAGTTTAGGATCCTGAGTAGCAACACCTACTGGACAACGTCCAGTATGACAGTGATAACATTCTCCAGCTTTTACACCCATTTCTTTTTCAAAGTTAGCTTCTGGAATATCTTTATTACAGTTTAAAGCCATCATTGATCCAGTACCAATTGCTATTGCGTCAGCACCTAATGCTAATGCTTTTGCCATATCAGCACCATCTCTAATACCACCTGCGTAAATTAAAGTAACTTTTCCAGTTTTACCAACATCATCAATTGCTCTTCTTGCTTCTCTAATAGCAGCAATTCCAGGAATACCAGTGTTTGCAGCGGCAATGTGAGGACCAGCTCCAGTAGAGCCTTCCATTCCATCTAGATATATAGAGTCAGGGTCACATTTTGCAGCCATACGTACATCATCGTAAACTTTTGATGCACCAAGCTTTAACTGAATTGGAACTTTATTTTTTGTTAATTGTCTTAATTCTTCAACTTTTAAAGCTAAATCATCTGGACCTAACCAATCAGGGTGTCTAGCAGGTGATCTTTGATCAATACCTGATGGTAATGATCTCATTTCAGCTACTTGATCAGTTACTTTTTGACCCATCAAGTGACCACCCATTCCAACTTTTTGACCTTGTCCGATGAAAACTTCTATCCCATCTGCAAGTTGTGCATGGTGTGGATTAAATCCGTATCTTGATTGAATACATTGATAATACCATTTTTCAGAATATCTTCTTTCATCAGGTATCATTCCACCCTCTCCAGAACAAGTCGCACTACCAGCCATAGTAGCTCCTCTTGCTAAAGCAGTTTTTGCTTCGTAAGAAAGTGCACCAAAACTCATACCAGTGATATAAACAGGTATATCCAATTCAATTGGGTTTTCACACCTTGGACCAATGACAGTTTTAGTTTCACATTTTTCTCTGTATCCTTCAATTACAAATCTTGTAAGCGTTCCAGGTAAGAAAACTAAATCATCAAATGTTGGAATTGGTTTCATTAATGCCATTCCACGCATTCTGTATCTTCCTAATTGAGCTTTAATATGAATATCGTCTATTACTTCAGGAGTAAAAATAGCGTTATGACCTAATAAACTTTTATTTCTTTTTCCTTCTTCATAGGCGTGTACATCAGCTTTTCCACCAACACTTCCATTACTTTTTTTCTTTTTAGTTTTTTTCTTAGGCATTAAATTGCTCCTTTCTTCTCTGTAGGTTCTAAATTATCGTAATTCCATAATTTTTTACCAGCTACAATCTTTTTCATTTTACTGACATCAAATTTCTCTCCAATTTCAGCAACTTTTAATTTTCGTTTTAACCATTCTTGGTCACTTTTTGTAAGTTCAGCGTCCACAGCATCACTACCATAAGAACCAATACTTCCACCTACGAAAATTGTCCCATCATACATAGAGTCACCTAAATTTATTCCAACATCGCCAAGAATAATTATTCTTCCTCTTTGCATCATAAAACCTGTAAATGCACCAGCGTCACCACCAACAATGATTGTTCCACCTTTCATATCAATACCAGTTCTAGCACCAACACTGCCTTTGCAAATTAGATCTCCACCTCTGATAGCTGCGCCAAAACATGATCCTGCATTTTTTTCGATTACAACTTTACCAGCCATTAAGTTTTCAGCACAAGACCAACCAACTCTACCATTAATTCTAACAGTAGGACCGTCACATGAACCCATACCAAAATAACCTAAACTTCCTTCAAAGATTAAGTTTAATTTATTCAAAATTCCAACACCTAAACTGTGTTTTCCTTGTGGGTTTTTAATAGCAATAGTTCCATAGCCTTGACTCATCAAATCATCAATTTTTTTATTAGCTTCTGGAGCAGACATATCTTTTACATCAAGATCTGTTCTCTTATTAAAGTCAACATCGTAAGTACCAAAGTAATAGAAGTTTTCAGCCTCATCAGGATTAAAAAACTTCTGCTGAGTTCTTCCTGTTAAAACTTCAGTGTGCATACCCATTGACTGGGCTTTTGATTTCTTCTCGCTTGTTTTTAGATTTGCCATACTTTTACCTCTCCATCAAATGGATCATATGTATCAATTTCTTGTGGAAGAACTGATCTGATCGCTATTTCTTCTGAACCCATTGCAACTAAATCATCTAACTCGTAAAGAACCAATGGTTTTGCGGCCATTGTATCTTTTGCCATACCAAGCGAGTCACTTGTTGCAACAAAATAAGTAAATACTCCATCAAGTCCTGTTAATGAAGCTTTCATTCCTTCTTCAAGACTTGCTCCTTCTCTCATTTTTTGAGCAATATAAACTGCAATTAATTCTGAATCACATTCAGACATAAATCTCATGCCTTTATTTTCTAATGCTCTTCTATTATTCCAATAATTTGTAAGTTGTCCGTTATGAACTACAGACACGTCACTAAAAGGATAACCCCAGAAAGGGTGGGCTGATTTAATGTCAACACCCGACTCTGTTGCCATTCTAGCATGACCAATTGCATGAGTTCCAACAAGTTTATCCAAAGAATATCTATCACAAACTGCTTTAGCATTTCCAAGATCTTTAATTACTTCTAATGATTTTCCCATTGAAAGAATTTCAACACCTGGGATACTTTCAATTTTTTGAGAGAAATCTAATAGATCTTTTTTATCATAAGAAATTTCATATCTTAATGAATAAGGTAGAGTTCTTTCTTCTTTAAGAACTTTAGCCCCTAACTCTGCTAAATATTGATCTACTATTTTTTTTCTTTCATCATAAACAGAAACATCTTCCATAATTGATGAGCTTCCCTCTCCAACATTTTCTCCTACTTTGAAACGCATGATAAAATTTTTACCATCTGTATCACCGTATAAAGCGTAACCTGTTGAGTCTTCACCTCTATGTTTTAATGCTTGAAGCATACCCTGTAGTTCGCTTCCTACATTTGATGATTTGCCTCTATGTATCAATCCAGCTATCCCACACATATATTTTACCCCTTTTATTTATATTTTTAAGACCTACGGTAGACAATCAAGATAAGTGTCCAGATCCCATTGAGTTGTTGCACCTAAAAATCTCTCCCATTCATCATTTTTATACCAATGAAATACTGTATACATTTCATCTGGCATAGCTGATTTAATAACTTCATCCTCAGCTAAACAATCAAGTGCTTGACCAAGACTTAAAGGTAATTTTTTAACTTCTTTTCCAGCTGCTTGAGCTTCGTACATACTTCGAGACTTCTGGTTTCCCTGGATCAATATTATTTGTTAGTCCATCATCAAAACATTTTAATAATCCAGAACCCATCAAATAAGGATTATGCATTGAGTCAACTGAACGATATTCAAATCTACCTGGCGCTGATACTCTTAATCCGCACGTTCTATTTTGATATCCCCAGTCTGCATAAACTGGTGCCCAAAAACCTGTATCCCATAATCTTCTATAAGAGTTTACTGTTGAAGATCCAATTGCTGTTAAAGCACCTAAGTGTTTCATTACACCACCAATAGCTTTTAACCCAACTTTTCCAGGCAATTGCACATCTTTAGTATCAGGCATAAATGTATTTTTTCCACCTTCTACATATGTGAATACATGGTCCATAGCTGGTAAAGATTTGTGAGACAATTTATTAACCACATCTTTTCCACCTGTCCATAAAGACATGTTTGTATGACAACCACTTGCAGACACTCCCATAAAAGGTTTTGTCATAAAGCAAGCAATCAGATTAAATTCTCTTGCAACTTGAGCACAAATTTGTCTGTAAGTTGAAAGTCTGTCTGCATTTCTTAAAACATCATCATACATCCAGTTTAATTCTAATTGACCAGGTGCATCCTCATGATCACCTTAAATCATGTCAAATCCCATTGCTCTGGCATATTCAAAAACTTTCATGAAAACTGGTCTTAAAGATTCAAATTGATCTATATGATAACAATAAGGTTTTGAAAAACCTTTACCAGTTGGGGTGCCATCTTCATTTTTTGTTAGCCACATCATTTCTGGCTCAGTCCCAACTCTTAATTGATATCCATGTTTTTTCTTAAATTCTTCAGCATGAATTCTTAAATTTCCTCTACAATCCGAAGTTAAATGAGCACCTGGATTTTCTCTTTCTTCTCTGTTTCTAAAACATGTAACAAACACTCTTGCTACTTTTTTATCCCAAGGAAGTTGGCAAAATGTTTCTGGATCAGGGATACCTACAAGCTCTTTTGCTTCAGGACCGTAACCAATATAATTACCATGACGATCTGTAAATAAGTTAGCTGTTGCTCCATAAACTAATTGAAAACCTTTTTCACATGTTCTTTCCCAATGATCTGTAGGAATTCCTTTTCCAACAACTCTGCCTGTGACAGATATGAATTGAAAAAAAATGTACTCAATACCAAGTTCATCTATTTTAGATCTAACTTGTTTAACTAGTTTTGCTCTGCCAGGTTGGTTAACGTGTTTATCTAGATCTGTCATTTTGCTACCCTCCAATAAAATTTTTATACCGAACGTTAACTGAAAAATATTATAGTGTCTAGGAGTCTTGATTATAATAATTATATATAATTTTTATAAGTAGTAATTTAAAATTAACTCCAAGGAAACGGACTGTTAGAAGTTGGGTGAAGCTCACCTTTCTCGTAACGGTTGAATCTAAAAGGTTTAAGTAAATCACTTTCAGTTCCAAGAATTTCTTTTGCAACAAGTTCTCCAACACCAATCATTTTATAACCGTGATTAGCGTCTGCAATCATATAAACATTTTCTAAAAATCTATCAAAGATTGGAAATGAGTCTGGTGTCATACATCCTAGACCACCTGACGGACCTTTTCTGTACAAGTCTGATTTTCCTTCAAATCTTTTTTGACAATGAGCTAAAGCAGAACACCACATATCATTAAAAGCTTCTGTAGTTTGGAACTCAGGAGACTCTAATCCGTATGGATCAACATTAACTTTATCAAAATGTTTATCAACTATGTAAGGAGAAGTTCCGCCTTGAACACCCAAACCTTCAATATCAGGTTTGTAATAAATTCCCCAAATTTTATCTGTGATTAATTTTTTTGTTTTATCCGAATATAATGGTGCAGTTGAGTCCACATGGATCACTGGCGGTTGTTTTCCGTTATTCATTTTCAAAAAGTCTGGCTCAACACCAATTACGCCTTCTTGAAGCATCCAATATGTCCACATATCAGTTTCGTGCATTTTACCATCTTTTCCTTTGATGTTTGCAGTTTTAGGAAGCTCTAACATATTCCAAAAATCTCTAGCCCATGGACCTGCGCCTATAACCACTTGTTCACACTCTATAGTTCCTTTATCAGTTTCAACACCAGTAACTGCTTTACTATTGCTGCCTCTTTTAAATCCATTAACCGTTACGCCCTTCATTACTTGTACGCCATTTGAAGTAGATTTATTTTCTAGAGCTTTAATAGAGTCCTTGTTAAATGCGTAACCACCTTTTTTTTCATGAAGAACTGAAGTGATACCTTGAGCTTGCCAATCATCAAACATACCCTTCATGTAATTCGTACAATCTTTTTCACCTTCAATAAATTCTGATTCGTATCCAATAGCTTTTTGTTGTTCATAAATTGTTGAAACATCTTCGTGCATTACTTCTGGTGAGATTTGTAGATATCCAACAGCATTATATTTAAAAGCTTTAGGATCACTTTCCCATACAGAAACTGAATGAGCCATTAATTCTCTCATAGCTGGTTGAAAATAATTATTTCTTACAACACCACATGCAATTCCACTTGCTCCAGCTGCAATATCATTTTTTTCTAAAACTATAATATCGCCAGGATTTTTATAAGTTTCTGATAGCTTCCAAGCTGTGCTTAAACCATGAATTCCACCACCTATAATAACAACTTTAGCTTTATTTGGTAATTTTGTCATAATTGATAACAATAATAACAAAATGAATAGGGAGTGAAAGTATTATTTTTAGTACTAAAAAATATATATATAAATCATACAATTAAAATGGTTATAAAAAAAATGATTTAAATAGATTTTAAATAAACATAGAATTATGTTTATGAGCCACCAATACTACAAACCGGCAAAATCTAGATTGCAAAGAAGCGAACTTGCTGTTCCAGGCTCTTCACCAAAAATGTTTGAAAAGGCTTTAAGTTCAGCTGCAGATTATATTTTTTTAGATTTAGAGGATGCGGTTTCTCCTAATGATAAGATATCGGCTAGAGCAAATATTATTAAAGCTCTAAACGAAATGAACTGGAGAGAAAATGGAAAAACAATTTCAGTAAGAATCAATAGTCTTGATACACATTATATGTATAGTGATTTGGTAGAAATTGTTGAACAAGCTGGTGAAAATATTGATACTATTTTAGTACCAAAAGCAGGTACAAGTAGTGACGTCTATATGGTTGATTGTATGTTGACACAAATAGAGACTAATAAAAAATTTAAAAATAAAATTGGAATAGAGTGTTTAATTGAAACTGCTTTAGGTATGTCAAACATTAAAGAAATTGCAAAATCCAGTGAAAGACTAGAGGCTTTGCACTTTGGTGTTGCAGATTACGCAGCTAGTTTACGAGCTAGGACTGTTGTGATTGGAGGATTAAATCCCGATTATCCTGGAGATCAATGGCATCATGGATTGTCAGAACTAGTAATGACTTGTAGAGCTTATGGTTTAAGAGCAATTGATGGTCCTTTTGGAGATTTTAACGATCCTGAAGCTTATATTGCTGCTGCAAAACGTGGAGCTGCAATCGGCATAGAAGGTAAATGGGCAATACACCCATCGCAAATTGAACTTGCTAATAAAGTTTTCTCACCCCCAGAGACAGAAGTCAATAAAGCAAAAAGAATTTTAGAAGAATTAGAAAAAGCAGCTAAGGAAGGTAAAGGAGCCGCTCAACTTGATGGTAGAATGATTGATGCAGCATCAGCTAGAATGGCAGAGAATATTGTTAATATTGATAAATTAATTAATAAAAAATAGCTATGGATATTCACGAGTATCAAGCAAAAGAAATTTTATCTAGTTTTGGAGTGACAGTACCAAGAGGTGGTATTGTTTATAGTCCAGAGACCGCCGAAAATAAGGCCAGAGAAATCGGTGGATCAAAATGGGTTGTTAAAGCGCAAATTCATTCAGGTGCCAGAGGAAAAGCAGGGGGAATAATTGTTTGCAATTCTCCTCTTGAAGTTGCTCAAGCAACAGACAAATTACTAGGTAAGAAACTTGTAACAAATCAAACAGGACCTGAAGGTAAAATAGTTAATAGAATTTATATTGAAGAAGCAACAGATATTGAAAAAGAATTATATCTAGGATTAGTTTTTGATAGAAGCTCAGAAAGTATAATGGTTGTAGCCTCAACAGAAGGAGGAATGAGTGTTGAGGAAATTGCTAAAGATAAACCTCAGTCAATCATTAGATCAAAAATTGAAGTTGCAGTTGGTATTCAGAACTTTCAAGCAAGAGAGCTTGCATTTGGATTAGGTATTGAACCAGAATTAATTAGAAGAGCATCAGAAACTATTGTTGGTTGCGCAAAAGCATTCAGTGAACTAGACGCAACAATGGTTGAAGTAAATCCATTGGTGATTTCAAAACAAAAACAAATTTTAGCTTTAGATTGCAAAATGAGTTTTGATAATAACGCAATGTTTAGAAGAGATAAAGTTTCTGAATTAAGGGACAAGACTCAAGAAGATGAAAAAGAAGTTTACGCATCGGATAGAGGTTTAAATTATGTGAGTTTAGATGGAAATATTGGAAACATTATAAACGGTGCGGGTCTAGCTATGGCATCTATGGATATGATTAAATTAGCAGGAGGTGAACCAGCTAATTTTCTCGATGTTGGCGGAGGAGCTACCCCTGAAAAAATAGTTAAAGCTTTTAAGTTAATTACAATGGATAAAAAAGTTAAAGTAATTTTAGTAAATATTTTCGCAGGAATAAATAGGTGCGATTGGGTTGCAGAAGGAATAGTGCAGGCATTAGAAAAGATTGAAATTAAAGTTCCATTAGTAATAAGGTTAGCTGGAACGAATGTTGAAAAAGGAAATAAAATTCTTCAAGATAGTAAGTTAGATTATATTGAAGCAGATACACTGGAGGATGCTGCAAATAAAGCGGTAGCAGCATTAAAATAATCAGATGGCAGTATTTATTGACAAAGACACGAAAATTTTAATTCAAGGGTTCACTGGAAAAATGGGAACTTTTCATGCTGAAGAAATGATAAAGTACGGATCTAATCTTGTTGGTGGTGTTACTCCCGGAAAAGGTGGTCAAAAGCATTTAGATAGACCAGTGTTTAACACTGTGAAAGATGCCGTTAAACATACAGGAGCGACAGCATCAATATTATTTGTTCCACCAGCTTTTGCTGCCGACTCTGCAATGGAAGCCGCTGATGCAGGTATTAAAACTTGTGTAGCTATTGTAGACGGAATTCCCTCACATGACATGATTAGAATTAAAAGATATATGCGAAGATATTCTAGAACAGAAAAAATGACTTTAGTTGGACCTAATTGTGCAGGAATAATTAGTCCAGGTAAATCTATGTTGGGAATTATGCCAGGTCACATTTACAAGGAAGGTAGAGTTGGTATTATTAGTAGATCTGGAACTTTAGGATATGAAGCAGCACAACAGTTAAAAAACTTAAATATAGGTGTCTCCACCAGCGTAGGTATTGGCGGAGATCCAATTAATGGAAGTTCTTTTAGAGATATTATCGAAAAATTTGAAACTGATAATGAAACTGACGCAATCTTAATGATAGGTGAAATAGGTGGGCCACAAGAAGTTGCGGCAGGTGAGTTTGCAAAAGAAAATATGAAAAAACCAATAATTGGTTATATAGCAGGCTTAACTGCACCAAAAGGAAGAGTAATGGGGCATGCTGGTGCAATAGTTTCAGCTTATGGAGAGAGTGCAATTGAAAAGGTAGAACTTTTAAAAGAATGTGGCGTAACTATTTCTAAAAATCCATCTGTTATGGGTGAAACAGTAAAAAAAGTGTTAAATAATTAAACAAATTAACCTTATATCTTTAGAAAAAAACCAAATATTCAAAGTTCTAAATTTTTTAACTTTTGTATGTATTCATCAAATTCTTTTACGAATGCATCAGTTGGCTTAATGTTTTTTTTTCTTTGATCTGTTGATGTTTTTTCTAAATAGAAAAAATTATTTTCACATGCTTCATTAATTATTAATGCAGATTTAGGTCTAGAAGTTTTGAATAGTTTTGTTTTAAGTTCTTCAACTGATAGTTTTTCACCTTGTTTATAAGAATTCATAACCAGTAGCATCATGTGATAATGTGATGGTGATTTTCGAAAAAAATAATTACTAGAACTATGAGAGTGTCTCACTTGATCCTCCCAAAATTCCAATAAGTCTTTTGTTCCTTTCATTTAAGCTCTAACTTTAGATTTTGTTGGATCATAAAAAGGAAAAGGTATAACTTTTGCACCAATTCTTTTTTGTTGACCATCTAATTTACCTATTTCAACCTCTGTACCAACCTCAGAATACTTTACATCAATTCTGCAAAGTGCAATATTTTTTCCAAGTTTAGGAGAAAGCATTCCACTTGTTATTACACCAATTTGTGCACGACCAACATGAACACAATCACCATGAACAGCTGGCTCATGTCCAATTAATTCTAAGCCTATTAATTTTTTTTGTGGATTAGCTTTTCTTTTAATTAATTCCTCTTTACCAATGAAATCGTCTTCTTTGGTTTTTAGAGGAACTGTAAAACCAATTCCAGCTTCAAAAGGATCTGTTTGATCATCAAATTCATATCCATAAAAAATCAGTCCCGCTTCAATACGAACCATATCTAAAGCCTCTAAACCTAAAGGTGTGATGTTAAACTCTTTTCCAGCTTCCCAAACTTTATCCCAAACTTCACTAGCATCTTTTGGATGACACCAAATTTCATAACCAAGCTCACCTGTATAACCTGTTCTTGATATTACAATTGGTGTTCCTGTTTCATGATCTATTCTTGCTATATTGAATCTAAACCATTCAAGTTCAGTAATGGATGGCTGTATTGGTGCTGTCCAAACAAATTTTTCTAAAATTTTTCTACTATTTGGACCTTGTACGGCAATATTATGAATATGGTCTGTTGCAGATTTAATCCATACTTTATAGTTTTTCTTTTTAGCCTGTTCTTTTAACCACTCACCACTGTATTCGTCTCCACCAATCCATCTAAAATTGTCTTGACCAAATTTAAATAAAGTACCGTCATCCAACATACATCCATTTTCATAACACATCGCAGTGTAGACAACTTGACCCACTGATAATTTTTTCACATTTCTAGTTAAAGTATACTGCATTAAATTTTCAGCATCAGGTCCTAGGATTTCAAATTTTCTAAGTGGAGATAGATCAGTTGCAATCGCACTTTCTCTACAAGCGTTGTATTCTTTTATTGTTCCTGAATTAGTAAAATTATTAGCTAACCAAAAACCTTTATACTCAACAAAGTTTCTTGTCAGTTCAGATGTTTTTTTGTGAAAACCTGTTTCCTGAGTTAGTTTTGGTTCAGAGTTTGTTTTCATTCTAAATGCAATTGCTTTTGAATATTTTTTATCCTTACCATAAGTTCTAACAAATATATCAGTAGGGTTCCAACCATTTGCGGCATCAACATCGCAAGGACAAGCAGAAGATACACAGGTTAAGTCTTTTAAAGCTCTAAATAACACATAATCTCCAGGTCTTGACCAAGGCTCATCAAATGTTGCAACATTATTTGCATCAATTGCTGTGTTAAAAAAAAGGTTTATAGCTGACCAGCTTTTTCTTGAATTGATATCATATTTTTCTAATCCTTTATTAAAGTTATCAGTGCAATTTATATGTCCCATATAACCTAAATCTTCGTAGTATTTTGAAGTGCAAGCTAGATTAAACGTATCATGTCTTCCAACAGTATCCCTAACCACTTCAACCATTGCTTCATGATTTCCATCATAGAATTTTGAAAACAAACCTGGTCCAGGGTAAGCACTACCCATAAAGGTTCTTGTTGCTTTATCATCAATAATACTTTCTATGCCGTCATTTAGCTTATGAGTATCAAAAGCTAAAAAATCTGAACATTGTCTTCCACCTGGATCAATTATTTGAATATATTCTCCAGCTTTTACTTCATAAGTTTCTGCAGTTCTTCTTTTAACAAGTTGTTCAGTTATTGGGTCGCTTAGTGGATCTGGTAACACAAATTGTTCATCTGACTCAGAAAATTTTGCTTTATTTAAAAAAATTGTTAAATCAGTAGGTGGGTTTTGTTCATGAACATTTAAAGGATCACCTGGAGCAGCTATTAAAACTAAACACTTGTCTTTTGAAGATAAAGTTATTTTTTCACCCATTAAACAATCTTCATTAAAAATAATTGAAGACTTTGCTTTATTAAGTTCTAAATTTTTTTTCTTAAAAATTTTTGAAATTTTTTCATCAGCAACTATGGCTTTTTTTGAAAAATCTGCATTTGAGTTTTCTTTTAAATTTAAAATTGATAAATCTACTTTACCTTTTGAATCAAAAACAACTATTTCACAAATTTGTTTTCCTTCTTCATTAATGATTTCTATTTTATCTTCTGGTAAAACTTCTATTACAGAAAGACCGCCACCTTTAACAAAATATCTTTCAACTCCAGGTGGTAAAATTCTTAATCCAGGGTTTTTTATATTTAAACTTGTTAGCATTAAAAATTATTATTAATTAATTCTAACAACACTAATTCAATAAGTAAAACATAGTGATAATAAAAATTAGTTATATTTTTTATAAGTTTACTTTATTGACTATAAGTTTGAATAGTAACATACTTTATTTATTAATATTAATGGATAAAGGGGAAATAATGAAAAAAATAATGTCATTTATATCTGCTTTAGTTATTTCTGTTGTAAGTTTTACAGGAATTTCAAATGCTGCAGATAGCAAGAAACCTATCGTAATCCCAACTCATAACTGGTCAAGCCAAATTGTTATGGCTTATGTTATTGGTGGAATTTTTGAAAGTATGGGTAACAATGTTAAATATGTTAATACTGACTCACAGGCAGTTTATGAAGCTATTAGAATTGGTGATGTAAGCATATCTCACGAAGTTTGGGAATCTGCTTTTGGTAAGTCATTTACTACAGCTCTTGACAAAGGTGGTTTGCTTGATTGGGGAGATCACGAAGCAAGAACTCTAGAGGATATGGGTTACCCTAACTGGGTTACTGACAAAGGATTATGTCCTGGTCTACCAGATTGGACTGCTCTAAAAAATCCAGCATGTGCTAAAAACTTTGAAACACCTGACTCAGGTGGAAAAGGAAGAATGCTTGAAGGTCCACAAACTTGGCATGGAGACTTGATACCTCAAAGGGTTGACGCTTTAGGTCTAGGAGATCTTTGGACAGTTAAATTTGCTGGAAGTGCAGATGCACTTTGGGCAGAATTAGCAGCAGCTAAAAAAGAAGGAAGAGGAACTATTATCTTCAACTGGACACCAAACTTTACAGACGGTGCTGGTTTTACATTTATAGACTTCCCTCCATATACTGCTGGTTGTAGACCAGAAGATGGTGGTGATGGTAAATGTGGTTCGCCAGATGGTTATTTGAAAAAAGCTGTAAATGCAGATTTTCCAAAAACTCATCCAGCTGCAGCTGCAACGTTTAAAAAGATGTCATTCTCTACAAGTCACATTGGAGCAATGGCAGCTTTAGTTGACACTGACAAAATGACTCACGAAGATGCAGCTAAAAAATGGCTTGCAGATAACAAGTCAGTTTGGTCTCCTTTTACTAAATAAGGATTAAGCTAAATAATTTAAAATCTCCCCCAACAATGTTGGGGGGGATTTTTTTATAAGTTAAATTTCTTTAAATATTTAAATTATTGATAGATTTAAAAATGAAAAAATATTTTATATATGCATTTATATCATTACTTTTTTTTAATTTTTCATCAGCACAAGATGTAAATATAGAAGAAGATATTAAACTTAGTTTTGCATGTGATTTAGAAAAAAAAATACTTAAGAATTCAGAATACAATTACCAAACTTTCCTAGCTAAAGATTTAAATGAAAAAAGTTTAGATAAATTTGAAATTAATGCAAAACAGCCAGAGACACTTTCGATTAATGGATTATCTTTGTTTCTTTCAAAAAAAGCGGAATTAAATGTGAAAGTAGTCAACAAAGATGTAGTTTTGTTTAAAGCAATTGATGATAAAAATAATTACTCAGAGTCAGGCATTATAGATAGAAAATCTGGTGAATTAATTCATGAAATTACAAGAAATATTGAAAGCGACAATTCTGAAAAAGATATTTCTTTTTATTCATGTAGAAAAAATGAGAAAAAAATCTAATTTTTCATCTAATTTTGTGTAAGATAAAACAATGAAAAAATATCTTATTTATATCGTTTTAAGCTTTTTGTTTACATCATTTGCTTTGGCACGAAGCACTGGATGTAAAGAAGGAAACTGCGACAATGGATTTGGAAAATGGGTTTATACAGACAAAACAATGTACGAAGGTGAGTGGATTCAAACTCAAAAACAAGGTCAAGGAACTGAAACTTGGCCAAATGGATATATTTATAAAGGTGAATTTAAGAATAGCGAATGGAGTGGCCAAGGAATTTTAACTTTTCCTGACGGTTCATTTTATGAAGGAGAATGGGCTAATGGTTTTATGAATGGTGAGGGAAAATTTACCTGGTCTGATGGAAAAGAAAAAATAGGAATTTGGAAAAATGGTAAATTACAAGAATAGTTAAAACAATGATGACTAATAGATATTTAAATAATCTAATAAAATTCCCCAAACAAGTTAGACAAATTGGAGGCCTTATCTCTATAATAGTTGTTGTGATTTTATCTTTTGCTATTTTAAATATTTTTTTCAGTCAAGGTGATGAATTAGTAGCCAAGATGAAAATAGAAGAAGAGAGAATTGCAAATGAAAGAAAATTAAATAAATTAATCTCAAATCTACCATCAGGTATTTTGGTGTCTTTTGATGGAACTGATCATTATAAACTATCTGACAAGTTATACGAGGCAGTTTGCAATGCAACTAAGCTTATTCCTCAACGTGCAATTATGGGTGCTAATTTTTTGAATTATAAAGCACACGAAATTTATACCATTAACGGTAATCAAATTGATGAAACGTTTGTCAAATGGGATGTAGAAAAAAATAAATGCTTTGCTGGCTATACAGTAAGCGGAAAAAATGTTGGGGTAAATGAAACAATTACTGTCAGTGGTGAGGCTTTAAGTTTTTTAAGTACTGGAATTGATACAAGAGTTTATTTTATTAAAAATTTTTAAGGAGAAAAAACAATAAATATAAATAATTTAAAGTGTATTTTATTTTTATTTCGTATAACTTGTTAAGACATTATGAGTGATGCAGTAATTAAATGCGAATCTGTATATAAAATTTTTGGCCCAAATGCCGAAAAGATGCTTCAAGAATCAAATGGAAATGTAGACGCTAAAATATTTCAAGAAAATGGATGTATAGTAGGTGTAAATAATGCTTCCTTTGAAGTTGCAAAAGGTGAAATGTTGGTGGTTATGGGTTTATCAGGCTCAGGAAAATCTACATTACTGAGATGTATTTCAAGATTGACAGAGGCAACTGGTGGAAAAATATTTATAGAAGGTCAAGATTTACTCTCATTAAAAAATAAAGAACTAATTGATATTAGAAGAAATAAGATGGGAATGGTTTTTCAAAGTTTTGCTTTACTTCCTCATAAAACAGTTGTGGAAAATATTGCTTTTCCACTTCAAATCAAAGGAATTAAAACTCAAGACAGTATCAACAAAGCTATGGAAATGGTTAAACTTGTTGGTCTTGATGGAAGAGAAAACTATTTTCCAAGAGAGCTTTCAGGTGGACAGCAGCAAAGAGTTGGTATTGCACGATCATTAGCAGTTGAGCCTGATATTTGGTTTTTAGACGAACCTTTTTCTGCGTTAGATCCATTAATTAGAAAAGAAATGCAGGATGAATTTTTAAGACTTCAAGAAAAATTACAAAAAACGATTATGTTTATTACACATGATTTTGATGAAGCTTTAAAGCTTGCCGATCGTATTGCAATTATGAAAGATGGAATAATTGAACAGCTAGATACTCCAGCTAACATCGTATTAAATCCAGCAACAGAATATGTAAGAAAATTTACAGAAGAAGTACCTCGAGAAAAAGTTTTAAAAATAGGAGATGTAATGGAAAAACCACATAATGAAAATTTAAGTGATTTAAGAGTTTCAAAAAATGAAATAATTGAAGATGTGGCTGAAAAAATTTTAACTCAAGAAAAATCTGTAAGTGTTACGGACGAAAATGATAAAATTGTTGGAACCGTTCACCCTTCAAAAATAATTCATACTGTTTTTTCGAGGGAGAAAAAATAGCGATAAAATATGGAATTATTAAAAAAATATCCAAAATTATTTCAATGGTTATTTTTATTAGTCGTATTTTTTGTCCTATGCTTTGCAATTGATGTTCCTGAAACTTATAAATTTATAAGAGGTCAAGCCGAATTTATTAAAGATCCAAATCAAAGCACTTACACACTATTTGGTGCTGAAGTAAGATATTATGCATTCGACGTCTTTTGGAGATTGCCTCCTTTACTAGGATGGTTGCCTATATGGATAAATGACTCGTTATTTTTCTTAATGAATGAGTGGATGCCAATGGAATTTTGGAATGAAGATACTCAAGAATTTAAAACACGACCTTTAGTTTTGCAAATAACAAGAAATTTAACTTCATTTATGACATTTCTCATAGAATTAATTAGAGAGATTTTGTTAGGCGGCATGGAAACTGTTGTTACATTTACTAGTTGGGATTGGATTGATGCAAACCCATGGGCAGAACTGCCAGGATTACCTTGGACAATCGTTGCAGCGGGTGCAGCAATCTTGGGTTACAAGCTAAGTGGTAAGGGCCTAGCTATATTTGCGGGTTTAGTAATGATTTATATTTCCATTTTTGGTCAATGGAAACCTTCCATGCAAACGCTTTCTTTTATATTGGTGGCAGCACCACTTTCTTTTATTTTTGGTTTGAGCTTAGGTATCATGGCGTTCAAAAGTAAACGAGTTGAAAAAACCTTATATCCAATACTTTTAGTTATGCAGACTATGCCACAGTATGCAGTATTAGTTCCAGCAATTGTTCTTTTCGGTATAGGCGATCATGCTGCTGTTATTATCACTATGGTTGTTGCTGTTCCACCAATGATATTATTAACTTTGTTAGGTCTTAGAGGAATACCTCCTGAAGTTATTGAAGCTGGTAAAATGAGCGGATGTACTAACTGGCAACTTATGCTTAAAGTATTAATCCCAACTGCAAGAAGAGATATCTTAATTGGAGTTAATCAAGTAATCATGGTGTGCTTCTCTATGGCAGTTATTTCTGCTTTTATAGGTGCTAAAGGTTTGGGATTTAATTTATTGTTAGCATTAAATCAATTGAATATTGGATTAGCATTAGAAGCTGGCTTATGTATTAGTTTGATTGCAATACTGTTAGATAAAATGTCTTTAGCTTGGGCAAATAAGCAAATAGATTATTTTGGCAACCTAACTTTTTTTCAGCGTCATAAAAATTTATTATTTTTTGCTGTCGCAGTATTAATTGGAATTATATTTTCTTATGTTGGATCTTTTTACTTTAAAGAAGGTTATAATTATTTATTTGAAATTCCACACAACAAAGGAATATCAACAGCAGACTTTTGGAACAGAGGTGTGGATTGGATTTGGGATACTTTCTTTCAAACTTTAAAAATATTTAATACTTGGTTAATAGTGGATGTTCTTCAACCAATGAGAGCTTTATATTTAAGAATGCCAGCTGTTGCTACTTTAGTATTAGTTGTTGGAGCTGGTTACATAATTGGTGGAATTCGTTCGGCAATGGTAGTTGGTGCACTAACTTTGTTTATAGCATTAAGTCCATGGTGGGACAGAGCTTTAGTTACAACATACATGGCAACTTTTGGAGTTATTATATCTTGTATAATTGGATTTACTGTTGGAACTTTATCTTTTCAGAACAAGCGTACTACAAATTTTATGTTGGCAGTTTGTGATATTTTTCAAACATTCCCTTCATTTGTATACTTAATTCCAGTAATGATGCTTTTTGGAGTTACAGATACATCGGTGTTAATTGCAGTAGTTGTTTATGCAACTATACCTGCAACAAGGTACACTATTGAAGGCTTAAGAAGTGTTCCAGCTGCTTTGCATGATGCAGCTTCAATGTCAGGTGTAACAAAACTACAACGATTATTGAAAATAGAATTTCCTTTAGCATTTCCTCACATGATGCTTGGTTTAAATCAAACAATTGTATTTGCTTTATTTATGGTAATTATTGGAGCATTTATTGGAACAGAAGATTTGGGACAATATATTTTAAAGGCTTTATCAGATAAAAAAGGTGCTGGTATAGGTTTAACACTTGGTCTTTGTGTTGCTTTTATTGGATTGATATTTGATAATTTAATTCGAACTTGGGTAGATCAACGAAAAAAACATCTTGGTATAGATTAATAAAGATATTCAATATCAGAAAAACGATCTGTTGGAAAAATCCAATAAAATTCTAAAGTTTCTTTTCCAGTATTTTTTAAAGCATGTTTTGCATTTCCAGCTATATAAACCACATCGCCTTTTTTAACCTCTTCAAGTTCACCGGATTTGTTTAATGTTCCCGTACCATTAGTAACTATATAAATTTCTGCGGGTGAGTGATAATGAAGGATTAAGTCTCCACCTGGTGCGATTTCAGCAAAACCAAGAGAAAGTCCAGAACTTTCTGTATAATCAGAATCGATCAAGAATTTCCATCTTACACCTGGATACTTCTCTGTTGTTTGCCATTTCTGATCGGAAATAGATTTAAGGTTTTTTACAAACAACATATTTTTTTATTAACAGTACTACCAATCATTTTATGTAAGCCTTCATGGAATCATCCAATTCATCTAGCCATACCGTATGATGCAATGGAGATTTTTTTCCAGTAATTAAGGATTTATAACTATTATTTCTAAAAGTCATTATATCTTCATGTTTATGATGCTCCCATTCCATGAAAGTTTTATTAACTCCTTCAATGTCAAAATCTGGATAATCAGTAGCCTCAATAAGTTCTTTTGTATAATCACCTTGAAACCAAATTTTTTGCTCATCATCTTTCAATGAGTCTTCTCTTTTTTTCCATTCAAGACTATTTTTTGTCATTTCTTTTTTTGAAGGTAATGAAATTTTTCCAAGAATATAATCTCTTGCATACCAAGCTTGAGCATCAAACATATTAAAAGTATAAAATTGATCTTGCATACCCAGGTACATCATTTTAGGATTAGACTCCCAAAATATTCCTTTATATAAATTAAGAGGCCATAATAAATTGCTTGTTTTTAATTTAAGCTCTTCTTCAAGAAAAGGAAAATGATGCAAATAACCTGTACATAGTATTATAGCATCTACCTTTTTTTTAGATCCATCTTTAAAGTGAACAGTGTTATCCGGATCAGCTTTTACTAACAAAGGTGCTTGAGTAATTCTATCTGGCCAATGATAATTCATTGGTGCAGTTCTGTGACTGATTGTTATAGATTTACATCCGTATTTGTAGCATTGAGAAGCAATATCTTCTGAAGAGTAACTAGTTCCTACAATTAAAATATCTTTGTTTTTAAATTCTAATGCATCTCTAAAATCATGTGCATGCATTACTCTTCCGCCAAAAGTGGAAAGTCCTTCAAACTCAGGAACATTTGGAGTACTAAAATGTCCAGAAGCACACACAACATAATCAAAATCTTCGCTATAAGTTTCCTTTTTGACTAAATCTTCAACTGAAACAGTGAATAGTTTACTATCTTTGTTGTAACTTACCCAACGAACAGAAGTTCTAAATCTTACTTGTTTCTTAAAATCTGATTTAGCAAGTCTACCACGTATATAATCTAAAATTACTTCTCTAGGAGGGTAAGATCCAATAGGCTTACCAAAATGTTCGTCAAAAGAATAATCTGAAAATTCAAGACATTCTTTTGGTCCATTAGACCAAAGATATCTGTACATACTGCAATGAACAGGCTCTCCATGTTCATCTGTTCCAGTTCTCCAACTATAGTTCCATAATCCACCCCAATCTTCTTGTTTCTCGAAGCAAACTACTTCAGGAATTTTTTCACCTTTTTTTTGAGCAGACTCAAAAGCTCGTAGTTGAGCTAAACCAGAAGGGCCAGCACCGATTATTGCTACTTTAGTCATAAAAGTTCTCCATTTGAAATTATTATATAATCTACTTTACTAACAAAATGTTAAAAATTACAATAAATAAATCTTATTACAGTAATATTATTGATATAAATCAAATGAGTAAATTTCGTAAAAATAAAGCTTTAAACTTCAGCTTATGAAAAAAATAGTTATAATTGGTGCTGGTGCAATGGGATCTGCTTTTGCAGTTCCATGCTTGGATAATAAAAATGATGTTACAATAGTTGGAACACATTTAGAAGACAACCTAATTGAAAGTATTAATTCTAACAATCATATTCATCCAGCACTAAAAACACAATTACCAAAAGAAATTAAATTTGAGCGATTTGAAAAATTACAAAATATTTTAAAACAAAATATTGACATTATAGTTTGTGGAGTAAGTTCAGTAGGTATTGAATGGTTTGTTCAACAAATTTCAAAAAATTATAAAAAGAAAACACCAATTGTATTATTAACCAAGGGTTTATCCATAGTAGACAACGAACTTTCTACACTTTCAGACAAAATTAAAAATCTTTTAGAAAAAGAAGGTCATTCTGAAATTAATATTTCAGCTATCAAAGGTCCATGTTTAGCTGCAGGATTAGCAAATAAAATGAGAACAGGAACAGTTATTGCAAATAAAAACTTAAAAGAATGTCAGTTCTTAAAAGAAACAATCTCAACAAACTATTACTCTACTGAAATCTCAGAAGATATAAATGGTATTGAGTTATCAGGAGCAATAAAAAATATTTACTCAATGCTAATTGGAGCATCTGAAGGTTTGAGCAATCCCAAAGCATCAAAAGATATTCAGTCAAAATATTTTTTAAATACTGCAGCATCTTTAATACATAGATCAATTTCTGAAATGGTCGAATTTGTTTCTAATTATGGGGGTAAAGCAGAAACAGTTTATGGTTTAGCGGGTC
This sequence comes from Candidatus Pelagibacter bacterium nBUS_44, assembly GCF_051200895.1. Classification (GTDB taxonomy): domain Bacteria; phylum Pseudomonadota; class Alphaproteobacteria; order Pelagibacterales; family Pelagibacteraceae; genus Pelagibacter. The sequence continues at coordinate 364,021 of NZ_CP172838.1, forward strand.
TAGGTGATTTGTATGTTAGCGCAATTGGAGGAAGAAATAGTTTGATGGGAAAATATTTAGGTGAAGGTTATTTATATAATGATGCTAAAGAAAAATTTATGAAAGATATTACTGTAGAAGGAGCTCAACTTGCCTTGGAAATTGGACCAAGAATATTAGAAGATCTAAATAGTAAAAATTTTCCGTTAATGTTTAGTATGTTAAATACTATTTGTGAAAATAAAAAATTAGAAATTAATTGGTAAATGAAATCAAATTGGAATTACCCAACAACTATGTGGGTCGGCAAAGATAGAGTTAATGACTTAAGTATTGCTTGTAAAACTTTAAATATAAATAAACCGTTGTTGGTTACTGATAGTGGTCTTGCTAAATCAAAAATTGTCACTGATGCTATCAATAATCTTAAAGATAATGGTATTTTAGTTGAATTATATTCAAATGTAGTGGGTAATCCAACTGGTGCTAATGTAACTGAGGGAGCTGATTATTATAATAAAAATAGTTGTGATGGAGTTATAGCTTTTGGAGGTGGTAGTGGTCTAGATGTTGGTAAAGCAATTGCATTTATGTCAGGTCAAACATTATCTATCTGGGATTTCGAAGATGTGGGGGATAATTGGACTAAAGCTAACTCTGAAAAAATAGCACCAATTATAGCTGTACCAACAACTGCAGGAACAGGATCTGAAACAGGACGTGCGTCTGTAATCTTAAATGAAGAAACAGGTGTAAAAAATATAATTTTTCATCCAAAATTTTTACCTTCAATCGTTATTTTAGATCCAATTTTAACAGTTGGACTTCCACCAAAAATTACAGCAGCAACAGGTATGGATGCCTTAGCGCATAATCTTGAAGCCTATTGCGCTCCAGGGTATCATCCAATGGCTGACGGAATTGCCCTAGAAGGTATAAGAATAATTAACGATTGGCTTTTAGAAGCTGTAAAAAATGGATCAAATATTGAAGCAAGACAGAATATGTTAACAGCAGCCAGTATGGGGTCAACAGCATTTCAAAAAGGCTTGGGAGCAATTCATTCATTAAGTCATCCTGTAAACGCCTTAAATAATATTCATCATGGTTTATCTAATGCAATATTTATGCCTTACGTGTTAACTTTTAATAAAGATGTAATAGAAAAAAAAATAATTAAAATTTGTGATTATTTAGAATTTCAAGATCGATCTTTTAATGGTTTTGTTAATTGGATTTTAGATTTAAGAAAAAAACTAGATATGCCTCACAAATTATCAGAAGTGATAGATGAAAAAAATTTTGATCTTAATAGATTATCAAAAATGGCATTAGCAGATCCATCTACGGGGGGAAATCCAAAAAAATTAACTGAAAATGATATGAAGATAATGTACCAACATAGTATGACTGGAGAATTGTTTAAATGAGTGATTTAAATATTTTAATAGTTGAAGGTAACATTAGAGAAGATAGTGAATTTTTTATTAAAGCAGCTGGAGCTTCTGCGGCAGATAATCTGAAAAATTTAATATTAAAGTTAGAACCTTTAGCTAATACAGAAATTGTAAATCCTGGTCATGATGATGAAACAATGAATGCTCTAAAAAATATGAGCAAGTATGATGGCATTGTGTTTACTGGTGGTGCAATGAGAATTAATGATATGACAGATGTAATTAAGAAACATATTAATTTTGCCTTTAATTGTTTAAATGAAAATAAGAAAATTTTAGCAATTTGTTGGGGATTACAGGTCTGCTCGACAGCAGCAGGAGGTAAGGCAAATCCTGGAAAAAATGGTGCTCATATTGGTATTGCATCAGATGTAATTATTAATAACGAAGGTCAGAAACATTTTATATATAAAGATAAAAAAAAAATTTTTACCTCACCAGCATTTAATTTTGATGAAGTAAGCGATCTACCAAAGAATGCCATTCTTTTATCAAGTGATAAAGTTAATAATGTAATGGGCGTTATCTTTAATGTGGGAAATTCTGAAGTAATTGGTTTGCAATACCATCCTGATTATGAGTACTTTCAGATGCTTAACCTTATTGCTGGACGTAAAGAAAGATTATTTACTAATAAAAATTTCTTAAATGAAGAAGAGTATCAGAGCCACATTTCATATATAAAATCTGAAGATGAATTATTAAATTTTAAAGATAGAACATGTGAAGTCAGAAATTGGCTTAATTATATAAAGAATTAACTTTAAAATAGCCCTTCAATCTCACCATCTTTATTCAACTTAATAGAGTCAGCAGCTGGAATTCTTGGAAGTCCAGGCATTGTCATAATAGCCCCACAAACCACAACTATAAACTCAGCTCCCGATGAAAGTCTAATTTCTCTAATTGGTAATGCATGCCCACTTGGTGCCCCTTTTAGACTTGGATCTGTTGAAAAACTATATTGAGTTTTAGCAACACAAATAGGCAATTCACCAAAACCAGCTTCTTCGAAGCTTTTTAATTGATCTCTAATTTTTGTGTCAGCAATTACCTCATCAGCTCTGTATATTTCTTTAGCAATAGTTTCTATTTTTTTAAATAATGGTGTTTTACTTTCATATAAAAATTTAAATTTAGCTTCATTTTTTTCACATAATTCAACAACATGAGCGGCTAATTCCTTGGTTCCTTCGCCACCATTTGCCCAATGTGTACATAGACTTGCTTTAACACCCATTCCATCACAAAATTCTATTAAAGCTTTTACTTCATTATCTGTATCTTTAATAAAATGGTTAACTGCAACTGCAACAGGTAAGCCAAATTTTTTAACATTTTCGATGTGTCTTTCAAGATTAACTAGTCCTTTTTTAAGTGCTTCAACGTTTTCATTTTTCAAATCATCTTTAGCAACTCCACCATGCATTTTTAATGCCCTGATTGTTGCAACAATTACTACACAACTTGGTTTAAGATTTGATTTTCTACATTTAATATCAAGAAATTTTTCAGCACCTAAATCAGCACCAAATCCTGCTTCTGTCACAACATAGTCAGCAAGTTTTAATCCTGTTTTTGTAGCTATAACCGAATTACATCCGTGAGCAATATTCGCAAAAGGCCCACCATGAATTATTGCAGGATTATTTTCTAATGTTTGAGTTACGTTAGGTCTGATAGCATCTTTTAACAAAACAGTCATTGGACCTTGGGCCTTTAAATCTTTTGCAAAAACAGGTTTTTTATCTCTTGTATATGCAATCGTTATATTTCCAATTCTATTTTCTAAATCTTCTAGATCGTTTGATAGACAAAAGATTGCCATGATTTCAGATGCAACTGTGATATCAAAACCGTCTTCTCTTGGAAAACCATTTGCAATACCACCTAAATTTATATTGATTGCTCTTAAAGAACGATCATTCATATCCATTACTCTTTTCCAAGTAATTCTTCTAACGTCTATATCTAATTTATTTCCCCAATAGATATGATTATCAATTAAAGCTGACAATAAATTATGTGCAGAAGTTATTGCGTGAAAGTCTCCAGTAAAATGTAAATTAATTTGTTCCATAGGAACTACTTGAGCGTACCCACCACCAGCTGCTCCACCTTTCATACCAAAAGAAGGACCAAGACTTGGTTCTCTCAAACAAACAATAGATTTTTTTCCAATTTTATTTAAGCCATCATTCAATCCAACAGAAGTTGTGGTTTTACCTTCACCTGCAGGAGTAGGAGTGATTGCAGTAACCAAAACTAGTTTACCGTCTGGTTTGTCTTTTAAAGTATCTAGATATTCCAAATTAATTTTTGCAATATGTCTGCCCATTGGACTGAAAGCAGTACTCTCGTCAGGCACATTGATTTTAGCCAAAATATCATTTATAGGTTGCATTTTAGCTTCTCTTGCTATTTGAATATCTGACTTAACATCACTCATTTAAAATCCTAAAAGTTATAATTTTTTCTGAAGACTTCTTATACTTTTTTGCTATCTTTGGAAACTTCTAAAAAATATATATAAAAAAAATAAGATCCATCTATATTGTTTTGTGTAAAATAATCTCATGCAAAGATATTCTGTATTTAACCTAATAAAAAATGCTCTTTCGGGACACCAAAATTTGGATTTAGCCTGGAAAGACCCAACTCCAAAGAAAGAGTATGATGTTGTGATAATTGGAGGTGGTGGTCATGGTCTAGCAACCGCTTATTACCTAGCAAAAGAGCACAATATTACAAATGTAGCTATTATTGAAAAAGGTTGGATAGGTGGTGGAAATGTTGGACGTAATACTACCATCATTAGATCTAATTATATGCATGATGATAATGCGCTTTTTAGTGAGTTTGGAATGGATCTTTGGAGAAAGATGAGCCAAGATTTAAACTACAATGTGATGTTTTCTCCAAGAGGAATTATAAATCTTGCTCACTCTGATGCGCAAATGAATGTTTACGCAAGAAGAGGAAACTCTATGCGATTGAATGGAATAGATGCGTTACTCTTAAATAGAGAGCAGGTAAAAGAAATTATTCCAATGGCAGACTTTTCAGATAATGTAAGATTTCCAATTTTTGGAGGTCTAATGCAACCAAGTGCAGGAACTGCAAGACACGATGCAGTTGCTTGGGGTTACGCAAGACAAGCAGATTCAATGGGAGTAGATATAATTCAAAATTGTGAGGTAACAGGATTTGATGTTGTAGGTGGAAAAATTCAAGGAGTGAGAACTTCTCGTGGAGATATTAAAGTTAAGAAAATTGGACTGTGTGTTGCTGGAAGTACTAATCATTTAGTAGAAAAACTAAACATGACTTTACCAGTAGAAACTCATCTTCTTCAAGCTTGTGTTTCTGAACCAGTTAAACCTATTTTAGATAGAGTAGTAACATTTGGTGCGGGACACTTTTATATTAGTCAATCTGACAAAGGTGAAATGGTAATGGGTGGAGATCTTGATGGATATAATAGTTATGCACAAAGAGGTAATTTACCAACTTTACAACATGTTTTAACAGAAGGAATTGCGATGATGCCATTCCTAAGTAAATTAAAAATGCTCAGAACTTGGGGTGGAATAATGGATATGTCTATGGATGGTTCACCAATAATTGATAAAACTCACATTGAAGGTTTGTATTTAAATTGTGGTTGGTGTTATGGTGGATTTAAAGCAACACCTGCATCAGGATGGACATTTGCACATACAATTGCTCAAGATAGAGTTCATAAATTAAATGCTGGATATAGCTTGAATAGATTTAACACAGGTCACTTATTAGATGAAAAGGGACTTGGTACTAAAACATGGATTTCATAAATGCTTCATATTAAATGCCCTCATTGTGGGATGAGATCTCAAAATGAATTTTCTTATGGTGGAGATGCAACTGTTAAAAGACCAGAACTTAATAAAGAAGTGTCCGATCAAGATTGGGATAACTTTGTATATAATAGAAAAAGTTTAAGAGGAAAACATTTAGAGTTATGGCAGCATTTATCAGGGTGCAGACAGTGGATAAAAGTTGAAAGAGACACTGCAACTCATGAAATATTTAGAACACTAAAAGCTAATGAGGATAACTCATAATGGACCAAAGTTATCGATTATCAGGTGTTGGTTTAATAAATAGAGATAAAAAATTATCTTTTAAGTTTAATGGTAAAACTTATTATGGTTATGAGGGAGACACTTTAGCCTCAGCTTTAATAGCTAATGGTGTTCATTTAATTGGTAGAAGTTTTAAATACCATAGACCAAGAGGTTTTTTTGGTGCTGGAGTTGATGAACCATATGCAATTGTTCAGTTATATAGAAATGGTGAAACTGAACCCAACATAAAAGCCACAGAACAAGAGCTTTTTGAAGGTTTAGAGGCAACAAGTGTTAATTGTTGGCCAAATGTTAACTTTGATATTGGTGCAATAAATAATTTTTTTAAAATTTTTCTTCATGCTGGATTTTATTACAAAACATTTATGTGGCCAAAAAGTTTTTGGTACAAAGTTTATGAACCATTTATCAGGAAAGCTGCTGGTTTTGGTGCAGCATCTACTAAACATGATAACGAAAGATACGAACATAAATATGAGTATTGTGATTTATTAATTGCTGGTTCAGGCCCATCAGGCTTAGCAAGTGCATATGCTGCAGCAAAAAATGGAGCAAGAGTTATTTTAGCTGAAGATAAAGCTAGATTTGGTGGATCATTATTAACAAGTGAAGTTAGTATTGGAAATCAATCAGGTAAAGAATGGGCAGATGGAATTATTGCTGAACTTAAAGAAATGCCCAATGTGACTGTTAAAAATAGATCACAGGTTTTTGGATATTATGATCATAATATGCTGGTAATGTCTGAAAGAATTAGCGACCATTTACCAAAAACGAAAAAGTTTCATCCAAAACAAAGACTTTGGTACATTAGAGCAAAAGAAGTTTTAATTTCTGCAGGATCAATTGAAAGACCTATTGTTTTTGGTAACAATGATACACCTGGAGTAATGCTTTCATCAGCAGCAAAAGAATATCTTAAAGTTTATGGAGTATTAGTTGGAAGAAACCCTCTAATATTTACTAATAATGACAGTGGCTATGAGGCTGCAATAGAATTTAAAAAAAATGGTGTTGACCCAATTATTTTAGATACAAGAAAAGATCCTCAATCTGAAATAGTTGATGAAGCAAAAAATTTAGGAATAAACATTAAATTTTCTTATGTGGTAGTTGCCGCTCAAGGTTATAAAAAAGTTAAATCAGCTGATATAGCTTCAATTTCAGATGATAAAGAGCAACTTGGTACAGTAGAAAATATTAAGTGTGACTGCATATGTGTTTCAGGTTTTTGGACACCTACTATTCATTTAGCGTCACAATCAGGAAATAAAACAAAATTTAATGAAGATATTGATGCATTTGTTCCAGGAACATCAAAGCAAAATGAAACAACGTTAGGTGCTGCAAATGGATCTTATACTTTAGATGAGACTTTAAAAAGTTCTTTTGAAACTGCTCATAAATTATCAAAAAAAATTACCAATAATGATAACAAGATTTCTATTCCAAATGTTGTTGAAAAAAAATCAACCACACACGATAAGTTTTGGTGTGTGCCATTACCTAAGGGAAAAAATTATAAAAGATTTTTAGATTTTCAAAATGATGTTGCGGTTTCTGATGTTGAGATAGCACTTAAAGAAGGTTATCGATCAATTGAACATGTAAAAAGATATACAACACTTGGAATGGCAACTGACCAAGGTAAAACAAGTAATTTAAATGGTTTACAATTAGTATCGAATATTGAAAATAAAGTAGTACCAAATGTTGGTCACACTACTTTTAGGCCGCCATATACACCAGTTTCTATAGGAGCAATTGTTGGAAGAGAGGTTGGTAAACACTCAAAACCAACAAGAAAATCACCAATGCATTCATGGCATGAAGAAAACAATGCAGTTTTTGTTGATGCAGGTGTGTGGTTAAGACCAAGATATTACAAGCAAGGAAATGAAAATTTATTTGAAGGATCAAAAAGAGAAGCAAAAAATGTAAGAACAAACGTAGGTGTTTGTGATGTAACTACATTAGGTAAAATAGATATTAAAGGACCAGATGCAGCTGAGTTACTTAATAGAGTTTATACAAATGCATGGTTAAAGTTACCAGTTGGTAAAGCAAGATACGGCGTGATGTTGAGAGAAGATGGGATTGTTATGGATGATGGAACAACAACAAGAATTTCAGAAAATCATTACCACATGACAACTACTACCGCTCAAGCAGCAAATGTTCTTTCACATTTAGAATATTATTTGCAATTAGTTTGGCCAGAATTAAATGTAAATGTAGTGTCATCTACAGAACAATGGGCTGGAGCAGCGGTTGCTGGACCAAAATCAAGAGATTTATTACAAAAACTATTTCCAAATTCTGATGTATCAAATGAAGGATTACCTTTTATGGGTTACATGGAAGGAGATTTGTTTGGTGTTAAGGCTAGAATTTTTAGAATTTCATTTTCTGGTGAGCTTGCATATGAAGTTAATGTTGAATCTGATAATGGAAACTTTATGTGGGAAAAAATTATGGAAGTCGGCCAAGAATTTAAAATCCAACCATATGGAACAGAGGCATTATCAACACTTAGAATTGAAATGGGACACGTTGCAGGATCTGAGCTTGATGGAAGAACAATACCATACGATAATTCTCTTGAAGGATTATTAAGTAAAAAGAAAGATTTTATAGGCAAAAGATCTTTAACTAGAGAAGCATTTATAGCGGAAGATAGACAAAAAGTTGTTGGTGTTGTTCCATTAGATAAAAAAACAAGTATTCCAGAAGGATCGCATTTAGTAAAAGATTCAAATGCACCACTACCAAATCCAAAATTAGGTTATATTTCAGCTTCTTGTTGGAGTGTTGAACACGATAATCCATTTTCTTTAGCAATACTAAAAGATGGAAAAAACATGATTGGTGAAAAATTATTTGTAATGTCTCCAGTTAAAAATAAGGTAATCCCAGTTGAAATAGTATCTTCTCACTATGTTGATCCAAAAGGTGAAAGAGTTAGATCATGAGCTTAATATCAGCCTTAGCAAATATTCATTCAACAGGTCAATTTGGTGATCACGAAGGTAAAAATGAAAATGATCTTTTAAAAATATCTGAGATAAAGAATTTATTAATAGTTCAAATAGTTCAATACAAAAATTCTACAGTTTCATTTGAAAGTGTTGATATTGATGGTTTAAAATTAAAAGATGAGCCATTAAGTGTAATCAGTAATAATGATACAAGAATTTTATGGAACGGTCCAAAAAATTGGCTTTTAGTTTCAACAAAAAAAGATTTACTTAAAAATATTTCACAAAATTTTAAAGAAACAGATTTTGCGGTAACTGATTTATCTCATTCAAAAGCTATAATTGAAATAGAAGGACTAGATGCTAAAGAAGTTTTAAAGAAAGGATGCCCTTTCAATTTTAATACTTTAGAAAAAAATAATTCAATAAATTCTACTTACAATGGAATAGCTTTTACTGTTGATATGCTAGATGACAATCCTGATAAAGTAAGATTATTTGCTCTTAGAAGCTTTGGTGAATCTTTGTATCATTCTATTACAGATGCTTCTTTAGAATTTGGCTTTAAATCTTTGTAAGATTAAAAGCTTTATTTTACATCAAATTTATTAAACTATTTAACCCATAATGACCACATTAAGCATTAAAAATTAATTATTTTTTTTATAAATTTTTCTTAAATTTTTCTTAAATTTTTCTTAAATTTTTCTTAAATTTTTCTTAAATTTTTTTTAAATTTTTTGACAAATTTTGTCATTACATAATTTTAGGTTAGTGACCTTCCTAAAGAATAAATAGGCCACAAGGGATATTTATTTAATGTATGTATTTAAATTGATATTAAATTATTATAAAATTTTCATCTGTGTAAGTTTAATTTTTCTTATTACATTATTAATAATTTTTTTTCCTAAAAAAACTTATGCTGCTGATTGTGCCGATGTTAATGGCACGACTGTAACTTACACTTCAGATTGTAGACAAATTGTAGTAACGGGTGATGGTTCTAACATTACTATTGATGGTGCTACAATTAAAGGACATTCAAGTGATGATGAAAAGGGAATAATCACTACAAACGGTACTAATACTACTATTACTATTAATAGCGATGCAGGTATAGGTTACGACACTGCAGATGGCCTTGATAGATACGGAATTAAACATGCAGCAGGCTCAGGCAGCATTACAACAATTACTAATAATGGAAGAATAGAGACTAAGCAATCCACTTCCAATGGAGCTGGTTATCCAATTTTTAATGGATCTACAATTGGAGATATAGTTAATAGTGGACAAATTTATTCAAACAGTAAAGTTGCAATTGCAAATACGAAAAATGGAACAATTAACAAAATTGAAAATACTGCTACCGGTGATATATGGTCAGTACGAAAATATACTATTCAAAATAACAATACCATTGGAACAATAACAAATGCAGGGATGATTAGATCTAGTAAAGAACAAGCAATTAGAAACGCAACAAATGATGAATCAGTGCCCACAATTACTTTAATAGAAAATAAAAGTGGCGCAACGATACAAGCTGAAAACGAAACCATTATGAATTCAGGTCGCGGTATAATTACAACAATCAAAAATGCCGGCACAATTAAGGCATGGGGAGCTGATGGAAAAGCAATTAGAAATTTTAACGCTACAATAGGTACCATAGAAAATACAGGAACTATTTCTACCACCAAAACTAGCGGTGGTAGCGGTCAGGCAATCGTTTCTTCAACTGGTGGTGTAATTAATACAATAAATAATTCTGGAACTATTTCTGCTATTGATGGTAATGGTGTAATTTACGTTAACGCAACCGGAGCTATCGGAACAATTACTAACTCAGGCAATATTACAGGAGATGACAGTGGTGCTGCAATTAAAAATGAAGGGGCAATCACCACAATAAATAACTCAGGCAATATTACAGATTCTACTAATGCAGATGGTATTAAAAATATATTAGGAGCAACTATTGGAACAATTAACAATACTGGAACGATAACAGGTGCTGATTTGGATATTAATAATGCTAATGACTCAGGTCAATCTGGAACTATTACAACATTAATTAACTCTCAAGGAGGCAATGATGCGCTGACTTATGGATATAAGCTTCCTACAAATTACAATGTAATTGTTAATAGCACTTCTGATTATGGTAAAATAGTTTTTAGCAATAAATCAGAAACGACAACTTTCGGTGTACATAGCACTTCAACACTAACTGGTTCATCAGTAAATACGACTTATAGCGACGTAATTAGCGGCTTAACAGAAAGTGATTTAGTATCATGCACTAGTGATACAGACTGCACAACAGGTAATAAATTTGAAGGAGCAAATAAATATTATTGGAAATTAGATGATACTAATAATGATGATGATTGGGATTTAATTATTACCGCTATAGAAAGTTCAGTTCCACCACCTTCTACGTTGCCTAAAACACCTACTCTTGAGACTATGAATAGTCTTAAATCAGTAACAGATGCAAACTTTGCTCATATGAATACTTATGATTGTGATTTTTTTGGCAATAATAATGATACATGTCTATCATTAGGAGGCAGACGTTCTAAAGTTACAAATCCAAGTTCAACAACAGATGGATTAGTACTAGTAGGTGGAAAGAGATTTTCTGATCAACTGAGGATAGGAGGTTTCTATCACACCAATACTAAACATGACACATCAAAAAATTTAAAACTTTCAGATAATACTCCACTTCTTGGAAGTTTAATTGTTTGGAATCAAAAAAGCTCTGGCTTAGGATTTCAAGTAAAATATGCAAACGCGTATCAAGAAAAAAATGCTACAATCACCCGTGCAGCAGGAGAAAATTCAGAAGAGGGAACAGGAAAAACACTAACAAAAGCAATTAGTAATACAATTGAAACACGTTATGTAATTTCAAAAAAAAATAAAATTAATTATACTCCCTATTTTGCATCAAGATACGCAGTCAAAAAACAAGATAGTTATACAGAAGTAGGACCTGTTAGCCCACTTACTTATAATAAAATTAATGATAAAGCGCTTACCGTTTTATTAGGTACAAGAATTGATGCAAATTTAACACCAGCACTTAACCTTCATGCTACTTTAGGAATAGAACATGATGTTTATCATACAATTTCTAAGTTAGCACCCACGGGTATGTCAGGTCTTCCAACAGTAAATCTTGATGCAAACTTAAAAAAAACTCGTCCAGTAGTTTCCCTAGGTTTTGATTATGATTTATCTTCAGATAATAGATTCTCTTCTATTATTCAATATCAAGAATTAGCTTATGAAAATATGACACAAACAAATTTATATATTTATTATTCAAAAGCATTCTAACTAAATATCTTTAATCTCGTGTTGCAATATAAACACCAATGGTGGTTATTAAAAAACCTAGAAGATCTAAATTAGTTAAACTTTCGTTTAAAAACAACCAAGCCATAAAAGCAGATGTAGCTGGTATTAAAAAAAATATTGAAACAGTTTTACTGGCTGAATTATTCTTAATTAAGTACATCAATATTGTAAAAGCACCAAAAGAAACTAAAAATATTTGATGACTCATTGCAATTATAAATGTTTGTGAAAAATCAATGTATGGTTTTGCAAAAAAAATTATAACTAATAAATGAAAAGTAAAACCACCAACAGCTTGATACATGTTACTTACTGATAGAGGTAAATTGTTACTAAGTTTTTTTTGCCAAATAGTTGAGGATGTTATTGCAATTAAAGCTATTATAGTTGCAACTAAACCAGCAACTGGAATTTCTGAACCAATATCTAAACCTAAAACTAATGCTGCTCCTACAAAGCCTAACAAAACCCCAGTCCATTGTTTAATTGTTACTTTTTCATTTAAAATTGGTCCACTTAAGGCATTTGTGAGTATTGGTTGAAGGGTTACTATTAAAGCAGCAATGCCTGTCGGCATTCCTTTTGAAATTGAAAAAAAAACTCCACCTAAATAAAATCCATGAAAAAGAACACCGCTAAAAAATGATTCAATAAAGTTTTTTTTATTTATTATAATTTTTTGTTTTGAATAAACAGAAAATAAGAAAAAACCAATTGCTACGATTGAAAATCTAAAAGCAAGTGCTGAAAATGGATCACTGTTATCAATTATTGGTTTTGTGGTAATGAATGCAGAGGACCATAATAAAACAAATATAAATGGAAAAATTTTTATCATTTTTGGTTTATAGTTTAAAATAGGTTTTTTTCTTATAAAAATACCTAAATTGAGCTATTTCTAGCTTGAGTTGAAGAATCAGATATGTATTAATTATTATAAGCTTATGAAATTTTTAAAAGTATCTTTTATATTTTTTTCTCTTATTTTCTTAAGTGGCTGTCTTCAATCTACTGCCTTGCTGGGACCAAGTATGACCGTTGCAACAACTGGAAATATTCTTCAAGCAGGATTTCAATATGGTGCTAATACAGCTATTAAGAATGAAACAGGTAAAGATACCTTAGAGCACTTACAGGATGCTGTTGAGAGTCAAAGTAAAAGTCACAAGTTTAAAAAAAATTTTACAGATCTTGTTGAAAAAAAATTTGAACTTACAAGACAAAAGTTAAAATTAAATTAATCTAATATATTTAAAGTAATTAAATCTTTTTGTTTAGTTTCCTTACACCACATTTCATAACTTTCACAAACTCTCCATAGGTGATCAAAAGCTCTTTGAGATATTTCTAAGGGAAAATGACTTTTTGTGTAATATAATTTAGGAATTTTTAATAAAAACTTAACCATCGAGTCTTTTTGTATTTCTAAAAGCCTCATAGTTTCTTCATTAATTTTCTTACCAGTAATTTTGTCTACAAATTTATTGTTCTTTAATTCCAAAAACCATTTATCATGAAATTCTCCTGAACTAATCAAATCATAATCTTTTGTAGTCATAAAAATTTCAAATGCTTGAATGTTGGTCATTTCAGAGTTGTCTTTTTTGATTTTATCAATTTTTAAATAAATCATTTCTGCAACTCTTAGAACGTATGGTTTTTCAGTATTTAATGGCATGAATTATTTTTTATGTTTAGCCATTGCAGAGTTTGCAAGTATTAAATTTGGATCTAAAAAGATTTTAGAAGATTTTACATTGCTAAATGACTTAAAAGCAAAAATTGCTATTGGAAGCTCTGTACACCCTAAAATTATTTTTTTACATTTCATCTTAATTAATTCATTAATTGCTGGCTTGATTGCTTTTGCAGCTGCTTTTACACTTCCCATTTTCACAAGTTTAATTGCTTTATTTACTGATTTTTTTTGAAGATTTTGAGATGGTTGTATTAATTTATAGCTTTTATTAAAAATTTTATCATAAACACCAGTTTTTAAAGTTCCTTCAGTTGCTAATAAGCCAACTTTTGAGCTTTTCTTACAATTTTTTTTTGTAAATTTAAAAACTTCTTTAGGCATATTTACAATTGGAATATTAATTTTTTTTTGTAAATCATCGTACCAATAATGAGCCGTATTACATGGAATAACAATAAACTTACATTTATTCCTCTCAAGTAATTTACATCCTTGAAGTAAACTTTTTAAAACAAGACTATATTTTTTTTTGCTAGCTTTGTTAGAAGCTTTATTGGATAGATTTCTAGTTTGAACACCAATAGACTTTGGTCTACCGGGTATATTGGATTTATTATAAAGAATGAACAATGGATACTCTTGATCAATTTTTCCTCTATTTAAAATTGCAAGTTTGTTGCAAAAGTCCAAACCTGCTTGTGTACCCATTCCACCTAAAATGCCGATCATATTTTTTTTGAATAATTTTATATTAGATTGGTTTATTAATACCTCTCATAAAAACTATAAGTAGGCAACCATTTTTCGTTTGTGAGTTATGAGTAGTTCCAGGTTCAAAAGTAATAAAATCGCCTTTTTTAAAAATCGTACCATCAGCATCTTCTAGCTCTCCATCTATTACATAAAATTCTTCAAATCCTTGATGAACATGAGGCAAGCTTTTAGCACCTGGATCCATCTTGAGTATGTATGAACCAAAACCACCATTTTGTTTATCATAACTTATCTTGTGCCAGCTCATACCTTTTACTGGCTCTCCATAGTTATCGAATGGTTTAAAATCTAAATTGTGGATGTTATTAATAAATCTTTTAGTCATTTCAATAATACATATTGTACTATTAAATTAACTATTTGAAAATTGTGTTTAAAGATTGTTTTAAAATATTCTGCTATTGGCTGAATATAAATATCTAATCCGTAGATTAATTATTTAAAATTTCAGCCAATAGGAAGTGTGAATTATGCAGTTTTTAAGTTAACTGCTGAAGGACCTTTAGGACCATCTTCAACATCGAAAGTCAAAGCTTGACCCTCATCTAAACCGTTCATACCAGCATCTCTTACAGCTGAAACATGTACAAACACATCTTTTTCTTTGTCTTCTCTTTCAATAAAACCAAAACCTTTAGTTGGATTGAACCATTTTACTTTTCCTTGTAGACTCATATTTATCTTCTTACTTTTCGTTGTATTAATTTATTACTTATAATTAAGTAATTCTGGCTTTGTTTAGATTTTAGAGGGTTTTGTCAACTAAATTAATAATATTAAACAATTAAAGATTTATTTGTTGTTAATTAGCATAGTCATATAAACAGAATTAATATTACTTTTATAGCTAGAAAAAGGCTTGCAGGTGTTAAAACCACATTTTTTAAATAATTTTCTAGCAGCTAAAAAAAAATCACCTGCACCAGTCTCTAAACTTAATCTTTTAATATTGAGTTTTTTTGCCTCATTAATTAAGTGGTTTATGACCTTATAACCATTCCCTTGGTTTCTAAATTTGTCACTTACCCTTATTGACTTGAATTCACCATGCTCTTTATCAAGAAACTTTAAAGCACCACTTCCTATTAAATTATTTTCATCCCATAAGCTCCAAAATTTAATAGTGGGATCCTTTAGTCCTGCTATATCTAGTACGTGACAACTATCTTCAGGTGATACAGATCTTAATTCAATGAAATGATTTGTAAGTAACTCATGAACTTCAGGATTATCAAAATTTCCTTCTATAGATTTTAACATTTATACTAAAGTTGTAAGATGTCCCATTTTTCTTTTTTCTTTAATCTCTTTTTTCAGATAGTCAAAGAAAAACTCATTTTCATTAAATTTAGATAACATTCTATAATGAGATATTTGATCACCAATTAGATTAATCATTTTAGCATTAGAAATTTTTTTTAATGGTATTTGTTCTAATCCACATACTGCTCTAACATGATTTTCAAACTGACTTATATTATATGCATTGATTGTTAGATGACCTGAATTATGAACTCTTGGAGCAACTTCATTCACATACAAATTATCATTTCTATCAATGAAAAATTCTACACATAAGGTGCCTACATATTTCAATTCTTCTGCAATAGTCATTGCCCAATCTTTAGATTGGTCATAAATTTTTTTATTTATTTCTGCAGGAATTTTAGAAAATTTTAATATTTGATCTTCATGTTTATTTTCTATTGGTTCATAAACTTCATATTTATTGTTTGCAAATCTAGTTATGATAATTGAAATTTCTTGTTTCAACTTAACTAGTTTTTCTAAAATATATCCTTTAGACAAGTTTATATTTAATGAATTAAATTCTTCAACAGAGTTAATAGGATACTGACCTTTACCATCATAACCAAGAGTTGTTGTTTTTAAAATACCAGGTAACAAATCTTTGAGAGAGTCAATTTCTGATTTCTTTTCAATTGATGCATATCTAGTTGTTCTGATATTTAAATTATTTACAAAATCTTTCTCTGCCAATCTATGTTGTATAAGTCTATTGACAGAGGGCTTGGGTAATACAGGTTTTAACTTATTTATTTCATTTAAAGTGTCAAATGGAATATTTTCAAATTCATAAGTAACAAAATCGACCAGATTAACAAATTCAATTATCTTTTCTTTATTATCATAATTAGCAGAAATAAATTTAGTACAAAAGTTCTGCGCTGGAGCATCTTGGTCATCACAATAAACTATAGTTTCAACATTTAATTTTTTTGCTGCAATAGCAAGCATACTACCAAGCTGACCACCACCAATGATACCAAGCGTTGTTTGTGACATCTTATTTAGGTTTTTTTTTCACAGATTTGGTCTGAGATAATCTGAAGTTATTTAATTTTTTTTTTATAACTGAATTGCTATTTCCAATAATTGAAGCAGCTAATAGAGCTGCATTGATCGCACCATCTTCACCTATTGCTAATGTGCCAACCGGTATACCTTTTGGCATTTGTGCTATAGATAGCAAGCTATCTAATCCTTTAAGTTTTTTACTTTCTATAGGCACACCTAAAACAGGTAAAGAAGTTAAGGCTGCAATCATTCCAGGTAGGTGAGCAGATCCACCAGCACCAGCGATAATGACTCCAATATTGTTTTTTTCAGCAGAGAGTGCAAATTCATACATTCTTTTGGGAGTTCTATGTGCAGATATGATTTTTGTTTCAAATGAAACACCAATTTTTTTAAGAGTTTTCCCAGCAAGTTGCATAGTTTTGTAGTCAGATTGACTACCCATTACTATAGAGACTTTTAAAGTTTTATTTTTTTTCATGAAAAATACTAAAAGTCTTATTTCAAAATTAACTTAAAATTTCAATAAAATTAATAGTATTTAAAAATCATTTTGATTAAAGTTAGACATTATATGAATTTTAAAATTGATAATTTACAATATTGCAACTGGTCTAGAAAAATTTTTGAATATAATAGATCTGCTGGGCTAGATGCGGTTCATGTAACAATAGTTTATCACGAAGATTATCATGAACTTTTAGAAGAAATTAAAAAATGGGAAATACTTTTCTCTGAAAACTCAGACTTAATATTTCTTGGAAAAGATTATAAAGATATTGAGAAAGCTAATTCTGAAAATAAAACTGCAATTTTTTTTGGTTTTCAAAACTGTTCTCCAATCGAGGATGATATCAATTTAGTAGAGAAAGTTCATAACTTAGGATGTAGATTTATGCAACTGACCTATAACAATCAGTCATTACTTGCAACGGGTTGTTATGAAAAAATTGATAGTGGGGTTACAAACTTTGGGCGTGAAGCGATAAAAGAAATGAATAGAGTTGGTATAGTTATTGACATGTCTCATTCAGCAGAAAAAAGTACATTTGATGCAATTGAATTAAGTGAAAAACCAATAGCGATCACTCACGCAAACCCATCTTTTTGGCATGCTGCAAAAAGAAATAAATCTAATGAACTTTTAAAGGCATTAAGTGAAAGTGGTGGTATGTTGGGTTTATCTTTATATCCCCATCATTTAAAAGATAATACTAATTGTACAATTGAAAGCTTTTGTGAAATGGTTGGAAAAACAGCTGAGATCATGGATATAAAAAATATCGGTATAGGTTCTGATCTTTGTTTAAATCAACCTGATAGCATCGTTGAGTGGATGAGAAATGGAACCTGGTCGAAAAGTAAAAATTATGGGGAGGGCTCCAAAAATAAACCTGGTTTTCCTGATCAACCTGTATGGTTTGAAGATGCCAGAGGATTTAAAAATATTGAAAATGGCCTTAAAAAGATAGGATTTTCAGATAGTGAGACACATGGAATACTAGGAAACAACTGGTATAATTTTTATAAATCAATTTAATTATGAAAATTGAATTAAGAGACCCAAATACAATAATGAAGTTGTCAAGATTGGGATCATTTCATCAGTCAAAATTATCATTTTTAAGAAGTTTTTTAAGTGAGTTTAAAGATTGGGACTACAATAGAGATTTGTTTAACTTAGACCAAGAAGGTTATGGTGAGGCTGTATATTCATTTAAAAAAAAAGATAGAGTTTATTCTTTAGTATGTTTTGCAAATCCAATTAAAGATGAGGAGAGATCTGATAGGGTTATAGCTACTAAATGGGATGCAGCATTTACATTGCATGATGGCATTCCTAATAAGGATGATATTAAAAGATTAAAAGATGAAGTTCCAAAACAAGAAGTTGGGAGACTTACATTTAAAGAGTTAACTTTATCCAGAGCAAATAAATCTGTGAGAGTTTTTAACCATGTTGTTGAAAGTTTAAGTGAGGGCAAACAACCTGATGTAAACCTATTATCTAAAGTTGGCTATTTGTATAGAACCACAGCAGTTTATGGATCTGGTAAATTTGGACTTGCTGACAGATTTAGAATTAAAAATAGAGAGGAGATTAATGGTCCTTTTAGATTAGAAATGATGTTGGTTTACCTTGTAAGACAATTCACTTTTGATCAGGTAAATCATGTTGCACATTGTAAAAATCCAAAAAAAGCAGTCAAACTAGATAAGCAAATTTGTAAAAATTTAGGTATTGGTAACTCAACTGGCCTTGGTATGGCTCCCTTTATAGTTAATCACCCAACTTTGTTAAATAATTGGATCCTAAGTAGAGAAACAGCCTTAAAAGAAATTAGAGAAATAAAAAATGTTGCAAACGAGGATAGTGTACTTTTTATAGATTGTGTCAAAAAATCATTAAAAAATATTACTAGCTGGAATACAGATAGTGAATATCAGCAAAAAAAAATTAGCTTACTTCTCAAGAATGTTGAAAAATTTATATACCACATTGAAAATAATTTTGATTTTAAAACTGAATATCCATTTAACGAAATATATTTGTGGTTAGAGCAAAATACTTGTGAAGAATGTATAGAGTATATCGTATCCATAATGATGGAACCTTATAACAATATTACCAACCCTTTGGTTAGCAATATGAGCTCTGATGAAGATAAGTACTTTAATATTCCAACCAATCGATCGGTAAAGGAATTACGAGATATCCTTGAAACCAAATACCAAAATATTTTAGATATTAATTTTGATAAAAAAGAAAATTATCAAAATTTCTGGTTTATATCCAAAAATAAAGAAGAACCTAGATTAGCAGATAGATTTGAAGAACATGGATCTGAACTTGAGCAACCACTTGCTGTTGCAAGAGACATAAAAAAACTTCATGAAAAATTATTATCTGTAAAAAATAATTCATCTATAGCTGAATTTTTATCCTCAAACTCAGAATATCGACACGTTGTGAGAAGAGCCTTTATAATAGAAAAGTTTCCATATTCAGAAATTCAAGACAACACAATTAGCAAAAATATTGTTCCCATTGATATGTTGAGGCTTAAATTGTCTTTTTTTGGTGCATTAAAGTTTGATCCAAGATCAGATAAATGGTTAAGAATTTGCATGTTCCAAGGTGCACCATTACCAGGTGAATTAAAAAACTACGATGAGCAATGGGTGTATAAAACTAATAATTAATTATGAGATCTTTAAGTGAAATTGAAACTGCAGCCAAAAGAGCAAGTAGAGCAGTTGGTTTTTCTTGGGGAAATTCTGAAGAGGTAGGAAAATCTATAAGACTATTAGAGATGTTTGGGTTACAAGGAATCAAAAATTTAAATTATTATTATAAAGAGAAAGATACAAAAAATTTTGAAGATTTAAATTTAATTAGTGAAAAAAACGAACCTTCTTCAGAAGCTTTCTGCCCAATTATACTTGGTATTAGTTTTTTGGATCAAATTAAATCGATAGAAAATTTTGAGACAATTAAATTTAAGAAAATCGCACACCCAGTTATACTTTTATCATTTTTAAGCAGAGCATCAGAAATAAGTGGAAAAAAAATACATGTTAAATTTGATCAAAATGAAATTTTGTTGAATCTAAATGTAAATATTTCTTCAAATATTTTTAATAAAGAGTTTCCTAAATTTGCAAATGAAATTGAGATTAAATTTGTTAATAACCAAGATAATTTCACAGATTCAGAGTGGAATAGTTTGTATAAATTAGCTGAAAATACTTTTGTTGAAGAAAGTGAAAGCTTAAAACAAGGTGCTGCTGGAGCAGGACTTACAGATAATGACTGATAAACCAGATAAGAAATATGGTGAAGAAATTGCTAAAGAATTAAATAATATTTGTGAAGAATGCAAGAAAGAGGACGAAAGTGTTTCTCAAAATCTGATTTTAACTAGTTATAAACTGTGTTCGTCATGTAGAGTTTCTAAAACTATTTTTCCAATTTAGCTAATCTGATTTACAGGCAGCATATTCATTCTACTCATTACAAAAGAAATAGATAAGAATGCTATTATCAAAAATGATAAAAATACTATTCCAAAAGATTTAATATTAGATTTCAAACCTAATATTTGTTTGGTAGAGATAATTAATCCTGCAAAAATCCAAAATTGTGTAAGAAAAATTATCGGTATCATCATGTTTGGAGTTACTGCAAAAAATCTAAGTAAACCAGGTGCGTGAGCAAATCCAACAGAAGTTAAAACTTTTTTAAAAGGAACTTTTGTTTTTTTGTCTGGAAAAAGCTTAACACCAATTACATAAATAAAGATTGCCCAAACTAACCAAGTTATAATTGATGTAAGTCCTGACATGGCAACTGCTGTTTTTATTACTGTGTTTGCGGCTACAGCACCAGCAATTCCATCTAAGATCATTATAAGTCCAGCAAAATAAACTGAAGCCTCTCCAAAGTTTTTATTATCTGTATAAAGAGATTTATCTAATTTAATTGATTTAAAAACTATATCTAAAAATTCACCAAACATTAATCTTTATTCTTTTTATTTTTTTGTGCTTTGTATGAAACTAGTAATGGAAATATTATTAAAGCAATTGCAATAATAATGCAAATTACGATTAAAAAACTTTTAGTCATTGAGAAAATGGGGGAGCTTAAATATTGCTCCCCCAAAATAGATTTAGCCTTTTACAACTTCTCTTGTATTTGCGTTGAAAGACTCTTTAAATGGAATATCCACTACTACTGCATCAACAGGTGTTCCTGGTGTGTCAGAGTATTTTTCAGGTAGATGAACTTTAAATTTAGTTCCAACAGTACCTTTTGGAAAGCCATTAGAGTTTAATGTTCCATCAAATGGAACATATCCCATAGCAATGTTTTGTTTTTTCTCTGGGTGATACCAAGGAGAGGTGATAAATCCAACGGGATCTCCACCATTCTCAGGTGACACTAGCCAAAAATCAGGAGCATACTCTTCAATTGGTTTTCCACCTAATTCAAGCCCAACTAATTGTAGCTTGTAAGGTTTTTTACCATCTTTAATTTCTGCGCCCATTTTTTCTAAAGCAGCTTTACCCACATAATCAGCTTTTTTAGCCCATTCACCTTTTCCAGATAATGAAACTTGGTAACCTAGGTTACACTGAAACGGATTATGTTGAGCATCCATATCTTGACCCCAAGAAAGAATTCCAGCTTGAATTCTTCTATGATGAGCAGGAGCAATAACCATAAGGCTATGTTTTTTACCTGCAGCAAGAACAGCATTCCACATATCTTCAGCGTATAAAGTAGATTCTCTTAAGTATATTTCATACCCAGCTTCTCCAGAGAAACCAGATTGAGAAATTACACAACTTCTTCCACCTACTTTAACTTCTGCTAAACCGTAGAAAGGCATATTGTCGAAATCAACTTGATCCCCACAAAGATCTTTCATTAAAGCTTTTGATTTTGGTCCTTGTATTTGTACTGGACTGACATCAATCTCTTCAATCGTACAGTCAAATCTTCCATCAGCATTTACCCCTTGAAGGTACATGCCAATATCAGAGTCTGATAAAGAAAACCAAAACTCATCTTCAGAAATTCTAAGAAGAATTGGATCATTTAAAACCCCACCATATGCGTTACACAAGATTACATATCTTGCTCTCATAGGAGAAATCTTTGTTGCATCTCTAGTTATTACATAGTCAGTAAATTTTTCTGCATCCGGACCCTTAACTCTGATTTGTCTTTCAACAGCAACGTTCCACATAGTAACGTGATTTACAATTGCATCATACTCAACCATTGCTCCACCATCTTCTGGTTTTACATATCCTCTTGGGTGATAAATACGATTGTAAACTGTTGCTCTCCAGCAACCTGCCTGCATTGATAAATGCCAATAAGGTGATTTTCTTACTCTTGTTGAGATAAGCATTTCAACTTTAGTTGGCCCACTTTGTCTTAAATTGTATGGTACTGCACGATCTGATTGATCAACTGTAGTAGCATGTTTTAACTTAGTATAGTCAAACTCATTAGACATAACTATTCTCCTTCAACCACTTGTTTGTTTCCTTCAAGCCGCCGAATGTATAAATGTGGAAGTTATCAGTATGTGATTTAACTTTCCCAATTAAATCATTAGGGTCTTTAGGTTTCAATAAATCTAACGCCTTAGTAAAATTAGATTTAAGAAAGTTAATGGAATTTTTCGCCCCGACAATATTAGCAAATTTTATTAAGCTAGATATTTTCATCGGCCCAGTAATTCCAACATGCACTGGTACGCTTTGTTTAGAAATGAAATCAACAATAGGCTGACTATCTAATAACCATTGAGTTACTATGTAATCAGCATAAGGCTTCTTATCTATCATTGCTTTTTCTAAATTTTGTTCTGGTATATCTGGACTTCCTTCAGGATGTCCTGCAATACCAATTTTAATTCCTTCAAAAAAACCTGTTTCTAAAATTTGATAAGAGCTATCGAACTTTCCAATTGGACCTCTACTTCCTCCAATTACCAAAGCTTGTTTAACTCCTTGGTCTTTACATCTTGAAACATAATTTTTTAATTCATCTTCATTGTTTATTGATCTAGCTGGAAAATGAGGAACAGGATTAAAACCTTTTTTTACAAGATCTCCAGATTTATCAGCTGTTTCTTTATAATCGCCACCAGGCAACATTGTAACGTAAACATCCTTTACAGGAGGTAAAGTTTCTAGGTCTGTGTGTGGACCAATTTCTAATGAAAAGTTCATTTTTTCCCGATCATTATCTTATTTGAAAAAGCTGTCAAAGAAATTCAACAGCTCCAAAATGAAAATTTGTTGCCAAAATTTATAGTCATGATAATTTTTTTTATGGAAAAAAATCATAAAATTAGATCTCTCTCAGATATCCTAGACATCAAGAAACTAATGAATGTGGATAAACCAATTGAGACTGCAAATGGCCTTCCAAATCAGTGCTATACAAGCGAAGAATATTTAGAGTATGAAAGAGATAAGATTTTTTGTGATAAATGGACAGTAATTGGAGTAGGCAACTCAATACCTAATCCTGGAGATGCTAAACCGTGCAATCTGCTCGGAATTCCTTTAATGATAGTCAGAGACAAGGATCTTAAAATTAGAGTATTTCACAATGTATGCAGTCATAGAGGTTTTAAGCTTTTGGATAAACCATGCACTCTTAAGAATGTAATTAGATGCCCTTATCACTCGTGGTCATATGACTTTAAAGGAAATCTATTAGCCACCCCACATATAGGGGGTCTTAATAATCATAATTCAGATAAATTTGACAAGAATCAGAGCAATCTTAAAGAAGTCAGATCTAAAATATGGATGGATATTATTTTTGTAAATATAAATGCAAATGAAATCGAATTTGAAGATTATATCAAACCACTAGAAGACAGATGGTCAAAATTTATTAATCATGATGATCAAAAATTATTAGTTCATTCTAATGATTATGGTTCATTTGATTTAGAAGTTAAATGTAATTGGAAGTTTGCAATTGAGAATTATTGTGAAAGCTATCATTTACCTACTATTCACCCAGAATTAAATAAAGTATCAAATATTAATGATCATTATCACATTCAAGGGTTACCAAATCGATTTGCGGGACAAGGAAGTGAGAAATATGAAAAACCAGTTAAAGGAAATAACAAATTTGATACATTTAAAAACTGGGAAAAAAAATCATTCAAAAATTCTGAATATATTGCGCTATTCCCAAATGTAATGATTGGTTTGCACATTGATCATTTTTATGTATTTTGGTTAGAGCCAATTGGAATAAACAAAACCAAAGAGCATATGCAAATGTATTATATTGGTGAAAAAAGTGCAAACGGTGAAGAGCTCAAAGATTTAAGAAAAGAAAATGCAAGATTCTGGAAAGATGTTATGTTGGAAGATATAAGTGCGATAGAAGGAATGCAAGAAGGAAGAGGTTCCCCAACTTATAATGGTGGAAATTTTTCGCCAGTTATGGATCAACCAACTCATCAATTTCATAAATGGGTAGCGAATAGTTTAATATAAAAATGAAAATAATTTTAATAATGGGTCTACCTGGCTCAGGAAAAACAACATTAGCTGAAGAATTAGCACCAATGCTTAATGCAAAAAGATTAAATGCTGATGAGGTAAGAAAAGAAGCAAACGATTGGGATTTTTCTGAAGAGGGAAGAAAAAGACAAGCAAAAAGGATGGCAGACTTTGCGTTAAAGTTAAAAGACGATGGAAATTTTGTTGTAGCAGATTTTATTTGTCCAACACCTGAAGCAAGAAAATTATTTCCTGCAGATTTTGTTATTTGGGTTGATACTATTAAAGAAGGAAGATTTGATGATACTAATAAAATGTTTATTAAACCAGATAAGTTTGACTATCATGTAACGACACAAGATGCTAAAAGTTGGGCACCAAAAATATTAAAGGAGATAAAATAATGGCTCACGAATGGGATAATAAAAAACCAACCGCACAAATGTTAGGAAGATGGCAACCATTTCATGATGGCCATTACACTTTATTTAAAGAGATTGTAAAAAAAACAGGTCAAGTTTGTATTCAAATTAGAGATGTTCAAGGGGTTGATGACAATCCTTTTGATTTTGAAACAGTTAAAAAAAATATTGAAGATAGATTAAATCCAGAGTTTGAAAGCCAATTTAAAGTAATGATGGTGCCAAATATTACTAATATTTGTTACGGTCGTGGTGTTGGTTACAAAATCGAAGAAATTGAATTATCCAAAGAAGTTCAAGAAATCTCAGCTACTAAAATTAGAGCCAAGATGAGAGAAGAAGGAAAATTGAAATAAGTTATAATGAACGATAGACTAAAAGCTATTGTAGATTTAGAAAATTATCCAATTCACGATCTATCATCTAACAAGATACAGACAATAATTAAAAAATGTAAAGATGACTTAGAGCAGTTTAGCTGCTCTACTATTCCAAATTTCATTTTGCCAAATTCAATTGAGACTATGAATTTTGAATTAGAGAAAAAAATTGATAAAGTTTTTATGTCTAAAAAAAGTATTAATCCTTATCTTAACTCTAAAGATGACCAATCTTTATCTCCAAATCATCCTAAAAGAACTTTCTTAGAAAGGGACAATGGATATTTGAATTCAGATCTTTTTGATAAAGATTCTGAAATGAAATTTTTATACGAGCAGGAAGAACTTTTAAAATTTGTATCTGCTTGTCTGGGAATCTCGCCAATATACAGATGGGCAGACCCATTAGCTTGTCACGCATATAATGTGATGAGATCAGATGGAATTCTTCCTTGGCATTTTGATAGTTGTGAGTTTACACTTAGTATAATGATCCAAAAACCAGATGAAGGTGGAATTTTTGAATATTGTCCTTTCATTAGAGAACCAGGAAATGAAAATTTTGACGAAGTTAAAAAAGTACTAGATGGTGACAGATCAAAGGTTAGACAATTAAAATTAGAACCTGGAGATTTACAAATATTTAAGGGTAGATTTACAATGCATAGAGTAACTAAGGTTAAAGGAAATAAACCAAGATATCTTTGCATCCCAGCTTATGTGTTAGATCCTTGGAGAGTTAATACTCCCGAACATTCAGAAGCTATATATGGAAAAGTTTTACCAATTCATACAGAAAGAAATCAAGCTAGACCTGATGGTTTAGCTGATTGATATGACAAGCAATATTAAAACAAAAAAAATAACAAATGAAATTGCATCAATTATTATTGATGAGCAAAAAACTTATAATTCATTATCGTTTAAAAATTTAACTGATTTACTTAAAGCTTTTAAAAAACTTGATGCTGATAAACAATTAAAAGTTATTATTTTAGAAGGTGCCGGTAAAGGCTTTAGCGCTGGACACAATTTAAAAGAAGTAAGAGGATTAAAAAAAAAGGAAAAGTACCAAAAGTTATTTAATCTTTGTTCAAAAGTAATGCTTCAAATTGTTGAAGGAAGAAAACCAGTTATTGCTAAAGTTCATGGAGCTGCTTTTGCGGCTGGATGTCAATTAGTTGCAAGTTGCGATTTAGCTTACAGCACAAATGACACTTTGTTCGCAACACCTGGGGTTAACATAGGATTATTTTGTAGTACACCAATGGTTGCGGTCAGTAGAAAAATTAATAGAAAACCAATGATGAAAATGTTGTTAACTGGAGAACCTATTAAAGCAAATTATGCAAAAGAAATTGGATTAATTAACGATTTTTACCCTAAATCAAAACTTAATAGTGAAGTATTAAAAGTTGCCAAAACTATTGCATCTAAATCAAATTTAACAATCAAAATAGGTAAACAAGCTTTCTATAAACAATTGGAGATGCCATTAAGAAAAGCGTATGCTTATACAAGTAAAATGATGTCAATTAACATGATGGCAATGGATGCTAAAGAAGGTATATCTGCATTCTTAGAAAAACGAAAACCAAAATGGAAAAATAAGTAATGAAAAATAAAAAAAATATTTTAATTGTCATTTTTATTATATCGGGAATGTATTTTGCTTTAAGTTTTAACGATCATAATTTAAAAAGAGCAGTAGATGCCTGTCTTGCTGGAAGTCAAAAATTATCAGAGTCAAAGATAACAGATTTAAAGGAAGCCCGAAAATTTTGCGAAGATCAGATTAAAAAAAATAAATAATTTATGTCTGAGATCAAAGATATTCTCTCAAAATATAAAACTATTGCAATGATTGGAGTAAGTAAAGATTCTACAAAACCCTCAACGATAGTTATGAAATATATGCAAAAATATGGATACAAAGTAATTCCAGTTAATCCAAGAGTAAAAGGTGAAAAAATTTTAGATGAAGAAGTGTTTGAAAAAATAACAGATATAAAAGAACCTGTTGATATAGTTGATGTTTTTAGACCTTCTAAAGAAGTATTTCCTATTGCTGAAGACACAGTAAAGATTGGAGCAAAAGTTTTGTGGTTACAATTAGGTATAAAAGATGATGATGCAAAAGAATTAGTTAAGAAAAACAATATTGAATATATTGAAAATAAATGTACTAAAATGGAATACCAGAAACATTTTTTAAAAATTAGACAAGCATTCCCTGTTTTAAGCAATTAAATGAATATAGTAAATTTTACACCTGTTACGGCAACTCTTGGAGGCATATTTATTGGTTTGGCTGTCGCAGTATTTTTTTTATTTAATGGTCGATTAGTAGGTATAAGCGGAATAGCTGCCAATGCTTTAACTGAGAAAAATAATAGATTTGATAACATATTATTTTTATTAGGTTTGGTCATTGGACCAATTCTTTATAGTTTATTTACTAAAAACGAAATTAACATCACAATCTCAAATTCTTACATTTTATTAATATTTGCAGGTCTTTTGGTTGGTATTGGAACCAGAATAAGTGGCGGCTGTACTAGTGGTCATGGCATTAGTGGTTGTGGAAGATTTTCACTTAGATCAATTGTTGCAACTATAACTTTTATGATTGTTGGAATATTAACAGTTTTAATAAAAAATTTTTTATGAATAAATTAGTTTCATTAATTTCAGGAATTATTTTTGGTATTGGGCTAGTTATTTCAGAAATGATTAATCCTGAAAAAGTTTTAGGTTTTTTGGATTTGTTTGGAAACTGGGATCCTTCTTTGGCTTTTGTTATGATTGGTGCTTTAATAGTATCTTCTCCATTATTTCATATAATCAAAAAAAAAGAAAAACCAATATTTGCTGAAAATTTTAATTATTCAAATAACAAAAATATTAATAACCGACTTATTTTAGGATCAACAATATTTGGAGCTGGCTGGGGGCTAATTGGATTATGTCCTGGACCAGCTATATCATCAATTGCACTATTAGATATTCACTCAATAACATTTGTTTTCGCAATGTTTGTAGGTTTTTATTTAGTGAAATTAATTAACTTTGATAATTAAAATTTATGAGTAAAAAAATATTTTTAGTTTACGGCCACTATAATAACAAATCTTTTAATGCCGCAATAAGAGACACCTTTATAAAAACAGCTGAAGAAAAAGGGAACAAAGTTGATGCCGTTGATTTATATAAAGAGAAATTTGATCCAGTTTTTGCAGGTGAAGAACCTGGTGAAGATGTTTTAAACCATCGTCAAAGAATTGAAGAGTGCGATACAATTGTTTTAATTGCACCAATTTGGAATTTTAGGATGCCAGCAATAGTTGAAGGTTGGATAGATAAAGTATTAGCACCACCTTGGGCGTTTAAATTTAAACAGTTGTGGGGTAACTATGGTTATCCGATTGGAAATTTGAAACAAAAAAAAACAATTATTTTTTGTACTTATGGATCTCCAAGATTAGCAATTACGACTTTTTTTTTAAATCTTCCTATTAGAAGGCTTAAAAGAGGAGTGTTTCATATGTGTGGCATATATAACATTGTCTATAGAAGATATTTTGCAGTACCATTTGTAAGTGATGCAAAAAGACAAGAATTTTTAGATGATGTTAAAAAGACTGCCATTAATATTTAAAGTTTTAGCTCTACTCTTAATCACTATTCCAGTATCAAAAGCAGATATCTTAAAACCTAATAGCAATATAAAACCCAAAGAAGTTGTTAAAATTCAGCTATCTGGCCTTCAGAAAAATGACCTTAATTTTAAAGATAGTGGCATAGAGCAAACATGGAATTTTGCCCATCCAAACAACAAAAAGGTTACAGGTCCTTTAGGTAATTTTAAAAGAATGTTGAAGGGCAACTCCTATGAGATGATGATTAATCATTTGAGCCATACAATTACCCAGCTTGGAAGTAGCGATAAATGGGCTCAATTTGAGGTGGTTATTTTAGATAAAAATAAAATCTATCACAAGTTCAATTGGCAGGTTGAAAAGTATACTGAAGAGGGTGAACTGAAGGATTGTTGGCTGACGAGCATGGTCTCAAATCCGATCCCACTAGGCAGTTCAATTTAATTATCCACAGATACAATTTTGTTTCGTTATTTCAAAAAATTTAGTAGGAATTGCGAATGAAAACAAAAACTAAAGTTGTAGTAGTTGGCGGTGGAGTAGTAGGCGTTAGTGCTCTTTACCATTTAGCAAAAAAAGGTTGGTCAGATGTTGTTCTTGTTGAACGAAAAGAATTAACTTCAGGATCTACTTGGCATGCAGCAGGACTATTACCTTTATTTAATATGAGTTACTCAGTTGGACAACTTCATAAATATGCTGTTGATCTTTACAAAAAATTAGAAGAAGAAACTGGAAAAAATGTTGGCTTTAGTATTGTATCAAATATTCGTTTAGCAAGTACCAAAGATAGAATGGATGAGTATCATCAGTACGCTGGTGTTGCCCAAACTATTGGTGTTGATGTTAAATTTTTAACACCAGATCAAGTAAAAGAAATTTGGCCTTTATGTCATACAGATGATTTAGTTGGTGCAATTCAACACCCAGAAGATGGATATATTCAGCCTGCTGATTTGACTCAAGCAATGGCAACTGGTGCAAGAAATATGGGTGCCGAAATTTATAGAAACACAAGTGTACTTTCAATGAAACAAACTAAAGATGGTTGGGTTGTTGAAACTGACAAAGGTTCTATAGAGTGTGAACATATTATTTCTTGTTCAGGAAACTTTGCAAGACAAACTGGTAAAATGGTTGGGTTAGATATTCCTGTTATTCCAGTTGAACATCAATACATTGTAACTGAACCACATCCTGAAATTCAAAAAAGAAAAAAAGATGGCTTACCAGAAATGGGAGTTCTAAGAGATAGTGATAATAGATGGTACATGAGAGAAGAAGCAGGTGGATTAATTTTAGGTCCATACGAAGATGGTGCACCAGCCTGTTATGTTAATGGTCCATCAAAAGATTCAGAGTATGAATTGTTTCAAGAAGATTTAGATAGATTAGCACCACACATTGAAGGTGCGATACACCGTGTTCCTGCGTTTGGAGAGGTTGGTGTTAAAAAAGTTTATAACGGTGCAATTTGTTATACGCCGGATGGTAATCCAATAGTCGGACCTGCATGGGGATTAAAAAACTTTTGGATTAACGAAGGACATAGTTTTGGAATTACTGCTGCAGGTGGAGCAGGATGGCAACTAGCAGAATGGATTGTAGATGGTGAACCAACCATTGATATGCTTGGTGTTGAACCTAGACGTTATGGAGATTATGCGACCAAATCTTATTTAAAAGCTAAAAATGAAGAAGCATATAGTCATGTATTTATTACACACTACCCAGATGAAGAAAGACCAGCCGCGAGACCTTTAAGAACATCACCTTGTTATGAAAAGATGAAAGATTTAGGCGCAGTTTTTGGTCAAAAATTTGGTTGGGAAAGACCTAATTTTTTTGCGACAGATGGTATGGAACAAAAAGATGATTGGTCGTTTAGAAGATCAAAGTGGTTTGAGGCTATTAAAAAAGAATGTCAAAATGTAAAAGATAATGTCGGCCTTTTAGATATGACAGCGTTTGCAAAATGTAGAATTAAAGGTCCAAAAGCTGAGGAATTTTTAGATCATTTAGTAGCAAATAAATTACCAAAAAAAATTGGAAGAATTGGTTTATGCCATGCTCTTAATACCAAAGGTGGTGTTCATTCAGAGTTTACAATTATGAGAGAGTTCTGAAAATAGTTTCTATTTAGTATCTGCTGGTGCAAACTTAAGATTGGATCATGATTGGATTAAAAAATGGATGCCAGATGAAGGCGTTACATTTGAGAATTTGACTAACAGCACAGGAGTGCTTGTTGTTGCGGGCCCTAAATCAAGAGAGTTGCTACAAAAAGTATCTACTGATGATTTTTCAAATGAGAATTTTAAATGGTTAACTGCACAAAATATTGATGTTGGATATGCTCCTGTTAATGCCATGAGAGTGAACTTCGTTGGTGAGCTAGGTTGGGAGCTTCATCACCCAATTGAATATCAAAATCATATTTTTGATAAGTTAATGGAAGCTGGAAAAAATTTAGGTATTAAACCTTTTGGCATAAGAGCAATGAATAGCTTAAGACTAGAAAAATCATATAAACTAGTTGGTACTGAACTTTCAATAGAGTATTCACCGTACGAGTCTGGGTTAGATAGATTTGTTCACCCTAACAAAGGTAGTTTTATAGGATTAGAGGCTCTTAATAAATGGAGAGAAAAAGGTTTTGATAACAAGCTTATTACTCTTGAAATTCATAACACTAAAGATGCTGATGTTTTAGGGAATAACCCAATTTACAAAGATAACAAAGTTGTTGGAAGAGCAACAGGTGGTGAATTTGGTTTTAGATTAGATAAATCAATTGCTCTTGCTATGGTTAAACCAGAGCATGCAAATGTGGGCGACAAATTACAAGTTGATATTTTAGGTGAAATGTATGAGGCTACTGTTTTAGAAGAGAGTCCATACGATTCTGAAAATAATTTATTGAGAGCTTAATGAAAATTTTAGTCGCTGTTAAAAGAGTTATTGATTACAATGTTCAAATAAGAGTTAAAGAAGATGGCACAGGTATTGTCACTGACAATGTTAAGATGTCAACAAATCCACCAGATGACAATGCAATCGAAGAGGCGGTAAAGATTAAAGAAAGTGGAAAAGCAACAGAAGTAATTGCTGTAACTGTTGGTGAAGAAAAAGCTCAGGAAACTGTTAGAAAAGCTTTAGCAGTTGGAGCTGATAGAGGAATTCATGTTAAAGCAGAGGGTATAATAGAACCCATTGCCGTTTCAAAAATCTTACAAAAAATTGTTGAGAAAGAAAAGCCAGATCTAGTGTTTATGGGCAAACAAGCAATTGATGATGATTGCAATCAAACAGGACAAATGTTGAGTTCTTTATTAGATTGGCCTCAAGCAACTTTCGCTTCAAAAATTGAAGTTAAAGATGGAAAATTAGAAGTTGTTAGAGAAATTGATGAAGGTTTAGAAACCATTGAAATTAATACTCCTGCAATCGTTACATGTGATCTAAGATTAAATGAACCAAGATATGCTTCATTACCAAATATAATGAAAGCAAAGAAAAAACCAATTGAACAAATGAGTGCATCAGATCTAGGTGTTGATACAGCACCTAAAATACAACAAATTAAAGTTGAGGAACCACCTAAGCGTAAAGCTGGAATTAAAGTCTCAAGTGTTGCTGAATTAGTTCAAAAATTAAAAAACGAGGCAAAAGTAATATAATGTCAGTATTATTAATAGCAGAGCATAACAATAAAGAGCTTAAATCTTTTACTTTGAATGCTGTTACAGCAGCATCTCAAATTGATAGTGATGTTCACGCATTAGTTATTGGAAGTAACTGTGGCGATGCTGCTAAAGCTGCCTCAGAATTACCTTTAGTTAAAAAAGTGATCACAGCAGAAGCTGCTCACTATGAAAATTTTTTAGCAGAAAATTTTGCTCCAGTAGTTACAAAACTTGCAGATAATTATTCGCATATAGTTTGTTCTGCAAATACATTTGGTAAGAACTTAATGCCAAGAATAGCTGCCAAATTAAATACATCGCAGGTTAGTGATATTATTAAAGTAGAGTCTCAAGACACTTTTGTTAGACCTATTTATGCGGGAAATGCTTTTGCAACAGTTAAAAGTACTGATGCTAAAAAGTGTATTACTATTAGACCAACATCTTTTGAACCATGTGAAAGCTCTGGTGGTTCAGCACCAATTGAAACTGCTGAAGCAGGAGAGGAATTTTTGTTAACAAAATTCATTAAAAGAGAAGAAATCAAATCAGATAGACCTGAACTTGGTACAGCAAGAATAGTAGTATCAGGTGGAAGAGGGATGCAAAGTGGAGATAACTTTAAATTGATTACTTCTATTGCAGACAAATTAAATGCAGCAATAGGTGCTTCAAGAGCAGCGGTTGATGCTGGCTATATTAGTAATGACCACCAAGTTGGACAAACAGGTAAAGTTGTTGTACCAGATTTATATATTGCTGTCGGGATTTCAGGAGCTATTCAACATTTAGCAGGAATGAAAGAAAGCAAGGTGATTGTTGCAATTAATAAAGATGGAGAAGCTCCAATTTTTAGTGTTGCAGATTATGGTTTAGAAGCAGATCTATTTGAAGCTTTGCCACAGTTCTTAGAAGAACTAAACAAATTAAACACTATACAAAAATAATTCTTAAAGATAAAAATATCATATGGCTAGAGAGTCGATGGAATATGATGTTGTAATAATTGGTGGAGGTCCTTCTGGATTATCTACAGCAATCAAGCTGAAACAACTTGATCCAAACTTAAATGTTTGTTTATTAGAGAAAGCATCAGAGATTGGTGCGCATATTTTAAGTGGGAATGTTTTTGAAACACGAGCATTAGATGAACTTTTACCAAATTGGAAAGAACTTAACGCTCCAATTAAAACTAAAGTTTCAAAAGAAAAATTTTTATTTTTAGGTAAAACTAAATCACTAAGTTGGCCAACATGGTTACTTCCTAAGGTTCAACAAAATCATAACAACTATATCATTAGTTTAGCAAATTTATGCAGATGGCTTGCAGAACAAGCTGAAGGTTTAGGAGTTGAAATATTTCCAGGATTTCCAGCGAGTGAAATTTTATATAACGAAGATGGCTCTGTTAAGGGTGTTGCCACTCAAGATATGGGTATTGATAAAGAAGGAAATCAGAAAGATAGTTTCGAACCTGGTATAGAATTGTTGGGAAAAGTAACTGTATTTGCCGAAGGTTGCAGAGGTCACTTAGGAAAACAATTAATTGAAAAATTTAATCTCTCAAAAGATAAGGATCCCCAACAGTATGGAATTGGTTTTAAAGAAATTTGGGAAATAGAAGATAAAAATCATGAAGAGGGAATGGTTATGCATACTGCAGGATGGCCATTAGATAACAATACTTATGGCGGAAGCTTCATGTATCACGCAGAAAATAAGCAAGTATTTTTAGGATATGTTATTGGTTTAGACTATAAAAACCCACACCTTTCTCCATATGATGAATTTCAACGATTTAAAACCCATTCATCAATTAAAAAAATAATTGAAGGGGGGAAAAGAATTTCTTATGGTGCTCGTGCATTAATTGAAGGAGGCCTTCAAAGTTTACCCCAAATGTTTATGCCAGGGGCATTACTGGTTGGATGTGATGCTGGAACATTAAATATGCCAAAAATTAAAGGTTCTCACACAGCTATGAAAAGTGGAATGATTGCTGCTGAAACAATATTTGAAAGTATTAAAGAAAATAAAAATTTATCAATTTATGAAGAAAAGTTTAAAAAGAGCTGGGTTTATGAAGAATTACATATGGCACGTAATGTAAAACCTAGTTTTAGTTGGGGTTTAATACTTGGAATAATATTTACTGGAATTGATCAAATTTTATTTAAAGGAAAATTACCTTTTACTTTAAAACACAAGCATGCAGATCATGAAACTTTAAAACCTGCAAATGAGATGCCTAAAATAGAATACCCAAAATATGATAATATTATTACCTTTGATAAGACAAGCTCTGTTTATCTAACAGGTACAAATCATGCTGACAATCAACCAATTCATTTAAAACTTAAAGACCCCAATTTACCAATTAGTTATACTCTGGAAAAATTTGACGAGCCTGCTCAAAGATATTGTCCAGCAGGTGTTTATGAAGTTCAAAAAGAAAATGATCAAAATAAATTTGTAATTAATTCACAAAATTGTATTCACTGTAAAACTTGCGATATTAAAGAACCATCTCAAAATATCACTTGGGTTACTCCAGAGGGTAGTGGTGGACCTAAATATGGAAATATGTAATTTAAGATAAATCTATTGCAAACTTTTTTAAAGTTTCAATAGGTACGTGTTTAAGAGTATTTTTATGAGTTCTTTTCAAAAATACTGGACATCCTTTGCCAGCTTCAACGGCTTTAGCGTACCAGCTTGCACAAACACACCATCCATCACCATCTTTTAAACCGGGGAATCCAAATTCAGGATGAGGTGTTATTAAATCATTACCTGCCACTTTTAACCATTCTAAAAATTCAGTTGTAACTTTTGCACAAACAGTATGAACACCATGATCATTTTCATCTGTATTACAACAGCCATCACGATACCACCCTGTTAATGGGTTATTAGAGCACTCTTCTAGATCTTCACCTAGTACATTCTTTTGAAGTTTAATATTTTTATGCATAAACATTGTGAATTTCATCATCAATAAATGCATTAAATGAAATAGACCGTCTTTCTTCATCATTACCCTTAAAAGGATAAACACTATGCATCATATAATTAGGAAAAAAATAAAAATCACCTACTACTGGTTTAATATTAAAAGTTGATGCGGATAAAAATTGTCTTGATCCATGTATCAATTCCAAATTACCACCATGATAGGTTTTTGAACCTTTGTCTTGCACGTAATTTCCAAAGTCTTTGGGAACTTTTAAA
This sequence comes from Candidatus Pelagibacter bacterium nBUS_44, assembly GCF_051200895.1. Classification (GTDB taxonomy): domain Bacteria; phylum Pseudomonadota; class Alphaproteobacteria; order Pelagibacterales; family Pelagibacteraceae; genus Pelagibacter. Next base: position 400,162 of record NZ_CP172838.1, read on the forward strand.
AATCCAGCACCTGATACATGACCATTATGCCAATGAATAGGGTTATATTCGTTTTTAAATTGTCTAACAACCCATGAGTCAATTATCTCAAATTTTTTTATTTGTTTATTTGAATCTATTTTTATCCACTCTTGAACACATTTACCTAAAAAATTTGCCCACCCACATTTAATTGCAAAATCTTGTTCTAATAAAAATTCTTGTGTAACATCACCTACTAATTTTTTACCGTGGTTAAGTAATTCTTTTTTTTTCTGATCTTCAATGATTTGATCAGTATAAGTGTTTAATTCAATAACAATTTCATTTGGAATTTTAACTTTAAGAATCGAAGGACCAAAAGGCTTTATAAATTTAAGTTCCATTTTATATTTTGGTTGGATTGGGTTGACCTTTATAAACTTCTTCAGGATCAAATTTTTTTTCTTTTTCTAAAAATTTCATTTCTATTTTTCGACCGTTATCAATCGGCCCCATTGGAATAGATCTATAAAAACATGATCTATATCCCACATGACAACTTGCTCCATCACCTATATCAACAGTCATCCATATAGAATCTTGATCATCATCTATTCTTAGTTCAGTTACTTTTTGTGTAAATCCACTTGTTTTACCTTTATGCCAGATAGTCTTTCTAGACCTACTAAAATAATGAGCTTCTTTAGTTTCGATGGTTTTCTTGAAGGCTTCAACGTTCATATAACCATGCATTAATACATCTTTAGTTTTAGAACACATGGTAATTACAGGAATAAGACCATCATTATCAAATTTAGGAGATAGTAGATTTCCTTCTTCTATATCTAGGACATTTTCTCTTTTTTTGAACATATGCATTGATTATTTAGCATAAATCTCGATATATTAAATATTTTAAAATTAAGTAATTACTGTATAAAAAGGCGCTATGAAATTAGTAAAAGATGCTGACAACAAAAATTTAGAAACTAATAAAGTTTCCGACAAAGAAGCTGAGGATGCTTTTAAAACTATATTAGCTTGGATGGGTGAAGATCCAAGTCGTGAAGGTTTATTGGAAACACCAAAAAGAGTTGTTAAAGCCTATAAAGAATATTTTGCTGGCTATAAAGAAGATCCAAATAAAATTTTAGATAAAACATTTGGAGATGTCGATGGATATGATGATATGGTTGTTCAAAAAAATATCTCTGTTCAAAGTCATTGTGAACATCATATGGCACCAATTATTGGTAAAGCTCATGTTGCTTATATTCCAAAAGAAAGAGTTGTTGGATTAAGTAAGCTTGCAAGAGTAGTTGAAGTTTTTTCAAAAAGACTTCAAACGCAAGAGAGATTAACAATGCAAATTGCAAAAACATTAATGGAGTCTTTAGATGCTAAGGGTGTTGCTGTAACAATTGACTCAACCCACCAATGTATGACAATGAGAGGCATTAAAAAAGAGCAAGCATCTACAGTTACAAATTATTATCTAGGTCAATTTAAAGACGATCTAAGTTATCAAAATAGATATTTAAGATTCATTAGTATTACAAAAGATTAAAGTGTCAGATCAATTCAAAGCATTAATCATCAATCAAGAGGGTGAAAGCTTTACAAGAGAAGTTAAATTAATTGATAAAAGTTTTCTAAAACATGGAGATGTAACTGTTAAAGTTGATTATTCGTGTTTAAATTATAAAGACGCGCTAATTTTAAAAAATGGTGCAAAGTTAGTTAAAGAGTTTCCTCATATACCAGGTATTGATTTTTCAGGAACAGTTGTTGAAAGTACAAATGATAAATTTAAAAAAGATGATGAAGTAATTTTAACTGGTTGGAGAGTAGGAGAAATTTATTATGGTGGCTTTTCACAATACGCAAAAGTAAGTGGAGATTTTTTGGTTAAAAAACCAAAAAACCTATCTTCAAAACAATCAATGATTATGGGTACAGCAGGTTTGACTGCTTTACTTTGTTGTTTTGCAATTAAAGCAAGAGAAGAATTATTATTAGGTGAAAAAGTAAAAGATGTATTAGTTACTGGTGCTTCAGGCGGTGTTGGAAGTATCGCAGTGATGATCCTATCAAAGTTTGGTTATGATGTAACAGCGGTAACAGGAAAAAAATCAAACGAAGATTATTTAAAATCAATAGGTGCAAAAACAGTTGTAAATAAAGAAGATTTTGACAAAGAACCTAGACCACTAGATAAAGGTTTATGGGATGGAGTAGTTGATACAGTAGGTGGAAAAATTTTAGCTAATACATTGGCTCAAACAAGAGATAACGGAATTGTTGCTGCATGTGGTAATGCATCTGATTATAAATTAAACACAACAGTAATGCCATTTATAATTCGTGGAGTGAAATTATGGGGCATAAATTCAGTCACTGCATCAATTAAAAGAAGAGAATTTGTTTGGAGTGAAGTTTCAAATGTAATTGATTTTGATAAACTTGAGAAGTCTATTAAAATAATTGGCTTGAATGAATTAACAGATATTTATTCTAAAATGCTAAAAGGAGAAACGTCAGGTAGATATTTGGTTGATGTAAATAAATAATGGATTGGGACAAATTAAAAATTTTTCATGCTGTGGCTGAAGCAGGAAGTTTTACTAATGCAACTGTAAATCTCAATCTAAGTCAATCAGCAATAAGCAGACAAATTCAATCACTTGAGCAAGATTTAAAAGTACAATTGTTCGAAAGACATGCAAGGGGATTAACTCTTACTGAAAATGGCGAATATGTATTTAAGACTGCTCACGAAGTAATCAGTAAATTAAAAGAAGTTGAAACATCTTTAGGGGACCAAAAAAATAAACCAACTGGAAAACTAACAATTACAACTGTAAGAAGTTTTGGAACACACTGGTTAACACCCAGAATTCAAGAATTTATGAGATTAAACCTTGAAATCGAAATTGAATTAATATTCGATGACAAAGAATTAGATTTAAGTACTCGTCAAGCAGATATTGGTATTTTTATGAGAAGACCAAAACAATTAAATTATATTCAAAAAAAATTAGTTGATATTAAATATTATATTTATGGATCTAACAAATATTTAGAAAAATTTGGAATGCCAAAAACTATTGCTGATTTAAATAAACATAATTTTATTTCATTTGGAAAAGGAGCACCTTCCCCTGTTTACAATCCTGATTGGGCATTAAAACTGGGAATGCATGATGGAAAAAAAAGAAAAACAGTTATGAAAGTAAATAGTGTTATGGGTTTACTTTTAGCTGTAAAGTCTGGAGTAGGGTTAGCTGCTTTACCAGAATATTTAGTATCGAGTTCAACTAATGTTATAAAGGTTTTACCTAAATCTGAAGGACCAATTACGGAAGCTCATTTCGTATATCCTCAATCATTAAAAAACACTGCTAGAGTTCAGGCATTTAGAAATTTCTTATTTAGCAAAATAGGCGACTGGAAATAATAGTTCCTAAAAGTACCTCTTATTCTTAATATTTAATACTTTACAACTGCGTCAATATATGCGATTGATAATCATTCGCATTGAGAATAGTTCTCAACTGAAAATAATTAAGGGTAAAGAAAAGGATAAAATGAAAAAAATAAGTTTATTAGCATTAACTCTAGTTTTCTTTGCCAATTTAGGTTTTGCGGCTGAAGTTAATGTATTTAGCGCAAGACATTACGACTCTGATATTCAGCTATACAAAAAATTTACTGCAAAAACAGGTATTAAAGTAAATGTTGTATCAGGAAAAGATAAAGCTCTTCAAAAAAGAATTACTGAAGAGGGAACAGACTCTAAAGCTGATATTTATATTACTGCAGATGCTGGAAGACTAGGTGCATTCGATGCAAAAGGGATGTTTCAAAATTCAATGACTCCATTAATAAAAGCCTCAGTTCCAAAAAACTTTAGATCGAAAAATTGGACAGGAATAGCTAAGAGAGCAAGAATTATGTATTATTCTCCTGTAAGAGTTAACGCTAACGAATTAAATGGAATGACTTATGAAGGTCTTGCCGATCCTAAATGGAAAGGAAGAGTTGTAATAAGAAAATCAAATAACATTTACAATCAATCTTTAGTTGCGTCATTGGTTAGAAATAATGGAGAGAAAAAAACTTGTGAATGGGCAAAAGGTGTTGTCACTAATATGGCAAGAGACTCTAAAGGTAATGATAGAGCTCAAATTTTAGCAGTAGCAGCTGGAGAAGCAGATTTAGCAGTAGCAAATACTTATTATCTAGCTTTAATGTTATCTGGTAAAAAAGGAGCTGAACAGCAAGCAGCAGCTAAAAAAGTATTACCTTTCTTTCCTAATCAAGGAGATAGAGGAACACATATGAATATTAGCGGTGGCGGAGTTCTTAAAAATTCTCCAAATCCAGATAATGCAAAAAAACTTCTTGAGTTTTTATTAACAAAAGAAGCACAAGAACATATAGTCAATAATACATTTGAATACCCAATGATTGATGGTGTTGAACCACATGAATTAGTTAAGCAAATGGGCTTGGGATTTAAACAGGATTTAAATACTAAAGTAGTTAATTACGGAAAAAACAAAGCAAAAGCTTTAGAGTGTATGCTTGCTGCAAAGTGGAAATAATTAATGACAAAAAGGAATTCATTAAATTTTGATTATAATAAATCTTCTAGGGCATGTGATCCGTGTTTCTCAGAGTGTAAAAAAATTGAAAAAAAAATGAATAATAGAAAATTAACAGAGATAAAATGTGATGAGATTGATCAATTCATAAACATTTTTGATAAAAAAGATTAATTTTCAAAGAGTGAACATAATTTAATAGTCCTTACCCTTCTATTGATTATGTTCACTTAACATTAAAGGGTAAGAATGGTTTTAAGAAAAATAAATATTTGGTATTTCAGTTCTTTTTTAATTTCAATTGCTGTAGCAATACCAATTGTTACTGTATTTTCTAGCTTTTTTGAGAGTACTAGTGAGTATTCTAGTATTATTAAAAATACTTTTCTTTCTGAATACATCTTTAACTCTCTATTACTTTTATTAGGTGTTTTATTTTTAACATTTGTAATTGGAGTATTGGGGGCTTATTTAGTCTCTTTTTATTCTTTTCCAGGATCAAATTTTTTCAAATGGGCTTTAATTTTATCTTTTGCAGTACCTGCATATATCTACGCGTATTCTTTAACAGCTTTTTTTGAAAATTACGGTACTGCCTTTACAATATTAAAAAATATATTTGGTGAAGGTGACTACAATTCTTCAATACCAAAATTTGATGGAATGATTGGTGCAATAATCTCAATTTCATTTTCGTTATTTGGCTATGTATATGTTTTAACAAGAGCTTCATTTCACTATCAATCACAAAATTTAATAGAGCTTGGAAAAAACCTTGGTTTTAGTAAACAAAAGTCATTTATGAAAATTATTTTACCATCAGCACGGCCTGCAATTGTGGCTGGATTGTCACTGGTTGCTATGGAAACTTTATCTGATTTTGGTTCAGTGTCATTTTTTGGAATTTCAACCCTCACAACCGGAATTTATAATGCATGGATTTCGTTTGATGATCTTGTATTAGCCAATCAATTATCTTTTTATCTTTTAATTTTTATACTTGGATTGTTTATTTTAGAAAATTTATCTAGAAAAAAAGCACAATATCATTCGCCAAGTAAAGGTGGATTTAAAAAAAAATCTTTAACAAACTTGTATGGTTTAAAAGCTTGGCTTGCTTTTTTATTTTGTTTTTTTGTTTTTTTTATAAGCTTTTTATTTCCTGTGTCCCAAATGCTTTATTGGACAATTATTTTTCCAAAGCATTTAGTAGATTTAAATTTAGTTGAATTATTTTTTAACACGATAATTCTAGTTTTATTATCGAGTATAGTTTTAATTGGATTTGCTTTTATTTCTAATTATGGAAACAGACTTTCTCGAAGTAAATTTTTGGAAATATTGACTACCTTTTCAATATCTGGTTATGCTATTCCGGGAATTATACTGGCTGTTGCATTTATCACTTTTATTTCTTGGCTTGATAGCAGTATTATTAATTTGTTTGAAATTAAAAATGTAAAATCTATTTTTATTGGCTCTATTTTAGGTTTGATTGTTGTTTATTTTGTAAGATTTTTTTCTTTAGCAAGTAATGGATTAAAATCTGGTTATTTAAAGATAAATTATTCTATTGATGAAAGTGCATACCTTTTAGGTTACTCAAAATTCAAAACTTTTAAAAATATTCATATTCCTTATTTAAAAAATAGCATCATGTTGATTGGTATATTGATTGCTATAGAGATCATTAAAGAGTTACCTATAACATTAATAATGAGACCATTTAATTTTGAAACTTTTGCCACTCAAGCCTACATATATGCCTCTCAAGATTTATTAGAAGCTGCAGCAGCACCTTCATTATTTCTTATTCTTATTGCAAGTTTCTTTATTTTAATTACATCTAGATATATTCTTAAGGATTAAATCTTATATGCCAAAAAATTTTTTAGAAATTGACAATGTTACATTCGCAGCAAGTGCAAAAAGTAAAGTTAACAATGTTTCTTTAACCATAGAAAATGAAGGAGATATTGTTTGTCTTTTAGGTCCATCTGGAATTGGAAAAACAACAATTTTAAGAACTATTGCCGGATTGGAAAAAATTCAATCGGGAAAGATTTCGTTAAAAAATAAGATCATTTCATCCAAAGATATTCATGTTGAACCAGAAAATAGAAATATTTCTTTAGCGTTTCAAGATAACTCTCTTTTTCCTCATTACAATGTCCTTGAAAATATTCAATTTGGTGCTGAAAGAAATAAAAAAAAGAAAAAAGATTTAACTATTAAAGAGGTCATTGAATTTCTTCATCTAGACCATGTTAAAGAAAAATTTCCCCATCAAATTAGTTCTGGTGAAGCCCAAAGAGCTGCGTTAGCTAGAGCGTTACTTTCTAAACCAGATTTACTTTTATTAGATGAGCCGTTATCAAATGTTGATCAAAGTTTTAAAGAAGAGATTCAAGTTAAATTAAAACAAGTTTTAACTGATTTGAAAATCACAACAATAATAGTAACCCACAACTCTTACGAAGCATTTTATCTTGGAAGTAAATGTGGAATAATTTTAGATAGTCAACTCAAACAATATGATGATCCTTATAATGTTTACCATTTTCCAAATTCTGTAGAAGTTGTTAATTTTTTGAATAGAGGAATTTTAATCCCTGCAAAAGTAACAGGTGAAAATAGTTTAGAAAGTGATGATCTAGGAACTATTAATGGAAATTTTACAAAACGTTACCCAAAGGGATCAGATGTTCAATTATTATTACAGCCAGAAGATCTTGAGCATGATGATCAAAGTAATTTAAAGCTAGAGGTTGTAGATAGAAAATTTCGCGGCACTAACTTTATTTATACATTAAAAACTAATAGTGATTTGCTTATCCCAGTCTTTGTTCATTCCCATCATATGCATCAACATGAAATTGATGAAAAATTTGGTATCAAAAGACCAATAAATATTGATCATATTGTTTGTTTTTAATACATATCGTTAATTAAATGAGCAATAGATCTAAAATTTTCTTTAAAGGTGTGGCAGACGTAAGTCCATTAATGATACCTGTTGTACCATTTGGAATAATATTTGGAGTTTTGGCTATAGATCTTGGTTTATCGCCCATAACAATAATCGCTATGTCGATTATAATTTTTGGTGGTGCATCACAAATAATTTTTTTACAGCTTTTTTCAGCAGGTGCCTCTTCATTAATAATATTAAGTTCTGTTGGGGCAGTAAATTCAAGACATTTACTATATGGAGCTGTTTTGTCAGAGCACATGTCGGGTTTTAAAATGACTTGGAAAATAATAATTTCATATTTTTTAGTCGACCAAGCGTTTGCAGTAACAAATTCTTATTTAAAAAAAAGCACAGACAAAGATAAAGCATTTCACTCATTTGGTGCGGGGGCAACATGTTGGGTAATTTGGCAAATAACTACAATTATCGGAATATTTTTGGGTTCAATAATACCTGAAAAACTTGGATTAAGTTTTGCAGTCCCTTTAACATTTTTAGCTCTCATAGTTGATGATTTAAGAAAATTGATAAATGTAATCGTGATTATTATTTCTGGTCTGATTGCAACACTTGGTTATGAAATTATACCTTTTAAAGCTTATGTAATAGTCGCAGCAATAAGTGGTTTGATAATTGCAACAATTCTAACAAAACTTAAAGGATCAAATAATGGTTGAGTGGTCTTTAATAATTTACTGTGGTTTAATCACTTTCTTTTCAAGGTATTTAATGATCGCAATACTCAAAAAAGAAATGTTTACAGATAGAATTCGTGAAGTTTTATCGTATGTGCCATCAGCAATTTTTCCAGCAATTATTTTTCCAGCTATTTTTTTGGATGCAACTGGAGATATTTTAATAGAAAATAATCCAAAAATTTTTGCATCAATTATTGCAATTACAATTGGACTTGTAAGTAAAAATGTTTTAGCAACAATTTTTTCTGGATTAATTTCTTACTGGTTTTTAATTTTTGTTATATTTAATTAATACCTAGAAGAATATTTCTATTAACATTACTATCCATCATATCTGGTTTGGTTAGATTTAGGTTTGACATAATTTCAATATATTCATCAACGTTCTTAACTTGTAATCTTGGATTAAACTTTTTTTCATTACCAATTGTGCTTACTTTTTTACCATTGTAATCATGACCTGGATAAAGAAGTGTATCTTCCGGTAATTTTAAAAGTTTATCAAAAATTGAATGATAAGAGTCCCTTGAGTTTCCATTTTGAAAATCAGTCCTACCAGTTCCGTTAATTAAAAGTGCATCACCTGAGAAAAGATGATTATCTAACAAAAAACTATAACTTTCTGATGTATGTCCTGGGGTGTAGATAGATTTAATATTTAGATCATCAATATTAATCATTTCATTATCTTTTACTTTAATTTCAACCGCATCTGCAGGTGTGTGCTCCCCCATAAGTGTTGCACAATTAGTGGCTTGTTTTAATTTAGAGGCAGCAGTGACATGATCTGCATGAATATGAGTGTCAATTACTTTTACAAGTTTAAGATCTAATTCTTTTAAAAGTTGAATATATTCACTAACATTTTCGATTACTGGATCTATAATTACAGCTTCGCGACCATTTGCTGAAGCTATTAAGTAAGTATAAGTTGATGTTCTAGTGTCAAACACTTGTTTTAAAATCATAAAATATTAATATCAAATTATTATGAATACCTCCACATTTGATTGGTCATGTAGGCATACTTGGAAAACAAGTGCTAAAAATACAATGTGGTGTGTAATCGGTTGCTCGATTGGAGATTTTGGTACAATCTTTTTTTTTCAATTATCAAAAATTTCATTTCCAATCTTAGGTATAATGACTTTAGCAATCATTAATGGTTTAATTACAAGTATAATTTTAGAAACATTTATTTTGATAAAACAGAATTTTAAATTTAAAAATGCATTAAAAACTGCATTAGGTATGAGTTTTATTTCAATGATAAGTATGGAAATAACAATGAATATTACAGATTATCTTTTAACTGGTGGAGCAATGTTAACTTGGTGGGTGATACCAATCATGTTAATTATAGGTTTTTTAACACCATGGCCTTATAACTACTGGCGATTAAAAAAATTTGGAATTGCCTGTCATTAAAATTAAAAAACAACTACGAAAGAATAAATGTTTAATAAGAATTTAATTATTTTAACTATCTGCCAAGTTTTTTCTTTTACGGCACCTCCAATTACAGTTTTTATAAGCGGAATTGTTGGATTAAAAATTTCACCAATTGCATCATTAGCAACACTACCAACTTCATTATCAATCGTGGGTACAGCAGTATTTTCATTTTTTGCAGCAAAGATAATGAGTAAAATTGGAAGAAAAAAAGGGTTTATATTATCATCAACATACTCAAGCTTAGCATCATTGCTCGGAGCTTATTCAATTTATACTGAAAATTTTATTTTATTTTGTCTTTCATGTTTTTTAATTGGCACAGGGATTGCATTTACCCATCAATATAGATTTGCTGCAGCAGAAACAGTAGAAAAAAATGATAGTTCAAGAGCTATCTCAATTTTATTACTTGCAACAATTCTTTCTGCTTTAATAGGTCCTAACGTTGCAAATTTTTCAAAAAATATAATTTCAGATCATCTTTATACAGGATCTTATATTTCTTTAGCGGTATTAACTATTATACCAGTTTTTTTTTTAATTTTTTATAGAACAGATAAAAATCCAAAAACCAAAGAAAACATTAGCGCTAATCAAAGATCATATTTTGAGTTATTACAAAATCCGATTATTCTGCAGGCAATTGTTACAGCTGCTTTTGCATATTCAATAATGTCATTCATTATGACTGCTACACCAATCAGCATGTACAAGATGCATGGATTTACATTAGGTTCAACGAGTATTGTTATTCAATCGCACATAATTGGAATGTTTTTGCCATCATTAATTACAGGAACACTAATAAAAAAATATGGACATTCAACAATTATTTATTCAGGAGCTTTGATTTATCTAATTTGTATTTTCTTAAGTTTTTATGACCAAACATTTATAAATTATTTAATTGCTTTAGTTTTATTAGGCATTGGATGGAATTTTTTATTTATTGGAGGAACTAGTTTGTTAGTGCTCTGTTATAAAGAAAGTGAGAAATTTAAAGTACAAGGTTTTAACGATGTATTAGTTTTTTCCATACAATCTATTGCAAGCTTAACTGCAGGCTACTCTATTTTAAAATTTAGTTGGAATGAGATTAATTTAGCCTGTATTCCTTTAGTTTTATTGATTATTTTGATTTCAATAAGAGCAGATTTCTATAAAAAAAAACAAAATGGCATCGTTAAAAAATTGGGATAATAAAACTTGGTTGTCCTCAAAAGATTATATTAAATCTTTCAGTAAATTCTTAATTAAAAATACCAATCTTAATTCTAAATCTGAAATTTTAGATATTGGGTGTGGAAGGGGCAAAATTTCTGGCAATTTATATAATGAATTAAAGTTAATATCTAAACCTACAGGTATCGATATTGTAGACCACAAAGACAAAGATAAAAGAATTATATTTAAAAAATCAAATGGTTTAAATTTTTTAGACAAAAATAAAAAGTTTTTTGATTTAATCTTAATTAAACAAACAATTCATTTGTTGAAAATGAGAGAAATTAGAGAACTGATTAAACTTTGTAAAAAGTATCTAAAACCAAATGGTGTTATTATGGTGTTAACTTTAGATCCATACAAAAATGAAATTCCCACATTCAAATTAATGAACAGTAAACTTAAAAAATCTTTGAATAGGGATAAAAAGATAATTGCACTACTAAAGAAAAACAATAAAATTAGTAAGACAAAAAAATTTATTTATAAAGTTAAAATTTTAAAGTCAAAATACGTTCAAATGATTAACGATAGGTACATTTCAATATTATTAGAGTTTGATCTAAATCAAATTAAAAATGGAGTGAATGAAATTAATTCAAACTTTAAAAAAAAAATTATATTTAACGATAAGTTGCAATGTATAATTATATCTAGAAATGTCTAAAAGATCTAACAGTGTAGATTTGTTTACTAATAAAGTCATGAATTATATGACTGATGACTTTATCCTGGTTGAAAAAAATGAACTGGTTAAAACAACTATTGAGAAACTCAGAAAAGAAAAAAAATCAACTGTCATAATTCAAGAAAATGAAAAAATGATCGGAATAATAACTGAAAAAGATATTCTTAAAAGGGTCGCTTTTAGCGCTGATGAGAAAACAAAAGTTGATCAAGTTATGACACATCCAGTTAAATTCGTTTATGAGGATGATTTGTTATTTCATGCGGTAGGCAAAATGAGAAAATTAAATTTAAATCATCTTCCTGTTTTAGATATGAGTTTAAAAATACAGGGAATGATTGATATGAATACAGCTTTGCAAGCTGAATTAGGAGATGTGGTCAATCAAATTGACAACATGACTTATGATGAGCAAGACGTTTCAGGTTTAATTAAAATTAAACAACAACAAGTCGTTTTAGCTAACAACATGTTAGTTAGAAATGCTTATCCATGTGATATTTCATATTTATTAAGTTTTTTAAATAATGTCATCTACCGTAGGGCAATTCGATTGGCAGAAAAAAGAGTTGGGGAAAAAAATATAATAGAAAAAATTCCAGAATATTCGGTCATTGTTATGGGCTCAGGGGGGAGAATGGAAAGTTTTCTGCATCCTGATCAGGATAATGGAATAATCTATGAAAGTAACAATGAAGACCCAAAAAAATTAGATTTATATTTTAATGAACTGGCTAAGGATTTTACAAAAACTTTGGATGACTGTGGTATTCCTTTTTGTAAAGGAGACTTAATGGCAAGTAATCCATTGTGGAGAAAAAGTGTACCAGAATGGAAAAATCAAATTACTCAATTTTTAGATAATCACACCCCTCAAGATATGAGAAATATTGATATGCTTTACGATTTTAGATCTATTTATGGTAAAAAAAAACTAGCTGAAAATTTAAAGATTTATTTAAACGAAAAACTGCATGAAAAAAAATTATTAAAGTTTTTGTATTTTAGTGAAGAACAAAGTGATGCTGCAATTGGTTTTTTTGGTCAATTTATTTTAGAAAAAAATGATAAGGAAAATTTAGGATTATTAAACCTAAAACACACAGGAACACTTCCGTTGGTAGAAAGTATTAGATTATATTCAATCAAACATAAGGTTACAAAAATTTCAACATTTGAGCGATTAAATGAACTCAATAAATTAAAGGTTTTAACTGTTGATGAAGTAGATTTTTTCAAAAATGCTCATCGTTTTATGTCAAATATTTTACTTAAAAATCAAGTTGAAAGAACAAAACAAGGTTTAACAATTAAAAATTTTATTGATCCAAAAACTTTACTTGAAAGAGAAAAAAAAGTTTTAAAAATTTATCTTAAACAAATTAGAAAATTAAAACAAAGGGTAAGAGTAGATATTGGTGAAGAGTATTTTTAATAAGATTAAATATTATTTTGAAAAACAAAAGTTGTTTAATCGAGTAACACTTGAGCAATCTAATTTTGCAATTTTAGATACCGAGACAACAGGATTGAGAGTGTCTAAGGGAGATAAAGTTGTATCTGTTGCTTCTATTAAAATTAGTGAATTTAAGATCAGAGAAGATGTGATTTTAGATGAATTAGTGAATCCTCAAATAAAAATTCCAGAACAATCAACTATGATACACAACATTAAGGATGAAGATGTTAAAGACAAACCAACATTAATTGAAATAGAAGATAAAATACTAAAGTTTATTAAAAAGAGTGTTTTAGTTGGTCATAATATTGATTTTGATATTAAATTTTTAAAAAACAATGCTAAAAATACTAATCTTGCTAATCGAATGAAGGTTATTCAGCCAATTGATACAATTCATCTTACTGCAGGACTTTTCCCAGATTTAAAGAATTATGAACTAACAAGTTTATGTGAACACTTTAATATAAAAGCTGATGATCAAGTTAGACATTCTGCCCTAGGTGATTGCTGGTTAACAGCTAGATTGTTTTTGTTTCTTTTAAACAAAGCAAAAGATTTAGGAATAACAAATATTACAGGATTGATAAAACTATGTGACCGAGGGTTGAACTTGCATCATATTATAAAGAATGCAAAAAATATTCATTAGCTAAAGAATTTTTTTTAATAAATTGTCATTAAAAAATAATTTATGGATAATCACAGCCATTAAATGAATAATGATAAGAGCTATCAGTAAATAGTTTGAAAAAATATGAATATCATAAAATAATTCTCCTAATTCAAAATTATCTTGAATTTTAATTTTTTTAAAAATGATTGTGAGTGCTTCTCCATTGAATAATTTCTTAAAAATTCCTGATATTGTGATTGATACAATTGTCACATACAGAAGTATATGATTTAGCTTTGCTAGAAATTTTTGACCTTTAAAAATACTTGGTTCTAATTTTGGTGTTGGGTTAAAGATTTTATAAATTAACCTTAAAATTACCAAGTAAAATATAGATAAACCAATTATCACGTGAATATTTTCAACGCTCAATCTCTCTGGTCCAAAATCTAAATCTACCAAATAAAATCCAATAGGAATTTGAATAAAAAACAATGCAGCACTTGCCCAATGTAAAAATTTTGAAATTAAACCATACTCTGTTAGAGTATTTTTAACATGCATTTCCCAATTAAGCATATTGCAAACAATATTGGTACCTGTTTGTTTATAATTATTTTAGTATTATTAGCTTCTAATGCAAATTCTAAACAATCTGCTGAAGAAATCATCAAGGAAAGAAAAACTTTATTTAGCAAGAACTATAAAACAGCAAAAAAAGTACAATCGTTATCTTCAAGTGGAGACTTTGATCAAGCAAAAGAGTTAATGATTGAAATGAGCAAAAACTATGAAACATTATTAGGATTATTTCCTGAAAATTCAAAAGAGGGGTTTAAAACAGGATCTTTACCAGCAATATGGGAAGATAAAGACAATTTTAATGCACTGATGGCAAAATCTTCGAGTGATATGGTAAAACTGGCTTCTATTATTGAGAGTTCTGAAGACGTGAAAAGTACAATTGGTAAATTGATGTGGAGCAATTGCAAGGCATGTCATAGCAAATATCGTAAAGAGCACTAAATAAATTAAGTTAATCATGATTCCAAAAAAAGTAAAAGATCATTTAGATGAATATATAAACCAAGAAGTGTATGTTCAAATAGCAATTATTAAAGGCAAAGAGAAAGGCACAACTCACTCAGCAATAAATAAATATTTTATTAGCAATCATTTTAAAGACCTTTCTGAAGGTAGACCTTATGATCATTTTATTGAAGGGTTAAAAGACAAATGTCTTATAAAGTTAAAAGACTCACCAATGAGAAATAAAGAAACAAATGATGAAATAATTAAAGAGTTACAGCACAAGTTAAATAATTTAACTGATGATGAGCTTAATAATACTTATTGGGAAATAGAAACAGGTGAATTTTTTTCAAGTGATCAAATAAAAGAACTTGAGGATGATCGTAATAATCTTATTGAAAAATTAGATTTATCAAAAAAAGATGATGATGTTTATCAAGCTATCACTAGTTTTTGTAAAAGTTACGAAATACTTTGCCAAAAAAAATATCCTGAAGCTCCACTTCCTCTAGAAATATTGAAATCAACTAATTAATTTTTAAGGGTTCGCTCTTTAAGATATCACCTAAAGAGCTCCCTTATATAGCCTCTTTGGCTTTTAAATCCGAATGGATTTTATTTATTTTTTTTATGGATTGATTGTTCAGTTATGTATCAGGTGGTGTGAGTTTTAACATATTAACCTCCTTATTAATAAAGGTAGTTATTAATTAAAAAATTACAATTGATTTATTTGATGTTTTCAAAAATATACTTCTTGAATACAACCTAGTGCTTTAGTAGATTCTCGACTAATAAATTATTCATCTAAATTTATTAAAATAATCAATTCAAATAAAATAATTTTATATTAAAGTTTACATCATAGGAAGTTATGTATAAGATTTATGTATGAAGTATTTATGTGCATTAAAAGATTTATTAATTAGTCTTGTAATCTCAACCATAATTTTTTATGCAATTAATTTAATAGCTGGCTTTGCAGGTGCTGACTACGTATTTACTAATGGTGAAGCTTTTGTTATCTGGATATTGATGGCAATATTAGTTAATAATTGTCTTAAAAGATAAATTAAACTCTCAAAAATCATGAAAATTAGTTTTATTGGTACAGGCTTAATGGGTTTTCCTATGGCTAAAAATTTATTACAAAAAAAAATTAATTTAAAAATTTTTAATAGAACTTTAAAAAAAGCAAAACCTCTTGAAGAGTTTGGTGGAGAAGTAAAATTATCATTAGGTGAAGTTGTAAAAGATACAGATTTTGTTTTTACAATGTTGACTGATGATGATGCTGTTGAAAAAGTTTTGGGAAATTCTGAGTTTTTAAAAAATCTAAAGCCTTCTTCAACAGTTATAGATATGTCATCAATAAAACCTAAAATTGCTATTAAATATGGAAAATTATTAAAAAAAAATAATATTAATTTTTTAGATGCTCCTGTTTCAGGTGGAACCATTGGCGCTGAAGAAGGAAGCCTGGCTATTATGGTGGGAGGTGATCAAAAGGTTTATAATAGTGTTATTGATCTTTTAAAAATTATGGGTAACCCAACTCTAGTAGGAAAAATTGGAAGTGGGCAAATCTCAAAACTTGCAAATCAGATCATTGTTGGCGTCACTATTGGAGCAGTAGCAGAAGCTATAACATTATGTGAAAAAGCTGGTGTTGATGGAAACAAATTTATTAAAGCTTTGTCAGGTGGATTTGCTGATGGAAAAATTCTTCATAATCATGGAAAAAGAATGATTAAAAAAGATTTTTCACCAAAAGGAAAAGTTTCTACTCATCTTAAGGATATGAATAATATTTTAGAGTGCGCTAATGATTTTAATACTCAATTACCTATTTCAAATTTAATTCAGTCAATGTTTAAATCTTTAGTAGATAATGGTAACTCAGATGACGATCATAGTGCTCTTTATAAAGAAATTCAAAATATAAATAAATCTAGATAAATCTATAAATTATATTTTCTTTTTAGATGTCTTAATTTTCCTTCTGTACTATCATAATCAATATAGCATCCTTGTAAAAATCTATTGCCTTCTTTTGTCTCATAAGAAGTTCTACCATGAAGAAGTCGATAATTATCCATCATCATTAAATCTTTTGGTGCAAGTTTAAACTCTATTCTATATTTTTCTGAGTTATACATTTCAGATAATTTTCTTCGAGCTTTATAATATAAATCTAATCTTTCTTTATCTAACATTGGAACATAATCTAAGCGTGGACTAAATCTAACTTGCTTAAAAGTTTTATCATCATTAAGTTTAATTAATTCAGACCAATCTTCTAAAACCACATCTTTATCAATAAATTTAAATCTTACCTTCACTTCGGATAAAATTTTATAAAACTCAGGATTTTGTTTTTTTAAATCTTCTGTAACTGTAAAACCATCCACCAATGTAGATAGTCCACCTGTTACTTCACTTTCAATACAATGAAGTATTTGTATGCAGGGCACAGGATTGCGGTACGGATTGTCTGTATGAGGCGACAACTCTAAAGATGTATATGCAAGATCATTTGGATCTGTTTTTGATATAACATCGAAATATTCACCAAAATTTGTTCTTCTGACACTTCCAATCGAATTTGCAAATTTTACAATGAAATTATTATCTGTTGGTATATTTTTTATGATTACAAACCCATATTTATAAAAAGAAGTGAGCAAATCATACATTTCTTTACTATCAAAAAAATTATCCTGATATTTGAAGTTTTTAATATTTTCTAATGTTGAATTCCATTTAATTTTTGGAATTGATTTAGTTACCGTGTCATCATTAGAAAACTCTAATGCAAGCTTATCTATTTTTAATT
This sequence comes from Candidatus Pelagibacter bacterium nBUS_44, assembly GCF_051200895.1. Taxonomy (GTDB): domain Bacteria; phylum Pseudomonadota; class Alphaproteobacteria; order Pelagibacterales; family Pelagibacteraceae; genus Pelagibacter. The sequence continues at coordinate 417,712 of NZ_CP172838.1, forward strand.
TAGATGTAACACCATCATCAAAATTAACCTCAAGAAATTTTTCGTTAATACTTACTTTATTAATTGATATTTGACTATCCAAGGTTGTTGGATCAAACAGCCTTTGTTGAGTGCCCTTATCTAGAAATTCTTCTTCATCAACTCTTTCTCTTAACCAAAAAGGGTGTATTTCTTTTTTGATTAAACCATCGTTAAAATAAACTTTATTTTCAGCAAGTTCAATTTTCATAATTAAAATCTAGAATTATTAAAATTTTAACTTTATTCAACATAAATAAAATAGTAAGAGTTTGGTGTGGATCAATTTAATTCAAAAAACTACTCTATTTATGCTAATTTTTTAAATAAGTTAGCTAAAGATTTAACAAGATATTATTATTCTAAGTTAAACAGAACCTTTAAGGTATCTAATAAACTTAAGGGTAAAGGATATGACCCAGTAACAACTTCAGACAAAGCTTTTGAAAAATTTATAAGATCTAAAATTAATAATAAATTTTCAAATCACCAAGTAATTGGTGAAGAATTTGGTCATAAAAAATCTAAGAGTAATTTTACTTGGGTTATAGACCCAATTGATGGCACAAGGTCATTTGTTATAGGTAACCCAACTTGGAGTAATCTTATTTCTTTAAATTATAAAGATAAACCGATTTTAGGTTTAGCTAATTTCCCAGTTTTAAAAAAACACTACTTAAATTACTCTGATAAAATTGCTTATGTTTTTGAAAATGGAAAAAGAAAAAAAATATCCGTAAATAAAAAAGCTACATTTAAAGATGTTAAAGTTTCAGCAGCATTCCATGGCTGGTTATCATTAAATAAGCAAAAAAAAATCCCTAAAATTCTCAAATTAATGCAGTTTCCTTGTAGTGATGCTTTAAGTTATTCACATCTTGCTGAAGGAAGAGTTGATATCGTAATTCAATGCTCAAATAAAATTTGGGATATTCATCCGTTAATACCAATAGTTAAAGCGGCTGGTGGATATATCTCTACTTGGGATAACAAAGATGCAATTAATGCTGGAAATATATTAGTTTCATCAAATAAAGCTATTCATAATAAATTTTTAAAATTACTAAAACCAGTTTCAAAATGATTCCTAAAAAAGCACAAAAAATTTTAGATTTTTGGTTTAAGGAAACTCCTGCTGAAAAAAGATTTAAAAAGGATGAAACATTTGATCAAACAATTAAAGATAGATTTTTAGATGATTATGAGCTTGCATCACAAAATGAATATGATGATTGGCAAGATCAACCAATGAGCGCTCTAGCTTTAGTTGTTCTTTTTGATCAATTTTCAAGAAATATGTTTAGAGATGAAAAAAAGGCTTTTGACCAAGATCATAAAACTAGATTAATTGTAAATGATGCTGTCTATGCAGGGTATTTAGAAGCAATGAATGAAAGTCAGAGATTTTTTATGATCTTGCCTCTAATTCATAGCGAAGAGATTACTGATCATGATATGGCTTATTATTTACTTAATAAATATTTAAGAGAACACGAAGGCTATACACAGATTAAAAAATTTTGGCAGGACCACACAAAAGCTATTAAACAATTTCACAGATATCCTCATAGAAATAAAATTCTTGGCAGAGAGTCTACTGAAGAAGAATTAGCTTTTTTAAATGGTCCAAACTCTTCCTGGTAACTGTGAATTTAAAATATATTTTTAAAATAATTGATAGTGAAGAGTGGCAAAAAGCAAAAGAGACTGGAGCTTATTTAGGGTCTTCTAAGGATATACAGGATGGTTTTATTCATTTTTCAGGAGAGGATCAAGTTAAAGGAACTCTTGAAAAATATTATCTAAAACAAGAAAATTTAGTTTTACTTAAAGTTGAAACATTAAAATTAGAACATTTAATTTGGGAACAAGCTTCTGATGGAAATATGTTTCCTCATTTATACTCTGCTCTAGATTTATCCAATATTGTGGATGAATTTGAGATTAATCTAACTGATAATGGTATTCACGAACTGCCAGATAATTTTAACTAGTTTAATCTGCTAATTGTGTTCACTTAAAATAGAACACATCATACAGTGCTCTATTCAATCATAAATTGTAAATAATATTTATTAAAATAGACACCAGCTTTGATTAGTAGTTAAATTTCTTCATGGCTATTAAAAGAAAAAAAGTAGCAAAAATAAAGACTAAGAAAAAAAAAACTAAATTAGTCAAAGTATCTAGAAAAAAATCAAAAACTAAAAAGAAAGTTGCTACAAAAACAGTAGCGACAAAGAAACCATCCAAGGTTTCTAAAAAAAATAATAAGCTTAAAAATAAAAAAAGTAGAGAGAGAGGAAAAAAAATGAGTACTGAAACTATTAAAGCTGGGAAGTCTCCTTTATTGGACACATCTCATCTAAAAGTAAAATTTCCTTATAAAGAAAAATATGGAAACTTTATTGGAGGGAAATTTGTTGAACCTAAATCAGGTAAATATTTTGACAATGTAAGCCCAATAAATAATGAAGTTATATGTGCAGTTCCAAGATCAGATGCAAGTGATGTTGAAGCTGCTTTAGATGCAGCGCATGCAGCTTTTCCAACATGGGGTGTTACATCAATTACTGAAAGATCAAATATACTGCTTAAGATAGCAGATGTTATTGAGAAGAACTTGGAACTTTTAGCTACAGCAGAATGTCTGGACAATGGAAAGCCTATAAGAGAATGTATGGCCGCTGATTTACCATTAGTTGTTGATCATTGGAGATATTTTGCAGGCGTGATTAGAGCTGAAGAGGGTTCTGTATCAGAGATAAGTAATAGTGAATATTCTTATCATATTCCTGAACCATTAGGTGTTGTTGGTCAAATTATACCTTGGAATTTTCCATTGTTAATGGCTACTTGGAAACTTGCACCAGCATTGGCTGCAGGAAACTGTGTAGTTTTAAAGCCAGCTGAACAAACACCAGCATCAATTTTACTACTGATGGAATTAATTGGAGATTTATTACCTCCAGGAGTTGTTAACGTAGTAAGTGGTTTTGGTTTAGAGGCAGGAAAACCTTTAGCATCATCTAAGAGAATTAGAAAGATTGCATTTACAGGTGAGACAACAACTGGACGTTTAATTATGCAATATGCATCTCAAAACTTAATTCCAATAACTTTAGAATTAGGTGGAAAATCACCAAACATTTTCTTTGAAGATGTCATGGATCATGATGATGACTTCTTTGATAAATGTATGGAAGGTTTTGCAATGTTTACTCTTAACCAAGGTGAGGTTTGTACTTGTCCTAGTAGAGTGTTAGTTCAAGAGTCTATTTACGATAAGTTTATGGAAAAGGCTGTTGCTAGAACAAAAGCTGTTACACAAGACAATCCTCTTAAAATGGAAACAATGATAGGAGCTCAAGTATCCTTAGAACAAATGGAAAAAATAAAATCTTACTTAGATTTAGGTAAGAAAGAAGGTGCCAAAGTTCTTTGTGGTGGTGAGGTTGCTAACTTAAATAGTGGTTTGGAAAAAGGAAACTACATCCAACCAACTATCTTTGAAGGTGATAACTCTATGAGAGTTTTCCAAGAAGAAATTTTTGGACCTGTAGTTTCAGTTACTAAATTTAAAGATGAAGCACATGCATTAGAAATTGCTAATGATACACTTTATGGTTTAGGAGCTGGAGTTTGGACTAGAAATGGTAATGTTGCTTATAGAATGGGAAGAGGAATCCAAGCAGGAAGAGTTTGGACAAATTGTTACCATGCTTATCCAGCGCATGCTGCCTTTGGTGGTTACAAACAATCTGGAATTGGTAGAGAAACCCACAAAATGATGCTTAATCATTACAGACAGGTGAAAAATTTACACGTGTCGTACAGTGAAAAAAAATTAGGCTTCTTTTAATAGATAAATTATAATGGCCCGTATCAAATTACGGGCCATATTAAATATGAAAGTTTCAGCAACACCTACTGCACTTGAGTTAATTGAAGATTTAAAAAAAACTCATGGTAAAGATTTATTATTCCATCAATCAGGTGGATGTTGTGATGGAAGTGCACCCATGTGTTATCCAGTGAAAGAATTTTTAGTAAGTGACGATGATGTGTTAGTTGGAAAAATTGGTGATATTCCTTTTTATATAAGCGAGACACAACATGAGGCTTGGAAAAATACTGATCTTATAATTGATTGTATTAAAGGTATGGGTGGAATGTTTTCACTTGATAATGGTACAGGAAGAAGATTTTTAACAAGATCTGAAGTATGTGCACCTAATAGTAATACTAAAACTAATTAAGTTTCCCCAAGTAGTTAACCATTATCACACCAATTACGATTAGGATAATTCCAACAATTCCATAAAGATTTGGAATTTGATTATATTTAATCATAGCAAATGCCACAACACCCACTACTGTTAATCCGCTATATGTTGAATAAGCGAACCCAACTGGAAGTGCATGCATAGCTTTTGCAATACAAAATAAGCAAATCATCATCAGTAGATACATGTAAATTATTGGCAAAGTCTTTGTGAAACCCTCGGATATTTTTGCAAAACTATTAGCAGCTATTCCAGATAAAATACCAACAGTTAAAAATAAATATCCAAATAAAGGTTTCATCCTTAGTTGTTACCTAATAGATTTACCATTAAAACCCCGATAATAATTAAAACTAATCCAATTATTGAATATAAATTTGGCATTTGATCAAATCTTATTATACCAACAAATACTGTTGCAATAATTGTTAATCCTGCAAAGGATGCATAAGTTATACCCATTGGAATATTTTTCATTACCATTGAAAGTGCATACATGCACATAACAATCGTAATACCTGTAATTATACTTGGAAAGAGAAGAGTAAAACCTTCGGCACTTTTTGCAAAACTATTTGAAGTTACTCCTAGAAGAACTGCTAAAACTAGGATTAAATAAGAAGAAGCGAGACTCATTTAATAATATTAAATGAAATCTCGTAAAATATATATAATTATTTCGGCATTTTAGTAGCACCCGTTTCAAGAGAAATCATTTTTCCATCTCTGTATTTGAATACAGCCATTACCGCCTCAGTATTTCCGTCATTAAATGTTACAAATGCATGCTCAACACCAATTTCATCATTTTCAAAAATTACTCTTATCTTATCTCTTTTGATGTCACCACTCATAGCCCATTTAATTACATCTGCTTTTTCTAAAACATTACCTGATGCATGCATCGTAAATTTATAATCATCATGCAGAAGTTCATTCATGGCAGCTTCGTCTTTAGCTTCCATAGCAGCATTATATTTTGCTAATATTGACATATTTATCCTTCTTTCTTTTATTCATTAACCAGAATGGTTCATTACTGAATCATTAGACATCATAGTCATTTTTGATTGATCTATAATTACACCAGCCTCAATTCTTGCTTTAATAATTTCTTCGTCTCCACTAAATCCTTTCATTCCTTCCATTGACTCAAAATGTACAATTACTGTCATTGTATTATCATCTTCTTTATCTGTGCCCGCAAAAGCAATTGTCATTCCATATTTTTTTAATTTATCTCCATTTGCAAGTATCATTTCTTTCCATAAGTTAAATCCCTTAGATAGTTTTTGTTCTATTTTTACATACATTTTTATTCTCCTTTCATTATTAATATTTACTTATTCACTAAAGATGACTCTTATTTCGTCTTCGATAGTTCCTTCAACTGCAACTTTCTTCAATTGTTTCTGAAGACTTTGATATTTTTTATCTGCTGACATTTTTGCATCAGCTTCATTATCTCCTTCAAACATTGGACCAATTAATGTTTCTCTAATTGTTCTTGGATCACCACCAATTTGAAATGAAAAATAAATATTGTGCTTAGGATAATATTTTTTTCTAACCTTTGCTAAACTTTTTCCAATTTCCATTGCTTTACCTAAGCTATTATCTTTTACCCTCACTGTTCTTGTGTAAATTGCTTGCATTTTTTCCTTTAGTTTTTGTGATTTAAGATTACCGCACCAGCTTTTCCATCAACTGAATCAATTACTTCTTTATTTAAATCCATTCGTTTAGTTCTTGAAGCAGAAGCTCGTTCCATTGCATCATTATCGGTATATAATGAAACAAACATTAAAGTTTTGTCATTTATACGAACTTCCAATAATTGTTCTGCTTCAGGAAATTCACTTGGTGCATTTGTTTTATAAGTTTCTGCAATTTGATCTGCGTCTTCCTTAGATTTTAAGTTTAGAGTCGTTATTCTTGCTACTGACATTTTTATTCTCCTTTCATTATTAATTTTTTATTATCCCAAAAAATTAAATGCATAACATTATAAAAATATAGAAGAAAAAGGCTTAATACTTATAAAATTTAGTTATTTTACAACTTATCATAGAATTAATTTCTTAATTTAAAAATTAACAATAACAATTATTTTTGATAAAAATTAATTATGATTGAAAAATTTAATGGAATTTTTTACTTAATTCTTTTCATAACTCATTTTTTAGGTTTCGGAATCTATGCTTATCAAATGATAATTAATAATAAAAATTTTAGAGCTAAATTTGAAATGGATGAAACAGCAACACCTATAATGCGAATGATAGGTGCTACTTTTCTAGGAGCATTATTGATGGCTCTTTATATAATGTTTGTCAGACCTAATGGTGTTGAAGGTACTTGGGCATTCTTTAATTTAATTTTTGTACAAAATGTATGTATCTTAATTGTAAACACTTATTCGATAAAAATTGACAAAACAGGAATTAGAAATGACTCGAACGAAGGTGTTATAGCACCACTGGTATTTACTATTTTGAGTGCAGTTCTAATATATGGGTTGTCAGATAAAATTTATATTTAAAGCCAATTAGGGAAGGGTAATCCTTTTTCTTCAAGGAATTTTTTGTTAAACATTTTAGTAGAATATTTATCACTTCTGTCACAAAGAATTGTAACAATCGTTTTTCCAGGCCCTAATTCTTTACCAAGTCTGATTGCACCAGCTATATTAATTCCACAACTTGTGCCAAGGCTTAACCCCTCATTTTGAATTAGATCGTATAGAATAGGTAGTGCTTCATGGTCATCGATTGAATAAGCATCATCTATTTTAGCATTTTCAAAGTTTTTAGTTACTCTACTTGAACCAATTCCCTCAGTAATAGATCCACCTTCTGATTTTAGCTCACCATTTTTTATGTAATTATAAAGAGCAGAACCTTTGGGATCTGATAAATAAATTTTTATATCTTTATTTTTTTCTTTAAGAGCATTACTTACACCAGAAATAGTTCCGCCAGTTCCAGATGAGCAAACAAATCCATCAACCTTACCATCTGTTTGATTCCAAATTTCTGGTCCAGTTCCCTCATAATGACCTTTTGCATTTGCCGTGTTATCGAATTGATTAGCCCAAATAACACCGTTATTATTTGATGGTCTTAATTCATCAGCTAGTCTTGCTGCAATTTTTACAAAATTATTATCATCTTTGTAAGGCTTTGGTGCTACCAATCTAAGTTCTGCACCTAGGTTTTTTAACAAATCTTTTTTTTCTTGAGTTTGATTATCGTTCATTACAATAATAGTTTTGTACCCTAAAGAATTTCCCAAAAGACCTAAACCAATTCCAGTATTACCTGCTGTTCCTTCAACAACAGTTCCACCTTTTGAAATCAATTTTTTTTCTTGAGCATCTCTAATTAATGCTAAAGCCGCTCTATCTTTGACTGACCCACCGGGGTTTAAAAATTCAGCTTTACCATAAATATTACACCCAGTAATTTCTGATGCAGCTCTTAATTTTATTAAAGGAGTGTTACCAATCCCTGAAATAAAATCATTTTGAATGTTGCTCATTAGTCTGATTTTGTATCACTATCTGGAGTAATACCATAAGGTTTGAATTCGCTATCAGCGATACCAACATTTCTTGCGGGAATACCAACCATAACCGCTTTTTCTGGAACATCTTTTGTAATCACTGCGTTAGCACCAATTTTTGCACATCTTCCAACTCTTACAGGACCTAACACTTGAGCACCTGAACCAATAACCACATAATCCTCAATAGTTGGATGCCTCTTTATATTGCGCTGACCATTTGAATTTATACTTGGCGCAATCCCTCCAAGTGTAACCATATGATAGATAGTTACATTCTCACCAATCTCAGAAGTTTCTCCAATTACAACCCCCATACCATGATCAATGAATAAATTTTTTCCAATTTTAGCTCCAGGGTGTATTTCAATACCTGTTAGGAATCTTGAAAACTGAGAAATTATTCTAGCAATTAAATCAAATTTGGCAGTATTAAAAAAATTTGCAATTCTGTGAAAGAACACAGCTTTAACTCCTGGATAAGTTAAAATTAAACTCAGTTTAGATTTTGCAGCTGGATCTCGATTAATTATAGATTGTAGAAAATCACTCATAAAAATTTGTTAAATTTGACTTGTTGATTAATAAACTAGAGTTTATATAGTGGCAAAAATCAAAATTTAAAGGACTAACTTATGTATAAAAACACTAATTGTTTTCATTTAGCATTACCATGTGGTGATTTAGAGATTGCAAAAAAATTTTATAACGAGAAATTAGGCTGCAGATTAGACAATTCTGCTCAAGAATGGGCTGATGTTGACTTTTGGGGAAATGAGTTAACTCTTCATGCAAGTGAACAAAAATTAGATAATGAAAGACATGACGTTGATATGGGGAATGTTTCTGTTCCTCACTTTGGTGTGCACTTATCAAGAAAAGATTTTGATACTTTAAAACAAAGATTAAAAGATAATGGAACTAAATATTACGATGAACCTTATTTAAGATTTAAAGGTACTAAATATGAACAAGAAACATTCTTTGTAAAAGATCCAAATGAAAATGTTTTAGAGATTAAAACATTAACGTCTAATCCAGAATAATTAGTGGCTACTAATTATAAATCTATTGCAAAAAAATTAAAAATTGAAGGAAGAGCATTTATCAATGGTAAATATGTAAATGCTATTGATGGAAAAAAGTTTGAAACAATAAACCCTGCAACTGGAGAAAAACTTTGTACCGTTGCAAAATGCAATCATAAAGATGTCGATCTTGCAGTTAAAGTTTCAAGAAAAGCTTTTAATAGTGGAGTTTGGTCAAAAAGTTCACCAGAATATAGAAAAGAAGTTTTATTAAAATTTGCAGAATTACTTCGAAAACATGGTGATGAAAATTCAGTTTTAGAATGTGTTGATACAGGAAAGTTAGTTACAGATTGTATTAATGAAGTTGCTAATGATGCTCCAATGCACTTTCAGTGGTATGGAGAACTTATTGATAAAGTGTTTGGAAAAGTTGGTCCAACTGAACCATCTATTACAAGTTTAATAGTTAAAGAACCAATAGGTGTTGTTGCAGGAATTGTTCCTTGGAACTTTCCTTTAATGATGGCTGTTTGGAAAATGGCACCTGCATTAGCTGCGGGTTGCTCAGTAATAATCAAGCCAGCAGAAGATACCCCTCTTACTGCAATTAGAGTTGCTCAAATTGGTAAAGAGGCCGGAATTCCAGACGGCGTATTAAACGTTCTTCCAGGATATGGAGATGTTGGTGAGGCCCTAGGTCGACATAAAGATGTTGATGCAGTTTCATTTACAGGTTCAACCGAAGTTGGTGGATATTTTTTAAAGTATTCGAGCGAAAGTAATTTAAAACCTGTTGCTCTTGAAATGGGCGGTAAAAGTCCATTCATAGTTTTAGAGGATGCGAAAATTAATGATGATTTAATTGATAATGCAATTAATTCTGCATTTTGGAATGGGGGTCAAAACTGTTCTGCAAATATGAGGCAAATAGTTCATAAAAAAGTTAAGGATGAGTTTTTAGATAAAGTTATAAAAAAAGTAAAAAAATTAAAAGTAGGTGATCCATTAGATTTGAAATCTAATATGGGATCAATGATATCAAAAAATCATTTACAAACAGTCGATGGATATATTCAAAAAGGAATAGATGAAGGAGCAAAACTTTTATCAGGTGGAGTATCGAACAATAAACAAAAAGGTTTTTTTGCAAAACCAACTTTGTTTGATGGATTAAAAGAAAATATGACTATTGCTCAAGAAGAGATTTTTGGTCCAGTATTAGGTGTTTTAACTGCTAAAAATGATGAAGAGGCTTTAAAAATTGCAAGTAACTCAAAATATGGATTGCATGCCAGTGTATTCACTCAAGATATAAATCGAGCATTTCATCTAGCTAAAAGTTTACCTTGTGGGACGGTTTCAGTTAATACTTTTTCAGAGGGAGATATTAAAACTCCATTTGGAGGATATAAACAATCTGGTTCATTAAGTAGAGATCAAGGTACCGAGGCACTTAATTCTTTTCTTCAAACAAAAACTATTTGGATTAGTCACTCTTAATATTTTAATGCAAAATTTATTTGTAAATGACGTGGGAGATAAATTTCCATTAGTGATGGTTCATGGATTCTTAGGTTCATCAATCATGTGGGGACCGCAATTACAAGAACTAAAAAAACACTATAGAGTTGTTACACCTGATTTACCAGGTTTTGGATATAGTAATAAAGTTGAGCCATGTGACAATATTAATTCAATGGCTAAAAGTATTTTATATTTAATCGATCAAAAAAAAATTGATAAATTTTATTTATTAGGACACTCAATGGGTGGAATGATCGTCCAAGAAATGACAAAGCTTGAAGGAGACAAAGTTGAAAAATTAATTTGTTATGGAACTGGTCCTAGAGGAAATATGCCTGAAAGATTTGAAACGATTGATCAATCAAGAGAAAGATTAAAGACTGAAGGACTATCAGATACTGCTCATAGAATTGCAAAAACATGGTTTGTTGATGAAGATAAAGCTGAATATTTTGATTTATGTTCAGAAGCTGGAAAGCTTACTACAATTGATGCTGCAGATGCCGCGCTAGTAGCTATGAAGAATTGGAATGGTTTAGAAAATTTAAAAAAAATTAAAAATGAAACTCTTATAATCTGGGGAGATAAAGATAAAGCTTACAATAGAAATCAAGTTGAAACATTAAATGACAATATTAACAATAGTAAGTTAATTGTATTTGAAGGATGCTCACACAATGTTCATTTAGAAAGTCCTGAAAAATTTAATAATACAGTGTGCGACTTTTTAGGTTAAAGTTATTGAGATATATATAATTTTTATAACTTTATTTCCTTTGACTCACTTTAATCATTCACGTTAGACTGAATTTTTAAATTAATAGGAGAGATAATGAGAATAATTAAAACTACACTTGTAGCTGGATTAATTTCACTTTTTGCCATTTTTTCATCATTTGCTGAAAAAGTAAAAATTGGAGATCCAGGTTGGACAGGTGCTACAGCAATTGCTAATTTATTAGCTGCTGTTGTTACAGACAAGATGGGTGGAGAAGCAGAACTAGTACCAGGGAACAACACTGCTATCTATGGTGCAATTGATAGAAGTAAAGGTGAAATTGAAGTTCACCCTGATATCTGGTTGCCAAACCAACAAGCTTACACAAACGATTTGGTTCCAAAAGGAACTTTAAAGTTAAGTAGCAAACCATATGAGGGAAACCAAGGTTACTGTGTTTCTCAAAAATTTGCGAAAAAATTTAACATCACTGCAATTGAAGATTTAGGAAGACCAGAAGTTGTTAAAGCTATGGATAGCGATGGCAATGGTAAAGGAGAGTTCTGGATTGGTGCAGATGGTTGGGCGTCAGCTAATGTGAATCAAGTCAAGTTAAGAGACTATGGTTTATATGATGCAGGTATCGAACCAATTAGAGCAGCAGAAGCAGTAAAAAATGCAAGAGTACTTGACTCAATTAAAAAAGATGAAGGTTATGCATTTTATTGTTACAAGCCACATGCAATTTGGGGAATGGCTGATGTAGTTATGTTGGAAGAGCCAAAATTTGATCCAGCTAAATACAAAATGGTACAACCTAAAGAGGATGCTGACTGGTACAAAAAATCTTATGTTGCTTCGAAAGACGCACTTAAACAAATTCAAATTGGTTGGGGAACTTCTTTAGAAAGTAAATCGCCAGCTATCGTTGAATTCTTTAAGAACTTTCAATTAACAGCAGACGATGTGTCAGCTATGGCTTATGCAATTTCAGTTGAAAAAAAACAACCAGCTGATGTAGCAAGAGCTTGGATGAAAGCTAATAAATCAACAGTTGATGGTTGGTTAGGCCTTTAATCTAATAAAATAAATTACTTATACTCGGCAATTTAATATTGCCGGGTATAATTTCCTTAAGTAAAAGAAAGCTAAATGGATTCATCTGGATCAGCAATTAGAATTGAAAACGTTTGGAAAGTGTTTGGTAACACTTCAAATGAAGCGTTAGATGCAATTCAAAATAAAAAAATTTCAAAAAATGAAGCACTAGAAAGATACAACTCAGTTATTGGGGTTTCTGATGTTTCTTTTGATGTAAAACAAGGAGAAATATTTTGTGTAATGGGTCTGTCTGGTAGTGGTAAATCTACATTGGTAAGACATATTAATAGATTGTTAGAACCCACATCAGGAAAAATTTTAATCAATGGTCAAGATGTAATGACACTTGATAGAGATAGCTTACAAGAATTAAGAAACAGACAAATAGGTATGGTATTTCAAAATTTTGCTTTAATGCCCCATAGATCTGTAGTTGATAATATTGCGATGCCTCTCGAAATAAGAGGTATTAGTAAAAATGACAGATTGGATGCTGCCAATAAAATTTTAGAAATTGTTGAGTTACAAGGCTGGGGAAATAAATTTGCCCATGAATTATCAGGAGGTATGCAACAAAGAGTTGGACTAGCGAGAGCCTTAGCTGCAGATCCTAACTTTCTACTAATGGATGAACCGTTTAGTGCACTAGATCCATTAATAAGAAGACAGCTTCAATCAGAATTTATCAAACTTTCAAAACAGATGAAAAAAACAACCGTGTTTATTACTCATGATTTAGACGAAGCTGTGAGAGTAGGTCATCGAATTGCAATAATGAGAGATGGTAAGGTTATTCAAGTTGGAACACCTGAGGAAATTGTTGTTAGTCCAGCAGATGATTATGTTGCTGATTTTGTTAAAGGTATTTCTAGACTAAAAGTAGTTCAAGCTAAATCAATAATGCAATCTGTTGAAAGTTTTGAAAATAAAAATGGAAAATTGTCCAATGACTTAGAGGTTGTAAATGAAAGTGATTTATTAAGTAAACTGATTGAAACTTCAGCTTCAAAAGATAAACCAATAATTGTTCAAAATTCAGAAAAAAAAATAGCTGGAGTTATTTCGCAATCAGATCTTTTAAAAGCAGTTATTGAAGGAGGAGATGGTGAGTAAAGAACTAAACAACCCAACTAGATCAGAACTAATAACTGATTTTGTTAAAACAAATCCAGATTATTATATTGATCAATTTCAAAAAATAGGAAGTAAACCCACGTTTTCTATCTCATTTAATTTGTATGCAGCAATTCTAGGACCAATTTGGTTTGGAATGAGAAATATTTGGAATTGGGCTTTAACTTTTTTAATTATTGAAACTTTTTCAGTTGTTCAAATTATTAGAGGTTTATTTGGCAATATTACAAAAGATGCAATTCAAAAAATTGAACAAGTTCAATCTACTATTGCTTTTAGAAATAAACAGTTAGAAGCTGCTATCACAAATAATCCTGACAAAGTTGATGTTTATAAGAGAAATATCAAATCTTTAGAAGATGCTATGCAAGGCTATGTTAATGAAGTTGAAAGAATTGAAGCATCAGCTATTTGGATTACAATTTTTGGAATTGTTTTATTAATTTTAATTAAAATTGCACAAGGAGTACTTGCCAATTCTAAATTAGAAAAAAGATATTCTGAATGGTTGTCAGACAAAACAATAAGTCCAGGTATGAAGACCAAAAACTATATTTTAAGTACGGTTTTTGCTTCTGTAATAATGTTCTTTTCAGTAGTTCATTATAGTTTTCCAGGTTTAATTGTAATTATGAATGAATTTCCAACTCATCCGGACATAAGATTAACTTCAATTGCATGGGTTGAAACAATATTTAATTATGCTGTTCTTAAAGGAGATGCTTTATTTACAGCTATTACAATTGGAATTAGATCAGTTTTAGATTTTTTAGAATTACTGTTTGTTAAAACTCCATGGATAGTAATAATTACTACGATTGTAACCTTGACAGGATTATCAGCTGGACCTAGAGCTGCAATTTATTCTGCTGGATTTTTAAGCTATATGGGATTTTTAGGATTTTGGGTAAAGGCTATGACAACACTTGCATTGCTAGGAACAGCTGCAATATTAAGCATCGCAATTGGAATACCACTTGGAATTTTTTGTGCAAGGCGTCAAAGATTTTATTCAATGATAAGACCAATAATGGATTTTATGCAAACTATGCCAGCATTTGTATTTATGATTCCTGTAATTGCATTCTTTGGAACAGGTAAGGTTGCAGCAGTAATTATTACAATGATTTTTGGTGGAACACCTGTTGTTAGATTGACAGTACTTGGATTAAGAGGAGTACCAGAAACAATCAGAGAAGCAGCAATAGCTTATGGTGCAAGTAAATGGTACCTACTTAGAAAAGTAGATTTACCTTTAGCAACACCTTCCATCTTAGCTGGTGTTAATCAAACCGTAATGTTGAGTTTAGCAATGGTTGTTGTTGCATCTTTAATTGGAGCAAAAGGATTAGGTCAAGATGTACTTGAAGCACTACAATATGCAAACGTTGGGCAAGGTATACTAGCAGGTGTTGCTATTTTATTTGTTGCATTAATTTTAGATAGGGTTGTTCAAGGTAAAAAAAGAGTTTAATAAAATCTGATGGATATTCTTTTATTGGGTTTTTTTACAGGCTTAAGTTTAATCTTAGCAATCGGTGCTCAAAATATATTTGTAATAGAACAAGGTTTAAAAAAACAGCATATATTTTTAGTTTGCTTAATTTGCTCCTTATCTGATTTGATTTTAATTTTTATTGGAATTTTTCTTTTTCACTACTTTGTTCAATATTTTAATTCAATTATAGAATTAATATTTAATTTATTATTAATTGGATTTTTAATTCATTTTATTTATTCAAAAATAAAAATACTTAATACAGAGATAAGTTTAGATAGTGATCAAAATCGTGTTTCTAAATACGATATTTTTTTAAAAACATTGGGTTTTACTTATTTAAACCCCCACGTTTATTCAGATACAGTATTTATCTTAGGAAACTTTTCAAAAAATTTCCTATTGAATGAAAAAATTATATTTGGAATAGGTGCTTCAGTTGCATCATTCCTATTTTTCTTTTTGTTAGGCTATTTATCAAAAATACTCTCTAAATATGCAAAAAGTAAAAAAGTGTGGAATATAATTAATTTATTTATAATTATATTTATGAGCTTTTTGACTTTATTGGTGTTTTTAGAAATTCTTAATTAGAATATCCGTATTTTTTAAGTCTTACATCACCAGTTCTTGCGTGCGCTTCCATTCCTTCGTATCTAGAAATTCTAGCAGCTGCAGCACCAACTAATTCAGTCGACTCTTTAGTCATTCTTTGGAAACTTAATGTTTTTACAAATTTACCAACAAACAAACCACCAGTGTATCTTCCAGCACCTTTAGTTGGTAATATATGGTTTGTTCCAGAGCATTTATCTCCATAAGCAACTGTTGTTTCTTCACCAATAAATAAAGAACCATAATTAGTTAATCTGTCGTGAAACCACTGTAAGTTTTCTGTTTGAACTTCTAAGTGTTCAGGTGCGTATTCATCACTGATTTTAACCATTTCTTCATCAGTATCACAAAGAATAACTTCACCATAATCTCTCCAAGCCGCATCAGCATTAGTTCTTGGAACTTCTGGTAGTTCAGCTATTAATTCAGGAACTCTTTTCATTACTTTTTCAGCAAGATCTTTGCTTGTTGTGTATAACCAGCAAGGTGAATTATAACCATGTTCAGCCTGACCTACTAAGTCAACAGCAACAATTTCTGGATCAGCTTTAGCATCTGCTATAATTCCAATTTCTGTAGGACCAGCAAATAAATCTATTCCAACTTTACCAAATAAAATTCTTTTAGCTTCAGCAACAAATTGGTTTCCAGGACCAACAATAAT
Source organism: Candidatus Pelagibacter bacterium nBUS_44 (assembly GCF_051200895.1). GTDB lineage: Bacteria > Pseudomonadota > Alphaproteobacteria > Pelagibacterales > Pelagibacteraceae > Pelagibacter. The sequence continues at coordinate 433,865 of NZ_CP172838.1, forward strand.
GTCAGCAGGTGGATTTTTAAATAAACCATTAGTCATTGCAGCAATAGCGGGTACACCGCCTAAATTTAAAATAACATCAGCACCACATAAATCAGCAGTGTAAACAATTGTTGGATGAGCTCCCACGCCTTCTTTTGGAGGACTACAAGCAATTACGTTTTTAACACCTGCAACTTTTGCTGTTGTTACACTCATTACTGCAGATGCAATATGAGCATATCTTCCACCTGGTACATAGCAACCAGCAGTGTTTACAGGAACTAATTTTTGTCCTGCAAATAAACCATCTGATAATTCCACTTCAAAATCTTGACCATAGTTTTTTAATTGTGCCTCAGCAAATTTTCTAACTCTTTCATAAGAAAACTGGACATCGTCTTTAGTTTTTTGATCAAGAGTTTTTTTGATTTCTTCAATTCTTTCTTTGGAAACAATAATATCACCATCATATTTATCAAACTTTTTTGTTAAATCGATACAACCTTGTTCTTTTGTAGTTTCAATATCTTTTAATAGATCTTGAACTATACCCGTTGTTTTTGTGTCGTCTGTTGATGATGTTTTTGGTGATTTTTTTAAATATTGTATTGCCATTGATTATTTCCTTTATTTTAAGAGCAACTTAATAAAGTATAAATGAATTTTATTCAATGATTTAAAAATAAAATCTATAGGCCATATTTACACTAGTTACACAAAGAATAATTACTAATAAATATAAACTTATATAATCAAATGGTTTCATAAATTTTATTTAGAATTAATCTAATGCAACTACAGCTGCTGCAATGGAAGCTAGTCTTGCTTGAGCTTCATCAGATCTACTTGTGATTACAACTGGAACTTTACCACCAACTACAACTCCTGCAGCACAAGCGCCCATAAAATAAATCATCATTTTAACTAAACCGTTACCAGTTTCTACACTTGGAACTAATAAAACATCAGCTTCACCAGCTACTGCATTTTTAATTCCTTTTATAGCAGCTGATTTTTTTGAAATACTATTATCGAATGCTAACGGTCCAAAAACATCAGCTTCTAAATTTTCTTCTTTTGCAAGTTTTGTTAATTCAGCAGCATCTAAAGAACTTGGAACACTATCTAAAACTTCCTCTGTAGCTGATAAAACAGCAACTTTTGGTCTAGATATTCCTATTCTATTAGAAAAATTAATTACATTTTTAAGAATATGCATTTTTGTTTTTACATTAGGCAAAACATTTAAAGCACCGTCTGTAATGATTAAAGGTTTGCCATCTTTTTCAACAGTCATGTGCCAGATATGACTTAATCGAGTTTTTCCTAACAAATTATATTCACGTTTTAAAACTTCTTTCATTAATACATCAGTATGAATATGACCTTTAACAATTATTTTTACCTTATCTTCACTCGCAAGTTTTGCAGCAATTTTTGCAGTATCGTTTTCAATAGGTTCATCAATTATTTCGTATTCTGAAATATTCCATTTTAAATCCTCTGCACATTTTAGAATTTCTTTTTTGTCTCCAATAAAAATAGGTTCAATTAAATTTTCATTTACTGCATCTTGAACCGATAGCATGGGCAATGGTTTACCTGCATTAACAACAGCAACTTTTACACCTTTTTTTTTATGAGCCTCATCTAAAAGGTTATTGGGGCAGACTATTTCTTTATTTGAAAGCATAAACAATAATTATAAATAATAATTAAAATGTATATAGTTGTTTTTATAATTATTGATAACAAAATAAGACAAAATGATTAAAGATTTTAAAATTAATGTATCAGATGAACAGATTTCTATCATTAATTCAAAAATAAAGAATTACCCGTGGTCTGCAATTCAAGACATGGATGATTGGGTTCACGGAACTAATAAGAACTATTTAAAAGAATTGTGTGAATATTGGGTCTCTAATTTTGATTGGAAAAAACATGAAAAATTAATCAATAGTTTTTCAAATTTTAAAACCAATGTTGATGGGATTGATATTCATTTTATAGAAGAAAAGGGAAGTGGAGCAAATCCCAAGCCTTTATTATTAATGCATGGATGGCCAGGATCAATTGTTGAATTTTTAGAAGTTATAAAACCACTAGCTCACCCAGAACAATTTGGTGGTGATGCAGAAGATGGGTTTACTGTTATTGTGCCATCTTTACCAGGTTTTGGTTTTTCAGGTGCACCAAAGAAACCTATTGGTCCAAGAAAAATTGCTGAAATTTTAGATAAATTAATGACTGAAAATCTAAAATATAAACAGTATGTGGCACAAGGAGGTGATTGGGGTGCAACTATAGCAAACTGGTTAGGATATGATCACTATGATCATTGTAAAGCTATTCACATTAATTGTTTAACCATGAGACATCCTGATGGCCCAAAAACAGAAGAAGAAAAGGCTTGGCAAAATAAGTTTGATAATGATCAAATTATTCAAGATGGATATAGAACTCAACAAGCAACAAAACCTCAAACATTAAGTTATGCAATGATCGATAGTCCAGTAGGAATTGCTGCTTGGATAATTGAAAAGATGCATGGTTGGTCAGATTTAAAAGATAACAATATAGAAAGCGTTTATTCTAAAGATGTTCTTTTAGCAAACATCATGGTTTATGTTTTAACTAATACTTTTAATACAGCTTCTTGGATATACTTTGGTAGACGTGAGGAGGGTGGCCGCTACTTTCCAAAAGATTTTAAAAAAATTTCAATCCCAACTAGTATTGCAATTTTTCCAAAAGAAATGTCTGAATGGCCTCCACAATCTTACATTGAAAGAATATTTAATGTTAAACAAATTAACAAAATGAAAGAAGGTGGTCATTTTCCTGCGCTGGAAAAGCCAAATCTGTTAACGAAAGATATAAATTTGTTCTTTAAGAAAATATCGTTATAAATAACTGCAGGTATGGAGATAGTTACAAAAATAGCACCAATTTGTTTAGCATTAATTATGTTAGGACTAGGTCTTGGTCTTTCAGTTAAAGATTTTAAAAGAGTATTAAAAACTCCAAAAGATTTTTTTGTTGGTTTTTTTTCTCAATTAGTAATTTTGCCAATTGTTGCTTTAGCCATAGCTATAATATTAGATCTTTCAACTCCATTAGCTGTTGGTTTAATGATTATTGCTGCAGCACCAGGAGGAGTTACTTCAAATGTATTAACTAAATTTGCAGATGGAGATGTAGCATTATCAATCTCTTTGACTGCAGTTGTAAGTTTAATTAGCATCATATCAGTTCCATTTGTTGTCATTAACTCAGCTGAATTTTTTGGAGTTGTAGTTCTAAAAGATGTTTCATTGATAGGTATTGCATTGAAGATGGCATTAGTTGTAACTGTACCAGTTATTTGTGGAATGATTATTAGAGCTTATGCTGAAAATTTTATTTCATCTAAAATTAATATTATTAATAAATTAACTAGCTTGTTATTTATAATTGTCTTTGTTGCGATTTGGATTGAAGAAAAAGATAATATTCTTAATTATCTTGTTCAAGCTGGTTTAGCTGTTTTAATCTTAAATATAGTAATGATGATGTTAGGATATTTTATAGCTAAAAAATTTGCATCAGGAATAGCTCAACAAAAATGTATTGCATTAGAATGTGGTTTACAAAATGGAACTTTAGCAGTGTTTGTTGCAACATTAATGTTTGATGATTTAGCTTATATGGTACCCACAGCAGCTTATGCACTTACGATGTATATAACTGGTTTTATCTTTATTTATATTTTAAGAAAATCTAATCAGAATTTATAACCTTAATTTGGTTAAAAATTCTATGCAACATACTACTTAAACTTTTCATATTTTGATTTTGCATCTTAATTTGTTTTTTTAACCTTGAACCTTTTATGTTCAGTGTAATAAGTTTTTTTTCATTAATATGTAAAAAATCAGTTTCAACTAATCTTTTTATCTTTCTAACAACTGTAGGTCTAGGAATACCTGTAATATCTGATAAAGACATGGCATTAACTCCCACATCATCGGCTCCCTGAGCTAACTTTGTCCAATGACTCATATTTAAATCTTGTGCTTTAAAACTTTTATTGCCTACTGTATTTAAAAGAACTACAAGCCCAATAGCTAAAGTTTCTAAATCAGTAAGAGCAATCCTCCAACGATTGGTAAAAATAAATATTAATTTATAAAATTGATACCAACAAAAAGAAAAATTATTTTTAAGTGATGTTGTAATTTCATCTTTATTGAAAATCTTAATGGTTATTTTTTCGTCTAATAATATTTTATTAAACTTATGAAGTAAGACACTTAATGCGTCTAAAGTTTGTTTTGGTTTTGCTGTTATAAAGGCAGATCTATCTAAAAAAATCTTTTTTCCATTTTTTTTAATTACTCTTGCTTTCTCTAATTCTTGAACTTTACGTCTTACACTTTCTTTAGGTATCTTAAGATCAGTTGAAATATCGCTGATATTAATTTTAGGAATTTCTATTGATTTATCATTATAAAATGTATCGTAATCTACAATTAATCCATTTTTTCTATAGAATATTAAGTCTTTATTTATTAAGTAAACTAAAATTATGTATTTATCGATATCCTGAAAAACATTGTATGAACGAATAAGCCAACTAGATAATAATTCAAACCAATAGGGTGCGATTTTACTAAAGTTTTTACTGATAATTTTAAAGATTACATCTTCTTTAATTTCATTGGATATACTAGGTAATTTCTTCATATATTTAAAAAACCCAATTTGAACAATAAGTAGATAAGAGTTAACCCATTTTGGACAAACGTTGTGTATCTAATTTAAGCATTACATGATCTATTGTTTTTAATGAGTACAGAGAGCTTAAATAGAACATCAGTTATTTTAGAGACCCCTAGAGTTAACGTCGATGTTCTAAAGCAAAGAATAATAGACCAGAAAAAAAAAGATAAAGTTAAAAGAACTGTTATTTTTTCAACTGTATGTGTTTCTCTGGGAATTTTAACACTTCTTTCCTCTTAAAATAAGAAATTTTTTAGAATAAATTAATATCATATAATCAGATATCCCCATTTTGATCAGCCTTTATATATAATTTTTTTTTGGTCGTGGTTAACTGTCTTTAATGAATAAAGAAGAGTTAGATAAAATTTCTGAGGATATAGAAAATAATACTAATGAAACTGAAGCCACAAAGAACTTGTGTGTGCATGATTTAAGACGAAAACTTAAAGAAAAACTAAAAAAAGAAACAATTAACAAAGTAATAATCTTATCTGTTCTAATTTTCTTTATTGGTTTTTTATCGCTACTTGTTTATTAAAGTTTCAAGATCTTTCTTAATAACATCAGATATTGAAATTTCTTTTTTAAGATTTTGTTTATATCGATTAAACTTGTTTTGACCTGGATACATTATTTCTTTTACACCTTTAATTTTAGGAAGTTTCTTAATAGTTTTAATATTATCCTTAATTCTTTGATTGTAATTTTTTTGAAATAAATTTGCTTTAAAAGTTATAAACAAATGACCAATATTTTGTGGTCCAGAAAAATCATCAAAAGGATCTTTAACCTTACCTGCATGATTTCCACCTGTAAGCACACCACTTAAAATATCAACCATCCAAGCAAGTCCAGATCCTCTGAAACCTGCAATTGGAAGCTGTACACCTTCCAATGCTTTTTTAGCATCTATAGTTGGTTTACCAAATTTATCTAAAGCAACACCTTCAGGAATTTTTTGATTGTTTCTTGCAGCAACTCTAATCTTACCTCTATTAATCATTGAAATCGATGTATCTAAAATAAATGGAATTTTAGATCCAGTTGGAGTTCCAAAACAAACAGGATTTGTTCCAAATAAAGTTTTTAATGCACCATGAGGTGCAACAGCAGGAGGTGCATTTGTGTAAATCATTGCTATTAAATTTTTCTTAACAGCTTGTTCTGCGTAATAACCAGACAAACCATAGTGACCGCTATTTTTTACAGCAACCATTCCAATACCTGTTTTTTGTGCATGTTTGATTGCAGTTTTAATTCCAAGATCAGCTGCAACAAAACCAATACTGTTATTTGCATCAATGTGAGAAATTGATTGAGAAATCTTTTTAATTTTAATTTTAGGTTTTGAATTAATTACTTTTTTTGAAATACGATCACAATACATCTTCAATCTTGATAAACCATGCCCATAAGCACCAACTAATTCTGCATTAATTAATGCATTAGCTGAAATTGAAGCATGATCTTTACTTAAACCATATTTTTGAAAAATCTTTATGATTTCTTTTTTAAGTAACGGGGTTTTCACTATTAGCCTTTACCACGCCATGGAATATATTTGTCTATAAGTTTTCTTAAGGTTACATCAAATAATAAACCCAACATTCCCATAACAAAAATTGTGATCCAAATAACTTCGTATTGGAAGTATTTCTTAGCAACGTTTTCAACAAAACCAATACCAGTTGTTCCTGCTAAAAACTCAGCTGCAACCAATGTTCCCCAACACATACCAATTGCAACTCTTACACCAGTTAATATCTCTGGTAATGAATTTGGAAATATTACATATCTTAATATTTGCCACTTAGATGCTCCTAATGAGTGTGAAGCGTGAATTTTTGATAATTGTGTACCTGATGCACCAGCTCTAGCTGATATAATCATAATAGAAAATGACACCATGAAAAGTAAAAATACTTTTCCAACGTTATCAATTCCAAGTACTGATATAATAAGTGGAGCCCATGCAAGTGGTGGAACCGGTCTGTATAATTCAATTAATGGATCAAAAAATCCTTTTGCAAATCTATTAAGACCCATAAATAATCCAAGAGGTACTCCTAAGATAATTCCAATTACTAAACCTAACAATACCCTTAAAAAAGAATCCCATATATGTCCCATAGGAACAGGAATTTTAAATAATTTAAACTCACCAGTAACTACACTTAAAACTTTACTTTTAAAGTTAGGCTCAACTACACCACTTTCATTATGAACAGGATATTTACCTGGAACAATATCTGCAATCCAATCAGGTAGAATAAAACCAACTATTTTACTAACATCCATCATTTCAAACCAAAGCAATGGAATATTTTTAAAACCAACACTAGGTTTTGATAAAAGAATAAATTTATCTAGAGTATCAGAGGGTTTGGGTAACCATCTTCCTGAACCTTGTTCAGAACAATTTGGACCACTGGATACAATTGTACCAGCTGGAAATAAAAGCATATCAACATACTTTAAAGAGCCTTGTTCCTTTTTTTGAACTTCATCAAAAGATATGATTGCCCCTTGTAAATCATTTAAAGTTTTAGGGGGGAATATACTTGCATATTCAATTCTTCTTGCAATTTTAAGAACATCTTTTGCTAATGTAGAAGCAATTTCTTCACTATCATTAGCTTCTTTTCTAAATGTTTTGACGTCATCTTTAATTTCTTTCATAACTGATTTGTATTGAAAGTTATGATTTCTTAATTTAAAGAATTCATCGCTAATTACTTTAAGTTCTTGAGCTGCTGCATCAAATTTTAGGCCTTTATCTGTTTTAGGAATTGTTGGAACTTCAACAGTATTTTCCACAGCTGTACCAGAAGCTCCCCAACCACCCTCAGCTTGAGCATCGATTAGTCTTTTGTTTCTTTGTTCCGAACTTTCATAGGGATAATCTTTTTTCTGAAATTCGGCAGATAATTGATCAATTTTACCTGCAAGTTCAAAAATTTTAACTTTTGTTTGATTATCTAATAAAGCTTCATTAGTTAATAATGGAATTGTTGATTTAGTCTTATCAATTAATCCAAGTAAGATTGTTCTATGTTGTTCACTAATTTCGCTTGAGTTTTTAATTTCATTTTTAAGCTTTATTATATTTTTATTTTCAGCCTTAATAATAGATGTACTTTTGAACTCTCTTTCTTCAATAGGGAACAAGTATTTTAAGGATAATAAAGAGTCATTTACTTTACCAACCTGGCATAATTCATTAGCTGATTGAGGGTAAAAAGATTTTGCTATATCCCACGAATAATATAGCCAAGTTAATAAAATAACACTACTTCCAACGATAATCCAATGAGTTCCACCTTTAGCTCGTTCTGGGTTCCCAAAAACAGCATCTACTTTTTCAGTTCTTATAAGTTTTCTGCCGTACATAATACAGCCAATGATAGCTACAATAATTAAAAAAGTTATAATTTGAGTAAACATACTAGATATCCTTACCCATTATTTCTTCTTCCATGTTCCAAATCATGGTTAAGATTTCTTCTCTTTTACTAGTAAAATCTTTTAAATTTTTAATGTCTCTTAAGTCTTCTTTTAAACCCATTGAAGCAAATGGAAGATTGTACTCTTTATGTATACGTCCAGGTCTTGGTGCCATTACATAAAGTCTTTCACCAAGCAACAATGCTTCTTCAACTGAGTGAGTAATTAAAATAATTGTTTTTCCAGTTTCTTTCCAAATTTTTAAAACAAGTGACTGCATCTTTTCTCTAGTAAGTGCATCTAATGCTCCTAAAGGCTCGTCCATTAAAATTAAATCTGGATCATTGATTAAACATCTAGCAAGAGCTACCCTTTGCTGCATACCGCCTGACAATTGGTAAGTTGGAGTATTTCCAAATCCTTGAAGACCAACTATTTCCAACCACTCTTCAACTTTTTTTGCTGTCTCAATCGGATCTTCTTTTTTCATTCTCAATCCAAAATTGACATTTTCAGCAACTGTTAACCATTCAAACAATGCACCTTGCTGAAACACCATACCTCTTTCAACACCAGGCCCATTAATTTCATTGCCCCCTAATATTATTTGCCCTGAGGTAGGTCTTAAAAATCCTGCTGTAATATTAAGTAAAGTAGTTTTTCCACATCCCGAGGGGCCAAGAACTGTTAAAAGTTCTCCTTTTTTTAAAGTAAAATTTACATCTTTTAATGCATGAACAGTTTCTCCTTTAGGAGTTTTAAAAATCATGTTTAGATTTTGAGAAACTAGATCACTCATAAGAATACTTTATAATAGAATATTTTAAAAAAATAGGCACCAATTATTTCTAATTGGCGCCTATTAAAATTTATTTTACTCTCTTATTAAAGAGGTAAAAAACTTGTGTCCACTGCTCCGTTAGGAGTATCCATTCCTTTTAAGAAACCAGCAAGGTTTCCAGAAGTCATAGATTTTTCAGTTTCTGCAGGTGTAAGAAATTTAAATCCACCGATTGTTTCTTTCATATCACCAAGTTTCATTTCAGCATCTTTTGCTATTACTTTCATATCTGATTTACCAGAAGCGTATCTAGCATTTGCTTCATGAGTTACTTCGATGAATGTTCTTAACATACCAGGGTTTTCTTTCATGAACTTGTCAGTTACAGAAGTAATATCGATACCTAAAATACCAGCATCTCTAGCTTCTTGTACTGTTAAAAGTCTTGATCCAACTGCAGTTGCAGCTTTGATAGAGTTACCACCAAATAGACAAGCCATAACAACATCACCACTTACTAAAGCAGCAGCACCTTCTTCTGGGTCCATTTGAATAACGTCCATTTTAGATCTGTCAGCTCCAACAACTTTCATACTTTCGTCAAAAACGTATTCAGCCATTGTTCCAAGTGGAACAGCAACTTTTTTACCTTCTAACTCAGATCCATTTGCTTTTGTAATTCCAGAAGCATTAGATGTAACACAAGTTGTTCCACCCATTCCGTATTCCATAGCGATGTCTACAAGTTTTAAAGGAGCTTTTGATTTAACAGCATTTATAAAAGGTACTAAACCTTGTGAGTAAGAAATATCAATATCTCCTGCTAACATAGCATCAGTCATAGCACCACCGTTTGAAAAGTTAGTCCATTTAACTGGAACACCTAAAGCTTTTTCATACATGCCTTTAACTTTGTCTTCTTGGTTTGGCGTTGGCCATTCTAGAAAGAATGCAACTCTAACTTCTTTAGCTGCTGAATTTGCAACTGAAATAGAAAGATTAAGAGCAACGATTGAACCAAGGATAAAACTTAATATTTTTTTCATTATTTTTCCTCTGTTTAATTAATTAAATTATCCATATTTAAATTCAATTTGTCAGCGAAGTAAAACAAAAAAATGTCGCTCGGTACAATCTATGGTTGTGTCAATAATGTTCTAGTTTAAGTATTTATTTTAGTCTAAAGAGGCCATAAGTTTAACTTACAAAAAATATTTAATATCAAGAAAGAAAATTTATGAGCTCAGAAAATAGAACTTCAGTTCCAAATTCATTGAACGAACATTGGATGCCGTTTACATCTAATAAAGATTTTAAAGCAAATCCAAGATTAATAACTGAAGCAAAAGGTGTTTATTTAAAAACGCACCATGGAAAAACTCAAATTGATGCAAGCTCAGGATTATTTTGTAATCCACTAGGTCATGGAAGAAAAGAAATTACAGAAGCTGTTACAAAACAATTAGAAACCTTAGATTATGCTCAACCTTTTCAACAAGGTTTTGGTGGTTCTTTTGAGTTAGCTTCAAGAATAGCTAAACATACACCAGGTGATTTAAACAAAATGTTTTTTACAATTTGTGGCTCAACTGCTGTTGAAACTGCAATTAAAATTGCTGTTGCTTATCATAGAGCAAAAGGAGAAGCGCAAAGATTTAGATTTGTAGGACGTGAAAGAGGTTATCACGGAATGAATATTGGCTGTGTTTCAGTTGGTGGAATGGTTAATAATGTTAAAACATTTGCGAGCATTTTAATGCCAGGTGTTCAACACATCAGACACACTCATTTACCAGAACATAAATTTGTAAGTGGTCAACCAGAAACTGGTGATTATTTGGCTAATGATTTAGAAACTATTTGTCAAAACTTCGGTAGTGAAAATATTGCAGCTTGCATAGTTGAACCGATCGCAGGATCAACAGGTACTTTAGTTCCACCTAAGGGATATTTACAAAAACTTCGAGAGATTTGTGACAAACATGGAATACTTTTAATTTTTGATGAAGTAATTACAGGATGGGGCAGAACAGGCTCTAAGTTTGGAGCTGACGAGTTTGGTGTAACACCAGATATTATGACAATGGCAAAAGCTACAACAAATGGTGTTGTACCTATGGGTGTTGTCGCGTGTAATGATAGTATTTATGATGCAGTAATGGATGCATCACCAACAGGCGCTGTTGAATTATTTCATGGATATACTTATTCAGGAATTCCAGTTGCAGTAGCAGCTGCATTAGCAGTTCAAGATATTTTCGAAAAGGATGATATTTTTAACAGAGCTAAAAATTTAGCACCTTATTTTCAAAAAGGACTATTCTCTCTTCAAGATTTAGAAGCTGTAGACAATATTAGAGGATATGGAATGATGGGTGGTATTGATATGAAATTAAATACGAAACCAGGTAAAGCAGGTTTTGAATGTTTTAAAGCGTGTTATGAAGCAGGAGTAAACTTTAAAGCTACTGGTGATTGTTTAATTATTGCTCCACAATTTATTTGTGAAGAAAAACATATTGATGAGATTATTGATAAACTTAGAACAGGTATCACTAACTATCAAAAAAACCAAAAAAACTAATTAGTTTTATTAAATTTAAAAGAAAGAATAAAAGTCATGAAGATAGGCGTACCTAAGGAAATCAAACCACAAGAAAATAGAATTGGATTAACTCCAGAAAGTGTAAAAACTTTAGTATCTGAAGGCCATGAAGTTATAGTTGAAAATAACGGTGGTTTTGAAGCTGGCTTTGAAAACGAACAATATACAAGTGTTGGTGCGAAAATTGCTAACAATGCCTCTGATATTTTTAATGATGCTGAAATTATAGTTAAAGTTAAGGAGCCTCAAAAAGTTGAAGTGGATATGATTAGAGAAAATCAGATTGTATACACTTATCTACATCTTGCAGCTGCTAAAGAATTAACTGAAGGTTTGATAAAGTCTAAAAGCATTAATATTGCATATGAAACAGTAACAGATGATGATGGAAGACTGCCATTGCTTGCACCTATGAGTGCTGTTGCAGGTAGAATGTCTGTTCAAGCAGGAGCCCACTGTTTAGAAAAAAATCAAAATGGAAGAGGTCTTTTATTAGGTGGTGCACCTGGTGTTGCAGGTGGAACGGTAGTTATTTTAGGTGGTGGAGTTGTTGGGGAAAATGCAGCTGTTATAGCAACCGGTATGCAAGCTAAAGTTCATATTGTAGATAAATCAGAAGCAAGATTAAAACAGCTTGTTGGGATGTTTGGTGATAAAATTATTCCAGAGCAAAGTGATAAAATTGATTTAAATAAATTAGTAAGCGAAGCTGATCTTTTAGTGGGTGGAATTTTAATTCCTGGAGCTGAGGCACCAAAATTAGTGACTAAAGATATGATAAAAACCATGAAGCGAGGGTCAGTTATTGTTGATGTTGCAATTGATCAAGGTGGATGTGTTGAAACAAGTAAACCAACAACCCATGGTGATCCAACATATATAGTAGATGGTGTGGTTCATTACTGTGTAGCAAACATGCCTGGTGGAGTACCTAGAACTTCAACACTTGCTCTAAATAATGCAACTTTACCTTTTTTAGTAAAACTTGCTAACAAAGGTTATCAAAAAGCTTTAGGTGAAGATAAAAACTTTTTAGCAGGATTAAATGTTCACAAAGGTCATGTAACTTATAAAGCAGTAGCTGATGTTTTTGGCCATGATTATGTTGCCCCAGAAGAGGCTATAAAAATCTAATTAAATGGAAAAAGCTTTACCAAGCAGCACAAAAGTTGTTGTAATTGGTGGAGGTGTAGCAGGATGCTCCGTTGCGTATCATCTAGCAAAATTTGGTTGGAAAGACACAATTTTACTTGAGAGAGATCAATTAACATCGGGTACTACTTGGCATGCAGCAGGTTTAGTTGGACAACTTGGTGCGACAGCTACAATTACAAAACTTAGAAAGTATTCACTTAATCTTTACAAAGAACTTGAAAAGAAAACTGAATTATCAACTGGTTTAAAGCAAAATGGTGCAATAACAGTTGCAAGCTCAAAAGAAAGACTTCAAGAGTTGTTAAGGCAAGCAACATCTGCTCAACTTTTTGATGTAAACGTTGAAGTGTTAGATAAAAAAAAAATTAAAGATTTATATCCTGTAATTAATGACCAAGATATTTTAGGGGGCGTTTATATGCCGGAAGACGGCCAAGCAGATCCTGTGGGAGTTACAAATGTTTTGGCAAAAGCAGCAAGACTTGAAGGAGTTAAAATTTTTGAAAAGACACCAGTCACTAAAATATTAGTAAAAAATAATCGAATAACAGGCGTAGAAACTGTAAATGGAAAAATAGATTGTGAATACGTTGTGCTTGCTACAGGAATGTGGTCAAGACAAATTGGTGAGGATATTGGAGTTAGCGTACCTTTATATCCCAATGAACATTTTTATATAATTACTGAACCTATGAATGATCTTCCAAAAGATCTTCCTGTACTTAGAGATTACAATGACTGTCTTTATTTAAAAGAAGATGCAGGGAAAATATTAGTAGGCATTTTTGAGCCAGGTGCAAAAAATGCTTTTAAGGAAAAAGGGATAGTTCCAAATGATTTTTCTTTTGGAGAGTTCCCAGATGATTTTGATCATTTTGAACCTTATTTGGAAAAATCATTTAAAAGATTGCCAATATTAGAAAATGCTGGAATTAGAAAATTTTTTTCAGGACCTGAGTCATTTACACCTGATACACAATATTTATTAGGAGAAACTCCTGAAGTTGCAAATTTATTTACATGTTGTGGTTTCAATAGTATTGGAATTGCAAGCTCTGGTGGAGCGGGCAGGGTTACAGCAGAATGGATGATTAATGGATATATGAATGAAGATTTATATTCACTAGATATTAAAAGATTTCAAAAATTTCATTCTTCTAAAAAATTTATAATGAATAGGGTTACAGAGACCTTAGGAGATTTATATGGAATGCATTGGCCATATAAACAACATGAAACTTCAAGGAATCAAAAATTACTTCCATATCATAATGATTTAAAAAATGCTGGTGCATGTTTTGGTCAATCAGGAGAATATGAAAGACCAATGTGGTTTGCTTTAAATAATATTAAACCAGAATATCATTATAGTTTTAACTATCAAAATTGGTATCCATCTGTTGAATATGAGTGCAAAAATACAATTGAAAATGTTGGTTTGTTTGAACTCTCTCCTTTTTCAAAATATGAAATTAAAGGAGAAAAAGCATATGAAGAATTACAAAGATTGTGCACTGCTAATATTAAAAACGAAATTGGAAAATGCACATATACTCATATGCTTAATGAAGGAGCGGGTATAGAAACAGATTTAACAGTTGTTTGTATTGATAAGAATCATTTTAGAATCATTAGTTCAGCTGCGGTTAGAACCCATGATAAAGCGCATATTCTAAAATACTTATCACCCGATGTTGAATTTAAAGATGTTACTGATGATATAATTTGTTTAGGAGTATTTGGACCAAAAAGTAGAGATTTATTATCAAAACTAATAAATCAAGATTTATCAAATGATAATTTTAAGTTTGGTACAAGTAAAAATCTAAAAATAGGATCTGTAAATGTGTGGACACAAAGATTATCTTATGTTGGTGAGCTTGGATATGAACTTTACATTAATAAAGATAAAGGAAAAGAAATTTACGATTTAATTGTGAACACTGGCAAAGATTTTAAACTTAGTCATTGCGGCTCTCATGCGATGGATATTATGAGAATGGAAAGTGGTTTTCTTCACTGGGGACACGATATCTCACCTGAAGAAAATCAATATCAAGCAGGTTTAAATTTTGCAATAAGCTTTAAAAAACCTTTTAATTTTATCGGAAAAGAACAATTGCAAAAAATCAAAGATGAAAAATTAGACAAAAGGTTTGCTATGTTTGTCCTAAAAAAAAGCGAACCAGGTAATCCATTATTACTTCATGAAGAACCAATTTATTTAAATGATAATATTATAGGCAAAACCACCTCTGGAAACTATTCATTTAATTATGATAAAAATTTATCATTTGGTTATATAAAATCAGATATCTCTAATGAAAAGTTGAAAGATAAAAATATATTTATAGAAATCGAAAAGAAAAAATATCAAGCAGAAATACTTTTAAACCCTTTAAAACAAGCAAATTTTAAAAATATCTAATTAAAGAATTGTCATTTTAGCAAAAGGCTGATTTAATTAGACTATGAAAAGAAGTGACAGAGAAATAAACTTATTAGATATATCTCAAACTGAACACAGAAGTACTCGATCTAACAAAATTAAAACAACAGATGTAAATATTTTGCTAAACAGAGTTAGAATGACAAAAAAAATAGAGTTAAAAAAAAGAGTAATCTTTTTAGCTTCATTGTTATTTGGTGTAATTTTAATTAGTGTTTTTACTTTAATTTAGCTTTAAATTTACTATATCGTTTTCCAAATATAAATTTGTTTATTGAAACATAAAAGAATTCTATTATAAATCCTTCTTAATTATTTGGCGGGGTAGCTCAGTTGGTTAGAGCGCAGGACTCATAAGCCTGAGGTCAGTGGTTCGATCCCACTTCCCGCTACCACATATATAAAATATTTTTTTTGTTGATTTATTAGTGATATGATTTTTAATATATAAATGATTAGTTTAACTACACGAAAAAATCTTCAAATTAATGTTCCAGAAAATCAATTAGAAGATAGCTCTAAAAAATTTTATTTAGAAAATATCATGGAAGCAATTGAATACTATAAAGATAATGGTTACGTAATTTTTAAAGAATTTGTTGAAAAAGAAGATTGTAATGAAATCTTAAAAATTTGGAATACAACTATTAAGAAATATGATGGAAAAATTTACCGTCAAACTACAGGAAAAGCAGAGAAAAATATTTTAAATAAAAATAATTGGATTATGAATCCAGTTCTAAACTTACAAAGTTTAAATCCATTTAAATTTGAGGAGTTAAGAAAAAAAGTTGAAGATAAAATTTTTAAAAATTCAAAAATATGTTCTTTTTTAAAACAGACCTTTAAATTTAAGCCAAAAATCATACAGTCAATGTATTTTGAGGGTAATTCAGCAACTCATGAACATCAAGATACATATTATTTAGACTCGGAGACAATAGGGAATCTTACAGCTGCATGGATTGCACTAGAAGAAATCAAAGCAGATGCTGGCAGATTTTTTGTTTGTGCTGGTAGCCACAAAATAGATATAAAAAAACTAAAATACTATGATAAGATTTTATCAAATCATGATTTGTATATTGATGAGTTAATTTTGATCTGTAAAAAAAATGATTATCGTTTTAAAGCACCATATCTTGATAAAGGAGATGTTTTATTTTGGAATTCCAAAACATTACATGGTTCTTTAAATTCACAATCTAAAACTTTTAGCAGATCTTCAATAACTTTACATGCTATACCAGCTAATGAAAAATTTCTACACTGGCACAAACATTTTATTAAAACACCAGTTGATGATTTGGTTGAAAGTTTTATCTACAGAAGAAAAGACCAAAAATTATTTTTAAATAGAATTATTTTATTTTTTGAGTCCAATTTTCCAAACTTAATTTATTTGCTAAAAAAAATAATTATAAAAATTATTTACAAGCAAAGACATTATTAATGTCCTGGAAAATCAATTAAATTTTCAACTTTATAATTTTTTTTTAATAAATTATTTGATCCACCCAAGTCGAATAAGTTAATTACAAATATAAATGCTGCAACTTTACTTTTTGAAATTTCGACAAGTTTAGCAGCAGCCTCGGCTGTACCACCAGTAGCAATTAAGTCATCTATAATTAATACGTTATCATTTTCTTCTAAAGAGTCTTTATGCACCTCTATTGTAGCCGTTCCGTACTCAAGTTCAAAATCAATAGAGTGGACTTCAGCTGGTAATTTATTTTTTTTTCTGAGCATTATAAATGGCTTTTTCAAAATATAAGAAACTGCTGAAGCAAATACAAAACCTCGTGACTCTATTGCTGCTATTTTTGTAAAGTTATGTTTTTTTGATCTTTCAACTATCTGGTTAATAGTTTCAGAAAATGCATTTTCATCTTTTATTAGGGTTGTAATGTCTCTAAATAAAATCCCTTTTTTTGGATAATCTGGGATAGATCTAATATAATCTTTTAAATTCATAATAGTTAAATATAAAAGTATAAATAATTAAATTTTTAACTATGACAACTAATAAATTAGCAATAATTGGTGGAAGTGGTCTTTATGATGTGGAGGAATTTAAAGATAGGGAATTACTTAATATAAATACTCCATGGGGAAAACCATCTGATCAAATTTTAAAAACAAATTATAACAACAAAGAAGTTTATTTTTTACCAAGACATGGAAGAGGTCATTTTATTTCGCCATCAAATATAAATTTTAGAGCAAATATTGATGCTCTTAAGCAACTAGGAGTAACAGATATGGTTTCTGTTTCTGCAGTAGGATCGCTTAAAGAAAGTTTACCACCTGGTAAATTTGTTATCGTTGATCAATTTATTGATAGAACTTTTGCTAGAACTAAAACTTTTTTTGACAATGAAATTGTAGCTCATGTTTCAATGGCACACCCAACATCAAACGGATTAATGAATGCTTGTGAGGAAGCGATTAAAAAATCTAATGTAGATTATCAAAGAAATGGAACTTACGTTGTAATGGAAGGACCTCAATTTTCAACATTAGCTGAGTCAAATTTATACAGATCTTGGAAAGCAGATGTAATTGGTATGACCAATATGCCAGAAGCCAAGTTAGCAAGAGAAGCTGAAATTAGATACGCATCTGTATCAATGGTAACTGATTTTGATTGTTGGCATCCTGAACATGAAAATGTTGATGTACAACAGGTAATAAAAGTTTTGTTAGGTAATGCAGAAAAAGCAAAAGTGATGATTAAAAATTTAATTGATAATTTTGAAGGTTATATTGATCCAAATGATCCAACAAATAATTGCTTGGATGTAGCAATAATTACTGCACCTGAGAAAAGAACTAAAAAAACAATAGAAAAACTTAGAACAATAGCTGGTAGATTTTTAAATAAATGAAAAAAATAATTTATACAATTTTAATTTCCTTTTTATTTATTTCTTATTCTTTCTCAAAAAATTTAAGTGGATTTGTTATTGATAATGAGAAGAATAAATTTAATTTACAGCCAATTTCTAAATCTTATAAAGGGAAAACACCCAATATAAGCCTAAATAATTCAGAAAATATAAAAGTTGTAATATTTTCTCATGGAACAACTAGGCCTCAAAAAAAAGAAAAATGCAAAAAAAAATATAACGCTATTCCAAATTCTTTATCAAGCTTAACTGAAATTGATAACGTTTTCATTTATTATTTGTGTTCTAAAGCAACTGATGGAAACAAACCTGGGTCTTATATTGGAAAAAGAGTTAATGAGATTGAAAATGTTATAGATCAATTATTAGACAACGGCATCAAGCCTAAAAATATTTTTCTTTCAGGAGTTTCTGCAGGAGGTTGGTCTTCACTTATGTTGATGCCAAAAGTAGGGAAAAAATTTAATTCAGCAATTGTTTTTGCTCCGGCATGCTGTGGACCAAGACATGAAATTAATAAATATCCAGTATGGAGAAAGGAAATTAGACCCAAACAAGTTAAGCAGATACAAGAAGCAAATTTAATTAAAGCTCTTATTTTTGCATATGAAGATGATAAATTTAATAGATCAAAAGAACTTATGTTTCTTAAGAAAAAATCACCAGATACAGTTAATATCATAGAGTACAAATGTGGCAAGGGCCATAATACGTATAGAAATGACTGCAGAATTGATGAAACGAAAAAAATTATAAAAAAATATATTGAAGAGCAGGGATAATTTCTAATGAAAATAGAAGGAAAAGAATACAGAACAATTTGGTATGAAAACAATGTTGTTAAAATAATTGACCAAACTAAGCTACCACATCAATTTATCATCAAAGAATTAAAGACTGTAAAGCATGCAATTAATGCTATTAAAATAATGGAAGTAAGAGGAGCCCCTTTAATTGGAGGAACAGCTGCTTATGGTGTTGTTTTAGCTGTCAAAGAAAATAACAATTCTGAATTTATAACAAAAAGTGCAGAAGAATTAATTCAATCAAGACCTACGGCTATAAATTTGAAATGGGCTGTAGATCGTATGATAAAAAAAATATCAGGGATTAATAATGATCAACTTTTAGATATTGCTTTAAATGAAGCTAAAGAAATTTGTGACGAAGATGAAAAGTTTTGCGAAAGTATAGGTATCAATGGATTAAAAATAATTGAGGAAATTTATAATAAAAAAAAAGATACAGTTAATATTCTAACTCATTGTAACGCGGGCTGGTTAGCAACAATTAATTGGGGAACAGCCACATCACCAATCTATCATGCTCATAAAAAAGGAATACCAGTTCACGTATGGGTAGACGAAACAAGACCAAGAAACCAAGGTGCAAATTTAACTTCTTATGAGTTAAATGAAGAAGAAATTCCAAATACAATTATTGCTGACAACACAGGAGGTATTTTAATGCAAAGAGGTCAAGTCGACATGTGTATTGTAGGTACTGATAGAACTTTATCCAATGGAGATGTTTGTAATAAAATTGGGACTTATCTAAAAGCATTAGCGGCTCACGATAATAATGTTCCTTTTTATGTTGCTCTACCTAGTTCAACAATAGATTGGGATACAAAGGATGCAAAAGATATTCCTATTGAAGAGAGAAACTCTGAAGAATTATCACATATTGAAGGAATTGATGAAAATAACGAAATCAAAAAAGTTTTAATATACCCCAATAAAAGTAAAACAATGAATTTAGCATTTGATGTAACACCTGCAAAATACGTTACAGGATTAATTACTGAAAAAGGAATTTGTGAGGCATCCACAGAAGGATTAAGAAAATTATATAAATGAAAAATTTAAGGTCTGAAATAATCAAATACTCAAAAATGCTTAATAGCAAAAAATTATCAGCTTTGAGATCCGGTAATATTTCTGCAAGATTTAAAGATGGATTTTTAATTACTCCGTCTGGCAAAAAATACTCATCATTAAAAAACAAAGATATAGTTTTTGTTTCATTAAATGGAAATTTTGACAAAAAAAAAGGAATTCCTTCTTCAGAATGGAAATTCCATCAAGATATTTACTTAAGTAAAAAAGAAGCAAAAGCAATAGTCCACGCACATTCAACCAATGCAACGGCTGTTGCTACTCACAAGAAAAGCATTCCTTCTTTTCATTACATGGTTGCTATGGCAGGAGGACACGATATTAAATGTGCAAAATATGCAACTTATGGGACAAGAGAATTATCTAAAAATATTTTAAAAGCTTTAAAAGACAGAAAAGCTTGTTTAATTAGTAATCACGGTCAGATTGCATTCGAAGAAAATTTATCAAAAGCTTTTGAGTTAGCTGAAGAGGTTGAAAATATATCACTTCAGTATATAACGAGCCTAAAATTGGGTAGGCCTAAAATTCTTTCGATAAAAGAAATGAAAAAAATATTATCCAAAGCAAAAAACTATAAGAGAGGATAATTAATGACTAAAGTTGGAGAGCACATAACTCTAGACATTATTGGAACTACCAAAGAATACGATCCTTCTTTGTTTGAAAAAGTTATTAACGATATTGCAAGAGCAGCCGATGTAACAATTCTTAATATTTCTAAATATAAATTTGAGCCTCAAGGCTTTACAATTTTAGCATTATTAGCAGAAAGCCATATTAGCTTTCATACATTTCCTGAAAAAGGAATAATTAGTTTTGATTTTTTTACTTGTGGAAAAGTTAGCCCATCAATTGCAATTGATATAATAAAAAAAGAATTTGCTCATAAAAGAATTGTTAAAAAAGAATTTAATAGAGATACAAAATCTCTGTATCATGACATTTATAGTTCACCAGGATTACAAAAATCATATGTAGTAAATGATGTTCTTGAAGATTTTAAATCAAAAGTCGGTCAACATATTGAAATTTTAGAATTAGAACAATTTGGCAAATCATTATTTATTGATGGGGAAATACAAGTCGCTGCAACTGATGAGCATTTATACAGCTCAACTTTTGTAGGTGCGGGTCTTCATTTAAATAAGGACAATGAAAGAGCTGCAATCATTGGAGGTGGTGATGGCGGTGTTGCAAGGGAGTGCATTTCTAAAAATTTTAATTTTATTGACTGGTTTGAGCTTGATCCAGAAGTTGTGGACGTTTGTAGCAAACATCTTGGAGATATAGGTAAAAAAGCTACTGAAAAAAATTCAGTAAAATGTGTTTGGGGTGATGCATTTAAAAGCATAACATCAGTTGAGGACGATACCTATGATCACATTTTTGTTGATCTTAATGATGATCAATTTTGCATAGATCTTGCTGCTAAAAATATGGACTCAATGATCAGAATATTAAAACCGAAAGGTGTGATTACAGCTCAAGTTGGAAGTCAAGATAAAAAACCTAAACAAGTTGATAATTGGCTAAATGTATTTAACCATCATTTTGGAAATACTAAATTATCTAGAGTTTACATACCTAGTTTTGATTGTTCTTGGAATTTCTCTTCGTCAATTAATCATTAATTTTTCTTTTTTAATTTTTAAAATTGTGAAATACTTCCTTCAAATTAAAGGAGAAAATAATGAATATATTCAAAAAAACTATTTTAACAGTTCTTGCTTCTTTATTAGTCATTGGAAATGTTTACGCTGACAAAATAAAAATTGGAACTGAAGGTGCTTACCCACCATGGAACTCTAAAGATGCATCAGGCAATCTTATTGGTTTTGAGGTTGAGTTAGCAAACGAACTTTGTGCAATCATGAAACATGACTGTACTATCGTTGAACAAGACTGGGATGGAATGATACCAGCTTTGTTGATGAGAAAGTTTGATGCGATCATGGCTGGAATGTCAATTACAGCTGAAAGACAAAAAACAATTACTTTTTCTCAAGGGTATGCTGACGAAGTAGCATCACTTGCAGTTATGAAAGGTTCAAGTCTAGAGGGTGTTGATACCCCTGAAGGTGTTAATTTAACTTTAGGTGGATCTGCTGTTAAAAAAGCTCTTAAAACTTTAACAGGTGCACTTGCTGGAAAAACTGTATGTACTCAAACAGGAACTATTCACCAAAACTTTTTAGAGTCAGGTGATGTGGGAAGTGTTAATGTTAGAACTTACAAAACTCAAGATGAAGTAAACCTAGATTTAACATCTGGAAGATGTGATGTTGCATTAGCAGCAGCTGTTGCATTTACAGATTATGCTGACAAATCAGGAAAACCAGTTGTATTAGTTGGACCAACTTTTTCAGGTGGTGCATTTGGTAATGGTGTTGGTGTTGGTGTTAGACAAGGTGGAGATGATGCGATTGGAAAAAGAGACGCTAAACTTCTAAAAGACTTCAACAAAGCAATTGATAAAGCTAGAAAACAAGGAATTATTAGCAGACTTGCTATTAAGCACTTTGGTTTCGACGCTTCTATGTAATTAATTTCAGATTTGGCGACTATAATATATAGTCGCCAGTCTATATGGAACTTCTCTCATTTGGCAAAACTGGTTGGGGTGATGAATTATTTTATGCAACCCTAATGACTATAGCTGTCTCTGTTACAGCAATGTTTATTGGTTTTATTTTTGCGTTAATTTTTACTCCATTAAAGTTATCTAAATATAAATCTTTAAATCTAATAGGAAATTTTTACACTACTGTTATCCGTGGTGTTCCAGAACTTCTAGTAATTTATCTATTCTTCTTTGGAGGTAGTGGAGCGATTATGTATGTAGCATCTATCTTTGGTTATTTTGAATACATAGAAATTAATGCATTTATTACAGGCTCGATGGCAATTGGTATAATTTCCGGTGCATACTCAACTGAAGTATTTAGAGGTGCCATTCAATCAATAGACAAAGGCCAGTTTGAAGCTGCTAAAGTATTAGGTGTTAGTAAGTTTGCTCAATTTTATAAAATAATATTACCTCAAATGTTAAGACTAGCCATTCCAAACTTAAGTAATGTTTGGCAGATTACTTTAAAAGATACATCGTTAATTTCAGTTACTGGTTTAGTAGAGATTATGAGGCAATCATATATTGCAGCAGGATCTACTAGAGATCCACTATTCTTTTATTCTTTTGCGGCAGTTTTATATTTATTGCTTACTTATCTAAGCATGAAACTAATCAATAGATTAGAAGCAAAGTATAGTAGGGGGTATTAATGGATTTTGATTTAATGATCACCAGTCTACCTAAACTACTTAGTGCTACTTTAATTACACTGAAATTATTATCTGTATCTTTGATAGCCGGAATGTTTCTAGGTTTATTTTTTGCAATCTTAAGAATGAGTAAGAATATTTTTATCAATCAATTTGCATACGGGTATTCTTATGTGTTTAGAGGAACTCCTTTACTGGTTCAAATCTTTATTATTTATTTTGGCTTAGGTCAGATTGAATATCTTAGATCAACGTTTTTATGGGTAATTCTAAAAGAACCTTATTGGTGCGCAATTATTGCTTTTGCTTTAAATACAGGTGCTTATACATCTGAGATTTTAAGATCAGCATTTCAGACAATTAAACCAGGTATTATAGAAGCTGGAAAAAGTTTAGGTATATCAAGTAAAATAATCTTTTATAAAATTCAAATTCCAATTGCTATCAGACAATCATTACCTGCTTACGGTAACGAAATAATCTTAATGATGAAGGGAACATCATTAGCAAGCACTGTAACTTTAATGGATTTAACAGGTGTCGCTAAATATATAATTTCAACAACATTTAAACCAATTGAAGTATTTATAGTTGCGGGTGGAATTTACTTATTTATGACTTTTTTAATTCATAATTTAATTAAGTATTTAGAAAAAAAATATAGTTTCCAGTAAAATTTTAAATGCATCTTTCAAAAAAACAGATCGAAGATTACCAAAATCTTGGAGTTATAATTGTAAAAGACATTTTTAAAGATTGGATAGAGCCATTAAGAAAAGGATTTCAAAAAGTTTTAGATAACCCAAGCAAACATGGGAGAGAGAATATAGATGATAAAAATGGTAGATTTTTTGAAGATTATTGTAATTGGGAAAGAATAGAAGAGTTTAAAGATTGTATTTTTAATTCACTTGGAGCTCAGATTGTTACTGAAGCAACAAATTCTAAATCATCTCAAATTTTTCATGAACATATTTTTATTAAGGACCCTGGCACACATAAAGAAACACCTTGGCATCAAGATATGCCTTATTATTGTGTTGATGGAAGTGATACAGGTAGTTTTTGGATACCTTTAGATGAAGTTGATAAAGACAATAACCTTAAATTGATTTTAGGTTCTCATAAATGGCAAAAGTTAATTAGACCTACAAAATGGTCTAATAATAGATCTTGGTATCAAGACGATAGCTCTTTTATGGATTTACCTCCATTAGAAAAATTTGAAAAAAATATTTTAATCCCAGAACTTAATTTAGGTGATGCAGTGTTGTTTAATTTTAAAATCGTACATGGCTCAACTGGAAATAACACTTCTAAATCTCGAAGAGCATTTTCAATGAGATTTATTGCTGATGATGTTAGGTATATTGATAGAGGAGGACCTACGTCCCCACCATTTGATGAAATTAATTTAAAAACTGGTGATTTAATGCGTGAAGATTGGTTTCCTAAAATTTTTAATAGCTAGTGTATTCTTTAATTTCTTTGATTTTTGAACCTGTAAGGTTGTTTATTTCTAATTTTATTTTAGCTCTATCATCATTTAGAAAATGAACATCTCTTGAAAGTTTAATAAATTTTTCAGTAAAATCTTTTTCTTTTTCACATAATCTTTTATCATCTTCAATAACCCAGAGTTTAGCGTTAATTTCTTTAAGAGATTGAAATAGTTTTTCAATTTCATCATTTGATTTTACATTTTTGTTTAATTGATCTTTTAAAACAGCATGTTCATCTGATATAAATTTTAATTTTTCAGGATCCTTAATTTTTTCTTGTTTAATTTCTAGTATAGAAATTTTATCTAATAATTCACCTATTGAGACTTCAACTATAATTTTATTCATAAAATTTTATACTATGCTAAGTTGTTATAAATATGTCTAATATTTTAATCATTAAACATGGTTCCTTAGGGGATATAGCCCAAGCCTGTGGTGCAATTCAAGATATTTCTGAAAGCCATAAAGATGATCAAGTTCACTTATTAACTACAAAACCATATTTCGATTTATTTAAAAAAAATCCACATATTTCTAATGTTATTTTGGATAAGCGATTATCAAGATTAAACCTAATTTATTTATATTCCTTAATGAAAAATATTAAAAAATATAACTTTTCAAAAGTTTATGATCTACAAAACTCAAGCAGAACAGCTTTCTATAAAAGAATTCTATTTACAAATGCATCAAAAGACATCTGGTCATCTACCGAAACCACATTACCTGAAGGAACTACAAAAGATAATTTTGATAAAGACTCAGTGCTATCTAGATTTAATCATCAATTAAAAAGTTCTGGGATTAATACTAATCATACTTTAAGCCCTGATTTTTCATGGAGCTCATCAGATATATCTCAAATTAAGAATTATTATCAATTAGATAAATATATAGTACTTTTTCCATTTTGCTCACCTCACTTAACTTCAAAAAAATGGCCGTATTATAATGAATTAATTTCTATGATTACTGAAAAATTAGAAAATAAATTCAAAGTAGTCATAGCTCCTGGTCCAGGTGAAATTAAGGAAACATCAACTATTAATGCACTTTGTGTTTTAGATAATGGTAAAGCTTTAGATATTTCTCAGTTAGCATCGTTGATTAAAGATAGTTCATTTGTGGTTGCAAATGATACAGGTCCTGCACATATGACAGCCCATTTAGGATCAAAAGGAATTACTTTATTTGGTGCACATACCACAGCTCACAAAGTAAGTATTGAAAGAGAAAACTTTAAAGCAATTCAAGTTTCTGACTTATCCAATCTATCTGCTGAAAAAGTTTTTGAAAGATTGTCTAGCTCAATTTCTTAAATTTACTTAATACTTTCAAAATAACTGGCACTGTAAAAAGAATAAATAATAATCTTATTATATGATGGAAAGCTACAAAGTCAGGTTCTAAATCAAATGCTATTGCAATTACTGCTACTTCATAAATTCCACCAGGACTGAAGGATAAGATGAGTGTTAAAATATTTGTATCAACAAAAAATGTTGCAACATAAGCCGCAATAAATCCTAATAAAACAAGAATTGTTGTTGCGACCAAACTATGAAGAGAATTATTGGCAATCTCTTTAATAGTCTTTTCAGCAAATCTACATCCAACAGAAGCTCCTAAAATTAAAAGACAGAAATTAATTGAAGCATCTGGTAGCTTGTATGATGCAACATCAGTCATTTGTAATAACCCACTAGCAAATAGCGTTCCTGATAATAAAGCCGCCGGAACTCTGATTTTATCAAAAACTAAAATAAAAATTATTGAAGCAATAATTAACTTAATTAAATTGAAGTGATTTTGAGCAATATAATCAAAATCATCAACAATAAGAGTTTCAGTGATAGCGTTATTTACAATTAAAAAAGGAATGACAGTGATTATAATTATTAATCTAATTAAATGAGAAGTTGCTACTTGTGATAAATCAGTTTTTTCATTTTCAGCCAAAATCATTAGCGGACCTAATGCTCCAGGTGCTGCAGAAAATATTGAAGCTTTTTCCCCATAACTCGCATATTTTTGTAAATATTTTGAAACTATCAGAATACAGACAACAATATAAATTAGCATTACCACAGAAGTCCAAATCCAATTAATCATTTGATTAAATAAATTTTGATCAATGTAATTACCAATATGCAGTCCAAGAATAATTAAAATAGAGCTAAGAGCCAATTTTGGCATTTTAAGTTTTAATCCTGATAATGCTCCAATGGATGTAATAATCATTGGTCCTAACATCCAAGCTAATGGGATATTAAAATAATCCGCAACGATTGCACTTGGTATAGAAATTAAAATTACTAAAATAAATTTTTTAGTAAATAGTTGTTTATAATTTATAAGATTAAAAAATACCTTAGAGTCGTTCATTAATTATTCTTCTATCATTTACTATTAAGTAAATAAAAAAAAAGAATTAGTCTTATTAAGTGAAACATTTATTTTTTTGATTTTCTAAATTTCAGTATTAACAACAAAAATTATCAAAAATAAATGATCAATTGCAGGTTGTATGTCACTATATTGTTTGCATTCATTGCAATACTGTAATTAACTTCGATTTTAAACCAATGAGGGAAAAAATGAATAATATAAAAAAAATAATTTCAGTATTATTCTCAGCAATCTTATTATTTTCAGCAACTACAACTAGTTCAATTGCGATTGATAAAATTCATTTCGTAATCGGTGGTGGTGCTGGAGGTGGTTGGGATGGAACTGCTAGAGGTACTGGAGAAGCTTTGACAAAAGCTGGTATGTTAAAAAGTGCATCATTTGAAAATATGTCAGGTGGTGGTGGTGGTAAAGCATTAGCTTTCATGATTAATACTAAACCTGCAAATACAGTTTTAGTTCAATCTACACCATTAGTTTTAAGATCAATCACTAGACACAAAGGTTACGTGAGTGGAAGTGGTACTTTATCTTATAAAGATGTTGTGCCGATCGCTGGTGTAATAGGTGACTATGGTGCAATCGCTGTTGCAAAAAACTCACCTTACAAAAACTTTAAAGATGTAGTTGATGCATATAAGAAGAATCCAAGCTCTATTAAAATGGCTGGTGGATCAGTAAGAGGAAGTATGGACCATTTAATTGGTGCGTTAGCTTTCCAAGCTGCTGGTGCTAATCCAAATGATGTAGCTTATATTCCTTATGATGCTGGTGGAAAAGCGTTAGCTGGACTTTTATCTGGAGAGACTCAAATTATTTCTACAGGTTTAGGTGAATTGATGGGTGCAAGAGACCAAGTAAGAATTATTGGTATTACTGCTCCTTCAAGAGTTTCGGATGCTCCAGATGCGCCAACTCTTAAAGAACAAGGTTATGATGTGCAATTCGTTAACTGGAGAGGATTTTTTGGTCCTCCAGGTATGAGCAGTGCAGATAAAAATGCAATTGCTAAAATGCTAGGCGATGTACAAAAAACTTCTGAATGGGAAACTGTTAGAGCAAGAAATGCTTGGGTAAATATTTACAATCCAGGTGATAAGTTTGTTACTTTCTTAGAAAAACAAACAGAAGAAATGACAGCTCTTATGAAGAAATTAGGAGTTATATAATCCTTAGGATTATTTAAAAATTAGAGCAGTGAATATAAATACTACAAAAATTATATCACTGCTCTTTTTTATTTTTTCAGCATTCTATTTATATACCGCATATCAAATCCAAGTTTTTTCATTTGATGAAAATGCACCGTTTAATGCCAGAACATTTCCGATTTACTTAGGTTATGCTGGGTTATTTTTTTCTGGACTTAAAGTGATTTTACCTGATCCAAACACAATTAAAGTTGAGCATAGAACTTTAGATTATAAAAAAACTGCTATCTTAGTTTTAATCGCAATAATTTATGGGGCCTTAATTTTAAAAGTTGGGTATTTTTTAACGACCTCTTTGTTTTTAATGGCATCCTATTTTTTTTTAGGTGAGAGAAGGTGGGTATTAATGTTTATTCTTTCTTTTCCATTTGTTGCTGCATTTATGTATCTTTTACACGGTGTTCTTGACATTTATTTAAGAGATCCATTTCTTCAAATGTTAGGAGTGATGGGATGATAGAAGGAATTTTAATTGGATTAAAAACAGCTCTTACGTTTCAAAATATATTTATGGTAATGATTGGTTGTTTCTTTGGAACAATCATTGGAATGCTTCCTGGTCTTGGACCAATGACAGCGATAGCTTTAATGATACCCATTACTTATGGTTTTGACCCTGCAACTGGTTTGATTTTAATGGCAGGTGTTTATTACGGAGCTGTTTTTGGTGGGTCTACTTCTTCAATATTATTAAATGCACCAGGAGTTCCTGGAACTGTTGCAACCTCTTTTGATGGTTATCCAATGGCTCAACAAGGTAAAGCTGGTAAAGCTTTAGCGATTGCTGCTTGGAGTTCTTTTGCTGGTGGAACACTTGCTGCAATTTATTTATTGTTTATGGCACCCAGTTTATCAAAAGTAAGTTTATCTTTTAGATCACCTGATTACTTTGCTTTAATGATTTTAGGTTTAACTGCTATTGCTGCATTTTCTTCGAAAGGTCAGTTTATTAAAGCAATGATGATGGTGGTGCTTGGTTTAATGTTGGCATCTGTTGGTCAAGATAGTTTATCTGACATTACAAGATTTACATTTAATAATATGAACTTAACAGATGGAATAAGTTTTGTTCTTGTAGTTATGGCAACATTTGCAATGAGTGAAGCGCTTACAATTATTTTAAAACGTAATGATCCAACTGCAGCTGCAAAACAAGTGTCTTTAACAGAACTTGGTTCAATTAAAATTAACAAAGAAGAAAGAACTAAAATGTTAAAAACCATTCCTCGAAATTCAATTATTGGCTTTTTAATCGGTGTATTGCCGGGAGCAGGAGCAACTATTGCATCTTTTTTAGCATATGGAATGGAAAGAAATTTAGTTAGTGATGAAGAGAAAGAAAAATTTGGTAAAGGAAGTGTTCATGGATTAGCTGCACCTGAAACTGCAAATAATGCAGCGTGCTCTGGTGCTTTTGTACCATTGTTAACTTTAGGAATACCCGGAAGTGGTACTACTGCTGTAATGTTAGGGGCTCTTCTAGGATTTGGTATTCAACCTGGCCCAAGACTTTATGTAACTAATCCTGAAATTTTCTGGTCAGTTATAATGTCGATGTATATTGGAATGGTAATTCTACTTATATTAAACTTACCCTTAATTCCTTATATCGCTAGAATTTTAGCGATACCTAAAAATTATTTAATTCCACTAATTTTATTTTTTTCAATTACAGGAATATATGTGATGTCATTTAATAATTTTGATATTTATTTGATGATAGGAATTGCTGTTGTTGCAACCTTTATGCGCTTATATGATTTTCCAATGCCACCACTAATCTTAGCTTTTGTGCTGGGTGGTTTAATGGAAGAAAATTTAAGAAGATCTTTATTATTAAGTGATGGTTCTTGGACATTTTTATGGGATAGAACACTTACAGCATGTATATTGTCTACAACGATTCTAATAGTAGTTTGGCATATATATAAAACTTTTAAGGGTAGAAAGATTTAATTTAAAATTTTTTTATATTCTTCAATTATATTAGACCAATAGAATTTTGAGACACTATCTTTTGCGCCTTTTCCATATTCTATAAATTTATTATTTTCTAACATTGAATTAATAGATGAATAAATATCATCTAGGTTATTTCCGTCACAAATTAATCCAGTTTTTTTATGTTCAATAGCATCAGCTGCACCACCATCTTTACCACCAATTGACGGAATTCCATATTGAGCAGCTTCAACATAAGCAATACCAAATCCTTCAACAGATTTTTTATGTATAACGGAGGGCATGACAAAAATATTTGATTTAGCAACTAAAGCATTTTTTAATTCATTACTAATATCACTAAAAAACATGACTTGAGCCTCTAAATCTAATTCTTTTACGAGTTTTTTGATATTTTCTTCTTCATCCCCATAACCAACACAAATGTAGACTATATCAGGATAAATTTGTTTTAGATTTCTTAAAGCCATAACAACTTTTTCGTGATTTTTTCTTTTATCAAATCTTGAAATAGTAATTAATCTTGGAGTTTTAACTTTTAGAAGACTTTCAACTTTATCTAATGATTTTTTGTTTAATTCTTCTGCTGGGTCTATTCCAGGATTGATAACAATAATCTTATCTTGATTTACCCCACATTCGATTGCTAGATTTTTTGTAAATTCAGAGTTAGCAATTACTTTTTCAACATTATTTAAAACGTGCAAAACACGTTTGTTTAAATTTGTACCTTTTGGGTGATTAATTTCTTTACTATGTATTAAGCAATATTTTTTTTTGCTTGATTTTATAAGTTCTAAACTTTTCCAGTGATCAGCAATAATACCATCAATTTTATTTTCTTTAATAAATTCATTAATTAATTGAGCTTTTCTATATTTTCTTAACAATTTAATTCCACCAACTCTTTCGATTGAAAATGAAGCTTGTTCATCAAAATCTTTGTGATTTTCAATGTGATCCGCAAAAACTTTGATCATAAAGTTTTTTGATAACTCTTTTGATAAACCCCACATTAAGCTCTGCATACCACCAAGCTCTGGGGGGAAAGATCTAGTAACTATTAGATACATTAACTAAACTTCCACTTGATACCACATCCAGCGCTAGGTATTTGATCTTTTGGCCCTTTATTAGTTTCAGCGATTTGTTTCATTGCTTTTAATAAATCACTTTCTCCATCTTTAACTGGAACAAAGTTTTTTAGTTCTCTTAATCTACCCCTATATTGAAGTTCTAAATTTTTATTATAACCAAAGAAATCTGGAGTGCATACCGCATCATAAGCCTTAGCAATTTCTTGAGTTTCATCATGCAAATAGGGAAAATTAAAATGATTTTCTTTGGAAAATTTAATCATATTATCAAACGAGTCGTCTGGATAATTAACAAAATCATTTGAACAAATTGCAACAGAATTGATCCCAATTTTTTTTAACTCATTACAATCTTCAACTAACTCTTTTGTTATTGCTTTAACGTATGGACAATGGTTGCAAATAAACATTATCAAAGTTCCATTTTCTCCTTTGATATCATTTAAGGAAATAATTTTATTATCCGTAGATTTTAATTCAAATGGCAAAGCTTTTTGACCAAAATCACATATTGGAGTTTGTATTGGCATACTGTAAGAATATATAAATTATGTTTTACGATTTAAAAGATAAAAAACCAAAAAATGCTGGAGAAAATTGGGTAGCTCCAAATGCAACCATAATTGGAGATGTAACTTTAGAAAAAAATTCAAGTATTTGGTTTAATGCAGTATTACGGGGAGATATTGAAAATATTCATATTGGCGAAGGGTCAAATATTCAAGATGGAAGTGTTCTGCATACAGATCCAGGTTGTCCATTAAAAGTTGGTAAAAATGTAACTGTCGGACATCTTGTTATGCTTCATGGATGTACTATCGGAGATAACAGTTTGATTGGTATTGGGGCAGTAATACTTAATAAAGTTAAAATTGGAAAAAATTGTATCATTGGAGCCAAGGCTTTGATTACTGAAAATAAAAATATCCCAGATAATTCATTAGTAGTAGGCGCTCCAGGCAAGGTTGTTAGAGAAGTAACAGAAGATGAAAAAAAAGCAATTTTAGGAAATACTAAACGTTATCAAGACAACTGGAAAAAGTACTCTAAATCTATATTTTAAAATGATGAAAAAAATTTTAATAATGAGGTGGCTTTTTATCTTCTTTTATAAGATCTTGAGTATTCTCACTATCTATTTCTTCAATTCTGCTGTTAAGATTTAGAATTTGTTTTTTTAAATCTTTAATTTCTTTTTGTTGTGAGTAAAGCTCATTACTCAATTGTGAAATTTCCTGCTGTAGGAATGTGATTTGTTCTTCTAATTTCTTATCTAAATTTTCCATAAAAATATGATTTAAGGAACTAACCAATATTCTTTATTATTTTCTAAATCAAATTTAGCTCTTCGATGACCTTTGGCAGCTAGATAAAGCCACTCAATAGATTTAATTTTACACTTAATAACTGTGAAGTTTTTATAACCTTCTTCACTTTGCTCTTTTGTATAATCAAAATTATCAAGTTCAGGTTTTAATCCTGTTGTAGGTGCATCTGATATAGTGCCAGGTCCGTTATCAACTAAATAACATTTTCGAGAAATATGTTGTGTTTTAGACCAAGATTCTTTTGTGACTTCATTGTCGTGATTGACAATGCATTCAACTTTTAATCTAACTTGAATTTTTTCTTCTTTATCATAAAAAAGCATTGCTGCATTATTATTTGCTTTTAACTTATCAATTTTATCGGATCTAATATCACTATGGTATTGAACAAGTTTATTTGCCTCATCTGATTTTCTAAGAACAACAATTCTTCCATCAAAATCTGACTGATCACCACAAATAAAAACAGGTATTCTAAAAGGGGAACTTCTATCTTTGACTGCATTATTTAACATTGACCAAATTTTCTTTTTGATCTCGTTAAAATCTTCGTAGTATGCTGGTTGCATACAAGGTTACTTTCTAAATCTTTTAATTAAACTAGATGTATCCCAACGATTGCCACCCATTTCTTGAACTTCTCCGTAGTATTTGTCAACTACCTCAGTTATAGGAAGTAAAGATCCATTATTTTTAGCTTCTTCCATAGCTATTTTTAAATCTTTTCTCATCCAATCAACTGCAAAACCAAATTCAAACTTATCATCAATCATAGTTTCGTATCTATTATCCATTTGCCAAGATTGAGCCGCACCTTTTGAAATAACTTCAATTACATCTCTCATATTCAAGCCAGCTTTCATACCAAAGTTAATTGCTTCTGATAAACCTTGAACTAAACCTGCTATACAAATTTGATTAACCATTTTTGCTAATTGGCCATTACCAGCAACACCTAACAATTTCATTTTTTTGCTATAACAATCAATAATATCTTTAGCTTTATCAAAATCGGCTTGATCTCCACCAATCATAACTGTTAGTGCACCATTTTCTGCACCGGCTTGGCCACCTGATACAGGTGCATCCAATGAACCAAAACCATTTTCTTTAGCAAATTTATTAATTTCTCTTGCAATTGTTGCAGAAGCCGTTGTGTTATCAATATAAACAGATCCTTTTTTAATTGTTTTAAAAACACCATTTTCACCAAAAGTAACTTCTCTTAAGTCTTTATCATTACCAACACAGGTAAAGATAAAATCAGCACCTTCAGCAGCTTTAGCAGGAGTGTCTGCTTTTGAACCTTTGTATTCTGCAATCCATTTATCAGCTTTAGCAGCTGTTCTGTTATAAACAGTTACATTGTGACCAGCTTTTGATATATAACCAGCCATTGGATAACCCATTACACCAAGACCTATGAAAGCAACATTACAAGACATAATTTTTATTTCCTATGTTTAATAGTTTGAAATTTAAAGTAATTCTATTTGGTTTTATTTTTACATTTTTTTCTAGTTTTGGACAGAGTTATTTTTTAGGTTTGTTTAATTCTAGCATTAGAGAGACACTATCTATTACTCATGGACAATTTGGCTCAATTTATGCATCGGCAACTTTATGTAGTAGCTTGTTATTAATTTGGGTTGGAAAAAAAATAGATGATGTAAATATTTTTAAATTTGCATTTTTTGTAACAATATTATTATCATTTGCATGTTTTTTCTTTTCAAAAATTACCTCAGTTTTTCTATTATTTATCGCAATTTTTTTAATGAGATTTTCTGGGCAAGGAATGATGTCTCACACAGCATCAACAACAATTTCAAGATACTTTACTCGAACTAGAGGTAGAGCTTTAAGTATTAGTTGGTTTGGTCTTTCATCTGCAGAATTTGTTATGCCTGTTTTAATGGTATATTTATTAACATTTATAGACTGGCAAAATCTTTGGCTTATATTTTCAGTAACAGTTTTAATTGTTTTACCTATTGCATCTTTTTTATTAATTAAAAATTTAAATTTAGACTCTAGAGAAAGCAATGATGAAAATGTTGAAGAGATTGAAATAAAACAATGGAAGAGAAGAGAAGTAATAAAAGATTACAGATTTTATATAATCAGCTTAAACATGTTAGCTATGCCATGGATTTTTACTGGGTTTGCTGTATTTCAATCTTTTGTACAAACCTCAAAAGGATGGGGTCCTTATGTGATTGCTCAATCTTTTATGTCTTATTCTATTCTTTCTGTATTAACTTTATTTTTATCAGGTTTTTTAATTGATAAATTCACAAGTAGAAAACTTTTAATTTACATGAATATTCCACTTTTACTTTCTGTGATTGTTTTATTCTTTTTTGATACACCCATAACTGCATTTGTGTTTTTAGGACTGGTTGGAATTTCAAATGGTTTTGCAAATATTTTAGGATCATCTACTTGGGCCGAATTATATGGAGTAAAATATCTTGGATCTATTAAAGCCTTAACTACTGCATTGATGGTATTTGCTACTGCTTTTGGAACTGCTTTGTTTGGTTATTTGATAGATATAGGTTTTACGGTGGGTGATATAGCTGTTGTTTCTGGTACTTATATATTCATTTCTTTAATCCTTCTTTTTTCTGTCAGAAAAAAGCTTAATCCAGTAATAATTTAGAAAATACTTGCATTTTTGAAGTTCGAGGTATAAATAATCGCCCATGGCAAGAGTTACCGTAGAAGACTGTATAGATAAAGTAGATAGCCCTTATGAATTAGTACTTGTTGCTAAAGAAAGAGCCACACAATTAAATTCAGGTATCGAACCAACTTTAGATAGAGATAACGATAAAAATACAGTTATTTCATTAAGAGAAATTGCAGAAGAAAAAATTAAAGTAGCAGACCTAACTGAAAGTGCTGTTTACAAACTTAGAAAACATGTTGAGCAAGTTGACGATGGTTCTGAAGATGATGAAGAAGTAGGCGATGATTTTGAAAGCATGTATAAAGGTGAAATCTCAAAAAGTGGAACACCAATTTTACCATCTAAGAGAGCAAGAAAAACTCCAGAAAAAATTCAAGTTTCTCAAGAAGATTTAGCTGAATTATCAGAAACAGCTAAGCCAGACGTTGATCCTTCAACAAGTGAAGAAACTATGAATGAGCAAGGCGAAGTTTCTTTAGATGAAGTTTCAGAACAAGAAAACCAAGAAGCAGAAGCAATTACAGAAGATTCAGACGCTTCAAACTCATAATAAAATCATATAAAGTTAAATCATGAATAGGAAAGTATCAGTTGCTCCTATGATGGATTGCACAGATCGTCATGAACGATTTTTTCTTAGGTTAATTTCTAAAAATACACTTCTCTATACAGAAATGGTTGTTGATGAAGCAATCAATAGAGGTGATAAAAAAAAATTACTCGGATTTAATATTAATGAAAAACCTGTTGCACTTCAGTTAGGTGGATCATCTCCAAAATTATTAGCTGAAGCTTCAAAAATTGGTGAAGATTTTGGTTATGATGAAATTAATTTAAATTTAGGTTGCCCAAGTAAAAAAGTTGAAAAAGGTAAATTTGGCGCTTGCTTGATGAAAGAACCTAATTTAGTTGCAGACTGTCTTAGTAAAATGCAAGCTTCAACAAATTTACCAGTAACTATCAAAACTAGAATTGGATACGATGATGTAGAAGATTATGAAAATCTTTATAATTTTATTTCAACTTTAAAATCAACTGGGGTTAAAACATTTATTATCCATGCTAGAAAAGCAATGTTGGGAAAATTTACTCCTAAACAAAATTTAAATATCCCTCCTTTAAAATATGAATATGTCTACAAATTAAAGGAAGATTTTCCAAATGAAGAAATAATTATTAATGGAGGAATAACATCTGTTGATCAAATAAAGCCATTACTTCAAAAAACAGATGGTGTTATGATTGGCAGAGCTGCTTATCACACGCCTTATATGTTGGCAGATATTGAGAAAGAAATTTTTGGTACAGAAGAAGTTTTAAGCAGACAAGATGTAATCGAACAATTAATTCCTTAC
Organism: Candidatus Pelagibacter bacterium nBUS_44; assembly: GCF_051200895.1. Taxonomy (GTDB): domain Bacteria; phylum Pseudomonadota; class Alphaproteobacteria; order Pelagibacterales; family Pelagibacteraceae; genus Pelagibacter. Next base: position 470,699 of record NZ_CP172838.1, read on the forward strand.
GTAAAAGATGAGTTAAAGAAGGGAACTAGACTAAATCAAATAATGAGACACACTATAGGTTTGTTTCATGGACAAACAGGAGCCAGTTATTGGAAAAGATACTTAAGTGAAAATATGTGTGTGAGAGATGCAGATGTTCAAAAAATCGATCACATAATGGATAAGATTAAGTACAATAATTTTGACACAAGTGTAGGGCAATCTGCTTAATTCAATTTTAGCAAACGAATATAGTTATTTTATTTTATTGATGGCGCTAACTGCAGTGCCAGTAGGTTTTATCGCTGGTCTGTTTGGAATCGGTGGAGGGTTAGTAATGGTTCCATTCTTATTTTATGTTTTTGAAAGCTTAAATATTGATACAAATTATATTATGCACCTAGCTGTTGGGACTTCTTTTGGTATTATTATTCCAACTTCTTTTGTTTCTGTAATGACCCATTATAAACTTGGAGCTGTTGATACAAATTTAGTTAAAACTTACGGTATATTTACTGTGATAGGTGTTTCATTGGGTACAATTTTTGCAGTTTATTTAGATACTAAAAATATGGTTTTATTTTTTTCATTAGTACTTTTTTTGTTAAGTTTGTATTTGTTATTTTTGAAAGAAAAAAAAACTACAATAACAATTTTAATTAAGCAGAAATATAAAATTATTTTTGGCTTAATTTCTGGATTTATTTCTGCGCCCATGGGTATTGGAGGGGCAGTTATGAATGTACCAATATTTAAGTTTTTTGGCTATTCAATTAATAGAGCTATTGGGACAGCTGCAGCAATTGGTTTTTTTATTGCATTATTTGGTGCTATCGGTTTTGTCATAAGTGGTACTTATTTAAAGGTCAATTTACCTCTTAGTATTGGTTTTCTAAATATACCTACTTTTTTAATCTTCATTCCTATTACAACTTTTATGGCTAGAATTGGTGCTCGAACAGTTCATAAAATTGATAAACAAAAAATAAGCAAATATTTTGGACTTTTATTACTAGCGGTAGCTTGTAAATTTTTATACGAATATTTTACAATTTAACCTTTAATTCTTTTATAGACTTTTTGATTAAAATTTAGTTAGACTTAAATTTTAACATTATGGAGTTTATAGGATATTTTTCTAACGTTTTCATTTTTGAAAATTTATTAATTTTAGTTTTAGGAACTATTGGTGGACTTTTAATGGGAGCTGCTCCTGGATTGAGTCCAACAATGGCAGTTGCTTTATTAATTCCTTTCACTTTTAAAATGAGTCCTGACCAAGGTTTAATTATGCTTGGTGCTGTTTATACAGCTACTGTTGCGGGTGGAGCAATTAGTGCAATATTATTAAAAATACCTGGAGCTCCCGCAAACATTGCAACAGTTATGGATGGCTACCCAATGGCAAAAAGTGGCAAATCAAAAGAAGCTCTACATTATTGTTTTATCAGTTCATTCATTGGTGGCGTAATAGGAATTATTATTTTAATTTTTTTTACACCTATATTAGCAAATTTTGCTCTTAAGTTTGGTCCATCACATATGTTTTGGATAGCAATTTTTGGTGTTACTGTAATTGCAACATTAGATTCTAATTCAATAATTAAAGGACTTTTTTCTGGAGCCATTGGTTTATGGTTGGCAACTATAGGATACGACTCGGTGTTAGGTGTTGAAAGATTTGTTTTTAATCCAATTTTTTCAGGTGGCATAAATATTATCGCTGCTTTGGTTGGTTTGTTTGCTATCCCTCAAGTTTTATCAATGATTGAAAAAAAACAATTAGACTCAGATCAATTTCAAATGGAAAAAAAAAGTATAGTTCAATCAATTATCTACAATCTTTCAAGAATTAAAGCATTAGTAGTTGGAAGTGTATCTGGAGTTATAATTGGTTTAATCCCTGGTGCAGGAGGGCAGATAGCAGGACTTGTATCTTACGATCAAATTAAAAAATTAAGTAAAAATAAGGAAAATTTTGGAAAAGGAGAGCCTGATGGAATTATTGCTGCTGAGTCTGCAAACAATGCGATGGTTGGTCCATCTTTAGTTCCTTTGCTTACACTCGGGGTTCCAGGAAGTCCAACAGCTGCTGTTTTGTTGGGAGGTTTGTTAATACATGGAATGTTTCCAGGGCCAGATCTTTTTACAATTTATGCTGAAACAACATGGACTTTTATTAATTCATTATTAGTTGCTCAATTTATGATGTTAATTTTTGGATTATATATTAGCGGTTTAGCAAAATATGTAATTAAAACTCCAACAAACTTTATGGCTGCAGCTATAACGATACTTGCTATCTTTGGAACCTATAGTGTCCAACATAACTTTGCGGATGTGATTGTTATGCTGTTTTTAGGTGTCTCAATGTTTTTTTTATCAAAATTTGGTTTTACAGCTGCACCGATAGTTTTAGGTTTAATATTGGGGCCAATCGCTGAAACTAATTTTAGTCAAGCAAAAATAATTGCAGATACACAAGAGGGTATTTTTAGATATTTAACATCAGGATATTTAAATTTAACAATAATAACATTATGTATAATTTCTATAGTTTATGGAATTGTTTCAGAAATGAAGAGAAAAAATGCTTAAGATAAATAATTTAACATCTCTGATTTGTATATTGTTTATCTCAATCTTATTAGCATGTGCTTCTTTCACTGGTGGTTCAGAAAATACATCTGAAGCATATTTATTTCCAAAATTAATAACCTCCGTAATGATAATATTATCTTCTTTTTCATTAATTTTTTATTTTTTAAATAAAACTTTGTCAGTTGCAGAAGTTGATATTAAAAAACTATCAGTTTATTTAGTTTCTTTAATTATATTTATTTTTCTAGGCGAAACTATTGGGTTTTATCTTTTAGCTATATTATTGTTTTTTATAAATAGTCACTACTATTCAGAAAATAAAAATATTAAAAAAATAATTCAAACCATAATTATAACGACTATATTTATGTTATTTATTTATTTTCTTTTTTCTATAATGCTTAAAGTTCAAGTGCCTAGATTTTTTCTTTTTTAAAAACTTATAATACAATCAAGGGTAGTATCTAATGAAAACTGCTACTAGAAACAACAATTTTAGATATCATTAATATAATCAATAAATATAACTAAAAAATGTATTAGTCTACTTTCTTTGACTATGGTTTAATAAATTCTAACAAAGGAGGACAATATGAATGTGAAGAAATTTTTTTTATATTTCACAATAATCTTATCGCTTCTTTCTTTCGGATCAATTGCTAAAGCAGGCGATTATCCTGATAGACCGATAAGTGTAATGGTAGCTTATAACCCAGGTGGTGCTACTGACTTTCAAGCAAGACTAGTAACAATGATGGCTGCTCATCCTAAAAAAGATTACTTAGGACAACCAATTGTTATTGTTAATAAACCTGGAGCAGGTGGTAAAGTTGGATGGAATTGGTTTGCATCTAAAGCAAGAAAAGACGGTTATGATTTAGCTGCATACAACATCCCACACTTCGTATCTCAATCAATTGTATTTGATGATACAAAATACAACATAGATAACTTAGAGCCTATAGCAAACTGGGGAGCAGATCCTGCGGTTTTGATTGTAAGTAAAGATAGTCAATTCAATTCAGTTGCTGATATGCTTAAATTTGCTAAAGCAAATCCAGGTAAAGTGACTTTTTCAGGCGCTGGAAAATTTGTTGGTCACCATATAGCTTTTTTACAATTCCAAAAAGCTAGTGGAGCTAAACTAACTTATGTTCCTCATACAGGCGGTGTGCCTGCATTAGCAGCTGTTAAAGGTGGTCAAGTAATGGCTGGTTTTAATAATCTTTCAGATGCTTTCAGAAGTCAGAATGATATTAAAATTTTAGCAATTGCTGACCTTCAAAGAGAAAAAACATTTTTACCAAATGTTCCAACATTAAAAGAAGAAGGTCTTGATGTTGATAATTCAAGTGTAAACTTTAGAGGTATTATGGCTCCTAAAGGAACTTCACCAGAAATTATTGAATATTTAGCGGCCAAAGTTCCTTTAATGTTTAATGACAAAAAAACTTTGAAACAAATGAAAAAAGGTGGTTCACCTGTTAGAATTATGAACAGAGCTGAAGTACAAGAAATGTGGAAAGCTAGAAAAGTAAGCTTAACAAAACTTCTTGCTGGACTAAAACCTTAATAGTAATTATTACTATATCAATAAAGTTTCGCCTTAATATTTTAAGGCGAAACTTCTAAAACTTAGTAAATAATTATGAATAACAAGTCTTCTTCAGAAATAGTTCAATCATTAGTTCAAAAAGCACAAAAAGCTCAATCTATTTTTGAAAATTATAATCAAAATCAAGTTGACGAAGTTATTACTGCGGTTGCTTGGACATTATGTAAGCCATCGAATAACAAAAAAATATCAAATTTAGCTGTGAGTGAAACTGGTCTTGGAAATCCAGAAGATAAAATTTTAAAGAATAGAAGAAAAACACTTGGACTGTTAAGAGACCTAAAAAATATCAAAACTGTAGGAGTGATTAATGAAGACAAGGAAAAAGGAATTATTGAAATAGCAAAACCAGTTGGAATAGTTGCAGCTGTTACACCGTCAACCAATCCAGCAGCAACTCCAATAAATAATATCATTAATGCGTTGAAAGGAAGAAATTCAATTATAGTTTCTCCATCACCAGCAGGATCTAAGGTTTTTAGGGATTTATTAATATTAATTAATAATGAGTTAAAAAAAATTGGTGCTCCTGAAAATTTAATTCAAACTTTTGATTGCGACGTCACAAAAGAGTTAACTAATGAGCTAATGAAAAATGTTGATTTAGTTATTGTAACTGGCTCATTAAATAATGTTAGGGAGGCTGCAAAATCTGGCACCAAAGCAATTGGTGTTGGACAGGGCAATGTAACATCAATTGTTGATGAAACAGCTGATTTAGAAGACGCTTTTAAAAAGATAAAAATGTCAAAAATATTTGACAATGCCACAAGCTGTTCATCAGAAAATAATTTGATTTTAATTGAAGATATCTATGAAAAAGCAATCAACTTATTATCTAAAGAGAATGCAGTTTTACTCAATAAAAATCAAAAAGAGGTTTTACAGAAAAATTTATGGGTTGATGGGAAGCTTAATAGAAAAATAATTGCAAAATCTGCAAAACTTATTGCAAATGAATTAAATTTAGAAGTAGATGAAAATGTTCAAATATTAATGGTTGAAGAAGATGGGGTTGGACCAGATTACCCTTTTTCAGGTGAAAAATTATCACCAGTGTTGACTGTATATAGAGTTAAAAACTTTAATGAAGCTAAGGAACTAGCTAAAAAAATTCTAAATTATCAGGGTATAGGCCATTCTGTTGGTGTACATACCAAAAAAGATGAAAGGGTAATTGAATTAGGATTAGATTTACCTGTATGCAGGGTTATTGTTAATCAAGCACATACATTTGCTACAGGTGGAAGTTTTACTAATGGTCTACCTTTTTCTCTATCAATGGGTTGTGGAACTTGGCAAAAAAATACAATTGATAATAATTTAAATTACAAACATTTTTTAAATATAACTAAAATATCTAATTTAATCCCAGGTAAGGAAGCAGAACTTAAAGAGTATTTTAAAGATTACTGTGAAAAAAATGACCCTAAAGAATTAAAAAATTTAGAATAGTTAAATGGAATTAGGCACAGTAAGAGATTTTATAAACTTTAATTCAGAAAATAACCCAAATTTAGATTTTATTACATGCCCAAATACTCAAAAAAAAATAACAAATAAAAATCTTAAAATAAATTTAAGTAAGATAAATTATTATTTATCTGTTGAAAAAAAACAGAAGAAAAATTCATTAATTTGTACACTGACAGAAAATTCACTAAGTGGAGTTCAGCTTATGTTAGGAATTATGTATTCTGGAATGATACAAGTTCCTCTCAATTTAGTGGCAGGTGAGGAGCAACTAGCTTACATCATTGAACATTCTGAATCTAAGATATTATTTTCGACTAAATCAAATTTAGGTTTAGCACAAAGAATAATCAAAAAGTCTAGTAGTGAAGTTGAGCTTATAGAAATTGATAAAGACAATTTCATAGATGAACTAAATGATGAAAAGAAAGAATTAGATAATCTTAATAAATCTGACAATGCTTTGTTAATGTATACATCGGGTACAACAGGAAAGCCTAAAGGTGTAATGCTCACTCATGACAATGTTTTAAATGGAGGTAAAAATGTTTTAATTTCACATGAGTTAACTACTACTGATAAGGCATTATGCGTTCTTCCATTATATCACATCAATGGCTTAATAGTTACAGTAATGGGGCCATTAGTAAGTCAAAGTTCATTAGTTTTATCTGAAAAGTTTTCTGCTACAAATTTTTGGAAACACATTGAAGAATTTAAATGTACTTGGTTTAGCATAGTACCAACTATAGTTTCTTCATTATTAAATAAATATTCAGAAGCTGAATTTAAATCATTGGATATATCACTTGTAAGATTTGGTAGAAGTGCATCGGCAGCATTAGCCCCAGAAACTCATAAAAATTTTGAAGAAAAATTTAAGATAAAGATGATTGAAACAATGGGTTTAACAGAAACATGCGCACCTATTTTGTCTAATCCACCTTCTCCTAATCCTATAAAATACGGTTCACCCGGTATACCTTACGGAAACGAAGTTAAAATTTTAGATGATAAATTTAGTGAAGTTGAAAGAAATACAATCGGTCAAATTTGTGTAAGAGGTAAAAATGTGATGAAAGAATATTATAAAAATCCTAACGAAACAAAAAAAAGTTTTTATAATGATTGGCTTTTAACAGGTGATCTAGGTTTAATGGACTCTGAAGATTTTGTCTTTGTAAAAGGTAGAATTAAAGAACTTATAATTAAAGGGGGTGAAAATATTTCACCAAGAGAAATTGATGATGTACTGTATCAGCATCCTGATGTACTTGAAGCAGCAGCATTTGGTGATGAATGTAGTCATTATGGCGAAACTGTAAAAGCAGGTGTTGTATTGAAAAATAAAAACTCATTAACTGAAAAAGATTTGATTAATCATTGTTCAAAAATTTTAGGTAAATTTAAATCACCAGAAAATATATTTTTTTTTGATGAACTTCCAAAAGGATCTTCAGGAAAAATTCAAAGATTAAAGATTAAAAATTTAATTAAATAATCTTATGTATCGAATTAATAAGAAATTCTTAAAATCCTCTCATCATATAACTGAACTAAAATTATGCTCTATAAGACTTCATGATAATTCTAAATTCCCTTGGTTAATACTAATACCTAAAAGAAAAAATGTAACAGATATCAGTAATCTTAATTCTAAAGATCAGATATTGCTTATGAAAGAAATAGTCTTTGTAAGTAAACTTATGAAGAAATTATTTAAAACTTCAAAACTTAATGTGGAAAAAATAGGTAATATAGTTCCACAATTACATATCCATATTATCTCAAGAAAAAAAACTGATAGCTCATGGCCATTATCTGTATGGGTTGTTAAAGGGAAAAAATATTCAGCAAAAAACTTAAAAGAAGTTTTAAATAAAATTAGATTAGCCTTTAAATAAAAAGAGGTGACTTCAGTCTCCCTCCATCACCTCATTTATAGACTAATCAATTCTTAAAGAATTCTTAAACACGTAAAAGGTGTATTTATAAAATATACACAATTTTATCTGTATTTTTGGTATTTAAAAAACCTAAATTAACCATCAATTGGGTATTAGAATCTTTTTATTGTTGATAACTTTTTAAAATGAATAAGAAAAAAATTCATAAAAAGATTTCTAAATTAGAAAAATTCTTACACATTGATGAGTTTGTTAAAAAAACAGATTTAAAAAAATTAATAAAAGTAAACCCATTAAATCAAGCAAAGAAATCAATTAATAGATTTTATCAAGATTATAAGAAAATCAAAGAGCGAGAAGACATTAAACGAGAAAAAAAAATTGAACTCGAAAATCAAAAAATTATTCAAGAAGAAAAAAAATTAATTCAAAAAGAAAAATTACAACAAGAAAAAGATGAAAAAATTAAGATTGTACAGAAAGAAAAACTTATAAAAGATAATGAAAAACTTATTGCAAAAAATGAAGAAAAAAGAAAAAAAGTTGAACTACGAAGATTAAAGATTGAACAACAAAAAATAAAAGATGAAGAAACTAAAAAATTAAGAGAGGATGCTAGGAAATTAAAAGAGGAGGAACAGCGTGTAAAAATGCTTGAGCGGAAAAGAATTCTTGAAGAAAAAACTGAATTTAAAATTGAACAAATAAGATTAAAAGAAATTGAAGCACAAAAAAAAAGAGAGGAAAAAGAAAAAGAAAAAGAAGAAATCAGAAGATTAAAATCTATTGAAAGTCAACAACGAAGAGAAGAAGAACAAAGAATTAGAGAAGCAGCAGCAAAACTTAAATATGAATCTGAAAGATTAAAAGAAACAGAAGAAAGATTAAGAAATTTAGAAATTGAAAGACAACAAGATTTAGCAAGACAATTGCTAAAAGAAGAAACTGAACAAAAAGTCAAAGAAGAAGAGTTAAGAAATAAAGAAAAAGAACTTAAATTTATTGAATCAGAACGTTTACTCAAAGTTAAAGCTGATCAAGAAAGAGAAAGAGAGTTAATTCTTGAAAAAGAAAGACTAGAAAAATTAGATAAAGAAGAAGAGAGAGCTAGACAAGAAAATTTTGAAGAAGAAGAGAGAATTAAACAAGAGCGATTAAGAATAAAAGAATGGGAAATAAAATTTGATGAAGAGCAAAAGATTAAAGAAGAAGCCTTAATAAAAAATTTTTATGGAGATAAAATTGATGATAACAACGATATCGATCTAAATAAATCTAACAATGAACTAAATACAAATGAAATTAGTTATGAAGGTTTTGATGCAGATGAGAGTTCAAATGCAGACGAAAGTTCAAAATAATTTTTTTGATAATTATCAGTCAAATTAGATCTCTTTTTCACAAAATTTAGAAGCAAAGTCAGTATCTTTAATTATTTTCTCAGGTTTTTGATTAAATATAATTTTTAACTGATCATCCGAAAATTTTTCACTTAATTTTTTAATTGTACATGAACAGTATATTTTAGCTTTTTGTGCACCTAAGTATTGTTTAGAATTTTGATAACATCCAATATACATTTCACGTTCATTTTTTTCATTAAAAGCATAAGTGTTCGAAATAGTTAAAAAAAATAAAAGAAAAATAAATTTATATTTTTTGATCATATTCGCCAACTTTTCCAGTTTTTTGAAGCAAATCATCAATAAAATCAAAGATTTTCTTCTTTCTAATATCTGATGTGGGGCTTTCAGTAACAATTACTAATGATGGTTTATTTGATGAGGCCCTAATTAATCCCCAAGATCCATCTTCAAAAGAAAATCTTACACCGTTAACTGTTAGAACTTCTGTTATTATTTGATCATCAATTTGAGTTTTATTACTTTTTATTTCCTCAATTTGTTTTACTAATTCTTCAACCACTTGGTATTTTTCTTCATCTTTACAGAAAGGGGCCATTGTTGGTGTTTGATAAGTATTTGGTAATTCATTTATGATTTCATTCATCTTTTTATGTTGATTATCTAATAAGTGACAAACATGTATTGCTGAATTAATTCCATCATCATAACCATAACCTAGTGGTTGATTAAAAAAGAAGTGACCACTTTTTTCAAATCCAGCTAAAGCTTTTTCTGTATTAACTTTTCTTTTGATATGTGAGTGTCCTGTTTTCCAATAAATAGTTTGACAATTATTTTCTAATAGAACCTTATCTTTTGGGTATAATCCTGTTGATTTTACATCTACTACAAATTTAGAATTTTTATGTTTAGTCGATAAGTTTCTTGCAATTAATAAACCAATTTTGTCAGAAAATATTTCATTACCTTTATTGTCTATAACACCAACCCTATCTCCATCTCCATCAAAACCAAAACCTATATCAGCCTTGTTATCTTTTACAGCTTTTGCTATCGCATGAAGCATTTCTAAATCCTCTGGATTGGGATTATATTTTGGAAAAGTCCAATCCAATTCACAATCAAGTTCAATAACTTCACAACCAATTCCTCTTAAAATATCTGGAGCAAAAACTCCTGCTGTACCGTTACCACACGCTACAACCGCTTTTATTTTTTTATCAATCTTATTACCGTTTATTAAATCATCTTTGTAAACTTGTTGAAAATTTTCTATTTTTTTTTCATTACCTTCACCATTTGAAAATTTTTTATTTAAAGTAATATCTTTTAATTCTTTCATTTCTTCTGGTGCATGAGTTAATCCTTTTTTGATGCCCATTTTGACACCAGTCCAACCATTTTCATTATGGCTTGCTGTAACCATTGCAACTGCATCAGCATCTAAATTAAATTGTGCAAAATAAACCATTGGAGATAATGACAAACCAATATCTTCAATATAACACCCTGTTGAAATTAAACCTTTTTTAAGTGCACTTTTAATTTCTTCGCTATAAGACCTATAATCATGACCAACTACTACTCTTGGGTTTTCTTTTTTTGTGTGATTTTTTATTTGAGTACCTAATCCTCTTCCAAGATTCGTGATTCCCTCACTATTGATATCTTTTTCATACAACCATCGAGCGTCATATTCTCTAAAACCATAAGGATCAATTTTAATATTTTGATTCATCTGTTAATTACTTACTCTTTTTTGAATTTTTTTATTGTAAAATATTTTGTTGCGTTCTATAAATGTTCTGTTGATTAATTGTTTATATGGTATATCAACATAAAAAGCATACAACATATAGTTGTTTTTGTCACAATAACAAAATATAGTACTAATTATGAATAAGATTCTATCACAGGCCCTAAAGAAAGCTGTCTCCGAATATAGCCCAGAAGTTAAAGAAGTTTCAAAAGGAAATAGACCTGATCTTTTTTCTTTAAGTACTGAAACTGAACTTTTTCAAAATGATAAAGGAATTATAATTAAGATCGATAGATCCAAAGATGCAAACTTAACTGACTTTGGTAAAGCCACTTTGAAAGACAGATACCTTGGACACAATGAGTCATTTCAAGATTTGTTTGCACGTGTTGCAAGCTCATACGCAGACGACAATTTACATGCACAAAGAATTTATAATTACATCAGCAACCTTTGGTTTATGCCTGCTACACCTGTTTTGTCAAATGGTGGAACTAAAAGAGGATTACCAATTTCATGTTTTTTAAATGAAGCTTCAGATAGCTTAGGAGGAATACTTGATCTTTGGAGTGAAAATGTTTGGTTAGCTGCAAAAGGTGGTGGTATAGGAAGTTACTGGGGTAACCTTAGATCTATCGGAGAAAAAATTGGTAAGGTTGGAAAAACATCTGGAATAATTCCTTTTATTAAAGTTATGGATTCTTTAACAATGGCAATTAGTCAAGGTTCTTTAAGAAGAGGATCTGCTGCTTGTTATTTACCAGTTGATCATCCTGAGATTGAAGAATTTATTGAAATGAGAAGACCCACAGGTGGTGACCCAAATAGAAAAGCTTTAAATTTACACCATGGTGTTTTACTTTCAGATGCATTCATGCGAGCTGTAGAAAATGACGAACAGTGGGGACTAAAAAGTCCTGCTGACGGAACTGTTCAACAAACAATATCTGCAAGAAATTTATGGATTAGATTATTAACTGCGAGGATTGAAACAGGTGAGCCTTATATTATTTACATTGATACAGTTAACAGATTAATTCCTCAGCATCACAAACTTGCTAATTTAACTGTTAAAACATCAAATCTATGTAGTGAGATAACTCTACCCACAGGAATTGATAAAGATGGAAGAGACAGAACAGCTGTTTGCTGTTTGTCTTCATTGAATTTAGAAAAATATGATGAATGGAAAGATGATCCTGACATGATAAATGATGTAATGAGATTCTTAGATAATGTTCTAACTGATTTTATAAAAAAAGCTCCTGATCAATTTAAAGATGCAAAATATTCAGCTGAAAGAGAAAGAAGTGTTGGATTAGGTGTAATGGGATTTCATTCTTTTTTACAAAAAAATAGAATTCCACTTGAGTCAGTAATGGCAAAATCTTGGAATAAAAAAATATTTAAACAGATTGATGAACAGGTTAACAAAGCTTCAAAAGATTTAGCTGAAGAAAGAGGAGCGTGTCCTGATGCTGCGGAATATGGTTATCAAGAAAGATTTTCAAATAAAACAGCAATTGCTCCAACAGCTTCAATATCAATTATATGTGGTGGAGCATCACCTGGAGTAGAGCCAATTGCAGCTAATAGCTACACCCATAAAACTTTGTCAGGTTCTTTTAATGTTAGAAATAGATATTTAGAAGAAATCTTAGAAGGTTATGGAAAAAATGATGATGAGACGTGGTCTACAATTACTACCAATCAAGGCTCTGTATCTCATTTAGATTTTTTAACTGATTTGGAAAAAGATGTTTTTAAAACTGCATTTGAATTAAATCAGAAGTGGATTATTGAGTTAAGTGGAGACAGAACTCCATTTATATCTCAGGCTCAGTCAGTTAATTTATTTTTACCAGCTGATGTTCATAAAAAAGAGTTACATAAAATTCATTTTGATGCTTGGAAAAAAGGCTTAAAAAGTCTTTATTACTGTAGATCAAAATCAATTCAAAGAGCTGAAAACATTAATGATGCAAAATCAACAGATGTTATAGCCAACGTTTATAAAAACAAACAAACTAAATCTGAAGAACCAGAATACGAGGAGTGTCTATCATGTCAGTAGCGGAAAAAATAAAAACACCAAACAAAGAAGTAATTCAGCCAAAGAAAATGGGTTTGCTAGTAGAAAATCCTGTTTACAAACCCTTTAGATACCCATGGTGTTATGATGCTTGGTTAACTCAACAAAGAATTCATTGGTTACCGGAAGAGGTACCACTAGGTGATGATGTTAGAGATTGGCAAAAAAATCTAACTCAATCAGAAAAAAATTTATTAACTCAAATATTCAGATTTTTTACTCAAGCTGATGTTGAAGTCAGCAACTGTTATTTAAGACATTATACAACTGTGTTTAAACCAACAGAAGTTTTAATGATGATGACTGCTTTTGCATCAATGGAAACTGTTCATGTAGCAGCATACTCGCACCTACTAGATACAATCGGGATGCCCGAGTCAGAATATTCTGCTTTCATGAAATATAAAGAGATGAAAGATAAATATGACTACATGCAAGGTTTCAATGTAAATTCTAAAGAAGATATTGCAAAAACTGTTGCAGTATTTAGTGCATTTACTGAGGGACTTCAATTGTTTGCTAGTTTTGCAATTCTTTTAAATTTTCCAAGACATAACAAGATGAAAGGGATGGGTCAGATAGTTACTTGGTCAGTTAGAGATGAAACTCTTCATTGTAATTCTATGATTAGAATTTTTAAAGAATTTATAAACGAGAACCCAGAAATATGGACTCCAAAACTTAAAAAAGAACTTTATGAAGCGTGCAGAACTATTATTGAACATGAAGATTCTTTTATTGATCTTGCTTTTGAAATGGGTCCAATGGAAGGTTTAACTGCTCAAGAAGTTAAAGATTATATCAGATTTATAGCTAACAGAAGACTTACTCAATTAGGTTTAGAGCCAATTTATGATGTACAAAAAAATCCTTTAACTTGGTTAGATACGATGCTTAATGCTGTTGAACACATGAACTTCTTTGAAGGTCGTGCAACAGAATACTCTAAAGCATCAACACAAGGTACTTGGGTAGAAGCATTTAGTTAATTCACTTGAAATATAGAAAGTATTTTCGCAAAACTAGCCTTAAACAAAAAGGTCATGGTGAGACTTTTCTTAAAGAAGTTTTAAATAAAAAACCTAAATTCTTTTTAGAAATAGGGGTTTTTCATGGTGTTACTGCAAGAAACATTTGTGAATTATTATATCAAATTCACGGTATTGATTTTAAATATGTTGGACTTGATCTTTTTGAAAAGAGCGATCAAAATAAATTTGAAGTAATTCCTAGCACTGACTTTAAAAACCCATTTAAAAAATTTTACCATCAATACATAACGAGACAAGATCCGTATAGTATTGAAGCAGTGTCAAACTTGTTAAAAAAATTTAAAAATCAAGTTCATTTAATACAAGGTAATTCTAATCAAGTATTAAAAAAAATGGACATGTCAAAAATAGATTTTGTTTTTTTAGACGGAGGACATGAATATAATACAGTCGTGAATGATTTAAATTCATGTATTGACGTACTTAAATTTAATGGATCAATCTTGTGTGATGATTATAATCTAGGTTCAGCACCTGGTGTTAAAAAAGCCATTGATGAATTTGTAAAAAATAATAATTTTAACTGTAAAATTTTTTGTGATGATAGATTTGCTTTAATTGAAAATTAATTATCTATAATTCAATTCCATTACTTTTCGGTGTTTACTTCCTTTATAGCTAGCAAGAGGCCTGATTAATTTGTTTGCAGCATGCTGCTCCATAATATGAGCTGACCAACCTGTAATCCTTGAAATTACAAATATAGGAGTAAAGAAGTCAGTATCAAAACCCATCAAATGATAAGTGGGTCCAGTTGGATAATCAACATTGGGATGAATATTTTTTTCTTTAATCATTACTTTTTCAACAATGTCATAAATTTTTTCAAATTTTTTATCCTTTTTAATTTTAGCGACTTTACCAAAGTATTCTCTCATAGTAGGAACTCTTGAATCTCCCGATTTATAGACCCTATGACCAAAACCCATTACAACATCTTTATTTTTAAGTGCGTTCTTAATCCATTTTAATGCATTTTCAGGTTTTTTAATTTTATTCATCATATGCATCACTTCTTCATTGGCTCCACCATGCAATGGTCCTTTTAAGCTAGCAATTGCTCCTGTGATTGCACCATGGATATCAGATAAACTACTTGTGATAGTTCTTGCGGTAAAAGTTGAGACGTTAAAACTATGTTCTGCATACAATATTAACGAAACATCAAACGCTTTAACAATTTCTTTTTGAGGAACTTTACCAAAACACATATAGAAAAAATTCTCTGCAAAAGTTAAAGTTTTTTTTGGCTTAATAATTTTTTTTCCATTTCTAATTCTATAAAATGCAGCTAAAGCAGTTGGTGTTTTGGCAAAAATTCTAAGTGCTTTTCTCATATTTGCCTCTGGAGAAGAGTTTTGTGTTTCTTTATCCTCTAAACCCATAACACTAACAGCAGTTCTAGCAACATCCATAGGATGAGATTTTTTTGGCATGTTTTTAATTATTTCGTACAAATTTTTTGACAACTCTCTGTTATCTTTTTCTTCTTTTTCAAATTTTTTAAGCTGAATTGAATTTGGCAAATCTTTATTTAAAATTAAATAAGCCACTTCTTCAAATTTGCACGCAGCACATAAATCTTGAGCAGCATAACCTCTGTAAGTTAGAGAGTTTATTTCAGGCATTACTTTAGAAACTTCAGTTTCGTCTACAACAATTCCAAGTAAACCTTTTTTAATATCATCACTCATTATTCGTGTCCTTCCGTGCTAAAATTATAAATTTTTTCATCTAATGAGTTATATTTTTCATATTCAACCAGCTCATATAGTCTTTTTCTAGTCTGCATTTTATCAATAATATTGTTCTGATGTCCATTAACATAAATGTCCCTTAATCCATCTTCTACGTTTTTCATTGCTAATCTTTGAGTAGTTACTGGGTAAATTACAATATTATAGCCAAAATTTTCTAACTCTTTGTAATTAAATAATTTAGATTTTCCAAATTCAGTCATATTAGCTAATAAATAACAAGAAAGTTCTTTTCTAACTTTTTCAAAATCCTGTGCATTATGTAAAGCCTCAGGAAAAATTATTTCAGCTCCAGCGTCAACGTATGCCTTACATCTATCAATCATTTTATCAATTCCCTCAACACCTTTTGCATCTGATCGAGCAATAATTTTAAAATTATCATCTTTTTTTGCTGCAACACATTCTTTGATTTTTTTAACCATCTCATCTGCTGAAACCAATTCTTTATTATCAAGATGACCACATCTTTTTCTTTCAATTTGATCTTCTAGATGAACTGCGGTAATTCCGAATTCTTCAAAAGTTTCTATAGTTTCTTTGCAAGATTTAAATCCTGTATCAATATCAACAATTGTTGGTAGGTTAGTTACTCTTGAGATTAAATATGATCTTGTGCTTACATCTTGTAAAGTTGTTAGACCTATATCTGGAAATCCAAGATCATTTGCCATAACACCTCCAGAAACATAAACCGCATCATAACCAATTTCCTCAATCAGTTTAGCTGTTAACGGATTGTAGGCACCGGGAACTCTTAAGATTTTATTTGATTTTAATTTTTCATTAAAATCTATTCTTTTTTGACTAGGCTCTTTTTCAACAAAGTGCACTAAAATATTCCTTTTTTAAGATTTCTTTTTAATTTACTTTTTTTAATGTCTATATTTAATTTATCTAATTGGCCTGATTTTAAATTTTTAAGATTTTGAACAGTTTTCAAAAAACGGTCACTTTCTTTTTTTTCTAATATTCCATTAGTTAGTGTTAAAAATTTATTAATATAATTTTGCCTTTTAAAAGGACGTGCCCCGTAAGGGTGTGCGTCTGCACGATCAAGTGATTCAGTAATTTTCTTACCGTTATTAAGTGTCACAATTACCTTTGCTCCAAAAGATTTATTTTTTGGATTTGGATCATGATATTTTTTGGTCCATTTTTTATCTTCAAAAGTTTTAATTGATCTCCAAATCTTAATTGTACTTTTTCTATTCGCTCTTGATTTTGTGTATGATTTAACATGATGCCAATCACCATCTTCTAAAGCCACAGCAAATATATACATAATAGAGTGATCCAGTGTTTCCCTACTTGCATTAGGATCCATTTTTTGAGGATCATTTGCACCAGTTCCAATTACATAATGAGTATGATGACTTGTAAAAATATCAATTTTTTTTATTTGGTTTAGATTTGGTATTTTTGATTTAAGTTTTTTTGCTAAGTCTATTAAAGCTTGTGATTGGTATTCTGCCGAATATTCTTTTGTATATGTTTCTAATATAGCTTTTTTACTTTCACTTTTTTTAGGAAGGGGCACTTTATAGTTAGCTTTTTTACCATCTAATATTCTAGCAATTACACTGTCTTCACCTTCATAAATTGGACTTGGCGCACCTTCGCCTCGCATTACTCTATCTACAGCTTCAATTGCAAGTTTACCCGCATGAGCTGGCGCGTAAGCTTTCCAACTTGAAATTTCACCTTTTCTTGATTGTCTAGTTGATATAGTTGTATGTAAAGCTTGTTGTACCGCTTGGTAAATAGTTTCGGTATTAAGTTTAAGCATTGTACCCAAACCTGCTGCAACACTTGGACCTAAATGCGCAATATGGTCAACCTTATGTTTGTGCAAACAAATACCTTTAACTAAATTAACTTGGACTTCATAAGCAGTAATTATCCCTCTTAAAAGATCTAAACCACTTTTTTTATTTTGTTGGGCAACGGCTAAAAGTGGAGGGATATTATCCCCAGGATGACTGTAGTCTGCTGCTAAAAATGTATCATGGTAATCAAGCTCTCTAACAGCTGTACCATTTGACCAAGCTGCCCACTCACAATCAAATTTTAATTTTGAGTCTACACCAAATAAAGTTGCTCCATTCTTTCGAATGTGTTTAAGAGCCATCTCTCTTGATGAGATAACTGGTTTTCTATTTAAAGAGGCAATAGCTACAGAAGCGTTATCAATAATTCTATTGATAACCATTTCAATAGAGTCTTTGTTTAGTTTTGAATTATCACTTGCGATCTCTGCTATTTTCCAGGCAAGCTGTTTATTTTTTGGTAGATTAATTTTTGATGGGTAAACCTTAACTGTATGTAATAACAAAATAACTCCTTAATAGAGTTTTTGTTTTAATAGTTAAAAAAAATTAATCAATATTAAAGATATTTTGTTATTATTTTTTCAATACCAACAAAGTCTTTTATTAGGTGATTGTGATATATTTCGGTTGTATTTTTTTCCGTATAACCGTTTTCTAACAAAATAACTGGTATCTCAGCAGCTTTTGCAGCATTTGCATCTGTTTCACTGTCTCCAATCATAATAGTTTTTTTTACATCACCATCTAATATTTCAACTACATTTGTCAGATGTCTTGGATCTGGTTTGCAGTAATCAAAAGTATTTGATCCAGCCACATATTCAAAAAAATCATAAATTCCAATTTTCTTTAAAAGATCATTTGATAAATGCTCTTGTTTATTGGTGCATACAGCCATTGATATATTTTGATCTTTGCACCATATTAAAAATTCTTTTACTCCATTGATTAATGTACTTTCATTATTAATATTTTTTCCATAAAAATTTATAAATTCCTTAACCATTTCATCTTTAATCTTGTCATCTAAAACTTTACTAAATTCTTTTTTAGCTTGACCCCAAATAGATCTTCCAATTAAAGCTCCTGCACCTTTGCCAACTAAATTTCTAATATCCTCAGTTGTTTTTGTAGGATAGCCAAATTTTTTCATTACATGATTGTGAGCCAACATCAAATCTGGTGCTGTATCAACGAGCGTTCCATCTAAGTCAAATAAAATTGTAAATTTTTGCTTCATTTATAAAGTATTTTAAAGAAATATTATGTGAATTAATTAAGACATATTCTTAATATAAAGGATTCTAAAATGAAAGAATTAAATTCACAAAAAAATCAAAATAAGCTTAGAAATAAATTTTTAAAAGTGGGTGTTAAGATGATGGGGCCTGAAACAATTTTTTTTTCAAATGATACAAAAATTGGAAAAAATGTAATTATAGAACCCTATGTTGTTATAGGAAAAAAAGTTAAGATAGGGAACAATGTAATCATTAAATCATTTTCTCATTTGGAGTCTTGTAAAATTGAGAGCAAAGTTGAGATTGGTCCTTATGCAAGAATAAGACCTAATACAACTTTGAAAGAAGGTTCTAAAATTGGAAATTTTGTTGAAGTAAAAAAAAGTACAGTTGGAAAAAAATCTAAAGTAAATCACTTATCTTATATTGGTGATAGTGATATAGGAAAATCAGTAAATATTGGTGCTGGTACAATTACTTGCAATTATGATGGAGTTAAAAAAAGCAAAACAAAAATTAAAGATAATGTTTTTATTGGGTCTAATTCATCGTTAGTAGCACCTGTAACAATCGATAAACAAAGTGTGGTTGGTGCTGGATCTGTCATTACTAAAAATGTCAAAAAGAAATCATTAGCATTAACTAGATCATTACAAACTGAAATTAGAAATTATAAAAAAAAATAGTTTATGTGTGGAATAATAGGTATATCAAGCAACAAATCTGTTTCAGCTAGTATCATTAACTCTCTTAAAAAATTAGAGTATAGAGGATACGACTCTGCAGGAATAGCAACTTTATCTAAAAATATTATTAATGAAGTAAAATCTGAAGGTAGAGTTGAGAATCTTGAAAAAAACTTTGATCTAAAAAGTTTGTCGGGAAATATTGGAATTGGTCATGTTAGATGGGCAACTCATGGTATACCCAATAGTATTAATGCTCATCCTCATTCATCTCATAATGTTTCTGTTGTTCATAATGGAATAATAGAAAACTCAACATTGTTAAAAAAATATTTAGTCAGTAAAGGGCATGATTTTAAATCACAAACAGATACTGAAGTTATTGTTCATTTAATTACTGAAAATTTAAAAACTGCAGAAATTCAAGAAGCAATAACAAAAACTCTTAAACAGTTACATGGAAGTTTTGCCCTTGGCATTATATTTAAAGATATGTCAGATTTAATAATCGGAGCTAGACGTGGATCTCCATTAGCAGTTGGTTATGGACCTAATGAAAATTACTTAGGATCAGACTCTTATGCATTAAAATCAATGACAAATAAAATTACTTATTTAGATGATGGTGAATTTTGTATTGTTAAAAAAGATGAGGTTACCTTTTTTAATGAAGAAGGTAAAAAAATTAATAAAAAAGTTTTAGAACTTTCATCTGACCAGGAAAACTATGATAAGGGTGATTTCAAGCATTTTATGGCTAAAGAAATAGAGGAACAACCCGAAACATTAAAAACTGGAATCAAAGAATATTTGGATAACATAAATAATGATATTAACATTTATAATTTCCCATGGAAAATTAATGAAATAAAAGCAGTGATTTTAATTGGCTGTGGAACAGCATATCACTCGTGTTTAATGGCCAAATATTGGTTTGAAGAACTAACATCTCTAGACGTTAATATCGATATAGCATCTGAATTTAGATACCGAAAAAATAGATTTAAAAAAGATACTTTATATGTATTTGTCTCTCAATCAGGTGAAACAGCCGATACTTATGCTGCTTTAGATTTATGTAATAAAAATGATATGAAAACATGCGCAGTTGTTAATGTAATTGAAAGCTCGATTGCAAGAGATTCTAATTTTGTTTTACCAATTCATTGTGGTCCTGAAATTGGAGTAGCTTCAACTAAAGCTTTTTTAGGTCAAATACTTATTTTATATATTCTTTCTTTAAAATTAAGTTCATTAAGAAAAGAAATTAATACAAACCTTTACGAAGAAAAAATTAAAGATCTTAAAGAATTGCCTGCACTAATCGAAAAAACATTATTAACTGATAATGACATTCAATCAATATCAACGACATTTAATGAAGCAAAAGGCTCAATGTTTTTAGGAAGAGGTTTTTCATATCCTATAGCACTTGAAGGAGCGCTGAAACTTAAGGAATTATCTTATGTCCATGCAGAAGGATATCCCGCGGGTGAAATGAAGCATGGTCCTTTGGCTTTAATTGAAAAAGGTATGCCAGTTGTTGTTCTAGCTCCTAGAGACAGCTACTATAAGAAAACTATTTCAAACATGCAGGAAGTTATAGCAAGGGGCGCTAAAGTTTTATTGATTACCAATAAAAGTAAAGATGAAGTGGTTTCCGAAAACATATGGGAGACAATTGAAGTAGAAAATACGAATGATGATTTGCTACCGTTCCTTTTAACTATTCCACTTCAAAAATTAGCATATTATTCAGCTCTTAAAAAAGGTCATGATATAGATAAACCAAGAAATTTGGCAAAATCTGTAACAGTTGAATAAATAATTATCTCTGCTAAAACAATCCTTAGTTGAATATGAAAAATTGGAAAAAAAATAGCTGGAGAAAATATCCCGTAAAACACATTCCTGAATATCCCAATAAAAAAGAATTAGGAATGGTTTTGGATAAAATGAGCAAGTTTCCACCTTTGGTATTTGCAGGAGAAACAAGACATTTAAAAAGCCAACTTGCCGATGTTGTGGATGGAAAAGCTTTTTTGCTTCAAGGGGGAGATTGTGCAGAAAGTTTTGCAGAATTTAATCCGGATAATATTAGAGATACGTTTAAGCTAATGTTGCAAATGTCATTAGTTCTTACTTATTCAGCATCATTACCTGTTGTAAAAGTCGGAAGAATTGCTGGTCAATTTTCAAAACCCAGAAGTTCACCAGTTGAATCTAAAAATGGTATAGAGCTCCCAAGTTATCTAGGAGATAATATTAATGGAATGGAATTTAATGAAAAATCAAGAGTTCCAGACCCTAAAAGATTGTTTAAAGCTTATTCTCAATCAGCAGCAACTTTAAATCTTATCAGAGCTTTTTGTCATGGTGGATTTGCAGATCTTCAAAATGTTCATACTTGGAACTTAGGATTTATAAAAAATAGCCCTGAGTTAAAAAGATTTAAAGAATTAGAAGATAGAATTGCTGATGCCTTAGCATTTATGGAAGCTTGTGGAATAAATTCGGATTTTAATAGAAGATTAAAGACAGTTAACTTCTGGACTTCTCACGAAGCATTATTATTGCCTTTTGAAGAAACAATGACCAGAACAGATTCTACGACTGGTGAAAATCACGATACTTCAGCACACTTTGTTTGGATTGGAGATAGAACCAGACAGTTAGATGGAGGACATGTTGAATTTTGTAGAGGTATTGAAAACCCTATTGGTATTAAGTGTGGCCCAACATTAAAATCAGAAGATTTAATTAATCTTTGCAATAAAATTAATCCAAATAATGAAAAAGGTAAAATTACTTTAATTTCTAGATTTGGTGCTGACAATGTTTCAAAACATTTGCCAAAATTAATTAGAGCAATTAAAAAAGAAGGCTTAAATGTAATTTGGTCATGTGATCCATGCCATGGTAACACAATTAAAGCTACCACAGGTTTTAAAACAAGACCTTTCAATAGTGTTTTAAAAGAAGTTAAAAATGTATTTGCTTGTCATCAAAGTGAAGGAAGTTATGCGGGAGGTTTGCATATAGAAATGACCGGCCAAAATGTGACTGAATGCATTGGTGGAGCTCAAAAAATATCAGAAAAAGACTTGTCATCTAGATATCACACTCATTGCGATCCGAGACTTAACGCAAATCAAGCCTTAGAATTAGCTTTTTTAATTTCTGATGAGATTAAAAAGAATAGCTTATATTCTAAAAATGCAGACAGAGCGGCATCTTAAAACATTGTAAAAGATATCAACTAATAATATTTTAAAATTATGAATATCTCAGAAAAAGTAAATTTTATATCTAATTGGATAAAAGATTATGCTAACAATATGCCAAGTAAAGCACAATCATTAGTGATTGGTATTTCTGGTGGAATAGATTCATCTGTATCAAGCACCTTAAGTGCAATGACTGGATTAAAAACAATTGTATTGTCAATGCCAATTAAACAAAAATCTCACCAACATGATTTAAGTTTAAAACATCAAGAGTGGTTAGTAAGTAAATTTAAAAATGCTGAAGCGCATACAATAAATTTAGATGAATTATTTTCAGCTTTTTCTAACAGCTTATCTAAATTTGATAATGAACACGGCATGGCAAATTCTAGAGCAAGATTACGAATGACAACTCTTTATCAAGTAGCTGCAGCAAATAAAGGTATTGTTGTTGGTACAGGTAATAAAGTGGAAGATTTTGGTGTTGGGTTTTATACAAAATATGGTGACGGTGGAGTTGATATTTCTCCAATAGCAGATTGTAATAAAACAGAAGTTTGGGAGATTGGAAAAGAACTTGGAATTTTAGAAGAAATTATTGAGACAGCTCCTACAGATGGACTATGGGATGATGGTCGAACGGATGAAGGCCAACTTGGTTTAAAATATCAAGAGTTAGAAGAAGCTATGGATAACCCAAACTCACCTAATAGAGCTAAATACGAAACAATAAGAAAACAAAATTTGCATAAAATGGAGCCCATTCCAGTATGCAAAATTCCAAATTAATCAAATAGATTCACAAATCTATAAATTAAGTATATTTCTAAAATGATGAATAAAGATATTTTTTTAACAAACAATCTAAGTAACAAAAAAGAAAAATTTGTTCCAATAGATGAAAGAAATGTAGGTATGTATGTTTGTGGCCCTACAGTTTATGATGACCCCCATATTGGTAATGCTAGACCTATAGTTATCTTTGATATTCTTTTCAAAATACTCAAGAGTAAATTTTCTTCAGTAACTTACGTAAGAAATATTACAGATGTTGATGATAAAATAATTAAATCATCAAATGATAAGAAAATATCTATCTTAGATTTAACTGAAACTGTAATCAAAAGTTTTGATGAAGATTGTAATTATCTAAATTGTGAAGCACCAACACAACAACCTAAAGCGACAGAACATATAGATTTAATGATTGAGATGATTTCTGAATTAATTAAAAAAGATTTTGCTTATGAAAGTAATAAACATGTTTATTTTGAAGTTAAAAAGTTTGAAGACTATGGAAAATTATCTAACAAAAAGTTAGAGGATTTAATTGCCGGATCAAGAGTTGAAGTAAGTGATAACAAAAAGAACTCTGAAGATTTTGTGTTATGGAAACCTTCTTTGGAAAATGAACCTTCTTGGAACTCTCCATGGGGAAAGGGTAGACCAGGTTGGCATTTAGAATGTTCTGCAATGTCTAAGAAATTTCTAGGTAATGAGTTTGATATACATGGAGGAGGAATAGATTTAATTTTTCCACATCATGAAAATGAAATAGCTCAATCAAGATGCGCAAATGACACTAAAGTTTTTGCAAATTATTGGCTGCATAATGCATTTATCACCATGTCCAATGAAAAAATGGCGAAATCTCAAGGAAATATATTAAAGATAAAAGATTTTAGAAAAAAAGTTAGCGGACAAGTTTTAAGATTAGCTTTAATTAGCGCTCATTACAAACAGCCATTGGATTGGAACGATAAACTATTAGAGGATTGTCAAAATACGATTGATAAATGGTATAATGTTTATATGCCGTCAAAAAAAGATGTTAATGACGAAACTATCCAACCCTTGTATGACGATGTAAATACACCTGGTTATATTGCAAATTTACATAAACTTTATGAAAAAGCTAATAAAGGAAATGATGAAGACAAACAAATATTTAATTCAGCTTGTAACTTCATAGGTTTACTTCAAGAAACTAAAGAGGTTTGGTTAAATTATAAAAAAGATAAAGTAAATATTTCAGAAGAAGAAATTGAAAGCAAGATAGAACTTAGAAATAAAGCTAGGGCTGATAAAGATTATAAAGAAGCTGATAATATAAGAAACTACCTTTTTGATAAAGGTGTTTTAATAGAAGATAAAGATGGTAAAACAATTTGGAAATTTAAATGAGTAACGAAAAGCTATATATTTTTGACACCACATTAAGAGATGGTGCTCAAACACAAGGAGTAGATTTTTCAATCGATGACAAAGAAAAAATATCAAATTCATTGGACAGACTAGGTGTAGATTATATTGAAGCGGGATGGCCAGGAGCCAACCCTATGGATACTGAATTTTTTAATAAAGATCATGGTTTTAAAAACGCTAAACTTACAGCTTTTGGGATGACCAAAAAATCAGAACATAGTGCTGAAAATGACCCAATGTTAGCATCACTAATAAATTCAAAAAGTTCTTCTGTTTGTCTGTTTGGAAAATCTTGGGATTTTCAAGTTGATGTAGCACTTGGAATTACTAATGAAGAAAACTTAGAAAATATTAGTGAAAGTGCAAAACATATAGTTAGTTCGGGCAAAGAGTTCATGTTTGATGCAGAACATTTTTTTGATGGATATAAATCTAATTCTGATTATGCATTGAAGTGTTTGAAGGCAGCATTTGATCAAGGAGCTAGATGGATTGTATTATGTGATACAAATGGCGGAACTCTTCCACACGAAGTATCTAGAATTGTATCAGAGGTTACAAAACATATACCGGGAAAGAATTTAGGTATTCATGCTCATAATGATACAGATAATGCAGTAGCAAATACTTTGGCTGCAGTTCAATCAGGGGTTAGACAAATTCAAGGAACTATCAATGGATTAGGAGAGAGATGTGGTAATGCAAATTTAATGTCTTTAATTCCATCATTATTTTTAAAGAAAGATTTTAGTGAAAAATTTGAACTTAATATTAAAAGAGAAAACCTAAAGAATTTAACACAGTGCTCGAGATTATTGGACGAACTGTTAAACAGAAAACCTAATAAACATTTACCATATGTGGGAGCTTCTGCTTTTTCACATAAAGGAGGTATGCATGTTTCTGCAGTCCAAAAGAATCCAAAAACATATGAACACATTGATCCTGAAGAAGTAGGAAATTCAAGAAACATTGTGGTTTCAGATCAAGCTGGTCAATCCAATATAATGTCTAGATTAAAATCAATTGGTATCCAAATTGAAAAAAATGATCCAAAAATTAAAAAACTTTTAAGTGAAGTTAAAGACAGAGAATTTATTGGTTATAGTTATGATGGAGCAGACGCCTCATTTGAATTATTAGCTAGAAGATTGATAGGCGATATACCAAGATATATCTTAATCAACGAATATGATGTGTCAGTTAAAAAGGATAGTGCTGGTGAAATTATTTCACATGCAAAAGCACAATTAGAAGTCGATGGCCAGAAAATATTATGTGAAGGACAGGGTAATGGACCTGTAAATGCACTTGATAATGCGATTAGAAAAAATGTAAATAAACTTGCGAAATATTCTGAGTATTTAAAAGACTTAAAACTAGTTGATTATAAAGTGAGAATTTTAAATACAGGTACTGAAGCTGTTACCAGAGTTTCAATTGAAAGCACAGACTCCAAAGGTGTTAACTGGTTCACGATAGGTGTTTCGCCAAACATAATTGATGCATCTTTTAAAGCTTTGGTTGATAGTTTGGACTATAAATTATTTAAAGATAAGGCACCAGCTAGTCTATAGGTTTTAAATTATCATAAATAATGTCTGCAAATAATATTACTTTTATTTTACATAAGCCCCAGTTATCAGAAAACATTGGTGCTTGTGCTAGAGGGATGAAGAACTTTAATTTTCAAAAACTATCTGTTATTGATCCAAAACCTATTTTTCCTAATGATAAAATTTTAGCTACTTCAGTTGGAGCTAAAAATATAATTAATAAAAGTAAATTATTTGATCATCTAGAGCCAGCGTTAGAAAATATAGATTATGTGATTGCAACATCTGCAAGGTTTAGAAATAAGAACATTAAACATATTCAATTAGAAGATTTAAAAAAGATTGATTTTACTAAAAAAATAGCATTTCTTTTTGGATCTGAGGCATCTGGATTATCGAATAATGAGGTAAGTTATGCAAATTACACATTACAAATCCCGACTAATCCTGAATTCAAATCTTTAAATTTATCTCACAGCCTAATTATTATTGCTCAATATGTTTCAAATATTCTAAAATCTAAGACTTCCAATTATAAAAAATCTAAAAAGGTTAAAGCTGCCTCTAAAAAAGAGATACATTCAATGACCAATTTATGTATCCAAAACTTAGATGAGATCAATTTTTTCAAACCAAAAGAGAAGAAGCCCATCATGCTGGAAAACTTAAGAAATATTTTCTATAGAATGGAATTATCAGCTAAAGAAACGCGTATATTGGCTAGTGTATTCGCTAGTTTGGGTAAAAAACGTTGATTGACAAAATAGCCTGTAAGCTTATAAACCCCAATATCAAATGACAAAAAGATTAAACTCTAAACATAAAGTAGATAGAAGGTTAAAAGCCAATCTATGGGGGAGACCAAAGAGTCCTTTCAATAAAAGAGATTATGGACCAGGACAACACGGTCAAGGTAGAAAAGGAAAACTTTCTGATTACGGAACTCAATTACAAGCTAAACAAAAACTAAAAGCTTATTATGGTAATATTAATGAGAGACAATTTAGAAATATTTACAAAAAAGCTGTTATGCTTAAAGGTGATACTGGTGAAAATTTAATCGGTTTACTAGAAAGAAGATTAGATGCAGTTATTTACAGAGCAAAATTTGCAACAACAGTATTTTCTTCAAGACAATTAATTAACCATGGTCACGTAAGAGTGAATGGTAAAAAAGTTAATATTGGAAGTTATATAGTTAAAGAAGAAGATTCTATAGAAATCAGAGATAAGTCTAAGCAATTAGCAATTATTGATATTGCTTTAGCTAGCAAAGAAAGAGAAACACCAGAATACATTCAAATGGATGAGAAAAACAAAAAAGTTAAATTTGTAAGAGTACCTAAATTTGAAGAAGTTCCTTATCCAATTGTGATGGAACCAAACTTAGTAATTGAATATTACTCTAGATAATAATTAATTTTTAGCTTTAAAGCTTATACCCTTAGTCTCAAGCAATTTTGCTAATTCACCACTTTCGTACATTTCTTTTACGATATCACAGCCACCAACAAATTCTTTTTTGATATAAAGTTGTGGGATAGTTGGCCAGTCACTGAAAGTTTTAATTCCTTCTCTAACATTTTGGTCTTCTAAAACATTTACACCTTGGAAATTAACTTCAAGAATTTTTAACATATTAGATACAGCCATTGAAAATCCACACTGAGGAGCATCAGGCGTACCTTTCATAAATAAACATACTTCGTTACTATCAATATGAGTTTGAATTAAATTTTTTGTATTATTATCCATTATTGCTCCTTTGTTTTAATTGCTAAGGCATGTAATTCATTTCCCATTTTACCCTTTAGAGAATTATATACCATTTTATGTTGTTCAATTTTACTTTTACCTGAGAATTGTGCAGAAGTTACTGTTGCTGAGTAATGATTGCCATCACCAGCTAAATCTTGAATTTCAACTGAAGCATCAGTTAATGCTTCTTTGATTAAACTCTCAATTTCTTTTAAATCCATTGCCATTATTTACTCATATAATTTGTTAGCCAATTTGTATTCGATGTTCTTAATTCGTCAATTGTTACTTTTGTCTTTTCATTAATAAACAGTTGATCTTCATTAATTATTCCAAGTTCATCATAATGAACTGCATTTTTGTTTAAAATATCAGTCACTTTTTTTAGACTATCCTTGCTTACTTCGATAAGATATCTACCTTGATCTTCAGCAAAAAAATATTCAATTTCATTAATTAGGTATTTTGGTTTTTTAAGATTAATACCCTTGTTTCCTTTAATACACATTTTAGCAGCAGCAGTAATTATTCCACCAATAGATACATCGTGAGCACTTTTAATATAACCTGCATCTATTAACTTTAATAAAGTTTCTCCATTATTTTTTTCATTAAATAGATTAATTTCTGGTGGTGGACCATTTTTTTCATCTAAAATGTTTCTTGCAAACAAACTTTGATCAATATGTCCTTCAGTTTTTCCAATTACTAAAACAATATTATGAACTTCTTTAAAATCCATTGTGATCATTTTGTTATAATCTTTGATTAAACCTACACCGCCGATGGATGGAGTGGGCTTAATGCCTTCCTCTTTTGTTTGATTGTAAAAAGAAACATTTCCAGAAACGACTGGGAATTTTAAATATTCAGCTGCTTCTCCAATACCTTGAACACATTCAACAAACTCACCCATATTTTCTTCATTTTCAGGACTACCAAAGTTTAAACAATTAGTAATAGCGATTGGTTTTGCACCCACAGAAATTAGATTTCTAAAACTTTCACAAACAACTTGCTTTCCACCAGTTAAGGGATGCGCCCAACAATAGACTGCAGAACTATCAACTGATGCTGCAACTGCTTTATTAGTCCCATGAACTCTCACAACACCAAAGTCTCCCCCTGGTTTTTGTATGGTGTCACCCATAACTGTATGATCGTATTGTTCCCAAATCCATTTCTTACTGCAAACATTTGGATTGGATAAAACTTTCTTTAAAACATCTATAATTTTTAAATTTTTAAGATCTTCTTTTTTAATTTTGTTTTTTTTAGGTAGTTTTGCTTTTTTCCATTTACGGTCATACATTGGTGAATTTTCAACTAAAGTATTGACTGGAATATCTGCAACTTGTTCATTATCAAAGAACAGTTCAATCTTTTTAGAATTAGTTGTTTTACCAATTACTGCAAAATCTAAATTCCATTTATCAAATATTTTTTTAGCCTGATCTTCTTTACCGTTTTCTAAAACAATTAACATTCTTTCTTGGCTTTCAGAGAGCATAATTTCATAAGGTGTCATCTTAGCTTCTCTGCATGGAACTTTATTTAAATTAATTTCAATTCCAAGATTTCCTTTTGAGGCCATTTCAATACTTGATGATGTCAGTCCAGCTGCACCCATGTCTTGAATTGCTATAATTGAATCCCCAGCCATTAGCTCCAGGCAAGCTTCAAGTAATAGTTTTTCAGTAAATGGATCACCAACTTGAACTGTTGGTTTTTTTTCCTCTATTTTTTCATCAAAGCTAGCTGATGCCATACTAGCACCATGAATTCCATCTCTTCCTGTTTTAGACCCTACGTAAATTACGGGTTTGCCCAGACCTGCTGCTTTTGAATAAAAAATCTTATCTTTTTTCACTAACCCCAATGTCATCGCATTAACTAGAATATTACCGTTATACGAGCTATCAAAGTTAGTTTGACCTGCTATTGTTGGAACACCCATACAGTTCCCATAACCACCAATACCGTGAACCACACCTCTAAGTAAATTCTTAGTTTTTTTGTGTTGAGGCGATCCAAAATGAATAGAATTTAAATTAGCAATAGGACGCGCTCCCATTGTAAACACATCCCTCATAATTCCACCAACTCCAGTTGCAGCTCCCTGATAAGGTTCAATAAAAGAAGGGTGATTGTGGCTTTCAATTTTAAATACAATTGCATCATTATCACCAATATCCACAACTCCCGCATTTTCTCCTGGTCCTTGAATGACTTGTTTTCCTTTGGTTGGAAGTTTTTTTAAGTGAAGTCTTGAAGATTTATAAGAACAATGCTCATTCCACATCGCTGAAAAGATACCTAGTTCAGTAATATTTGGAGTTCGCTTAAGTTGCTCACAAATTTTTGCATATTCATCTTTTTTAAGACCGTGATCTATAGCAACTTGTTCGTTTACAATCATTTTAGATTATTAATTAAATTTTTAAAAAAAAGAGATCCATCTTCACCTGATAGAGAAGGGTCAATCATTCTTTCAGGATGGGGCATCATACCTAA
The DNA here is from genome assembly GCF_051200895.1 of Candidatus Pelagibacter bacterium nBUS_44. Taxonomy (GTDB): domain Bacteria; phylum Pseudomonadota; class Alphaproteobacteria; order Pelagibacterales; family Pelagibacteraceae; genus Pelagibacter. Next base: position 501,320 of record NZ_CP172838.1, read on the forward strand.
AACATTTTTTTGTTTATTAAAGATGCCTGCAATATTTTTAATTGAGCCGTTAGGATTAAATTGTTCCTCTGCTTTACCATCTTTGTCACAGTAATTAATCGCAACTTGCTCATTATCTTCAATTTCTTTTAGTTGATCATTTGTACAAAAATAGTTTCCTTCATTATGTGCGATATGAAACTCTAAAACTTCATTTTCTATATTCTTAAAGTATGCATTTTTTTTATCACTAATTTTAACAAACACATTTTTACAAATAAATTCTAAGTATTTATTTCTCAACAAAACACCTGGAACCAAACCTGTTTCAACTAAAATTTGAAACCCATTACAAATTCCCATTACCATTCCACCTGAGTTTGCAAAGTTAATCACAGATTTCATTATTTTTGATTTTGATGCCATACTTCCACACCTCAAATAATCTCCATAAGAAAATCCACCTGGTAAAACAACCAAATCACTTTTTGGAAGTTCAGCATCATCATGCCAAACCATTTTATTATTAAAGCCAAATTTTTTTAAAGCAACATTCATGTCTCTATCACAATTAGAACCAGGAAATGTAATGACGGATGATTTCATCAATTATTGTACATCAATAATTTTATAATTTTCAATAACTAGATTTGCTAAAAGTTTGTTACACATTTCTTCAACATTAGCTTTAGCTTTTTTGGGATCACTTTCTTTAGTGTCAATTTCAAAGTATTTACCTTGTCTTACTTCATTAATGTCGTTAAATCCCATTCCAACCAATGTTTGGTGAATAACTTTTCCTTGAGGATCTAGCACATCTTTTTTAAGTGTAATAATTACAGAAATTTTCATTTACGCTTCCTTTTTACTGAAGATAATTTTGTAACATTCACCGCAGAAACATTTGATTGTTCGTGAAGTATTCCAAGTCTTTTAGCAACCTCTGTATACGCAGGAATTAAATCACCTAAATTTTTTCTAAATCTGTCTTTATCTAACTTTTTATCAGTAATGCTGTCCCAAAGTCTGCAAGTATCAGGACTAATTTCGTCAGCAAGTATAATCTCTTCTTTACCGTTAACTTTTAATCTTCCAAATTCTAATTTAAAATCAATTAATTTAATTCCAACACCTCTAAACATGCCGATCATAAAGTCATTAATTCTTAAAATCATTTTCTTAACTTTCTCGATTTCTTTTTTTGTAGCCCAATCAAAAGCCAAGATATGTTCTTCTGCTATTAATGGATCACCTAACTTGTCGTCTTTTAAACAGTATTCAATAAGAGGTTCTTTTAATATTGTTCCATCTTCAATACCTAATCTTTTAGTAATAGATCCAGTTGCAACATTTCTAACAATGAATTCAATTGGAATTATCTCAACAAATTTAATTACTTGCTCTCTCATATTGAGTCTTTTAACCAAGTGATTTTTAATTCCTATCTGAGATAGATTTGAAAGGATATGTTCTGAAATTCTATTATTTAAAACTCCTTTTCCTTCAATAGTAGATTTTTTTTGATTGTTAAACGCGGTAGCGTCGTCTTTAAAATATTGAATAACTAAATTCTTATCATTTGTTGTATAAATGATTTTAGCTTTACCTTCGTATAGTTTTTTTCCTTTTTTCATTATTTAAAAACTCTTCTAAAGATGAAATTTACATTTTTAAAGTGTTTTGCGTAACTAAATATAGATTTTAGTTTTTTAGGAGTGATTTTGCTCATAATTAACTTATCTGAACTAATAACATCAAATAGGTCTAAGTCTTCAGCAAAGCATTTTTTTGCATAATTTTGAACCATTCGGTAAGATTGTTCTCTACTTAACCCAGACTTTGTTAATTCAAGCATTACCTCTTGTGAAAAAATTAATCCCTTAGTGATATTTAAATTTTCTAACATTTTTTTCGGATAAACGATCATGTTATCTAAAATGTTAGTTAATCTTACTAATGCAAAATCGGTTGTAATATTTGCATCAGGTCCAATATTCCTTTCAACACTTGAATGAGAAATATCTCTTTCGTGCCAAAGAGCAATATTTTCTAAAGCAGGAATTACTGCGCTCCTAACCATTCTTGCAAGCCCTGTTAAGTTTTCACTTAATATTGGATTTTTTTTATGTGGCATTGCAGACGAACCTTTTTGATTTTTTGAAAAAAATTCTTGCATTTCATAAACTTCAGTTCTTTGTAAATGTCTAATCTCAACAGCAACTCTTTCAATTGATCCAGCGATAATACCTAGTATTGAAAAATAAAAAGCATGACGATCTCTTGGTATTACTTGAGTTGAAATTGGCTCAACTTTTAAACCTAATTTTTTTGCAACATGTTTTTCAACATTAGGATTAATATTAGCAAAAGTTCCAACAGCACCAGATATTGCACAAGTTGACACTTCATCTATTGCATCAACTAATCTTTTTCTATTTCTTTTAAATTCTTCATAAAACGAAGCTAATTTTAAACCAAATGTGACTGGTTCAGCATGAATACCGTGGCTTCTACCCATACATGGTGTGAATTTGTATTTCTTGGCTTGTTTTTTAAGAACTTTTAAAATTTGATCTAAGTCTTTTAGGATTATTTTACCAGACTGAACCATTTGAATGTTAAAACTTGTATCCAATACATCTGATGAAGTCATTCCTTGGTGTAAGTATCTAGCTTTAATTCCAGCTCTTTCAGTAACAGATGTTAGAAAGGCTATAACATCATGTTTAACTTCAGCCTCAATTTTGTGAATTCTGCTTACATTTATTTTAGCTTTTTTTCTTACAACTGAAGCAACTCCTTTTGGAATTTGACCAAGTTTTTCCATTGCTTCAGCAGCTGCAACTTCGACATCTAGCCAAATTTTATATTTATTTACCTCTGACCAAATGTCAGTTAATTCTTTTCGAGAGTATCTTTTAATCATTAATTATAAGTATGGGGGCTTCGAATAACCTTTAGCAGATTCTGTAAAGATTTCATAACCATTTTCAGTAATTCCCAATGTATGCTCAAATTGTGCTGATAAAGATTTATCTTTTGTAACAGCTGTCCAACCATCATTTAACATTTTAACATCATATTTGCCCGTATTAATCATGGGCTCAATTGTAAAAGTCATTCCAGGTCTTAAATCCATGCCTGAATTTTTGCTCCCATAATGCAAGATGTTTGGTGGTTCATGAAACGTAGTGCTTATGCCATGACCACAAAAATCTCTTACAACTGAAAAACCTTTATCTTCAACGAATGATTGAATTTCATATCCTATATCTCCTAATCTAATTCCGGGTTTTAATATCTTAATTGCTCTCATCATAAACTCGTGAGTTGCATCTATAAGATTATTTAATTTAACAGAGGTATTACCGATTGAAAACATTCTGCTTGTATCTCCATAATGTTCATTAACAATGGCTGTAACATCCACATTGATTGCATCACCATCTCTTAAAATCCTATCTGATGGAATACCGTGGCAGACAACATGATTTAAAGATGTACATAAAGATTTTGTAAAACCCCTATAATAAAGCGGGGCAGAGTATCCACCGTTATCTCTAATAAATTCGTAACCTAATTTATCAATATGATCTGTTGATACACCTTCCTTAATATTATCAGTCAGCATATCTAAAGTTTGAGCTGCCAACTTTCCAGCTACTCTCATTTTTTCAAATTTTTCTTTATAATTATTCATCAATAATCTTCAGTTTTTTATCTATAAAAATTTTTTTAGAACTTATATCACATCTATAGGCTAAAAAGTTAACTCCTGCCTTTTTAGCAATTAGATAATTCTTATAATATTCAGCATCAACATCTTTAGCTATCTTAAACTTTTCCATGTTTTGGATTTGAACTAAAAATAATAAGTAGCTTTTATAACCTTTTTTTATGGCATCAATAAGAGTGAGCAAGTGTTTGGTGCCACGTGCTGTCACAGCATCTGGAAACTCAGCTGTATCTTTATTTCTAAAAAGGGTAACATTTTTAACCTCTACAAAGCTCTTTTGTTTATTTTTCTCAATTAAAAAATCAAATCTAGTCTCTTTATTGAAAAATACCTCTGGTTTAATTAGATCATTGTTTTTAAGTTCTTTAATAAGATTATTTTCTAAAGCGTGTTGGGCTATTCTATTGGCCATGTGGGTATTAACACCAACCAGGTTTTTTCTTGTTTTAATAATTTCAAGTCCGTATTTAAGTTTTCTTTTAGGATCATTATTTGGAAGCACATAGACATCATTTCCTTCATCTAACAGACCTTTCATCGATCCTGTATTAGGACAATGTGCTGTAACTATTTCTTTTGTTAATTTAACATCAGCAAAAAAACGTTTGTAACGTTTGATTAATTTGCCTTTTATTAAAGACTTGGTAAATTCCATTTTTAAATTATACATTTAAAATGACCAAAAACACAAAAGTTAATGCCGCAATATTAATTATAGGTAATGAAATTTTATCTGGCAGAACTCAAGATACCAACACTTCAACTTTAGCAACTTGGCTAAATTCAATTGGGGTTAAAGTGGGAGAGGTCAGGGTTATTCCAGACATTGAAAAAACAATAATTGATACACTTAATTTATTAAAGACAACTTATGATTATGTTTTTACAACAGGAGGTATTGGTCCTACACATGATGACATTACGGCCGAGTCTGTTTCAAAAGCATTTGGATTAAAATACGAAATACATAAAGAAGCATTTAAAATTTTAGAGGCCTATTATAAACCAGGTGAATTTAACGAAGGTAGGCAAAAAATGGTTTGGATGCCAGAAAATGCAAATTTAATTTTAAATCCTACAAGTGGTGCTCCAGGTTTTAATGTTAAAAATGTATTCTGTTTACCAGGAGTTCCATCAATTTTAAAATCTATGTTAGGTGGTTTAACTAATAGTATTGTTGGAGGTGAACCTATTTTAAGTTTAACCATAAGCCTTAAAACAGTTGAAAGTGAAATTGCTGACTCTTTAACTAAAGTTCAAAATAATAATAAAGATGTTGAAATTGGAAGTTATCCTTTTTTCCAAGCTGGAAAGTTGGGTGTTTCCATTGTAATTAGATCTGAAGATCAGTCTAAAATTAATAATTGTAATTCACAAATTTTAAAATTTGTGAACCAAAAAAAAATACAAATAGTGGAAAGATAATATTTTTTGAAAAAAGACATTATACTAACTAGAATTAAATATTTTTCTTCATCTTTTATAAAAAATTTTTTTAGAAGAAACAAACAATGTACTTATTGTAATAGCTTACAATATAAAGTTATTTCAAAAAAATTTTTTGTTACAAAATTAGTTAGATGTGAAAATTGTAAATTTATGTTTAGAATTCCCACAACTACTGTAAAAGAGAATGATGCGTATTATCAAGATAAATATACTGGAGGAGGTCAAGATTTAATTGATGATAAAGATAATTTTACGGTTGATATTCCTAAAGAATTTCAAAAAAATAATTTAAAGTTTATAGATTTTAAAAATACAGATAGAGATTATTCAAAATATATTTCAGTTTTGTCAAAAATTAAAAAGGTAGTTTAATATGTTGTATTTTGCTTACGGTAGTAACCTGCATCATTTTCAGATGAAAAGAAGATGTAAAGACAGTATTTTTTTAAAAAAGATAAATTTGAAAAATTTTAAACTAACATTTAGAAGCAAATATAGAGCAGCAGACATTGAACCTAAAAAAAATTCAATTGTGCCAGGTGGATTATTTGAAATTTCAAAAAGTGATGAAAAAAAACTAGATATTTATGAAGATTTTCCAACTTTATATAAAAAGCATTATTTTTATTATTATGGAAAAAGAGTAATGACCTATACGATGGTTAAAAAAACATCTTTTAAATTTCCAACGGAAAGGTACTTGAATATAGTAAAGCGAGGTTATAAAGATTGTGATTTAGATAAGCAATATCTTTTTAGAGGATTAAAGTCCTTCAAATAAATTAAAAAAGAACTGTTTTAAAAATGAAAAAAAAATTAAATACATTTTTTCCTCATCCTGTTTTTCATTATAAGCTGGATGACCACAAAAGTATTAATGAGCAATTTTCAAAATATATTTATGATTTACAAAAAAATGATTCAAAAGGGCAGAGATTAAGCAATGTTAATGGTTGGCATTCCCCTTTTTTTGATCTTTTAAATAAAGACAATCTTGGGTATAAATTTTTAATCAAAATTCAACCACATATAGTAGATGTATTTAATTCATATGGTTGGATATTCAATCCTCAAAAAGTAAGATGCTCTGGTATGTGGGCAATAATAAATAAAAAAGGAAATTTTAATACTGAGCATATACATCCGAATTCAAATTTAAGTGCAGCTTATTATGTAAAAGCACCAAAAAACTGTGGAAATTTTAGAGTAGTAAATCCACACAGTATTAGTAGAGATAAGTTTCCACCCAGAGACACTCCTAATGAACTTAACCGACTTGTGGCTGAGCTTGAAATAGAGGAAGGTGATCTTTTAATTTTTCCATCATATTTACCACATTCTGTTTTGCCAAATCAATCAGATGACGACAGGATAGTAGTAAGTTTTAATTTATTTGTTTTACCTTAAATTTAAAAAAAATTTATCTATTGATCTAAAAAATGAAATTAAATTACAGACCAGAAATTGATGGATTAAGAGCAATTGCAGTTATGTCAGTTGTTTTTTATCATGCTGAATTTACAATTAATAATCATGAAATATTTCAAGGTGGTTTTTTAGGAGTAGATATTTTTTTTGTAATTTCTGGCTACCTAATAACCTCATTAATATATAAAAGCCTTTTAAATAATAGTTTTTCTTTGAAAGACTTTTATATCAGAAGAATAAGAAGAATAGTTCCAATGCTATTGGTTGTAATATTAGTTTGTATACCTGTGGCATATTTTTTTTATCTACAAAGTAGTTTAAATGATTTTATAAATTCAATATTTTCTACATTAATATTTTCCTCTAATTTTTATTTTTTTCAGAGTGGACTAATTTATGGAGGACCTGATGCATCATTGAAACCATTATTGCATACGTGGTCGTTGTCTGTAGAAGAACAATTTTATATTTTATTTCCTTTATTTTTAATTTTTATTTATAAATTTACTAAGAAGAATATATTATTAATTGTTTGTTCAATTTTTTTTTTAAGTTTTGTTTCAACAATTTATATTTCAAAATTCTATCCAATTTATAATTTTTATTTTTTAAATGTAAGATTATGGGAAATATTAGCAGGTTCAATTATATCAATATTGGAATTTAGACACCCAAATTTAAAACGAAAATTTTATAATAGTTATCTAAATTTTTTTGGTTTTTTTTTAATAATTGCTTCAATTTTTTTATTGAATGACCAAATTTCTTTACCATCATATCAAACGATACCAGTTATTATTGGTACCGGCTTAATTATATTCTTCAATAATAAAGAAGATATTTTATCTAATTTTTTATCATTAAAATTTTTTGTTTTTATTGGTCTTATTTCTTATTCATTATATCTATGGCATTATCCCATCTTTTCTTTTTATGAGTATATATTTTTTTCTAAGGAAAATGATTTTTACAAAATATTAATAATTATTATATCTATTATTATTTCTATAATTACTTTTTATTATATTGAAAAACCTTTTCGTAATAAAAAAATTGTAACTAATAAAGTTCTTTTTTTATATACAATATCAATCTTGATAATGATTATTGTTTTATCAATTATTATTCTTTACAAAGGAAAAGGTTATCAAGAAAATATTTACGAAAAAGTAAATATAGATAATGTTTTTTATCGCAAAGAAGTGGATTTGGTTTTTAAGCGAATAGGTTATCATCATGGTAGATTTTCTGCCTTTAGTGATTTAAAAACAAATATACTTGTAGCGGGTAACTCTCATGCTGCAGATTTTTATCTAATGCTTAGAACTAATCCAAATTTTACAAAAGAAAATAATTTACATGTGGTTAGTTTAAAATTTATAGATGATAATTTAAATAGATTAAACTCAAATAAAGGTAAGGTCTCAGAATATTTTGATAAGTCTGATATAATATTATTTTCTAACCGATGGTCAAAATCAGATATTTTACTTTTAGACAATTTATTAACTAAGCTATCAAAAACAAATAAAAAAATAATTTTAACAAACGAAAATGTTAATCTTCCATCAACTGGCAAAAGAGATGTAACTCTCCTTGATAAGTTTATTATAGATAATAAAAGATTACCCAATAGTGAAGAAATTTTAATTTTGAAAAAAGAATATTTTGATTTTATGATTAATGACAGAAAGAGAAATAGATTTAATAATAAACTTAAAAATATATCAGAAAAATATAATCTTAAACTTTTAGATAAAAGTTTGTATCAATGCGATTATGATAGTAAAACATGTGAAATTTATACCGCTTTAAGTGAAAAAATAAATTATAATGACAATCATCATACATTGGCAGGTATTAGATATCTTGGAAAAAAAATTTATGATTTGAATTGGTTGAAATTAAATTAATTTTGTGTTTTCTATTTAAACCTGTATCCCTCTAGATAAATTAAAAATTTTACTTATTAGTTCTGTTCAATTATATATAAATGATTATTTAAATTAATTATTATTATCGAATTAAAAATGATCAAAAGTTTATCTATAGTGATTCCTTCTTATAATGAATCTAAAAATATTCCAGAATTATATAAAAAACTAGAGTCTATTTTAAATAAATTAAATTTAGAAGATTATGAAATTATCTTTATAGATAATGGTTCGATTGACAATAGTTTGAAAATTTTAAAAGAAATAAACTTAATTAATGAAAAAGTTAAAATTATCTCATTTTCAAGAAATTTTGGGCAAGAAAATGCGATCATGGCAGGAATAAAGTATATGAAAAAAGAAAATTTATTTATCATTAATGGTGACCTACAAGATCCCCCAGAATTATTAGAATTATTTTCAAAAAAAATGAGCGAAGGGTATGATGTAGTTTATGGAGTTAAAAAGAAAAGAGAAGCATCCTTTTTAATGAAATTTTTTTATAAATTATTTTATTTTATCTATTCAAAAACAAGTGAAGTGAAAATGCCTCGACAGTCAGGAAATCTGTGTTTAATGAATAAAAAGGTTTTAGATACTCTAAAGACTTTTAGAGAAAATATAATATTTTTAAGAGGATTAAGAACATGGGTTGGCTTTAAACAAACAGGAATAGAGTATCAGGAACTTAAGAGGATTTATGGTGCTACAAAGTTTTCTTTTTATAATTCTTTTTTATTAGCTTTAGATGGTTTTTTTTCGTTTACATTGGTTCCGTTAAGGTTAGCTTTGGTAATTGCAATCATTACTTCTTTTTGCTCATTTTTATATTTATTATTTTTATTAACCGCAAAAATGTTATTTATCTTTGGAATTACCTCAGGTGATTTAGTTATGCCTAAAGGTCTTACAGCTGTAAGCTTTTTACTTGTTTTCTTTTCATGCTTAACTATTTTTATTCTTGGCATTATTTCTGAATATATTGCTAAAATATATTTAGAAGTAAAAAATAGACCCAGATATATTATTAATGAAATCATCGAATAAAAAAATTTTAATTGTAGGTGGTACAGGCTTTTTAGGCCATCATTTAGTCAATAGATTTTTAAAAAAAAAATATTCAGTAACCAGTCTATCTTTAAATTCACCAAGAAAAACTCATTACTTTAAGAAGGCTAAATATTTAAAATGTGATTTAAACAATTTTAATAAGTTAAGTCTTGTTTTAAAAAATCAAAACTTTGATTATGTGATTAATGCAGGAGGTTATGTTGATCATTCTAATAGCAAAAAGGTATTTTTAACCCATTTTAATGGAACAAAAAATCTATGCAAAATTCTTTTAAAGAAAAATATTAAAAAATTTGTACAAATAGGCAGTAGTGTTGAGTATGGTTTTTCTAAATCTCCTCACCAAGAAGGTGACCCTTATAAGGGAAAAATGCACACAACTTATATAAAAGGTAAATTAAAATCATCCAACTATGTTATTGATCTTTGGAAAAAATATAATTTCCCATCATTAGTATTTAGAATTTATTTAGCTTATGGCCCAAATCAAGATACTAACAGATTGATTCCTGCAATAATAAAAAATTGTCTTAAAGATAATAATTTCCCTTGTTCAAATGGTAAGCAAATTAGAGATTTTGTTTATATAGATGATGTGATTGACGCAATTATTTTTTCTTTAAATAGCAACAAAGTTTTAGGTCAAATTTATAATTTAGGTTCAGGAAAACCAGTGAAAGTTTATACTGTTATCGACACCATAAATAAAATAATAAAAAAAGGTAAACCTGAATATGGAAAAATCAAACTAAGATCGGATGAGTCTTTAAAATTTTACCCTAGTGTTAAAAAAATCAAAAAAATAATTAAGAATTTTCCAAAAATAAATTTAAAAAAAGGTTTAATTAAAACAATCAAATTTTACAAAAAATGATTTTTAAGACAGCTTTCTTAAAAAATATTCTTTTATTATTTTTTTTTGTTTTATTTTTAATTCAAGTTATTTTTCTCATGCCATCTCCTTATGGAGATAGCGTTTGGTTCTTAAAACTCTCTTTCAACATATGTAGAGATAATTTGTTTGTTGGAACTAGAACAGGCGAAGAGTTACGATATTCTGAAAATATTAATTGGGTTAACCATGGATGGTTATATCAATATTTGATTGCTAAATTTAATTATTTTTGTTCATTAAGAGGAATTTTTTTATTTAATTTTATAATTTTGATTTTTACATCTTTGGTCAGTTTTAAAATTTTAAATAAAAAAGAAAATAATCAAGCTTTAACATTACTTGTAATTTTATTTATATCTTTATTACAAATATCATTACAATTTAGGCCAGAATTTTTTACAATTTTTATATCAATTTTATTAATTTTTGCTTATGAAAAAAATTATAGTTTTATAACTGGATGTTTATTTGCTGTATTATTTTACTGTCAGCCTACTATATTTTGTTTTTTAGGTTTATTTTCTCTTTTATTCTATTTTAAGAAAATATTTAAAAACTTTATTAAAATTTCATTAGGTTTTTTTATTTTCTTTATATTACTGACTTATATTTATCCATATTCTTTATCTGATTATTTAATTGGCTTAACAAACAATAGTGGCACTTGGGTTAATGGAACTAAATCTAATTGGTTAAATGATTTTTATACTTACTATATTAAATCAAATTTTACACCATTATGGTTTTTTTCATTTGTAATAATTTTGATTACATCAATTCATAAAAACTATTTTGTATTATTGTCATTGCCTTTTTTATATTTTTTTGGTCCCCGGACAGCAATGAGTAATTATGTTTTGATTGGAATTATGCCTTTTCTATTAATAAGTCAATACAATCTAATTGTTGAAAAAAATAGTTTATTTTTATTAATTAAAAAAAAATTATTTATCTTTTTTTTAATTTCAACAGTATTTGTTGGTTATGGTCAGTATTTTTCAAGAAATATTTTATCTATTTATTTTTTTCATAATGAACTTGCTAAAACAAAGAATTTTATAAATGGCAATTTAAATGAAATTCGTCATATACCTACATTTGGTTTTATGATAAGCGAAAAAATTAAATTAAATAATCAAGAAATTAAAACATATAATATGAAGCCTTCTCTAGATTTATTTAGTGTAAATGGTTTAATAAATCCTTGCCCATCATCAAATCTAAATTTTATTGATCCAGCTATATATATTTATAATAGAAAAATTTTTAATAGTAATGCTGGGTACGGAATTTGGATCTGTAAAGTATCTAATTAATAATAATTTGAAAAATTTACTTATTATGCTTGTTCAACAATGAATTTATTATTAATGTGATGAAGCATTACAAATTAATATAAAATGATTGATTATATAAAAAAAATAACTTTATTTATTTTAAATTTGATTAAAAAAATTAGAACAGTATTTAGAAATTTCACTACACCAGCCCCATTAGTTTTTGCTCCAGGTCACTATGCATATCAAAGATTTATAAATGAAGAGATGAGTGATTGTTATGAATATTTTAAAAAATATTTTTATAAAGCTATTTTTTTACCTAGAGAAAGATTGAGAAAATATGCTATTGAAAATGCTTTAAAAAATGATCCATCTGAAAGTAAATTTTATCTTGAATTTGGTGTTTATACTGGAGAGTCCTCAAATTTTTTTAGTAGTAAATTAAAAACATCATTGCACGGTTTTGACTTCTTTGAAGGTTTTAGCGAAGATTGGCTTGGCCACGCTCATGGTACAGGAGATTTTAGTTTAAATAAAAAAATTCCTAATTTAAATAATAATGTTTCTTTAAAAATTGGATGGGTGCAGGATACATTGCCAGATTTTATTAAATCTAATCCTGAAATGAAAATTAATTTTATTCATATGGATATGGACACATATGAAACTTCAAAATTTATACTTAAAAATATTAAACCTTATCTTTCAAATGGAGCAATTATTTGTTTTGATGAATTTTATAATTTTGAGGGATGGAAAGTTGGTGAATTTAAAGCAATGAGTGAAGTTTTTTCCGAAAATGAATATACCTTTAAATGCTTCTCAAATGATGGAGCACAAGTTGTAATTGAATATATAAAACTAGATAAAGATATTTAATTTAGAATTCAGATGAATTTTTATAATTTTGAAAATGAAAATCCGTTAATAAAAATTTTTTATTCCTTTTTTTTATTCTTTTTTTTTATTAATTTAATTATTTCTTTAAGTTTAACTTTTTCAGTATTTTCAATTAGTCTGGGACTATTTTCTGTTCTAGCAATTTATTTTTTAAGTTTTTATTATATTGTAAGAATTATCGATAATCGCTCAGATAAGATATTCTTATCTTTATTTATTTTAATTTCATTACTATTTTGGATTTTTTCTTTTTCCAGCATTAAATGGAAATGATGATCTCAAAGCTTACTTATTTTTTTTAGAAAAAACTGCTGTTGATGGAAGTTTAACCATAGATCCTTTATCTGCTAGACGTATGTATAGTCTGGGTGGTTTATTTCCACTGCAGGGATCATTAAGTTATTTTGATTTTAGTTTATTATCAATAATAGAACCTTCACTCGGGATATTATTAACCAGTGTTTCAATAATATTTTTTGTGAAAAATATTTTCACTAAAATAATATGTTTAACAATTTTATTCTTATCTCCTTTGTTAGGTTCAAAAGTACTAGCAAACACTATTGGTGTATATATATTAATTTTTTATACCTTCACCATTTTAAGTTGTTATTCATTGTTGATAAAAAAAGATTTAATCATAGAAAAAATTGGAATATCGATAATAATTTTGTCACTGACATTATCTTTAGCGATCAAACCAATTCCATTGATATTTAATTCTTTAATTTTTTTTTTCTTGTGTATAAATTTTTTGATAAATAAAAAACTGAATATTAATAAGCTTATATTATCTTTAGTATTATTTTTCCTTTGTTGTTTATATTTATATCCATTTGTGGTTGCCTCTTGGGAGTCATCTTGGAACATTATTGTATCCTATTCTAGGTGATGGTTTTCGAGCCCCTGTAGAATACTCTTCTCACAGATTTGATACTTATATCAATATAAATAGCATTGGTGATTTGACTAAATTTCTCACTTTAATTCTTAAAGACATTTACTTTATTATTATTTTTTTTGTTTTGATTTTAACTATTAAGAAAAAAAATTTATTTTTAAACTTTTCTATTTTAATTTCATATTTTATTTTTTACCTAATCATTTTATTTACAGTAGGTGATGATATTCATTTGGTTCAAAGATATTCCTTTCCAGTATCTTTTTCATTAATTTTATTTATGATTAATTCTTTATTAGATAATAATCAATTCACAATTGATAAAAATAAACTATTTTTTTTATCAATTTTTTTAGTTTTATCTGTATTTAGTTTTTCATTTTATTTAAAAGGTGATCAAGTAAATCAAAATCGAAAATTATATGTTAAATTATTTTCAAAAAAAGAAACAGTACAAGATCTAAAAAAGATATCTTTTTTAAAAGAAAAAAACTTTAAAATTCTTGTTAATTCAAAACATTCAATAAACTTATATAAAAATGGTTTTACTAATCTAGTAATTTTTGATGCACCGCTTCAAGTAATACCATGGAAAAATAATAAAAATTATATAAATGATTTAACTCCACATTCTCTCCAAAAAAATTTATATAAGTATCTTAAATCAGAAAATATTAATTATATAATTAGAGATAATCGTGATATTAATTCAGATCAACATCTTATAGACATTTTTTTATCAAATTATACAAATTCTTTAAAATTAAATAACTTTACTTTACATAAACTAATATATTAATAATTTAATTTTTATTAAAATAAACTTGTGTAATTATGAAGCTTAAAAAAATATGTATAGTAACAGGGTCAACAGGACTTATAGGTTCAGAAACTGTCAAATTTTTTATTAAAAAAAAATTTAAAGTAATTGGCATTGACAATGATTTGAGAAAATTTTTCTTTGGTAAATCAGGATCAACATTTAAAATTAAAAAAGATTTGATAAACAATCACATTAATTCATATGAGCATCATAATATAGATATACGAAATAAAAAAAAATTAACGAATATTTTTTCTAAATATAAAAAAGAAATTAAGATTATTGTACATTGTGCTGCTCAACCATCACATGACTGGGCTTACAAAAATCCCTTTCTGGATTTTGATGTAAATACAATATCAACATTTAATTTACTGGAATTAACCAAAAAATTTTCTCCAACTGCTAGATTTATTTTTATGTCAACAAATAAAGTTTATGGCGATAATCCAAACAAATTTAAATTGATAGAAAAAAAAACTAGATTTGAGCTTAAAAAAAGTCATAAATTTTATAAGGGTATCAATGAAAGTTTAAGCATTGACTTATGTGTTCATAGTTTTTTTGGAGCATCAAAATTATCAGCAGATATATTAGTTCAAGAATACGGTAAAAATTTTGGCTTAAAGACAGTGTGTTTCAGAGGTGGTTGTTTAACTGGTCCAGCACATGCTGGTGCAGAATTGCATGGTTTTTTATCATATTTAGTTAAGACGATTGTAAATAAAAAAACTTATAATATTTATGGTTACAAAGGCAAACAAGTTAGAGATAATCTTCATTCATCAGATTTAGTAAATGCTTTTTGGGAGTTTTATAAAAAACCATTAAAAGGGGCTGTTTATAATATTGGGGGATCAAGAAAGTCAAATTGTTCTATTTTAGAAGCAATTAATTTAATTGAGGAATATTCAGGAATAAAGGCAAAACTGAAATTTGTTAAAAAGAATAGAACAGGTGACCACATTTGGTGGATTAGCGATAATAATAAATTTATTAAGGATTTCCCTAATTGGAAAGTTAAATATGATGTAAAAAAAGTTATTAAAGAAATGGTTTTGCAATACGATGCATAGTGAAAAAATAGTTTTAGAAACTATAGATAAAAGTTTTTTAAGAACAAAATGGGAGTCAATTTTAAAAAAAATTATTATAAGAAGAATACCAATTAAATATTCAGAAAATGATCAAGTTATATATTTGAATAGTGAAAATGAATTAAAAATTTTTTTTTCAAAATCAAATTCTGAAAAATTAAAAAAAGTAAAAATAATAGTTATTTTAATACCTTTAAATAATTTTATAAATTTAATTAAATTTTTAGATACAATAGATAAAATATTAGATGAGGATACTAAAATAATAATAAATTATTTTAGTGTCTCTTGGAAATATATTTTTAATATTTTTTCATTTTTAGGTTTAATTAAAAATTTTAAAAAATCATTGTTTTTTTCAAAAAAAACGTTTGATGTATTTTTAAATTGTACTAATTATGAGTCTTCAAAAAAATTAAATGATATTTCATTGCCTTTTGAAATACCTTTATTAACAAAATTATTATCAATCTTAGTCAATATATTCCCTTTTTTATCTTTATTTAGTTTTGCTAATATTTTCTATCTTAGAAAAAGGGTAAAAAGGTCAACGTCTAATGAACTAATGTCATTAATTATTCCTTGTAAAAATGAAGCAGAAAATATTAAAAACATCATTTCTGAGGCAAAAATTAAATTAAACTTTAAATATCAATTAGTTTTTGTTGATGATTTAAGTGAAGATCAAACAAAAAAAAATATACTTCAGGCAAAAATTGATAATCCAGAAACTAATATAAAAGTTTTAGATGGAGTTGGTAAAGGTAAATCAAGAGCTGTTGATATAGGTGTGAAAAATTCAGATGGTTTTTACTGTGCAATTCTTGATGCAGATCTGACAGTAAAAATGGAGGACCTAAATTCTTTTTATTCAGCGATTTCAATTGGAAATGGAGATCTTATTAATGGCACCAGACTAGTTTATAAATTAGAAGATAATTCAATGAGGTTTTTAAATATTTTAGGTAACAAGTTTTTTTCTTATCTAATTACTTATATTACATCATCAAACATTAGTGATACTTTGTGTGGCACCAAATGTTTTAAGAAATCTGATTGGGAAATATTTGAAGAATTTAGACTTAGAAATAAATTAAATGACATATGGGGCGATTTTAATATAATTTTTGCCTCATCTTTCTATGGCTATAAATTAATTGATCTACCTGTTAGATATTATGAAAGAATTACAGGTGAAACTAAAATGAAAAGAAGGTTTTATTACTTTATTAATATGTTAAAATTATGTTACTTGGCCTTTTTAAGATTTAAAATAAATTATAAATGATAAATTTTATCTAATAAATATGAATAATTTTGGTAGTTTTTTAAATCATTTTTCTTCTTATTATTTTTCTCAAAAAATAAAACATTTAATTTTACATGTAACTAATCATTGCAACTTTAGATGTGCACATTGTTTTGTTGATTTTGTTAATCCTAAAAAAGATTTACGTTATGAAGATTATGAAAATATTTCAAAAAATATTAATGATTTATTTTGGCTTGATATTGGTGGGGGTGAACCATTTTTAAGAAAAGACCTATATAAAATTGTAAATCTTTTTAAAAAACAAATTGTTTCAATTCCAACTAATGGATGGTTGAAAAAAAATATATTTGATCAAATTAACCAAATGGATAATAAGGATACAGAAATAGTTATTAATTTAAGTTTGGACGGTCTTGAAAAAACACATAATATTGTAAGAAAAAATAAAGAAAGTTGGGATAAAGTTTGGGAAGCTTATGAAGAACTTAAGAAAATTCCTTTTATAAAAGTAAGATTTATCACTGTTGTTCATGAAGATAATTATGACGAAATAATCCCTTTGATGAAAATAGTTAAAAACAGAGGTGCTAACTTTCATTCAGTAATACTGTTAAGAGGCGATCCGTTAGATGAAAGTGTAAAGTTACCAAGTTTTGAAAAACTTGATGAACTTGCTGTTAAAATGTTTGATATTTTGGAAACCTATGATTACGGTCAAAACAATTTATCCGCGCACCTTTTAAAAAATTATCATAGATATTTGTGGAAAATTTCAATTGAAACATTAAAAAAACAAACTCAAATTGTACCTTGCTTGGCTGGTAAAAGTCATATGGTTGTTTGGGGAGATGGAAGAGTTGCTTCATGTGAAATGTTACCTGAAGTTGGTAATTTAAAAGAAAAACCTTTATCTCAAATATTAAAAAGTAATGAATTACAAAAACAAATTACAGATATTCAAAACAAAAAATGTCACTGCACTCATAATTGTGCAATGATTACTTCAGTATTATACAAACCTTCTAAATGGCCAAATATAATTTATCAAAAAAAACCAGGGTAAGTAATCTCTTAATTTGCATACTTTATCATGATGTTAAGACAGATTTATTATCTTTAATTAAAAATATCAATCTCAACAAAAATATATCTATATTAATAGTTGTAGATGGAAAAAAAAAAATTAAAAATAAAGAATTAATTCTTAAATTAAATAAAAGAATTAAATTTTTATATTCTTTGCAAAAAAAAACTGTAGCACATAATCGAAACTTAGGTTTACTACATGCAAAAAACAAGTTTGATACAATCCTATATATTGACTCAGATGTTATTCCTGAAAAAAAAATAGCTAATTACCATTTAAATTTTCATAGTAAGAATAAATTAATTAGCATTATTGGTGGTCCTGTAATTCCAAGTTTTTTTAAAAATAATTTTAATATATGGGAAGTTTTAGATGGCTGCCTGTCGTGGTTTACATCTATTAAGCCAAATTTTAAAAGGAATATAGATAGGCCCTATCACCTCCCAACATGTAATTTAAGTATAAAAATGAATTTTTTAATTGATAATCAAATTTTTTTTGATGAAAAATTAGAAACAGGAGAAGATGTAGATTTATGTAATAAAGTTAGAGAAAAAAATGGGAAAATAATGCTTATTAATAAGGCTAAAGTATATCATCAAGATAGAAAAAATTTTAAAGATTTTTTTAACCATCATGCTAAGTGGGGTAGACATCAATATTATACCTTATATAAAAAAAAATTTTTTCATTTAACAGGACGAATAATATTTTATTCATTTTTTTTGATATTTTATCCAATATTTATGCCTATAATAAATTTGATCTCAACTTTATTGACAATCTTTCCATGGGTTAAATCCAATATTAAATTTATCTTTTTATTATTACCAACTTATATTGTTCACTTAATTAAGGGTTTTTTTACTTATTTTGAATTTTTGAAAGATTTAATGAATACTAAAAATAAATAAAAATTTATTATAAAAATTTACTTATAGGACTTGTTCAATTATAAATATTAGCATAAATACTCATGAAATTCACAAATGCCCTCGTGGTGAAATTGGTAGACACAAAGGACTTAAAATCCTTGCCGCTTGCGGAGTGCCAGTTCGAGTCTGGCCGAGGGCACCACTAATGAGTAAGTTCCAAATAATTTCAGATAAAAATAAAAAATCTTTAAACATAAAAAAGTTATTAATAAAAAAAATAGATAGTCATCAATTTAAACAAAACAATCTTGTAATAGTTATTGGTGGAGATGGTTTTATGCTTGAGACTTTAAAGAGGAATAAAATTTCAAATAAACAATTTTATGGAATTAACTCAGGAAATTATGGTTTCTTGATGAATAAATTTTCATCAGAAAATATTATTAAAAATTTAAAAAAGGCAAATATGATTTCTATTTCGCCGCTAGAAATGATCGTTAAGAATAAAAATAATCAAATAAAAAAATCTCTAGCTATAAATGAAGTGTCAATTTTAAGACAAAGTAGACAAGCTGCCTCATTATCAATTAAACATGGATCAAAACAAATAATAAAGAAACTTGTTTCAGATGGTGTGTTAGTTTCAACACCAGCTGGTAGTACAGCATATAATTTATCAGTACATGGACCTATACTAAGTTTAAATTCTAAAAAATTATCAATTGCACCGATTAGTCCATTTAGACCAAGAAGATGGAAGGGGAAAATAGTTAATGATAAATTAAAAATTGTAATCACAAACTTAAATCCATCTAAAAGACCAATAAGTGCTGTTGCTGATAATCTAGAAGTAAGAAATGCTAAAACAATTACTGTAAAGATTAATAATAAAATTAAGTTTAATCTGCTTTATGATAAAAATAGAAGTTTACAAAAAAAAATTAAAATTGAGCAAATAAGAAAAGAAACAAATTAGAGTTAAATTTATTAAGTGAGGGTGCCTCGTAAGGTGTCAAATCGCGGACCTATTGATTGCAAATCGAGAGTCAAAATTCAAAAAGATAAATACTATCAACGTTAATTAAAATTATTTCAAATCTGTACACACTATGAACACAGTGATAAAGTTTTATTAGTGACAAAAGACTATGACAAGATTAGAAAATTTTTTAAAACTAAATAAAGATAAGCAAATTTGGACTATTTCAAAAGACCAAAGTGTAATGCAAGCACTTATTTTAATGTCAGAAAAGAATATAGGCGCAATCATTATTATTGATAATAATGATTTTCCTATAGGTATTTTTTCAGAGAGAGATTATGCAAGAAAGGTTATTTTAAAAGGCAAGAACAGCAAAGATACATTGTTAGACGAAGTTATGACCAAAGAATTAATTACTGTCACTAGAGATTTTAAAATTGATCAGTGTATGGGGTTAATGATTGAGCATAGAATAAGACATCTACCAATATTAGAAAATAAAAAAGTTGTTGGTATTATTTCTATTGGTGATGTTTTAAAAATTATGATTAAAGAACAAAAAGAACTTATAGATCATTTACAAAAATTTATAACCAGTTAAAATGAAAAAACTTTTAGGGATCATGGTTCTGGGTTTGTCATGATAGAATATGGAAGAAAAGAGAACCAATGAATGTGTTTATAATCTTATCACTACTTATAATTGTTATTGGAGTTCTCTTATTAGTAACTACTCCATCAGTATTATTTACATTGAATTGGAAAGAAAAAACAGGAAAAGAAAAAATCTTAATGTTCATGTTTTACAGTATTTTAGTTTATATAATAAATATTATTTATTGGATCATAAAATGAAAAACTCTTATGAATTGTGGTTCTAGGTTTGTTAATCTTAGTTTATGGAAAAACTTTTTAAAAATTTAAAAAAAGAAATTTATAAATTATGGGAAAAAAATTTAGTTCTTTCGAATTTTACCAAACTACCAAAAGATTTAATTTATAATGAATTACAATCAAATATTATTGAACCAGCAAAAAAATTAAAAACTTGGAAGTCTAACTCTGCGAAAACAGGAAAAATTCACGACATTATTAGAGAACTTATACCTTATATAAGTTGGAAACAGACGTACGAAGAAAAAGATGTAGGAAAATCTTTTTTAGAAAAATATGGATACTTCGAATTTTTTGGTTCAACTGGACACTTTTTAACCAAAGAGATGAGTCTTTATGTAATTTTTTTTGATACAAATAATTTTTATACCTGGCACAACCACGAAGCTGATGAATTATATTTTGTATTAAGTGGTAGTGCTAAATTTGAAAGTGTTGGAGATAAATCAGAGATATTAACTTCTATGAAAACAAGATTTCACAAAAGTTTTCAACCTCATTCTCTAACGACTTATAACGAAAAGTGTTTATCCTTAGTTATCTGGAGAGATAAATTAAAATCATCAATACAAGTTGTAAAAAAGTAAGTATTGATTTTATTAGATGATGGTGCCCCCGCACGGAGTTCGAACCGCGGACCTATTGATTACAAATCAAGAATAAAACTTTAAATAGATATTTGTTTCCAACGAAATCAATCAAATAACTTTCATCTAGTCACACTAGCGTCACAGTGATATATTTTTTGAATGAATTTGACCGAACAACTCAAGAAAAAAGTTGCAAAAGTTAAATTAAAAGAAACAGGCACTTTTGTATCAATATCAGCAGGTGATCTAATTTATGATATTTTAAGAGTTGACCCTAGAGTTATAGAGGGAGTTGATTTTTTTAGGAAAGATGATCTCTCAAGTGTATTTGCATTTGGGAAAAAAGAAATTTTAGAACGAAAAGATAAATCGATAGAGTCTTTAGAAGGTCTACATAATACATATACAGGATATACATTTGAAAGAGTTGTGGCGTTAGATTTTCAAAAAAGAGGTGCAGAGGTTGTTTTTCCAAAAAGCTCAACACAATCAGGATATGACTTAGTTATTAATGGTGAAAAATTTCAGGTTAAAACACAAGGGGATGGAATTAATATTTTAGAAAATCACTTTGAAAAATACCCAAATATAAAAGTTATTTCAAATACAGAAGCATACGAAAGTTTCTTAGATAAATATCCTGAAAAATCACATATGATTTTAAATAGTGGTTTTAGTCACACGTATAATCAAAATTTAGTTAAGGAAAGTACTGATGCTTCAGTTGAAATTTTTGAGGACAATAATCTTTTTGGAACTGCTATTCCTGAAATCTTGGGGATTGTTTCTATAATCTCAATAGGGAAAAATTTTAAATATTATGTTGATGGAAAAACAGATTTTGATACGGCTTTAAAAAATGTTGCTATCGATAGTGTTGGAAAGTTTGCTGGGGCAGGTGTTGGAGCTAAAATAGGTTCATTTTTTTTTCCACCTTTTGGTACAATAGTAGGTGGTGGTTTAGGTTTTATGTTTGGAGGGAGTATGGCAAACACATATAAAATTGAAACATACTGTCAAAAAGAAATAAAAGATTTAAATAAGAATATTGATAAATACGTTAAAAAAAGCCAAACCATAATGAAGAAAAGCCAAAAAGTTTTTGAAAAAAAAGAAGATTATCTGAAAAAAGAACTTAAGAAAAAAAAAGGCAAAAACGCAAGTGAGTTTCAAAAGTTTATTTTAAAGAAATTAAAGCAAGAGAAAGATAAAAAAAAAATAGTTTTAAAAAGGTTTGAATTATATTTTAGGGACGCCAAAAAGGGCTTGGATAAGTTTATTCAATTAAATCGAAAACTTGAAGAAAAGCTTGATTCAATTCATTATAATGATTTTGCGTTAGAAGCGTTAAAAGTATCTAGCAAAGGTGGAGTAGGGCCAGAATTTATGCCTACAGAAGCTAAAAGATTATTTGACTCTGTTAAGAAATTTATGGAAGCTGCAAAAAAACAAGGAGTTTAATGTTAGAAGCTTTAATTATTATAGAACTATCATTTTTAACGTACAAACTCTTAATAGATAATTAAATGGATACTTGGCAAATTATACTAGCAATTATTATCGTTGGCTTATCAATCATAATGCCAATTTATTATTCTTCAGAAAAGAAAAAAAAAGAACAACAGGAAGAATTAGAAAAAATTAAAAAATATGGAGAAACCATTAATCAATTCACTAGTGATAAGCATAAATGAAAAAACTTTTAGGGATCGTGGTTCTGGATTAAATGGCAACTTGGAAAGAAGATACAATTAAAGCCTTAGAGAAATTGGGTGGCTCAGCTCATTTATCTAAACTTCTTGAAGAAGTCTCAAGTTTAAGAAATGGAAAATTAAATTCACATTGGCAGGATACTGTTAGAGAAATACTATATGAAAATACTAGTGACTCAAAATACGGATCAGGAAAATATGGATCTGGAGAGGATATTTTTTATTCCGTAGAAGGAAAAGGAAAAGGTGTTTGGGGATTAAGAAGTTTTCAAAATTTAAGTTTAAGAAATACTCTTTTAAAATTAGGGACAGAGTTTCAAACAGAAAGAAAAAGGACAATAACTAATCCAAAAAAACCAAGTATACCTCCCGGCAACAAGTTAGCAAAATGGATATCTAGAGAAATACCAAAAATATTTAATTTAATTTTTAAAAATGAGTTAGAGAATTATCAGGTTCACGCTAGTGCAGGTGATGGACAATGGGTTAGCGCACCTTGGATAGCAATTTTGCATCCTAAAGTATGTCTTCAACCAAATGGACGAATTTCACCTCAATGTGGCTATTATCCAGTTTATGCGGTCAGCAAAAATGAAAAACTAATTATGTTTGCTTTGGGCCAAGGTGAATATAACGTTAGATTAAACTTTCCAAAAGATGTTGATCATAAATTAGTTGATGGTGCAATTAATTTAAGAAAAAAAATACCAGAGCATAAAAAGTTCTTTTCAAATGTCTCCAAAACAGTTCTTGAAAACAAAAATAAAAAAAGTGAACGATGGGCTAAAAGTACAGCTTTTGGAAAAATATATAAGATTAAAAATCTACCCTCTGAAGATATCTTAAAAAAAGATCTTATTGATATGATGAAAATGTATCAAATATCTATTGAAAGGGGAGGAGTTTCAGAAAGTGTTTCACAAAATATTAGTTTTGATCAAGATCAACTATCAACTGGTTATGAGAAAAAAATAATTAAACATATAAATAATGAAAATGAAATTATTCAAGTAGATCCTAAATTTATTAGACAGATCAAAAAAAATAATAATTATACCTGTCAAGCTTGCGGATTAAATTATGAGAGGGTTTATGGTGAATATAGCAAGAAGAAAGATTTTATTGAGGCACATCATATAGAGCCAAAGTTTAAAGTTAAATCAAAAGCTGATTTAAATAAAAAAATGGAAAGAAAGGCAGAGGACTTTGCAATATTATGTGCGAACTGCCATAGAATGATTCACCGAATGATGAGAAAAGAAAATGATAGAATTATTTCTTTAAATGAATTCAAAGAGAAAATTAATAAAAAATTTAAAAAAAATATTGAAGACCTATAATTAAACGACTACTTGATTGCATCACACTCACGTCACAATAGCGTCACACTCAATAATAAATTTAATAAAAAAATTAGAATTATGAAAAAATTTAACGTTGATTTTATTAGATGATGGTGCCCCCGCACGGAGTCGAACCGCGGACCTATTGATTACAAATCAGTAAGCTTTAAAATATTTCCTTTCATTACTGTTGATACTACTTACTTCTAAACTCCCGTCAAGTTAAGCTAATATAATTCACTTGATATTCACTTACTCTTAAAAGTTTAACCTTAAATAAATCAACAACCATCATCATTACTTTTTCAATTTATAAATGCAATTTGTTTTACATAAGTCGAGTCTTTATGCGGATTTTTAACTCGCATTTTTGGTAGAGAAAACCTCTGAGAGGCTCGCTGTTGCTCGCCTCATCTCACCATGGTTCGATGGACTCGATAGCGGGCCCCAAGCGTTCTACGTTGAGATTTGGACTCTTAAAAACGATGTTTGGTCCTGTGGTTAGGTTTAGATTATATACGTGTAAAGATTAAGCTTTTACTCATTTGATCACGTCTAAAAGTAATTGGGAATAAAATTAAGTTTTAAGTACCTAACTAAAAAAAATTATTATAAAAAAATATGACAAAAAATTTTTTAGAAAAATTATATGGCTTGGTATAGAGGAACGGGGAAAGAAAATCATTGGTCAGTATTTGAAAATATTTCACACGACCGTTGTATCTTCTGTGGTGGTGATCGAACCGAGATCGCGAGGACCGATTTCACAATAATGTTTTCCGAGTATGAATATTCAACAGGATCAATTTGTAAAACTTGTTATTCAGTAAATGCGAAACAAGTAAAAGCAATATAGCAGCAGAAATCACGGACCAGGGATTTTAGAACCCCCGACACGGGCAAGTGCCAGGGGTTAAATTTATCTTTGAATTTTAGACAAGGATTCAAAAGAAATATTATTAATAGACCTATTATAGTTGCTCATTTGTTCTTTTTCAATCTCCAAATACTTTCTTCAATTTTATTTCTGAAAATTGGCTCTCGATCATCTGGTGGAATATCTCTATCGTCAATTCCTACTGATCCATCATTAGTAGGTGCACCAACATTATAGTAAGAATTACCTGAACCAAATCTCATTCCACTTGAACCAGGGTCAGAAAAATCAAGTTGATTAGATCGATATAATCTTCCCTCCATATCGTATTTATTAATATATTTTATTCCGTGTTTATTGTTATCGCGCCTTAATAATGCTGCGTGCTTTTTATCTTCTACTTGTTTTATACCTTTAGCATTTAACATCGTTCCGTATTTCTGGGGCGTGTTATCAAGGCCAACTATATTAAGGCCCGCGGGTCGTTGAGATTTTTCCATCTCTTTTTTAAACTCTTTTTCTTTCTTCTTTGCTAATTGCTTTTTTGCTAGTTCAAACATTTCAGGCGCCAACTCATCAACAACATCGTCGCCAAGTTCTTCTCTAATTTTACCTAGAGCCCTGATCCTATTTAATTGTTCAAGCTGCCATCCGTTTGGTGCATTATGATAGTTGGTATCACCTGTCTTCATCGCACCTCTTCGTCTTTTACGTTTCAGGCTTTTAGTGACAGGCAACAGGGCTCTCGGACCACGGTCATTTGCTGCGGCTACTACCATGTCAGGACGGCCTCGGACAGGGGTCTTCCAAAAATATTCTTTCCCAACTTTTTTAAAATTTCCATCCTCAAGGTTTCGTCTTCTTCTTGATCTCAACGCTTCGTTAGATAAATCAAGCAGTTTTGCATATTCACTAGAAGTTAATCTATATATCTCATCCATAAAAAGTTTATTCCTTACTTCCAATACCGCGGCCAACTCAGGGTGGCTAAACGGGACGGGATTAATTGATTTTCTTTTTAGGTGATAAAATTCTAACAAGGGGCATTTTTCCTGGACCTCTAGTTTCATATTCTAGTAATCCATCGTCTGAAAGTTTTTTCAATAACTTCCATTTAGTTGGTTGGTGTAATCCGAACCAATCATAAAGATTTTTATTATCTACATATACAAACAAGTGACTAGTGTCTTTGCCTTTGTATTCTTTTTTAAATCCATAAGTTAAACCTTGTTTAGTTCTTATGTATTGAAATAATCTTACTGCGCATAATCCGTAATCAGCGAATTGGTTAAATTGATATATTGATAATGGACCCATAATAAAATTTACATCTCCTCTAAAGTTGCAATTATATTTCTGGTCTTCCCTGTCATCGGTACTAAAGTTATTTATATTATTATTATTCATAAATACATTACTTAATATATAAGGCGCTGCTATCTTGTTGTTAGTAGTTGAGGTGTCTGATCGTTAGTAGCTTTGTATTTTTCAATCTCTTTAAAGATTTCATCAAATATTTCTTGGTTGTGTGGTTCCTGTTTCCAATTACTGCTGATCCTTTCTTCATCAACTTTTATAATGCCTCCAACAACTTCAACTGCTGCCTGTTCCATTAAATGTTTTGCAAGATCCTTTTGTTCAAGATCATTTTTAAACACCTCAATTAATACCGCGTCATGCAAAGTGCTTACGACTTTTATGTGGTTATCCAATAATTTTTGACAGGCTTTTCTCAGGATATCTGCCCCGGTTGTTTGAATAATAAAATTTTTCAATTGGTTTGTAATACTTACACGCTTTCCATCTTTCCATTTTTTATTTCCAAGGATCCATCGCTGCCACCCAAGAGGGGATCTTAAATGTCCTGTAATAGCAGATCCATTGATCCAACTTTCTCTAACTTTAAAATAATCTTTATATAATTCTTGAAACCTATTCAGATAATGGCGGCCCTTTAATCTTGAACAACCTAGGCGGATCGCTAATTGCTTTTCACCCATTCCATAAGTATTTGCTAAAAATAATTCTTTAACAACTTCCCTTTGTACTTTGTGAGATTTTTTCGTGGCATTTGGATCGTTGATAATTCCTAGTTGTTGAGCGGTAGTAATATAAATATCTGGAGTATTATAATTTTCTATTAATCTTTCATCCCCTGATAAATAACCTTGGATCGCTGGCTCTTGTGCTTTGTAATCTAAATAAAATAATTCGTGTCCCCAACCAGGCTTAATAAAATTCCTGGCCCACTTTCCCGCGCCTAAGGGGTTCTTTGCAGAAGATGGTTGAGATCTACTTGTGATAGATCCAAAACCATTTAAGCTGCAACGTAATCGGCCATCTTCACTAGGTGTAAAAAATCCGAGTCTAGTTAAATTAACCAACTTACTTAATTGTCTAAATTCTTTTATTAAGTCGTGTTCGTGTTCAAACCTTTCAACAATCTCACTCTTGGATGTATAATCACCACTCTTCAACAATGGCCATCGGTTGCCTAATCCACACTTTAAAACAAGTTGATTAAATAATTTTTTATTTAATTTATTGTCATCCGTATAAACATTTAACTTCTTATTTCTTTGGCTAATAATTTTATTTTTTACGTTATGCCAATGATCTCTAAAATCATTAACAAGTTTCAGGTCACCAGGAATTCCGTTTCTTTCAATCTTGGATATGGACCCTTGACTATAACCTCTAAAACAAATCTCCCATAACTTCTTATTAAAATCTTCATCTGTTTTTAAATTATTCTTTTGTTCGATATCATTTACCTGGGCTATAAAAAGTTTAGCATTTTCTTCAACGTCACTTTGACAATAGTCTAAGATCCGTTCTTGCTCTTCTAAAGTATATTCAAAAGGCTTTCCCTGGTGTTCGTTTCTTCTTAAGATTACATCAAGTTCTCGATCCTTTTGTTCCTTTGAAATAGACGGAATATTATATCTATTACATGTATCGATAAGACCTGTTTTATTTTTTGCTAAGAACGGACCATACAAACATTTATTTTCTACAAAACAATCGAACATATTTTTAGGTTGTCCGTGTAATAAATTTAAAAATGATCCATGTTCAGCAGTAGCATTAAAAGAAACTAATAAAACATTTTCGTAATCAAAGAAGTGGGGGACGTGCTTTTGTTTATCAACCCAATATCTAAATTTATCCCCTGTCTTGATATCTTGAAATACTAGACACAACACCCTTTGGGGGATTGTCCCAGTCAAATCGAATAGGAATTCTGCGTCCACACTCAGGACCCTTGAAAACCCATTTAGAATATAATTTAAAAACTTCATTATGTGTTAGTTCCTCTTTTAGTTTTTTCCTCTTTACCCACACCATTTCTTGTTTTCCTTTCAGTTATTTTTATTCTTTTGTTTTGATTACCGTCCCATTCAGGATTTAATCCGTGATCTTTTAATACTTGCATTACTGTCATTTTTGCTTTTTCATCTAGATCATAAGCAAGGTATGTAGAACCAACGGAGTCTAAATTTTCTCGATCCTGGTCATGGAAAAAAATATAGTTTTTAAGTTCTAAAGATCCTATTCGATAGTGCTTATTGAACGTGTTTAAATATTCGTCCATTTCAGCATGGCCACAAGTTTGACAACACGCCCAATCTTTCTTGGCTAATATATTAAAATCCATTAATTTATTAAAAGCTTTATTTATTTTTGGTGTGGGTTGATGTCTGGCCATTAAAAGTTCCTCTTAACTAAAGCATACCCAGGAACACTCGCGTGTTTAGATTTATAGTGCCAAGTATCGTCTTGTATTTCTACACTCCAATTCTTGGTTAACTTATCTCGGATAATTCCTGTGTAAGTTTTATCGTTAGCCCAACAAACAAAAACTTGATCTCCAACTTCAATATCGGGTTTTATGTCAGGTCTTCCAAATGGTCTTGGTCCTATTTCAGCAACTTCTTTATCCATTGTTTCACCAAAACAATTTACAAATGTTTCTTTTTTCATATTAATTACCGTTCCAATTCCTAATAACCGCTTCATGTTTAGAGTCTGTAATTATTCGATCAGCAAAAACTAACTCGATTAATTTAGCGTTATCTAGTGTCGAGAATTTTGGTTTTTTCTCTAGTGCAGCGCCAGGCTTCCTGGTGACAAAACCTCTTTTGCCCTCCCAATTAACTTTGACCCATTCTTTCTGTCCTATTTCTATTGCTAGCTTTACGGACATTCCTTTTTTCTGTGCTTTTCCTGTCCATTTATAATTAGCAAACCAAATTCTCTCGGATCCTGAATCTGAAACATAAGGCGCTATTACATATTCTTTTATTTTGAAATCACACATTTGATTTACTTTTAAGAATTCATCGTTGTCTTTTATCTGAACGACATATTTAATATCTTCACCGTCTGGGTCAGATAATTTTACACCGTGGACTTTGATTAAGTCATCCCAACTCTCGCCCCTAAATCTTACAAACTTATGCTGCGTTGGACTTTCTTCGTCATACTCCTGTCCGCTAGCGTCAGCGTCTTCTACTTCCAGGCTTTGTTGAGTTGTTTTCTTTGCTAGATCAAAATCAAATTTGATTATCTTATTTGTTTCTTCTGTCATATTATTTCCTTTTGTTATTTCCTTGTCTAAGAGGTGATTATTTTATCGTAAGCGCCCCTTATTTTTTAAGTACTCATTGACATCATCAATGTTGTACAAGATTACACCGCCTCTATTATTATTTCTCGAACGTCCAACAACTGTATAGGGCAGGCCGTATTTTCCCTGTCGCTGCTTTGATAACGTTGAAACTTTTATTGAATAAATATCCTCAACATCTTTTGCTCTGATAAATTTTTTATTCATTTAATTATCTACCTCCGTTGGGAAGTGATATTCCGCTAAGTTCTTTTGTGTTTGTGATTGGATTATGTTTTTTAATTTAAAAACTTCTTCTCGCTTATCGTTTAACCTTGCAATCAGTTTATCAATACTAGCGTCTTTCTTTTTTAGTTCTGCGGATAGGTCCTGAATATGGTGTGCGTTTTTACCAACAACATCTATAAGATTTTCAACTTTTGTTGCTTCTTGTTCAAACAGATATTTTAATTCATATTTATTCATAATCAGATTTCTTTAATCCTAATATTCCTGGCAGCCCTTTAGGTTTTCTGCTTTCTTCAATCATTCTCTGGAAATTTCTCTCTTGTCTTACAAACTCAGGATCGGGTGGATCTGGTTTATAAAATGATAATGGAAGTATTGGGCTAATTTTAAAACTTTCATAATTAGTTTTTTTTGTGAAAGGTTTTTTAATTATTGGTTTCTTTGCAATCTTGGTAAATGGACCATCTTTACCTGTCATCTGTGCGTTGCGTTCTAATCTAGTTGCTAAAGCGCCAACTTGTTCTGGTGTTGCTTGTGTTGGATAAGGTGTTGCTTTTTTATTTACTCCGATTGCCTTGTTCCATGTATCGGCTTCATCATAAGTTTTAAAAGCTATTGTCCGATCTTTGTTTGTGAATAATTGTGTTGTTGGATTAAACGCTACACCTTTTGGGTTATCATTCCTCTCAACAGGCTTCAAAGTTTTATTAATAAATCTTTCACCTCTTTTATCTTTGAAATCTCTTTCATCTTTTTCAACTAATTTTTTAAATGTTCCAAGGTTCTTATTATTCTCAACAGATTTTTTAACTTGCTGCACCATGGGTGGATCGTCATAAATTTCTATAAGCTTTTCTAATTTGCCAGGCTCTAATCCTGGTAGGTGTTGTTGAACAGGATATTTTTTAGGTGAGAAATCTTTTACTTGTTGTTCAATAGGTGGCAACCCGTATTCTTTTCTAACACCATTTTTTCTCTTTCTTTCAGCTTCATCCTGTACTGCAATTACTTTGTCTTGCTCTTCTTTTGATCTAGTATCTGGCCGAGTAAGGTAGGCCATCATCTCATTATATTTTTTAATTTCCATTAATCGTTTGATCCAAGGGTCATCTTTAAAAGAAGATTAACCTTGTCCCTTTCATCCTCGGTCAATGACGCTAAAGTTTTTCCTGGTGTGAACAGGCTAGCCAAATCAATTTGTTTTACTTTTGGATCTTTGCTTTTTCTAAATTTTCCAAAATCAATAACCTTTCCTCCTGACTCCATCGGAATTCTTATGATCGCATTAAGAAAATCCTCTTCTGTTTTACCTGGATTATTTTTTAAAAATAATTCCTTTGCTTCGTCATATTTCATATCCATAAAATCGGACAGATCCTTTTCTTCGGCAGCAGTTTCAGACGCTAACTTAATTAGAGTTTCTTTCTCGGAAAGATCACCGCGCCCAGGCATTTCTTTTTCGACTCCGAAAGATTTAATTTTATCGATTATGTTTTTTGTTTTCATAAATTGTAAATAATCGATTGAGATTATTAAACAATATGGGTGGGTGTTGTTATGATACGGTGACAAGCTATCACCGGAAGAAGATAATATTATTTTTTATTTATGTGGGGTGATCCAACTAATTTTTTATCATCAACAACATAATTTCCAATTTTTTTAAATGGGTATTGTCCGTTGTTATCGTCTAAATCTTTTCTGAATCTTTTACCTTTTGCACTAACCCAAATATCGTTGCAGTTCTTAATATGTTTTTCTATTGGCAGCTTCTTATAAAGCTTAATCTTCATAAGCTTTTCTTGACTAGGTAAATCATACATATCGTTTCCAGGCCCAGGGTGAAACATCCTATAAGCGATATCATAATCTTCTGATTTAACCCAATTTCTAATAACTTCTGTTGTAGGTAAATTCTTTTTATTTTTATTCTTGGTTCCTGTTTTATTATAAATATTCCAAACAACATCGATCGGCCAAGATGATCTTAATGTGTGATAAGCGGAAGATGAATTTTTAGTTTGTGAATAAATAGTTTTTAAAGATTTCAAAACCTTTTCTGGTTCTGCTTTAGTCGTATTTAAATATTCTATTACCTTGTCCCATTTGCCCATACAACCATTCTACACGGACCAGGGACAATTCTCAATTAACTTGTTTTAATATTGGTTTCTCATCTTCAAAGAATTTAATTTTATTAATTCCCTCAACCATTGTTTCACCAAATAATTTAGCATACTTCGAGGCCTGGGCTTCTGTTGTTCCTAGTGCGTCTGCTAAAGCTTTTAAATCTTTTGTCTGTTCCCAAAAATTAGTAGCAAAAGAGTGACGTGTTGAGTGGATCTTCATATGTCTTTCAATACCACCGATCCGCAATACACTATCCCACGTTTTACCAGGGTCCTTAACATGCAGCGTCTTACACTTTCCGTTTCCTAATTTTCTTCCATAATCTTTAGACGGAAAAAGATATTTGTTTCGTGGATCGTTGATGGCAAAATAAAAAGGGGAGTCAGGATTATTTAATCTATCTCTTTCAATTAATTGCAAAATATTAACTGCTTCATCACCTAATTTAAAAACAAGCTTTTGATTTTTCTTTGATGTCTTTGTCTTAATCAATCTTATTCTTGGTGATGATCCCTGAGTATATTGTCCCCAGGTTAAAGAGGCTGCTTCATCTAATCGTCTTCCTGTTGTTAATAAGAACGCTAGCAATAAACAAGAAACAGGGTTCAGGAAATTTTGTTTATAGTAATTATAATTTAATCTTCCTGTTCTTTCATCTTTCTTAACCAGGGTTTTCATTACTCTAGGCAGCTCTATTTTATCTAAAAAATCTAAATAAACATTTTCAGTTTGTTTATATTTCTTCTTAATAAAAAATGGATTGTCTGGGGTATTTACAAAATCATTCCAAAACTTTCTTAAATATTCCTGGAGTCTATTCGCAGTAATAGGGGCCTTTGAAGACGCTGCTAAGTATAAGTTCCTAAACATCTTTTTATTAATTGTTGAAAGTTTTTTGTATTGTAGATCTTCAACCTTGGCCAATCTATTTAGAATATCTTTGTCATAAGTATTTCTAAAAACCCAGGGACCAAACGTTGCTTTTATTCCCTGAATTGTTTTAGCTGCATACTGATTAACTGTTGTTAATTCTTCTTGGTAGTAGGACCTCAAAGCGTCACCAAGTTGCATAGATAAAACTTCTGTCTTCTCTTGCTCTTTAGGATCGCCACCAATAAAGATTTTATTAGCTTCTTCTTTTGCTCTTTTGGTAGCTTCAACAACACCAATATTCGGATAGTTTCCTAATCGTTTTCGCTGCTGATATTTTTTACCTTTAACTGTGTATTGTAAATACCAAGTCTTAACTCCCGATGGTAAAACCCAAAATTCTAATCCAGGATAATCGCCTGGCTTATAATATCTTTTGTCTAATCTATTTAGATCTCGACAGATTGCGTCTGTTAATTTCTTTGCTTTTGATTTGCCCATAATGTTTCCTTGTCTGGTTTATTATTTAAATTTAAAAAGAATAAACACAAGCTTAGGGAACATACGTTGAACGCTATCAACGGAATATAATCATTCACTTGATATTCACTTGACCAAGTTCTACTTTCTTCCTTTGTATGTTCTTCGTTCTGTTCTCGTTCCATTAGCTTTATTCTTTCTAATGATCAGAAATGTTAAAGGACTCAATGATTTTGATGGTGCCCCCGCACGGAGTCGAACCGCGGACCTATTGATTACAAATCAATTGCTCTACCAGCTGAGCTACAAGGGCGTAGTCAATAACTATTAACTATTTATTAATTAATCAACTCTTTTTTTTTAAAAAACTTAAGTGATGAAAAACTATTGCTGCACTATTTGATATATTGAGACTTTCTATGTCTTTATTCATATCAATTTTTACAAAGAAGTCTGCATATTTACCTGTGTGCTCTCTCATACCAAAACCTTCGGAGCCAAATAGTAGAACATTTTTTCCTTCCCATTTAACTTCAGTAAAATCTTTTTCACCTCTTGCATCAAATCCATAAACCCAAAAATTTCTTTCTCTTAAATTTTTAAGAGTTGAATTTATGTTAGATACCTGAAAAATACTTAAATGCTCCATACAACCACTTGCAGATTTGTACATAAGCTTACTGTCTTTTGGAAATTGTCTTTCTTTAATAATCAACCCATCAATTTTAAATGATGCAGCGCTTCTAATTAATGAGCCAATGTTTCTAGGGTCAGTTACTTCGTCTAAACAAACAAAAGTACAATTTTTTTTTTCTTTAATATATTCTTTTAAATCAGGTTGATCTAAATGTTCAATTTCTGCAACATATCCGCCATGCATCAATTGTTCTTTTGAAGTATATTTGTCTAATTCTTTTTTAGATTTAAAGTAAATCTTAACGTCTTCTAAAACATTTTTTTTTGGATTTTTTCTGTGAATATTTTTTTTTGCATCTTCAGTTAAAAACACTCTTAAAACTTTTCTATTAGGATTTCTAAGTGCTTCTATAACAGCATGTTGACCAGCGATAAAAAAAGACGATTTATTCATATATTTAATGGTGTTTTACACGTTTTTTTGGATATTTTCTTATTAAATCTCGTGTTGCAATTGCATAAATAAAATATATAAAACGCATGTTGTTTGAAGCTTTATTGAACAGGGGACACTTCCCCAATAGGAGGGGTTCCAGAGCGGTCAAATGGGGCGGGCTGTAAACCCGTTGACTTCGGTCTTCGAAAGTTCGAATCTTTCCCCTCCACCATTTAATAAATTTTTAAGTAACATGGAGTGTTATTCTTGGGGTTGTGCGGGTGTAGTTCAATGGTAGAACGCTAGCCTTCCAAGCTGGATGTAAGGGTTCGATTCCCTTTACCCGCTCCAAGAAAAAAGAAATTATTAATGAAAACAAAAACTGAGGTAAAAAAGTAATGTCAAAAGAAAAATTTGTTAGAAATAAACCCCACTGTAACATTGGGACTATTGGTCATGTCGACCATGGTAAAACTACTCTTACTGCAGCTATCACAATTACGTTAGCAGAAGCAGGTGGTGGAACAGCAGTAGCTTACGATCAAATCGATAAAGCTCCTGAAGAAAAAGAAAGAGGAATTACAATTTCAACTGCTCACGTTGAATATGAAACTGAAAAAAGACATTACGCTCACGTAGATTGTCCAGGTCACGCTGACTATGTTAAAAACATGATCACTGGTGCTGCGCAAATGGATGGAGCTATCTTAGTAGTTAACGCTGCTGATGGTCCTATGCCACAAACAAGAGAGCACATTCTTTTAGGAAGACAAGTTGGAATCCCAGCAATTGTTGTTTACTTAAATAAAGTAGACCAAGTTGATGATAAAGATATGATCGAACTTGTAGAAGAAGAAATTAGAGAACTTTTAACTTCTTACAAATACCCTGGAGACAAAACTCCAATCGTTAAAGGTTCAGCTTTAGCAGCAGTAGAAAAAAGAGATGATGAAATTGGAAAAAATTCAATTTTAGAATTAATGAAAGCTGTTGACGAACATATTCCACAACCAGCAAGAGATGTTGATAAACCATTCTTGATGCCTGTTGAGGATGTATTTTCAATTTCAGGAAGAGGAACGGTTGCAACTGGTAGAATTGAATCAGGTGTTATTAAAACTGGTGAAGAAGTTGAAATCGTTGGTATTAAAGAAACTAAAAAATCAGTTTGTACTGGAGTAGAAATGTTTAGAAAACTTTTAGACTCAGGTGAAGCTGGTGATAACGTAGGAATTTTATTGAGAGGTATTGAAAGAACAGATATCGAAAGAGGGCAAGTTCTTTGTAAGTCTGGCTCAATTACTCCACATACTAAATTTGAAGCTCAAGCGTATGTACTTAAAAAAGATGAGGGTGGTAGACACACTCCTTTCTTTACTAAATACAGACCACAGTTTTACTTTAGAACAACAGACGTAACAGGAGAAGTAGAATTACCAGCAGGTACTGAAATGGTTATGCCAGGCGATGACGCTAAGTTTACTGTTAAGTTAATCACACCGATTGCAATGTCAGAGCAATTAAACTTTGCTATTCGTGAGGGTGGAAGAACTGTTGGAGCAGGAGTAGTAACAAAAATTATAGAGTAACTCTATAAATAGGAGTGTAGCTCAATTGGTAGAGCGCCGGTCTCCAAAACCGGAGGCTGAGGGTTCGAGTCCCTCCGCTCCTGCCAATTAGAGCTAAATTATTATGAGAAACCCAATTAGATTTTTACAGGAAGTAAAACAGGAAGCCTTTAAAGTTTCTTGGCCAACATGGAAAGAGACTTTACAGGGAGCTTTAATGGTATTTGCAATGGCTGTTGTGATGTCGTTATTTTTTTTACTTTTGGATCAAGTTTTAAAGTTTTTTCTAGAATTACTACTTAAGGTAAGCATTTAATGAAAAATTGGTTCATAGTTCAATCACACTCAAACTTTGAGAACAAAGTGTCTTCTTTAATTAAAGAAGAAGCAGAAAAAGCTAAGATATCAGATAAATTTGAGGAAATTATCGTTCCTACACATGACGTAACTGAAGTAAAAAGAGGAAAAAGAATTCAGAGAAAAAAGAAATATTTTCCTGGTTATGTACTTGTTAAGTGTGAAATGAATAATGATATCTATCACATGATTAAAAATTTGAAGAGAGTGAGTGGATTTTTAGGCTCAAAAGGAATACCAGTTCCAGTATCAGATAAAGAAATAGATAAGATATTAGGTCAAATAAAAGATGGTGTGGCTCAGCCAAAATCTGCTATAGAATACAACGTTGGTGAAAAAGTTCAGGTTGTTGATGGTCCTTTTGCATCATTCAGTGGAATGGTGGAAGACATAGATGAAGAAAAGTCTAGACTTAAGGTCTCAGTTTCTATATTTGGTCGTCCAACACCAGTAGATTTAGAATATAACCAAGTTGAGAAAGTAAGTTAATGGCAAAAGAAATTAGTGGATTTATAAAATTACAAATTAAAGGTGGTCAAGCAAACCCAGCACCTCCTGTTGGACCTGCTTTAGGTCAACGTGGTGTAAACATAATGGAATTTTGTAAAGCTTTTAATGATAAAACTAAATCAATGGCTGGAAAACCAGTTCCAGTAGAAATTACAGTTTACAAAGACAAAAAATTTGACTTTAAAATTAAATCTCCACCAGCATCTTACTTTATAAAAGAAGCGGTTAAACTTAAAGGCGGATCCAAAGAACCAGGAAGAAATATTGTTGCATCAATATCCAAAAAACAATTGGAAGATATTGCTAATCAAAAAATGAATGATTTAAATGCTCATGATTTAGAAGAAGCAGTAAAAATTATTGCAGGTTCAGCTAGATCAATGGGTATAGAGGTAAAAGAATAATGTCATCAAAAAGATATAAAAAATTACCCGAAAAAACAAAAGATTTAAAAGCTGAGGCTATTGAAAAATTATTATCCGAAGTTAAAAAAAATTGTACGACTAAGTTTGATGAATCATTAGATTTAAGTTTTCAGATAAATAACAAACAAAAGAAAAGTGAAGTTAATATAAGAACGGTTGTTAATTTACCAGGTGGAACTGGAAAGAAAGTTAAAGTTGCAGTTGTTTGCGAAGATAGTAAATCCCAAGAAGCTAAAGATGCTGGAGCAGATATTGTAGGAAGTGATGAATTTATTGAAAAAATTAAGAGTGGTGAATTAAATTTTGAAAAATTAATTTGTACACCTGGTATGATGATTAAGCTTTCTAAGTTAGGCAAAGTTTTAGGTCCAAAAGGATTAATGCCAAATCCAAAACTTGGTTCTGTTTCTGAAAATATAAAAGAAGCTGTAACTAATGCTAAATCTGGTCAAGTGGAAATAAGAAATGATAAAGATGGAAACATAGGTGTGAGTATCGGAAAAAAATCATTTCATGATGACCAGTTGCTTAAAAATTTTCATGCAATATTAGATGCATTAGAAAAAGAAAAATCTAACAATACTCTAAAAGGTGATTTAATTAAGAATACTTTTGTTACTTCGTCAATGGGTGTTTCGTACAAAGTTAAATTAGGGAAGTCGATATAATCATGTTAACCAAAGTGCAAAAAAAGAATTATATTTCAGAAATGACCACTCAGTTTGATAATAGCAAAGCTGTTATGGTCACTCATTATCAAGGTTTAACAATGACTCAATTAGATGATTTAAGAGCCAAAATGAGAGAGCATGGAATAATTTTCAAAATAACAAAAAATAAAATAACTAAATTAGCTTTAGAGAAGACAAAGTGTAAAGATTTGTCAGATTTATTTACAGGTCCAACGGCTGTTGCTTTTGGTGAAGACGCTATAATGTCTGCAAGGATTCTTTCAAAATTTGCAAAAGATAACGAAAATTTAAAGCTAATCGGTGGTATAATGGAAAACGAGGTCTTAGATCAGGCTGGTGTCCAAAATGTAGCTAGTTTACCAACTTTAGACGAAGCGAGAGCAAATATTGTTGGCATTTTAAACGCTCCAGCATCAAAATTAGTGAGTATTTTGCTTGCATACTCGGAAAAAATGAGTAATTTGTCGGCAGAAAATTCTGAAACACAACCCAAAGAGTAAATTATGCCTGACCTAAATAAAATTATTGAAGACCTTTCAAGTTTGACTGTTGCGGAAGCAGCAGAGCTATCAAAACAACTAGAAGAAAAATGGGGTGTAACTCCAATGGCAGCAGCAGCTCCAGCAGCAGCAGGTGGTGCAGCTCCAGCAGAAGATAAAGATGATTTTACAATCATGCTTTTATCAGCAGGTGAAAAAAAAATTAATGTTATTAAAGAAGTTAGAGCAGCAACTTCATTAGGTTTAAAAGAAGCAAAAGATCTTGTAGAGGGAGCACCAAAAGAAGTTAAATCTGGTGTAAACAAAAAAGAAGCTGAAGAGATCAAAGCTAAACTAGAAGCCGCAGGCGCAAAAGTAGAACTTAAATAATTAAATAAGAAAGAATTCGAATACTGATTATTTTTAATCAGTATTATTAAACATAGATGCAATTATCTTTTACTGAAAAGAAAAACATAAGAAAAAGTTTTGGTAAACTTAAAGAGAGTCTATCAATTCCAAATCTAATTGAAGTACAGAAAAATTCTTACAAAGAATTAACTGAATTTTATTCTGAAACAGAGCTAACCAAAGGTTTTGATCGAGTTTTTAAAAGTATATTTCCAATTGAAGATTTAAATGACAAAGCAACTTTAGAGTATGTTTCATATAGATTAGATAAACCAAAATTTGATGTTGAAGAATGTATTACCAGAGGTTTAACTTATTCATCAGCTCTCAAATGCACATTAAGATTAGTTGTTTATGAGATAGACCAAGAGAACAATACTAAAGATATTTTATCTGCAAAAGAACAAGAAGTTTACATGGGTGAAGTACCCATGATGACAAACAGCGGTACTTTTATTACCAATGGTGTTCAAAGAGTTGTAGTTAATCAAATGCACAGAAGTCCTGGTGTATTTTTCGATCATGATAAAGGAAAAACTCATGCAAGTGGAAAACTATTATTTAACGCAAGAGTAATTCCAAACAGAGGTTCTTGGTTAGATTTTGAGTATGATGTTAAAGATTTTTTATATTTTAAAATAGATAGAAAGAAAAAAATTTTTTCATCAACATTACTTCTGGCATTAGATTTTACTAAAGCTGAAATTGCTGATGAATTTTATGAAAGTGAACAATATACATTTGATCCCAAAACTGAAAAATGGAAAACAAAATTTAACCCAGAAAATTATAAAGCAAAAAATTTCTCAGAAGAAGTTACTGATGCTAAAACTGGAGAAATAGTTATTAAGTTAGGTGATAAGATTAATTTTTTAAATGCCAAAAAACTAGCTAATGATGGTTTAAAAGATATCTTAGTGACAAGAGACTCATTGTTTGGAAAATTTTTGCACAGAGATGTAAAGATTAATGATGAAGAAGAGGGGACTTTTTCAATCGGAACAGAACTTAATGATTCTGTGATTCAACAAATATTAGATGCAAATATACATTCTTTGCAAATCTCTGTAACAAACTCAATTAACAAAGGTCCGTATTTATTAACCACTATTTTAAACGATAAAAACAATTCAAAAGATGAGGCTATTACTGAAATCTACAAAATGCTGAGACCTGGTGAGCCGCCAACAATTGAAATAGCTACTCAGATTTTTAATAATCTGTTCTTTAGTTCAGACAGATATGATTTATCTGATGTCGGTAGAGTTAAAATGAATTCAAGATTAGAGCAAGAATGCTCAGATAAAATTACAATCTTAAGAAATGATGACATTGTAGCCATTGTTCATAAAATGTTAGATTTAAGAGATGGAAAAGATGAAGTTGATGACATTGACCATTTAGGAAATAGAAGAGTCCGTTCTGTTGGCGAATTAGTTGAAAATCAAGCTCGTATCGGAGTTTACAGAATGGAAAGAGCCATTAAAGAGAAAATGACAACTCTAGATGTTGAGTCAGCTATGCCTCAGGATTTAATTAACGCAAAACCATTAACAGTTTCTTTAAAAGACTTTTTTGCAAGCTCTCAACTTTCACAATTTATGGATCAAACAAATCCATTGTCTGAAATTACACACAAAAGAAGAGTTTCTGCCTTAGGTCCTGGTGGCTTAACTAGAGAAAGAGCTGGTTTTGAAGTACGTGATGTTCACCCGACGCACTACGGAAGAATTTGCCCTATTGAAACTCCTGAAGGACCAAATATTGGATTAATTAATAGTTTATCAACTTATGCTAAAATTAATAAGTATGGTTTTATTGAAAGCCCATATAAAAAAGTTAAAGATGGAGTTGTTCAAACTAATGTTGAATATTTATCTGCAATGGAAGAAACCAAATTTACCATTGCTCAAGCAAACACAAAATTAGACAAAAATGGAAAAATAATAGAAGAACTTGTTTCTTGCAGACAGAACTTAAATTTTCTTTTAGCTAAACCAGATACTATTGATTATATCGATGTATCTCCTAAACAACTTGTATCAGTTGCAGCATCATTAATACCATTTTTGGAAAATGATGACGCCAACAGAGCTTTAATGGGATCTAACATGATGAGACAGGCAGTTCCATTATTAAAACCTGAGTCACCTTTGGTTGGAACAGGTATTGAAAGTGATGTTGCTTTAGACTCAGGTGTTACTATTGTTGCTAAACGAGATGGAACTGTAGATAAAATTGATGGTAAAAGAATTGTAATTAAAGCTACTGAAGAAACTGACTTTTCTAAATCAGGTGTTGATATTTATAATTTACAAAAATTTAAAAGATCAAATCAAAATACATGCATCAACCAAAAGCCTTTAGTTAGAGTTGGTGACAAGGTTAAATCTGGAGACATTATAGCTGATGGTCCATCTACTAAATTAGGTGAATTAGCTTTAGGTAAAAACGTAACTGTAGCCTTTATGCCATGGCAAGGTTATAATTTTGAGGATTCAATTTTGATTTCTGAAAGATGTGTAACTGATGATGTATTTACATCTGTTCATATTGTTGAATATGAAATTATGGCAAGAGATACAAAATTAGGTGAAGAAGATATAACTAGAGATATTCCAAATGTTAATGAAGAAGCATTAAAAAACCTTGATGAGTCTGGTGTTGTTTATATTGGTGCTGAAGTAAATGCAGGTGATATTTTGGTTGGAAAAGTAACCCCTAAAGGTGACTCAGCTTCAGGACCTGAAGAAAAATTACTAAGATCAATATTTGGTGAAAAAGCTATAGATGTTACAGATACATCTTTAAGAATGTCTAGAGGAAGCAGTGGGACTGTCGTAGATGTAAGAGTATTTAATAGACACGGCATAGAGAAAGACGAAAGATCTATTACTATTGAAAGAGCTGAAATCGAACAAGTTCAACAAGATAAAATTGTTGAAGAAGAAATTTTAGAAAGAAGTATTAAACAAAGAGCGTCTCAG
Source organism: Candidatus Pelagibacter bacterium nBUS_44 (assembly GCF_051200895.1). GTDB lineage: Bacteria > Pseudomonadota > Alphaproteobacteria > Pelagibacterales > Pelagibacteraceae > Pelagibacter. The sequence goes on from NZ_CP172838.1 coordinate 543,285, forward strand.
TTTTTATCAGGATCTTCTTTAACTAAAAAAGTTAAAGATTTATCAGAAGGAACCAAGTTAGACTTCGAAACAATTGATAATTTATCTGTTAATGACTTGTTTAAAATAACAGTGGGCAATGTAAATGACGAAGCAACATTAGCTCAACTTAAAGATCAGTATAATAAAGCTAAACAAGATATTACCGAGAGATTTGAAGATAAGGTTTTAAAAATAAGAAGTGGTGATGATTTATTACCAAGTGTAATGAAAATGGTTAAAGTCTTTGTTGCAATAAAAAGAAGACTGAGACCAGGTGATAAAATGTCTGGAAGACACGGAAACAAAGGTGTTGTTAGTAAAATTGTTCCTGTTGAAGATATGCCTTATAGAGAAGATGGAAGACCCGTTGATATTGTTCTAAACCCACTTGGTGTACCAAGTCGTATGAACGTTGGTCAGATTTTAGAAACTCACTTAGGATGGGCTTGTAAAGAATTTGGTGAAGAAGTTAAAAGATTAGTTAATGAGAATAATAAAAAAATTGAAAAAACTGAAAAAATCTCAAAATTTTTAAAATCTGTTTATGGCGAAGAGATTTTTGATGCTAAAGTTGAAAAATTAAGTAAACCTGAATTCAAAGATTTAGTTGAAACATTACAAGATGGAATAGCTATTTCAACACCAGTATTTGATGGTGCAAAAGAAAAAAATGTTACAGAAATGCTTGAGCTTGCTAAATTACCAGGTTCAGGACAAACATATTTATGGGATGGAAGAACAGGTGAAAAATTTGATAGACCTGTAACTGTGGGTATTATTTATATGCTTAAGCTTCATCATTTAGTTGAAGATAAGATTCATGCAAGATCTACCGGTCCTTACAGTTTAGTCACGCAACAACCTTTGGGTGGTAAGGCTCAATTAGGTGGTCAAAGATTTGGTGAAATGGAAGTGTGGGCGTTAGAAGCATATGGTGCTTCATATACACTTCAAGAAATTTTAACTGTTAAATCAGACGACGTAGCTGGAAGAGTTAAAGTTTATGAAACTATTGTTAAAGGTGAGGAAAATTTTGAGTCAGGTATACCTGAGTCGTTTAACGTTCTAGTTAAGGAAATTAAATCATTAGCATTAAACGTGGAGCTTAATTAAAAATGAAAAAAGAATTAACAGATTTATTTAAAAACACAGAGATTTCTGAAGCTCAAAATTTTAATAGCATTAAAATTTCTTTAGCAAGTCCTGAGAAAATTAAATCATGGACTTTTGGTGAGATTAAAAAACCAGAAACAATAAATTATAGAACTTTTAGACCTGAAAAAGACGGTCTATTTTGTGCAAGAATTTTTGGACCAATCAAAGATTACGAATGTTTGTGTGGAAAATACAAACGGATGAAATTTAGAGGAATTATCTGTGAAAAGTGTGGTGTTGAAGTTACAAAATCTAATGTTCGTAGAGAACGAATGGGCCATATTAACTTAGCTACACCTGTTGCACATATTTGGTTTTTAAAATCTCTACCTAGCAGAATAGCCCTGGCAGTTGATATGAAACTTAAAGAAATTGAAAGAGTTTTATACTTTGAAAACTTTATCGTAATCGAACCTGGTTTAACTGGTTTGCAAAAAAACCAACTTCTAAATGAGGAAGAGCTTGCTAAATACCAAGATGAGTTTGGTGAAGAGTCATTCACGGCTGGTATTGGTGCTGAAGCTGTACTTGAAATGTTAAAAAATCTAGACCTTGAATTAGAAAGAAAAAACCTTGTTAACTTTATTAAAGAAACAAAATCAAAAGTTAATGAAGAAAGAGCAATTAAAAGATTAAAATTGGTTGAGTCATTTATCGAAACTGGTCAAAAACCTGAATGGATGATTTTAACTGTAGTACCAGTAATTCCACCTGAATTAAGACCATTGGTACCTTTAGATGGAGGTAGATTTGCTACTTCAGATTTAAATGACCTTTATAGAAGAGTTATTAACAGAAATAATAGATTAAAAAGATTAATGGATTTAAAAGCTCCAGATATTATTGTTAGAAATGAAAAAAGAATGCTTCAAGAGTCAGTGGATGCATTGTTTGATAACGGTAGAAGAGGAAGAGTAATAACTGGAACTGGAAAAAGACCTCTTAAATCTCTAGCAGAAATGCTAAAAGGTAAGCAAGGTAGATTTAGACAAAACTTGCTTGGTAAAAGGGTTGATTACTCAGGAAGATCTGTAATTGTTGTTGGTCCAGACCTTAAACTTCACGAGTGTGGATTGCCAAAAAAAATGGCTTTAGAACTTTTTAAACCATTTTTATATGCAAGATTAAACAAGCTTGGATTAGCATCTACAATTAAGCAAGCTAAAAAATTAGTTGAAAAAGAAACAAATGCTGTTTGGGACGCATTAGAATTGATTGTTAGAGAGCATCCAGTAATTTTAAATAGAGCACCAACACTTCACAGATTAGGTGTTCAAGCATTTGAACCTAAACTTATAGAAGGTGATGCAATTGAATTACATCCTTTAACTTGTGCAGCTTTTAATGCTGACTTTGATGGTGATCAAATGGCCGTACACGTTCCATTAAGCTTGGAAGCCCAGTTAGAAGCTAGAATATTAATGCTATCTACAAACAATATTTTATCTCCATCAAATGGAAAGCCAATCATTGTACCAAGTCAAGATATGATTTTAGGTATCTATTATCTTTCTCAAGAACCTATGACGGATAAACCTTCAGGATATTTTGTTAATGTTGATGCTATAGAATTTGCTTTAGCTTCTGACCAAATTAAAGTTCATAGTACTATAATATCAAGAATTGAAACAGTTGATGAAAATGGAAATAAAAAATATGAAAAATATACGTCAACAGCTGGAAGATTTTTACTAGCAAACTTACTTCCTAAAAATAATAATATCAAATTTTCTTTAGTTGACAGATTACTACCCAAGAAAACAGTATCTGAAATTATTGATGTTGTATTTAGATTTTGTGGACAAAAAACGACTGTTATATTTTGTGATAAATTAAAAGATTTAGGATTTAAACACGCATTTAAAGCAGGAATTTCTTTTGGTAAAGATGATCTTGTAATTCCAGAGAGTAAAACGCAATTGATTGAAGATACAAAAAGTTTGATTGCAGATTATGAAACTCAATATTCAGAAGGATTAATAACAAGGGGAGAAAAGTACAATAAAGTTGTTGATGCTTGGTCAAAATGTACCGATAAAGTTGCTGGTGAAATGATGAAGGGTATTTCTGCTACTGAAAAAACTCCAGAAGGTTTAAAAATTAATTCAGTTTATATGATGGCTGATAGTGGTGCTAGAGGATCTGCAGCTCAAATGAAACAGCTTGCTGGTATGAGGGGCCTGATTGCAAAACCATCAGGTGAAATTATTGAAAGTCCAATTATTTCTAATTTTAAAGAGGGTCTTACTGCGCTAGAATATTTTAATTCAACTCACGGTGCTAGAAAAGGTCTAGCTGATACGGCTCTTAAAACAGCAAGTTCAGGTTATTTAACTAGAAGACTTTGTGATGTTGCTCAAGATTTAACAATTACAAAAATTCAATGTGATGATCCAGGATTTATAGAACTTTCAGAAATTTTAGAAGGCGGTAATGTTGTTGTTAGTTTATCCGAAAGAGCTTTAGGAAGAGTTACTGCAGCTGAAGTTAAAAACCCACTTACAGGTGAAGTGGTAATCAAAAAATCTAAAATGATTGACGAAGCAGGATGCGATTTAATAGATGCAGCAGGTGTAAAATCTTTAAAAGTTTACTCTGTAATGACATGCAGCTCAAAAAAGGGAGTATGCTCAACATGCTACGGAAGAGATTTATCTAGAGGAAAAATTGTACATGTTGGAGAGGCAATTGGTATGATTTCCGCACAGTCAATTGGTGAACCTGGTACTCAGTTAACTATGAGAACATTTCACGTTGGTGGAACAGCATCAGTTAAACAAGATTCACAAATTGTTAGCAAAAATGAAGGAACACTTAAAATTTTAAACTCTAATATCTTAGAAGATTCTAAGAAAAATCTAATTGTCATGGGAAGAAATACCCAGCTATCAATTGAAGATGATAATGGAGTTCAAATAGCCGTTTATAAAGTTGCTTATGGATCAAAATTATTTTTTAATAATGGTGACAAGATTAAAGCTAATACAAAAATTTGTGAATGGGATCCATATACAACTCCAGTGATTGCTGAAAAAAGTGGTACAGCAAGTTTTGTAGATTTAATTGATGGAGTTTCAATTCAAGAAACTACAGATGATGCAACCGGTATATCTTCTAAATCAGTTATTGACTGGAGAGCACAGTCTAAAAGCACTGATTTAAAACCTAGAATTACTCTTAGAGACGAAAAAGGAAATGTAATTAAAAAAGCTGATGATAATGAAGCTAGATATTATCTAGTACCAGACTCAATTCTTTCTATTAAAGATGGTCAAAAGGTTTTTGCTGGAGATGTTATTGCAAGACTTCCTAAAGAAACTACTAAAACTAAAGATATTACAGGTGGTCTTCCAAGAGTAGCTGAATTATTTGAAGCAAGAAAAGCAAAAGATAGTGCAATAATCGCTGAAAATGATGGACAAGTTGTATTTGGTAAAGAAGTTAGAGGAAAACAAAGAGTATCTATTGTTCCTGAAGATGGAGCTGAACCTTCAAATTATTTAATTCCAAAAGGAAAACATATTAACTTTAACCCAGGTGAAAAAATACAAAAAGGTGAATATTTACTTGATGGGCAACCTTTGCCGCATGATATTTTAAGAGTATTGGGAATTAAGGAATTAACTGAGTATTTTGTAAACCAAGTACAAGAAGTTTATAGATTACAAGGTGTAATTATAAATGACAAACATATTGAAACTATTCTAAGACAAATGCTTAAGAAAGTTGAAGTCAAGGTTTCTGGTGATTTTAGTTATTTACCTGGTGAAGTTATTGATAGAATAAAATTTGACATTGCTAATGAAAAGTTAGTAGCTGAGGGTAAGACACCTGCTGTTGGTGAACGTGTATTAATGGGTATAACCAAAGCTTCGCTACAAACTGAGTCGTTTATTTCAGCCGCTTCTTTCCAAGAAACAACTAGAGTTTTAACAGACGCAGCAATTAAAGGTAAAGTTGACCCATTAAATGGACTAAAAGAGAACGTTATTGTGGGTAGATTGGTTCCTGCTGGTACTGGAAGCATTAAGAATAAGTGGAACGAAAAAGCACTAAAGGATGATAATAATTTTATTGCGGAACAAGATAAAATAGAAACATCTGAACCTTCAGAAACTCCTGTAAATCAGTAGAAATATCACTTAATACTTGAAGTTTTAGTTTGACAAAGTCAGATTAATAAGTATTTTGGCGATGTTTTTGGTTGGAATGTAGTACCTACTAATAGTACTAAACGCTGCCACAAAATAACCTGTCAGTTATTTTCTTCTAAAAATAAATTAATTAATTTTATAAAAATTTATGCCAACTATTAATCAGTTGTTAAGAAAAAAAAGAGTTAAACAGCTTACAAGGAACAAAGTTCCCGCTTTACAAAAGCAACCTCTTAAAAGAGGTGTGTGTGTTAAAGTTTATACAACAACTCCAAAAAAACCTAACTCTGCATTAAGAAAAGTTGCAAGAGTAAGATTATCAAATGGTTTTGAGGTAACTGCTTACATTCCAGGTGAAGGACATAATCTTCAAGAGCACTCAGTAGTACTAATTAGAGGTGGTAGGGTAAAAGATTTACCAGGCGTACGTTATCATATTTTAAGAGGAAACCTTGATACACAAGGCGTTGCTAATAGAAAAAAAAGAAGATCTTTATACGGAACTAAAAAAGGTAAATAATGTCTAGAAAAAAAACCCAACCAAAAAAAAATGTAGTTCCAGATCCAAAATTTAATTCAACTATTATACCTAAATTAATAAACAATATAATGTACGATGGTAAAAGAGGTGTTGCGGCTAAGATAGTTTACGATGCAATAGATAAAATTAAAACAAAATCTAAAGATGAACCAATAAATATTTTTAATGAAGCTATTAACAACATTAAACCGACTGTTGAAGTAAGATCAAGAAGAGTTGGTGGTGCTACTTATCAAGTTCCTGTTGAGGTAAAAAGCAAAAGAGCTCAGGCTTTAGCAATAAGATGGTTAGTAGATTCTGCAAGAAAAAGAAAAGACAAGCATATGTCGGATAAAATTTTTAATGAACTATTTGATGCTTATGAGAAAAAAGGTGCTGCAGTTAAAAAAAGAGAGGATGTGCATAAAATGGCTGAGTCTAATAAAGCTTTTGCACATTTTAGATGGTAATAAATTATGTCTAGAACTCATACATTAGATAAATACAGAAACATTGGGATCATGGCCCACATTGATGCTGGAAAAACTACCACTACAGAAAGAATTTTATATTACACAGGTAAAAGTCACAAAATAGGTGAAGTACATGATGGTGCTGCAACTATGGATTGGATGGAACAAGAACAAGAAAGAGGAATTACTATTACTTCTGCTGCAACAACCTGTTTTTGGAATGATCACAGAATTAATATTATTGATACACCTGGACACGTGGATTTTACTATCGAAGTTGAAAGATCTCTTAAAGTTTTAGATGGTGCAGTATGTGTTTTTGATGGTGTTGCAGGAGTAGAACCTCAATCAGAAACTGTTTGGAGACAAGCAGACAAATACAAAGTTCCAAGAATTTGTTTTGTTAATAAATTGGATAGAACTGGTGCAGATTTCTTTAGATGTGTGGATATGATTAGAGATAGATTGGGATGTAAACCACTACCAATTCAGATACCAATTGGAATTGAAGCATCACTTTCGGGTGTTGTTGATCTTGTTAAAATGAAAGCACAAGTTTGGAAAAATGAAGCACTAGGCGCTGAATGGGAATACAAAGATATACCAGATGATTTGAAAGAAATATCTCAAAAATATAGAACAGAATTAGTTGAAACTGCGGTTGAACAAGATGAAAAATTAATGGAAGCTTACTTAAATGGTGATGAGATTAAAGAAGAAGATTTAGTCAGATGTATAAGAAAAGGGACTTTAAATTTTAGCTTTGTACCAATCACAACAGGTTCAGCTTTTAAGAATAAAGGCGTACAACCATTACTTGATGCAACAATTAATTACTTACCTAGTCCAATTGATATTGGATCAATTAAAGGAACCAAACCTGGTTCTGAGGATGAGATGGAGATGAAATTTGAAGATAGCCAACCATTCTCAGCTTTAGCTTTTAAAGTTGCAAATGATCCATTTGTTGGTTCTTTGACATTTATAAGAATTTATTCAGGAACTATTAAAACTGGTACAGGAATTTACAATTCGTCTAAAGAAAAAGAAGAAAGAGTTGGGAGAATGTTATTGATGCATGCTAACTCTAGAGAGGATATTAAAGAAGCAAATGCTGGAGACATTGTTGCTTTAGCTGGTCTAAAATATACTATCACAGGTCACACATTATGTGATGAGGAGAAACCTGTTTTACTAGAACCTATGGAATTCCCAGATCCTGTTATTGAAATTGCTGTCGAGCCAAAAACAAAAGCTGACCAAGAAAAAATGGGGGAAGCTTTGGGAAGACTTGCTAAAGAAGACCCATCATTCAGAGTTACATCTGATGAGGAATCAGGTCAAACAATTATTAAAGGTATGGGTGAATTACACTTAGATATAATTGTTGATAGAATGAAGAGAGAATTTAAGGTTGAAGCAAATGTAGGTGCTCCACAAGTCGCCTACAGAGAAACATTAGAAAATGCATCTGAAGTTGAATATACACATAAAAAACAAAGTGGTGGTGCTGGTCAGTTTGCTAAAGTTAAACTTCTTGTTGAACCACAAGAACCAGGTGCTGGAAGATCTGTTGAGAGCAAAATTAAAGGTGGTGCAATTCCTAAAGAATTTATTCCAGGTGTAGAAAAAGGAATTGAAACAGTTTCTGATAATGGAATTTTAGCAGGATTTCCAATGATTGATTACAAAGTTACTATTATTGATGGTTTGCATCACGATGTTGACTCAAGTGTCCTTGCTTTTGAACTAGCTGGTAGAGCTTGTTTTAAAGAAGCTTGCACTAAGGGAACCTTAAAACTTCTTGAACCAGTAATGAGAGTTGAGGTTGTTACACCAGAAGATTATATGGGTGATGTTATTGGTGACTTGAATAGCCGTAGAGGTCAAATCAGTACACAAGAGCAAAGAGGAAATGCAACAGTAATTACAGCTATGGTACCACTAGCAAACATGTTTGGATATATTAATAATTTAAGATCAATGTCTCAAGGTAGAGCACAATACTCTATGTTTTTTGATCATTATTCAAAAGTACCTCAGAATGTTCAAGATGAAGTAACTAAAAAGATTGCAGGGTAATTATGGAAAAACAAAATATTAGAATTAAACTTAGAGCATACGACAATAAAATCTTGGATGCATCTACTGAAGAAATAGTAAATACTGTGAAAAGAACAGGTGCTACTATTAAAGGCCCAATTCCATTACCAACTAGAATAGAGAGATATACAGTTTTAAAAGGTCCTCATATTGATAAAAAAAGTCGAGAACAATTTGAGTCAAGAACTCATAAGCGTTTAATAGATATTATAGAACCAACGCCACAAACAGTTGAAGCTTTAATGAAGTTAGACCTAGCTTCAGGAGTAGATGTGGAGATTAAAATTTAGTTATGACAGAGATTGCATTAATTGGAAAAAAAATAGGTATGACAAGAGAATTTTATAAAACTGGACAGTTAGTGCCTGTAACAGTTTTAAAAGTTGAAAAAGCAAGAGTTATCCAGGTCATAGATGAAGAAAAAAGAGGATATAAGGCTGTACAACTTGGTTATGGAAAAATTAAAAATTCTAAACTTACAAAAGCTATGAAAGGCTTTTATGCTAAAAAAAATACTGAAGCAAAAAAGAAACTAAAAGAATTTAGAGTTAAGGATACCGAAACCTATAAAGAAGGTAATGAATTTGGCTTAGAAATATTTAAAGATACAAAATTTGTTGATACAAGATCAAAAACTATCGGTAAAGGTTTTGCTGGAGCAATGAAAAGATGGAACTTTGGTGGCCTAAGAGCCAGTCACGGTGTTTCAGTTTCACATAGAGCTCATGGTTCAACAGGACATAGTCAAGATCCTGGAAAAGTATTCAAAGGAAAAAAAATGGCTGGACATATGGGTGATAGACTTAGAACTATGCTTAATATTGAAATTATTAAAACTGATTTAGAAAATGAACTGCTATATTTAAAAGGCTCTATTCCTGGATCTAAAAATACAGAAGTTGTAGTTAGACAATCTGTAAAAAATATAAATAAAATGACTGTATCTGAGAAAATTGCAGCAGCAGAAGAAGCAAAAAAAACACCTGATAAAAAGAAAAAATAATGAAAATAGAAAAAATAAGCATTGATGGAAAAAAAGATACTATTGAAGTATTAGATAAAATATTTTCAGCAAAAATTAATAGTAAGTTGGTAAGTAGTGTTTTATATAAAACTAATGCTAACTACAAAGGTAGACACGCTAAAACGAAACAGCAAAATGAAGTAAGTGGCCCTACATCAAAAATTTATGCCCAAAAAGGAACTGGTGGAGCAAGACACGCAAGTAGAAAAGCACCAATATTTGTTGGTGGTGGTATAGCACATGGTCCTAAAGGTGAACTTGCTTACAAAAAAAGAAAATTAAACAAAAATGAAAAGAAACTTAGTGTGGCATCTTTAATTACTGAAAAAAATAAAGACAAAAACTTATTAATTTTGAGTGATTTTTCAGCTGAAATTAAAAAAACAAAAGAGATGAATGCAATTATTCAAAAATTAGAAATATCAAATTCTTTAATTATTTTAGATAAAGCTTCTAAAGAGAAAATTGAAAAATCAGCTAGAAATATTCCAAATGTTAAAGTAACTGATGTAAACCATTTTAGCTCATACGATATTATAAAATTTAAAAAAGTTGTTTTTACTGAAAGCTCCGTAAAAGAACTAGAAAAGAGATATTCTTAAAATGGATAAAATACACTTATACGATAAAATTGTGTCTCCAATGGTTACAGAGAAATCAACAAATTTGTCAGAACAAAATAAAATTGTTTTTAAAGTTCCTGCTGGTGCAAACAAAACAAACTTAAAGAAAAATATTGAAAAAATTTTTAAAGTAAATGTGACTAAGATTAATATAATTAACAAACAGAATAGAGTTAAAATAACCAGAGGAAAAAAAGTAAGAGTCTCTGGTTTTAAAAAAGCAATAATAACTCTTAAAAAAGGTCAAAGCATTGATCTAACTACAGGAATTTAGTAAATGGCATTAAAAACTTTTAAACCTTACACAAAATCTACTAGAGGTACTATTCTAGTTGATAGAACTGGTCTATGGAAAGGTAAACCTTTCAAATCACTTGTATCTCCAAAAAATGCAATGAAAGGAAGAAACAATAACGGACATATTACAAATATTAATAGATCTGGTGGACATAAAAAAATGTACAGACATGTAGATTTTTACCGTAAAAAATTTGATATGGAAGCTACTGTTGAAAGAATTGAATATGATCCAAATAGATCATGTTATATCATGTTAGTTAAATTTGAAGATGGATCTCACGCTTACTATTTAGCACCTCAAAAAATCAAAGCTGGTGATAAAATTGAAAATGGTTCTAAAAAAGAAATTAAAGTTGGCAATTGTATGCCACTCCAAGATATTCCGGTTGGTATAAACATACATAACGTTGAAATTCAACCAGGTGCTGGTGGTAAAATTGCTAGATCTGCAGGTTCGTCAGTAACAATTAGTGGTTTAGATGGAAACTATAGTTTAATTAAACTAGCTTCAGGCGAAGTTAGAAAAATAGACTCTAGATCTTTGGCTACAATAGGAATTTTAACTAATCCAGATCAAAAAAATATTAAAATTGGTAAAGCAGGAAGATCAAGATGGCTTGGAAGAAAACCACATACTAGAGGAGTTGTGAAAAACCCTGTAGATCACCCTCATGGTGGTGGAGAAGGTAAATCAGCTGGTGGTAGACATCCAGTTTCACCTACAGGACAATCTGCTAAAGGATTAAAAACAAGAGATAATAAGAGAACAGATAAATATATTGTTAAGAGAAGAAATAAGAGGAAGGATACTAAGTAATGGCTAGATCAGTATGGAAAGGACCTTTTGTTGAAGAAAGCTTAATGAAAAAAGTTGATAAATACAAAGTTGATCCAAAAAAAATTCCAATTAAAACATGGTCAAGAAAATCAACAATATTACCTGATTTTGTTGGTGTAAGTTTTCAAATTTATAATGGTAAAAAATTTATACCAATCACAATTTCAGAAGATATGGTTGGACACAAATTAGGCGAATTTTCACCTACAAGAACTTTTTATGGTCATACACCAGCGGATAAAAAAGCTAAACCTGCAACAGCGGCTAAAAAATAAATATGAATAAGACAAAGAAAAAAAATAGAAAAAAAGTAGATACAGTTAAATCTGTAAACAATAGTATAAGAACTAGTGTTAGAAAGCTTAATCCTATTTTAAAAAGTATTGTTGGAAAAAAAGTAGATGTAGCTATTCGAGATTTACAATTCTCAGCTAAAAGAATTAGCAAAGATATTAGAAAAACAATAAGTTCTGCAGTTGCAAATGCAGAAAATAACTTTCAGTATGATATTGACAATTTAGTTGTCAAAGAAGCTTATTGTGGAAAAAAAATTGTGATGAAAAGATTTAGACCAAGAGCAAAGGGTAGAGCCGCACCAATTTTAAAACCTTGGTCAACAGTAACTATAATTTTATCAGAAGTTAAACAAATGGAGAGTCATGGGACAAAAAGTTAATCCTGTAGGTTTTAGATTAGGTATCAATAGAGGTTGGGATTCTGTTTGGTATGCTAAAAAGAAAGATTTTGGAAATTATTTAATAGAAGATTTTAAAATTAGAGATTATATAAAAAAAAATGTAGTTAATTCAGGTGTATCTAAAGTGATGATAGAGAGAACATCTAATAAATGCTATGTTACTATCTACACCTCAAGACCTGGATTTGTTATTGGGAAAAAAGGTAGCGATATTGATAAAATTAAAAATAATTTATCAAAATTTACAACTAACGAAGTTTCACTTAATATTAAGGAAGTAAAAAAACCTGAGACCAATGCATATTTGGTCGCTGAGAACATTGCTCAACAATTAGTAAAAAGAATTTCATACAGAAGAGCGATGAAAAGATCTATGCAATCATGTATTAGATTAGGAGCAAGAGGAATTAAAGTTTCTATAAGTGGAAGACTTGGTGGAAACGAAATAGCTAGAACTGAGTGGTTAAGAGAAGGCAGCATACCATCACACACTTTAAGAGCAGATATAGATTACGCTGAAGCAGAAGCTTTAACAACATATGGTATTATAGGAATTAAGGTTTGGATCTATAAAGGTGAAGTTTTTGCAAGAGAGTTCAGTCAAGAAACTAATAAAGCAGCACCAAAAGAGGATAAAGAATAATGCTTCAACCAGTTAGAACCAGATGGAGAAAAGCTCATAAGGGAAGAATCCATGGAACAGCAACTAGAGCAAGTTCTATTAATTATGGTGCGTTTGCTCTTAAAGCTTTACAACCAGAAAGAATTACAGGAAAACAAATTGAAGCTGCTAGAGTAGCTTTAACTAGACATATGAAAAGACAAGGAAGAGTTTGGACTAGAGTGTTTCCAAATATCCCAGTATCAAAAAAACCGATTGAAGTAAGGATGGGTAAAGGTAAAGGGAATCCTGAATTTTTTGCGTGTAGGGTTAAACCTGGAAGAATTTTGTTTGAAGTTGACGGTGTTTCTGAACAGATAGCTAAAGAAGCTCTTTACAAAGCATCGGCTAAATTGCCAATAAAAACTAAAACTATTAAGAGGTTTGCTTAATATGAAAAAACAAGAAATTAAAAAATTATCAAAAGACGAAATGGTAAAAAATATAGATAAATTAAAAAAAGATCTTTTTAATTTTAGATTTCAAAAAATGAATTCACAAGTAACAAACCCTGCAAAAATTAGCGAAACAAGAAAAACAATTGCAAGATTAAAAACTATATTAAAAGGAAAAATTAATGCCTAAAAAAATATTAACTGGAGTAGTTATAAGTGATAAGCCAAATAAAACTATAACTGTGATGGTTGAAAGAAAATATTCTCATCCTGTACTTAAAAAAGTAATTAAAGTTAGAAAAAATTACAATGCTCATGATGAAAATAATACATTTAAAACTGGTGATAAAGTTTCAATTATTGAAAGCAAACCGTTTTCGAAAAATAAAAAATTCCAAGTAATGGAGAATACAAAATAATGATTGGTGTACAAACAGAGTTACAGGTAGCAGACAACACAGGCGCTAAAAGAATAGAATGTATAAAGGTGCTTGGTGGGTCTAAACGAAGATACGCAAGTATTGGCGACACTATTGTGATTGCTGTAAAAGAAGCAATACCCAAAGGTAAGGTAAAAAAAGGCACGGTCCATAAAGCTGTTGTCGTAAGAGTTAAAAAAGGAATTCATAGAAACGATGGTTCAAAAGTTAAGTTTGATAACAATGCAGCAGTTTTGGTTGATGACAAAGGTGAACCGGTGGGAACAAGAATTTTTGGTCCTGTAACAAGAGAACTAAGAAGCCGAGGGCAGATGAAAATAATTTCACTAGCACCGGAGGTTTTATAAAGATGATCAAAAAAGGATTAAAAGTAAGAGTTTTAACAGGAAAAGATAAGAAAAAAGAAGGTGAAGTTATTGAAATTGATAGATCTAATAATAGAGCTAAAGTTAAAGAAATTAATATGGTTAAAAAGCACATAAAAACAACTAAAGAGAAAAAAGGTGGAATTGTATCTAAAGAGAGCTTTATACATTTATCAAACCTTAAACTAATTGATGAAAAAGTTACAAAAAAAGCAGAGGCTAAAAAATAATGACACCAAGATTAAAAGAAATTTACAGTAAAGAAATTCAGCCAGCTTTAAAAGACAGTTTAGCTCTTAAAAATATTTTTATGGTGCCTAAAATTGAAAAAATAGTTTTAAATATGGGGCTTGGACTTGATGGAGCTGATGCAAAAATTTTAAAAGCAGCAGAAGAAGATATGGGAAAAATTACTGGTCAAAAACCTGTGGTTACAAAATTTAAAAAATCAGTTGCTAATTTTAAAACAAGAAAAGGTTCTAATGCTGGTTTAAAAGTGACACTAAGAAAAAACAAAATGTATGAGTTTATTGATAGATTAGTAAATATTGCATTACCAAGAATTAAAGATTTTAGAGGACTATCTCCAAAAGGATTTGATAAATTTGGTAATTATACTTTTGGTGTTAAAGAACATATTATTTTTCCAGAAGTAAGTTTTGATAGAGCGGATAAAGTACGTGGTCTAGATATTATAGTTGTAATTAAAGCTATGAATAAAGATCATGCATTTGCTTTATTAGAAAAAATGAATTTCCCATTTATTAAAAAAGGAGACAATTAAACATGGCTAAAGTAAGCGCTGTAAACAAAAACGATAAAAGAATTAAACTTTCTGATAGACTTTTTAAAAAAAGACAAAGTCTGAAAAAAATTATTATGGACAAAAAGCTACCATTAGAAGAAAGATTTAAGGCACAGCAAAAATTGTCACAAATGCCTAGAAATTCAGCAAAAATAAGAGTTATGAATAGATGTAAAATTACAGGAAGACCACATGGAGTTTATAGAAAATTAAAAATATCAAGAATAGCTTTAAGGGACTTAGGTTTAGCTGGATTAATTCCAGGAATGACTAAGTCGAGCTGGTAGAAAGGAATATTATGAGTTTAAGTGATCCAATTGGCGATATGATAGCAAGAGTTAAAAATGCTCAAGCTAGAAACCACAAAAAAGTAGCATTGCCGTCTTCGAATTTTAAAACAAAAATTGCAGACATTCTTAAAAACGAAGGGTTTATTAAAGATTTTAAAATTGCTGCCGAAGATAATAAGCCAACATTATCTTTGGAACTTAAATATCACTCTGGAAACCCTGTTATCAGCGCTTTTGAACGTGTATCAAAACCTGGTAGAAGAATTTTTTCTAGTGCTGAAAGTCTACCAAAGGTTAATAATGGACTTGGGATTGCTATTATCTCTACACCTAAAGGTGTAATGACAGATATAGATGCAAGAAAACAACGTGTTGGTGGCGAAATAATTTGTAAGGTATTTTAATGTCTAAAATTGGTAAAATAAGTATTTCTATTCCTGAAAAAGTCAAAGTGGTATTAGCTGGAAATATAATTAATATTGAGGGTCCTCTAGGAAAAAAGTCTGTAGGGATTGATTTAGAAATGTTTAATCTTGATATTAAAGAAGGAAAAGAAATTTCAATTAAACCAAAAAAAATTGACCAAGATTCTAAAAGACTTTGGGGAATGAATAGAAGCCTGATTAACAATGCAGTAATTGGATCAAGCACAGGATATGAAAAAACTCTTGAATTGGTTGGTGTTGGTTATAGAGCAGCTTTAAAAGGAAAACAGTTAAACCTTCAACTTGGTTATAGTCATGATATTAATTATGATATTCCTGAAGGGATTAAAATTGAAGTTGAAAAACAAACAACTTTAAAAATTTCAGGATCAGATAAGCAACAAGTAGGTTCTGTAGCTTCCAAAATTAAAACTTATAGAAAAATTGAACCATACAAAGGTAAGGGTATCCGTGAAAAAGGTCAGTATGTTCTTAAAAAAGAAGGAAAGAAAAAATAATGAAACTAAATACTGCCACTAGAAAAAGATTTAGAGTTAGCAATAAAGTCAAAAAAGTTTCTTCTAAAGATAGATTTAGGTTATGTATCTCTAGATCAGCAAAAAATATTTCTGCACAGATAATTGACGATATTAATAAAATTACTTTATTATCAGCTTCATCAGTTGAAAAAGATATAAAATCAGGTGAAAAAGTAAATAAAACAGAATTGTCAAAAATAGTTGCCACAAAACTAGCTAAGAAAGCTCAAGAAAAGAAAATTACAAAAATATACTTTGATAGAGGCATATACAGATATCATGGTAGAGTTAAAGTATTTGCTGAAACTTTACGTGAAAATGGAATGGAATTTTAATTATGAATAATTTTAAAGACAAAAAAGCTGACGATATATTAGAAAAATTAGTTCACATTAACCGTATTACAAAAGTTGTAAAAGGTGGAAGAAGATTTGGTTTTTCAGCATTAGTAGTCGTTGGAAATCAAGCGGGTAAAATAGGTATTGCTCACGCAAAAGCTAAACAAGTTCCAGATGCAATTAAAAAAGCTAATGAAGTTGCAAGAAGAAAATTGATACATATTCCTTTAAGAGAAGGAAGAACAATACACCATGATGTAAAAGCAAAAGATGGTTCTGGAAGAATTGTGCTTAGAGCAGCATCAAAAGGTACTGGAATTATTGCTGGAGGACCAGTAAGAGCTGTTTGTGAAGTTCTTGGTGTAAAAGATATTGTTGCAAAATCTATGGGAACTTCAAATGCACATAATGTTATCAGAGCTACAATGAAAGCTTTATTAAAACAGAATTCACCAAAACAAATTTCAGCAATTAGAAATAAAAAGATTTCAGAAATAGTTGAGAAAAGAGGATAATGATAACTTTAAACACTAAAGATAAAATTAATAAATCTAAAATGAGAGTTGGTAGAGGTATTGGTTCGGGCAAGGGTAAAACTTCTGGTAGAGGTGTTAAAGGTCAAAAATCTAGATCTGGTGTTGCCATTAAAGCTTTTGAAGGTGGTCAAATGCCTTTATATCGAAGATTACCAAAAAGAGGTTTTAATCCAATTTCAAGAATCAATATAGCAATTATGAATCTTGAAAAAATTCAGTCATTTATAAATGAAAAAACAATTAATCCTAGTGATACTATAAATATGGAATTGCTTAAAAAACTTAAACTGATTAATAAAAATTCTCAAAAGTTAAAAATACTTGGAACTGGAGATATCAAGGATAAAGTTAACATAGAGGCAGATTTAGCATCTAAATCAGCAATAGAAAAACTAGAGAAAATTAGTGGATCTATTCAATTGAAAAAATAATAAATTTCAATGAGTGCATCGTCATCATCAAACGATTTAAGAAATAGAATATTATTTTCCATATTTATTCTTGCGGTTTACAGGTTTGGTACATTTGTTCCATTACCAGGAATTGATCCTGAGCAGCTTAAAATTATGATGGATGGTAACCAAAAAGGTTTACTTGGAATGTTCAACGTATTTGCAGGTGGTGCTGTTAGTAGAATGGCTATTTTTGCCTTAGGTATAATGCCATATATTTCATCATCAATTATAGTGCAGTTGTTAACTGGTGTTTCTGATTATTTTAAAAATTTGAAAGCTCAAGGTGAAACTGGAAGAGCAAAAATTACACAAATTACAAGATATGGTACGGTTTTATTAGCAACAGTTCAAGGCTATGGTTTATCTGTTGGTCTAGAATCATCTGCTAATTTGGTAATTAGCCCTGGTGCATTTTTTAAAATAACAACAGTTACTACTATTGTAGCTGGTACAATGTTTCTAATGTGGTTAGGGGAACAAATTACTCAAAGAGGTATAGGAAATGGTATCTCGCTTATAATATTTGCTGGTATAGTCGCTGAGATTCCAAGAGCCCTAGTAACAACATTTGAACTTGGAAGAACAGGTGCTGTTTCAACATTTATGATTTTAGCTATTTTTATTTTATTAATTCTGACTATTTTATTTATTGTTTTTATGGAAAGAGCATTGAGAAAAATATTAATTAATTACCCTAAAAGACAAATGGGCAACAAAATGTATGGAGGAGAGTCATCTCATTTACCATTAAAGATTAATCAAGCAGGTGTTATTCCAGCAATTTTTGCTTCAGCTCTTTTGTTATTACCTGTAACGTTTTCAAATTTTTCTTTTTCAAACAATGAAACTTTCTTAAATATTAGTTCTTATTTTACTCAAGGACAACCTTTGTACATGTTGTTGTATGCATCAGGAATAATATTTTTTACATTTTTTTATACATCTATAACTTTCAACCCAACAGAGACAGCGGATAATCTAAGAAAATATGGAGGTTTCGTTCCTGGAATAAGACCAGGTGAAAGTACAGCATTATATATTGAAAACATCTTGACAAAATTAACAACTATTGGTGCGTTATATTTAACATTAGTTTGTTTAATGCCAGAGTTTTTAATAGCTAATTATCCTATTCCTTTTTATTTAGGAGGTACTTCAATTTTGATTGTTGTTGTAGTTGCTATTGATACAGTAACTCAAATTCAAACCAGATTAATGAGTTCACAATACGAACAATTAATCAAAAAAACAAAACTTGGTAAGTAAGTGAATATTATTTTATTTGGGCCTCCAGGCGCAGGTAAAGGTACTCAGTCAAAGTATTTAGTTAATAAACTAAAAAATCTTCAAGTTTCTACAGGTGACATTCTAAGAGAAGAAATTAAAAAAAATTCAGATATTGGTCAACAAATAATAAGCAATATGAATGAAGGCAAATTTGTTAGTGATGAAATTGTGAACTCATTAATTGAAAATCTAATTTATGATCCTAAAAAAAAAGATAAATTAATATTTGATGGTTACCCTAGATCATTAAGTCAGGCAAAATATTTGAATTTATTATTAGATAAATCTAATCAAAAAATTGATCATATTTTTTTTCTAAATGTAAATAAAGATATAATTATAGAAAGAATTGAAAAAAGAAAAATATTAGAAAATAGAAAAGATGATGATAGCAGTACAATTCTCAAAAGATATGATACCTATATGGAAACCACCAGACCTGTGCTAGATTTTTACTCTAAAAATTCAAATTTTCATGAGATAGATGGAACTAAGGAAATTGATCAAATAACAAAGGAAATAGACACTTTTATCAATTTTTAAGGCGTTGACTTTGGATAATCTTATTATATAAAAGGCTCAAATTATCACAAAAATTATGGCTCGTATCGCAGGTATCAACATTCCACAAAATAAGCTTGTTCACATAGGCCTTACGTATATTTATGGGATTGGTGAAAAGTTTTCAGATCAAATTTGTACTTCACTTGAAATACCAAGAGCAAAAAGAATTAACGAATTAACTGATGATGAAATTTTAAAGATAAGAGAATATATCGATGCAAATTTTAAAGTAGAGGGTGATTTAAGAAGAGATTATTCTTTAACAATTAAAAGATTAATTGATCTAGCTTGTTACAGAGGCACTAGGCATAGAAAAAAATTACCTGTTAGAGGACAAAGAACAAGATGCAATGCAAGAACTAGAAAAGGTAAAGCAATTGCAATTGCAGGAAAAAAATTAACTCCAACTAAAAAATAATTATGGCTAAAACTGATAAAGTTGAAAATAAAGATCAGAAGGTTGAAAAATCTTCAAAAAAAAGTAACAAAAGCTCTTACTCGAAGAAAAAAAAAGTTAAGAAAAATATTTTAAATGGAATTGCTTATGTGCAATCGACATTTAATAATACGATGATCTCTATCGCGGACACTAATGGTAATGTAATCTCATGGTCATCTGCTGGTCAAAAAGGTTTTAAAGGATCAAGAAAATCAACACCGTATGCAGCACAAATAGCAGCAGATGCAGCTGCCTCTAAAGCGTTAGAATATGGAATGAAAACTTTATCT
The DNA here is from genome assembly GCF_051200895.1 of Candidatus Pelagibacter bacterium nBUS_44. Lineage (GTDB taxonomy): Bacteria > Pseudomonadota > Alphaproteobacteria > Pelagibacterales > Pelagibacteraceae > Pelagibacter. The sequence continues at coordinate 563,022 of NZ_CP172838.1, forward strand.
GTTGAAGTTAAGGGCCCAGGTTCGGGTCGTGAAACAGCTTTAAGAGCATTACAAGCTAGAGGTTTTAAAATTTTGTCAATTAAAGATACTACACCCATGCCTCATAATGGAACTAGACCACCAAAGAAAAGGAGAGTTTAATGGAAGTCGAAAATGTAAATGTAAAAAATTGGAAGTCATTAATTAAACCATCAAAATTGAATGTAAAAATTAGTGATGACTTAACACATGCAAAAATTGTAGCCGAACCTTTAGAAAAAGGATACGGATTAACACTTGGAAATTCTCTTAGAAGAATTTTACTATCATCAATAAGAGGTGCTGCGGTTACTTCTATCCAAATTGATGGCGTGTTACACGAGTTCACATCTATAAAAGGTGTTAGAGAAGATGTTACTGATATAGTTTTAAATGTTAAGTCTTTAGCATTAAAATGTAATTCAGAAGGCATAAAAAAACTTGTACTTGATGCAAAAGGTCCTGGCGAAATCAAAGCTTCAGATATAGCTCAAGTTGCTGATGTAGAAATTTTAAATCCAGAACTAGTTATTTGTAATCTTGATGAAAAAACAAATTTTCACATGGAAATGAACGTTAGTACTGGTAAAGGATATGTTCCAGCTGATTTAAATAAACCAGAAGAACCACCTTTAGGCCTTATAGCAATCGACTCACTATACAGCCCTGTAAAAAAAGTTTCATATTCAATAAGTACTGCAAGAGAAGGTAAAGCATTGGATTATGATAAACTTACTATGGAAGTTGAAACTAATGGATCAATTTCAGCCGAGGATGCAGTAGCTTATTCAGCAAGAATATTCCAAGATCAGCTTAAAATGTTTGTTAACTTCGATGAACCAGTTGAAGCTCCTATAAAAGAAGTTTCTACAGAACCTGAGTTTAATAAAAACTTATTGAGAAAAGTTGACGAACTAGAGCTCTCAGTAAGATCTATGAATTGTCTTAAAAATGATAACATTATCTATATTGGTGATTTAGTTCAAAAATCTGAAGGTGAAATGCTTCGAACACCAAATTTTGGAAGAAAATCATTAAATGAAATAAAAGAAGTTTTAACTGGTATGTCATTATATTTAGGTATGGAAATTCCTAATTGGCCACCGGATAACATTGCTGAAATGTCTAAAAAGTTAGAGGAAGCTATCTAATGAGACATGGAATGGCAAATAAGAAGTTAAATAGAACTTCTGAACATAGAAAAGCTCTTTTAAAGAATATGTTAAATTCTTTGATTAAATATGAGCAAATCAAAACTACTTTGCCAAAAGCTAAATTTTTAAAACCTCAAGCAGACAAAATTATCACCCTAGGTAAGAAAGAAACATTGCAAACTACAAAAATGTTAGTTTCTCAACTTCAAGATATTAAATCTGCCAATAAAGTAAAAAAAACTCTTTCAAAGAGATATGAAAAAAGAAATGGTGGATATACTAGAATTATAAAAGCTGGATTTAGATATGGTGATAATGCACCAATGGCTATTATTGAATTCGTTGATAGAGATGTTGAGGCTAGAAGAATAGATAAGCCAAAAAAAGATATCAACAAAGAAACTCCTAAAGCTGAAGAAAAAAAACAAGCTACAGCATAATTTTTTAAAGTATGAAAAAGTCATTTACCGTTGATTCAACGTGTAATGATATGCGAATTGATCGTTGGACACGACTTAAAATTGGCAAAATACCTCAAGGACTTATCGAAAAATATTTAAGATCTGGCAAAATAAAATTAAATAAAAAGAAAATTAAAAGCTCAACTAAAGTAAAAACTAACGATGTTGTAAACATTTTTAATTTAGATTTTAAAGAGACTATAACTCAAAAGAAAATAAAATTTGAACCATCAAAAGAAATTATAAAATCCAATGAAGATCAAATTATAGATAATAATGAAAATTTTATAGTTTTAAACAAAAGTTCAGGTATTTCTGTTCAAGGTGGCACTAAATCAAAAAAAAATTTAGTTGATATTTTTGCCAAAAGTGAAATCTTTCAAGATACTAAACCCTATTCGGTGCATAGACTAGATAAAGATACATCAGGTGTATTTATAATGGCAAAGACAAGAGAGGCTGCGCAATTGTTAACTTCATTATTTAGATTACGAAAAGTTCATAAAACTTATTTGGCTATTTGTCATGGAGAATTAAACAATGATACAGGAGAGTGGAATGACGATCTTGTTAGATATGATGGAGAAAAAAAAATTATTGAAAAAGCTAAAACAATTTATAAAGTTTTAGATAAAAATTCAGAAGCTAGTTTAGTTGAATTAAAACCTATTACAGGTCGTAAACACCAACTTAGAAAACAATTATATGCGTTAGGTCAACCGATATTTGGTGATATTAAATATAAATTATCTAATTCTTCCAAAGGAATAAATAAAAACCTAATGCTTCATTCATATCAGATTAAATTTATTATTGATGATATTAAACACACATACACAGCCTTGTTACCAGATTATTTTAGAAAATTATTAAAGACTAAAAGACTCAGGTTTTCAGGTTTGAAATAAATTTTTCTATCAATAAATCATCTATGTTTGAATAATCATTGTCTGCAATACTAATTAAATTAGTAATTCCTTTATCTTTTATACCGCAAGGAATAATCTTTTTGTATTGATCAAGGTTATTATTTATATTTATTGAAAAACCATGATAAGCAATCCATTTTTTTACCCTTACTCCAATTGCAGCAACTTTATTGATTGAGTTATTTTTTTTATGCCAAATTCCCACATTATCTCTATCTGAAAATGTATCTATCTCGTAATTTTTGAGAGTTTCAATAATAGTTTTTTCAATACAGCTAATAAATTTTCTAATATCTTTTTTTTTTCTTAAATCCAAAACAAAGTAACAGATTAATTGACCAGGTGCATGACATGTAATCTTGCCACCACGATTAGTTTTTATTAAGTTTATTGAATTATCTAAAATCTCATTATCTTTATAGCTCGTACCTGCTGTAAATATTTCATTATGTTCTAGTTTCCAAATAAGTTCTTTATTCTTATTTTTGTTCAAATCTTCCAATCTTTTCTCTAAGAAGTTTATCGCATCAAAATAATTTATTGGTTTTATTGACTTTTTGATCTCTATATTCATTTATAAATTGTATTATCTTAATTATCTATTAATAGTCCAATCTAAATTATAGGTAGATTTATGTCTTTAGTTAGAAAAATAAAAGATAAAAAAGTTAATTTTGAATTTAATAAAGAGTATATAAAAGTTGTAACATCGAAAATTGCAAACAATGATGCTCTTTTTATTTCTAATTCATTTAAAGAAATGCACCCAGCAGATGCTGCGGACATAATCGAGCACTTAAATCAAACTGATAGAGAAAGTTTAATAAAACTTAATAATTTTAAAATAGATCCCGAAGTCTTTATTGAACTTAATGAGTCTGTTCAAACAGAAATTATTACATATCTTTCATCAGACTCAATAGTATCTATTTTAACAAATCTTGAGTCGGATGATGCAATATCAATTTTAGAGAATGTACCAGAGGAAGAAAAGAATAACATATTAAGTTCTTTACCACCAAAAGATCGTTTTGCACTATTAGAAAGTTTAAGTTATCCAGAAGATACTGCAGCAAGAATAATGCAACGTGAATTTACTGCAATTCCTAGTAATTGGTCTGTAGGTCAAACAATAGATTATCTGAGAGAAAATAAAGATCTTCCTGAAGAATTTTTAGAAATATTTATAGTAAATGAGGAATTTAAACCAATTGGAACCGTCCCTTCTTCACGTGTTCTAACAACATCAAGAGATACAAAAATGCTTTCTATTATGTCAGAGTCCCAACTTTTAATACCCGTTGACATGGACAAAGAAGAAGTTGGTAATTTGTTTGAAAATTACAATTTAAACTCAGCTGCTGTTGTTGATAAAAATAATAAATTAGTTGGTATGATTATGAGTGATGATGTTTTAACTGTCTTAAAGGAAGAGGCAGAAGAGGATACTTTAAGATTAGCAGGGGTAGGTGACGAAGAGATAACAGATGGTGTAATTACAAAAACTAAAAGAAGATTTAATTGGCTTTTATTAAATCTTTTTACTGCTTTTTTAGCCACTTGGTGCATAAGTTTATTTGGCGCCACCATAGAACAGATGGTAGTTTTAGCATTTTTAATGCCGATCGTAGCATCTATGGGTGGTAATGCGGGTATGCAGACTCTTGCTGTTACAGTTAGAACAATTGCGACTAATGATTTAACAGAAAATAATTTTTCATCAAATGTCATTAAGGAATTTACTATTGGAATATTAAATGGAATTATATTTGCTGCGATAAGTGCTTTTGTAGTTCAAGTTTGGTTTCAAGATAACATTTTATCAATTATTATTTCAATTTCGATGGTTTTAACTATGATTATTGCAGGTCTATTTGGAATTTTGGTTCCTGTGACACTTAAAAAAATGAACATTGACCCAGCGATTGCTTCTAGTGTTTTTGTAACTACTATTACTGATGTAATAGGGTTTGTTTCTTTTTTAGGTGTGGGCGCTTATTTCTTGTAAATCAAAAATTGTCAATCAACCTAATACCTTTAAAATGATAAGATAAAAATATTTTTGACTTTAAGTATCTATTTGAAATTTTAAGATTCTTAACATTTCTATTTTCTAAATATTCAATTTTAATATTTAATAATTTTTCAAATTTTCTTTTTGATTGCCCTAAAAATTTATTAATATATCTATGTTTTTTTACTTCATTTTTAAGATTTAAAAATTTTTTTGATATATTTTCAACTTTTTTTAAATCTTTTTTACTAAGTAAAAAATTCCTCGAAGATAACGCAAGTTTATTTTTATTTCTTATTGTCTTACAGCCAATCACTTTAGTCTTATAATTACTTTCTATAAAATTTTTAACCAGAAATAATTGCTGATAATCTTTTTTTCCCATAAAAATTTTTTTTGGGTTGATCAAATTTGTTAATTTATCCATTACATCCAACACACCTTCAAAATGTCCTTTTCTAAATTTTGCACATAAAATTTTGTCACTTCTTTTAATTATTATTTTCGATTTATCTTTACTTTCATAGATATCTTTAAATTTAGGAATATAAATGAAGTCAATCTTAGGAATTTTTTTTAAAATAGCTAAATCATTTTTGATATTTGAAGGATACGATATAAAATCCCTTTTATTATTGAACTGCTTAGGATTAACAAAAATACTTACTATTGTTTTATCGGCATATTTGATTGATTTGTTTATTAGAGAAATATGCCCCTCATGTATCCCGCCCATAGTCGGTACAAACCCAATATTATCAAAAGGCTTTAATGTTTTATGTAAAGTTTCATTGTTTAATAAAATTTTCATTTGTATTAAATTATTTAATAAGTAAAACATTTAAATGATTAAACAAGCAATTATTCCCCTAGCTGGTCTTGGTACTAGATTGTTACCTTTAACTAGCGTATTTGCTAAAGAACTTCTTCCCATTAATGGTAAACCGGGCCTAGAGTATATTTTAGAAGAGTGCGTTGATGCAGGTATAAAAGAAATAATTTTTATAATTTCAAAAAAAAAAATGATGATTAAGAAATATTTTTATAATGATAAATTTTATAAAGATATAATTAAAAAAAAAAAGATTTAAGAGTCATTGAAGAATATAAAAAGATCTTAAAATACAGAAAAATGATAAAATTTGTTTATCAGAATAAACCAAAAGGTACTGGTGATGCAGTTCTTAAAACTAAAAGATTTATTAAAGATAAATATTTTTTGATGTTATTACCAGATGATCTTATAATTAAAAAGAATTGTTCAAAATCCATGATTAAAACACATAAAAATTATAAAGCTTCTATCATGGCTAGTATGACTGTTAATAAAAAATCTATTTCTAGATGGGGTATTTTTAATCTTAATAAAAAATTGAATAAAACTGATTACACAATTAAAGGCGTTATTGAAAAACCAAGTATTAAACAAGCTCCTTCCAATAAAGCGGTCATAGGACGGTATATCTTACCTAAAACTATTTTTTCAAAACTACAAAAACTGAAACCTGGAAATGGTGGAGAAATACATGTTACTGATGCAATTCAGTCACTGATTAATGATAATGAAAAATTTATAGCACATAATTTTTTAGGTAAATATTTAGATTGTGGAACATTAAATGGTTATATTAATTCATCTAAGGAGATTTCAAAATTATGAAATTGTGCATGATAGGAACTGGCTATGTTGGGTTAGTAAGTGGTGTATGTTTTTCAGATTTTGGCAATGATGTTATATGTGTTGATAAAGATAAAAGAAAAATTAATGATCTTAAAAAAGGAATAATTCCAATCTATGAACCAGGATTAAAAGAACTGGTTCTTAAAAACAATAATAATAAAAGATTAAAATTTTCTACAGATTTAGAAGATTCCATAAAAAAATCTGATGTTATATTTTTATGTGTTGGCACACCTACAAAAAAAAATAGTAACAGAGCAGATTTAAGTCAAATTTTTTCTGCCGCTAAGAAAATATCAAAATCCATTAATAAATTTAAGATAATAATAACAAAATCAACTGTGCCAGTTACTACAGGTGATGAAATAGAAAAAATATTATCAAAAAAGGTTAAAAAAAATAAATTTTCAGTAGTGTCAAATCCAGAATTTTTAAGAGAAGGTGAGGCTATAAGAGATTTTGTTTATCCTGATAGAGTAGTGATTGGCTCAAATGATAAAAAGTCAAAAATGATTTTAAAAAGTCTTTATGCTCCATTAATTTCCAAAGGAGCAAAATTTATTTCTACTAATCGTAGAGCTGCAGAACTAATTAAGTATGCTGCTAATGCTTTTTTAGCTACAAAAATTACATTTATAAATGAAATAGCAAATTTATGTGAAAAAACTAATATTGATGTTGAAGATATATCAATAGGTATTGGGTTAGATAAAAGAATAGGTAGTCGTTTTTTGAGACCTGGTCCAGCTTATGGGGGGTCATGTTTTCCTAAAGATACAAAAGCTATTATTGCTACAGCCGACAAGTTCAAAACAGATCTATCAGTAATTAAAAGTGTAGTAAAATCAAATTCATTAAGATCCAAATTATTACTTAAAAAAATTAATGAAATACTTAATCAAAGAATTAAAAACAAAAAGATTTGTTTTTTAGGCGTTACTTTCAAAGCTAATACAGATGATATGAGAGACTCTTCAAGTTTAGAAATGATTCCCTATCTTTCTAAAAATGGAGCCAAAATAAAATATTATGACCCTACGGGCATAAAAAAAGAATTTGATAAAATTAAAAACGTAACTTTTTCAAAGTCAATTAGCCATGCAGCAAAAGACTCTGATTTAATTATATTGCATACTGAGTGGAATGATTTTAAATCTATCAATTTTAAGAAATTATCTACATCAAAAAATATGAAGATTTATGATATGAGAAACATATTTTCACCAGATAAAATTAAAGCCCAAGGATTTAAATATTTCAGTATAGGAAGATAAGCTTTAGTTTATTTCAAAAATAGCATCAACTTCAACTGAAACACCCAGCGGTAAGCTATTGGCACTTACTGCTGCTCTTGTGTGCATACCAGCTTCACCAAAAACTGATGCAATTAAGTCTGAAGCTCCATTAATTACTTTTGGTTGCTCTATATAATCCTCTGTTGAATTTACAAAACCAGTTAATTTGATACAAGATTTTATTTTTGATAGATCGCTATCACATGCATTTTTAACTTGAGCAATAATACTTAATCCACATCTTTCAGCAGCTTTGTAGGCTTCATCTGTAGTTAAATTTTTACCAACTTTACCTTTTATTAACTCTCCATTTGCATCAATTGATATTTGTCCTGACACATAAAGTAATTTTCCTACAATTTTTGTAGCGACATAAGATCCAACAGGCGCCTTAGCTTCTGGTAGTTCAATTTTTAATTCTCTAATTTTATCTTCAAAATTCATTATTTACCTTTTTTTTTAGTTTTTTTAGCTTTTTTAATTTTATCGTATTCTTTTCTTTTCTCAATTAAAATTAAAGCTTCTTCCATTGTAAGTTCTGTAGGATCTTTTTCTTCTGGGATAGTTGCATTTAATGACTTGTATTTAATATATGGCCCATATTGACCTTTCATAACTCTTACTGGTTTTTTATCTTCCGGATGTTCTCCTAGATCTTTTATAATCGAAGATGACATTCTTCCTGGTTTTGCTTCTGCTATCATTGTTATTGCTCTATTTAAACCTATGGAAAATATTTCTTCTATATTTTCTATTCTGGCCGATTTATTTTCACATTTTAAATAAGGTCCAAATCTTCCTGTGTTTAATGTAATTTCTTTTTGGTTTTCAGGGTTTAATCCTAAAGATTTTGGTAAAGAACATAAAAATTGAGCTTTTTCCAAATCAATACTTTCTAATTCTAAACCCTTTGGTATGGAAACATTTTTTAAAAGTTCATTTACATCAGTTTTAAGTTTTTTTCTTTTTTTCTTTTTTTTAGAAGTTTTTTCTTCAGGTATCTCTTCTAAAATTTTTTCATATTGTAGATAAGGGCCAAATCTTCCATTTTTTAAATATATATCATTACCATTATCATGTTTTCCAATAAACTTTGGTTCCGCTAATTGTGCTTGAGCTGCAGCTTTGGCTTTTGATAAAGGTCTTGTGAATTTACATTCAGGATAATTAGAACATCCAATAAAAGCACCACCTCTAAAACTATTTTTCAAACTTAATGATCCATCGTTACATAATTGACATTTTCTAACAATTTTACCTTCTGTGTTTTTGTCAAAAATTAATGCACCCAAGCTATCATTTAGTAAGTCTAAAACTTCCCTAGTTCTTATTTCTTTTACTTCAGAAACATTGTTATTAAAATCTTTCCAAAACATTTCTAAAACTTTTATCCAACTTTCTTTACCAGTAGTAATTCCGTCTAATTGATCTTCTAAATCAGCTGTAAAATTATAATCCACATATTTGGAAAATAATTTTTCCAAAAATGCAGAAATTAATTTACCCCGATCAGTAGGAAAAAATCGTTTATTTAAAATCTCAGCATATCCTCGATTTGCTATAGTTGAAATGATACTTGCATAAGTAGATGGACGTCCTATACCCAACTCTTCTAATTTTTTAACTAAGCTAGCTTCTGAGTATCTTGGTGGTGGTTGAGTAAAATGTTGTTCGTCTAAAAGAGATTCAATATTAATTGGTCCTTTTGACATTTTTGGAAGTAAAGTTTCATCATCATCTTTACTTGGATTTGGAAAAACTTTTAAATAACCATCAAATTTTAAAACAGAACCACTAGACTTACATATGGTATTATTATCTTTCGAAGATATTGTTATTGTGCTTCTATCGAATTTAGCAGTCTCCATTTGTGATGATAGTGCTCTTCCCCAAATTAAATTGTATAGCTTTTGTTGATCAGTACTTAAATATTTTTTAACAGACTCGGGAGACCTTTCAATGTCGGTCGGTCTTATAGCTTCGTGAGCTTCCTGAGCATTTTTAGCTTTTTTTCCAGAATAATTTAAAGGATTTTCAGGAAGATATTCTTTACCATATTCATTTTTGATATAATTTCTAAAATCTGAAACAGCATCTGCAGATAAATTTGTACCATCAGTTCTCATATAAGTAATCAACCCAATAGTTTCACCATTAATTTCAATACCTTGATATAGCCTTTGAGCAATTTGCATTGTTCTTGATGCTCCAAAACCTAATCTACTTGAGGCGACTTGTTGTAATGTTGATGTTGTAAAAGGACCTGAAGGTTTTCTATTAACTATTTTTGATGAAATATCGCTTATATTAAATTCTTTATCTTTGATAACTTTAATTGCCGAATCTATTTCAAATTTATTTTTAAATGAAAATTTTTCAATTTTTTTTCCATCTACTTGGGAGATGCTTGCACTTATTGACTGTTTTTTATTATCTTGAAAATTTACCGTTAAAGTCCAAAATTCATCTGGATTAAAAGACTCAATTTCATGTTCTCTTTCAGTTATAAGTTTTAAGGCCACTGATTGAACTCTACCTGCAGATTTTGAGCCTGGCAATTTTGTCCATAAAATAGGGGAGATGTTAAAACCAACTAAATAATCTAGAGCTCTTCTCGCCATATATGCATCTACTAGCAAAGGTTCTATTTGTCTTGGATTTTCAATACCATGAGTCACTGCTTTTTTGGTAATTTCGTTAAAAACAACTCTCTCAACTTCTTTATCTTTTAGAAGTTTTTTTTCATTTAGATATTCTTTTACATGCCATGCTATAGCTTCACCCTCGCGATCAGGGTCTGTTGCTAGAATAATTTTTGAAGAATCTTTTGCTGCATCAGTAATTTCTTTTAAATATTTTTTAGAAAAGCTATCAACCTCCCATTCCATTTTGAAATTTTGATCAGGATCTACAGAACCATTTTTAGATGGTAAATCTCTTATATGACCATAACTAGCTAAAACAGTATAATTATCACCTAAATATTTGTTAATTGTTTTTGCTTTAGCAGGGCTTTCAACTATCACTAGATTCATAATTTAACAAACTATCCAAAAGAGTTCGATAGTCAAATTAATAAATATTGGTCTTACTTTCTTCTTTATTTTTCAGTCGTTTAATATTTTCTCTATGAGTGAAAAAAATCAAAACAAACATTATTATAAAAAAAGTTATATTATTGGCATTTCCTGTGATTAATAAATAAACTGGTATAGATAAAGATCCAATTAGTGATGACAAAGAAGAGTATTTGGTAGATACAAAAGTAATTACCCAGGAAATTGCAAAAATTAGTCCAAATAAAATATTTATAGAAAATAGAATTCCGACGTAGGTAGCAACACCTTTGCCACCTTTAAACTTAAGCCAAATTGGAAATACATGACCTAAAAAAGCACATAATGAAGCAATGAATATAAGTTCTGGAAAATGTATCTTAGTATAAATTACTGGAATGATTGCTTTAGAAATATCCAATATAAGAGTTGCAAAACCTATTAGTTTATTTCCAGTTCTTAATGCATTTGTAGCGCCAATATTACCAGACCCTATATCTCTAATATCCTTTTTTAAAAAAATTTTTGTTAAAATGAAACCAAATGGAATAGAGCCCATAAGGTAGGAAATTATACCTATTGTAAAATTGTCCATTATTATATTTTAAATAATTCCTTACCTTTTACAAATGTATTAGTTACTTTGCCTTGAAGTTTTTTATCCTCAATTGATGTATTTTTAGATTTTGAAATTAAATTTTCTTTTTTTACAATCCATGGTTTATTTAAATCAACTATACAAAAATCTGCATCATTACCGATTGAAAGATTTCCTTTATTAATACTTAATATTTTTGCTGGATTAGAAGTTAATGCTTGAATTATAGTTTCAAGTTTAACTGATCCATTATGGTAAAGCTCTAAACTTAAAGATAAAAGTGTTTCTATTCCCGATGCTCCAGTTGCAGCTTGAGAAAAAGTTAATCTTTTAGACTCTTCATCTTCTGGCTTGTGATCAGAAACAATTACATCAATAGTTTTGTCTTTTAATCCTTGAACTAGAGATTCTCTGTCTTCTTCTTTTCTTAATGGTGGAGATAATTTTAAAAATGTTTTAAAATCGCCAATATCATTTTCGTTTAAAGAAAGATTATTTATTGATACACCACAAGTAAATTTAATATCATTTTTTCTTTGTTTAATAATATCAACTGATTTTGTCGAGGAAATTTGAGATATATGATATCTACATTTTGCTTTTTCAAGTAGAGTTAGATCTCTTTCAATTATAATTCTTTCAGCGATATCTGGTATTCCTGATAATCCTAATTTGGTAGCAATTATACCTGAATTAATCATACCATTCTTTGATAAGTGATAATCTTCAGCATGTTGCATTATTAAGCATCCTAAATCTTTAGCAGAATTCATTATTTTCGACATCAAGCTTGTATTTTGAATAGTTTTTACTCCGTCTGTAAAACCAATTATGCCCTTGTTTGCTAAGAGACCAAATTCCGTCATGTTTGTACCCTCAATATTTTGAGTTAATGATGCACATGGAAATATATTTATTTTGGATTTGTCTCTTCCTCTTCTTTTTAAAAAATCTACTATAGATACATTATCTATAATTGGATTTGTGTTAGGCATTGTAACAACTGAGGTTACCCCACCTGATAATGCTGCATTACTTAAAGTCCTAAAGTTTTCTTTGTATTCATAACCAGGCTCACCTACAAAAACTCTCATGTCTACTAAGCCAGGAAAAATATATTTTCCTTTTAAATCAATTGGTTTTTCTCTTGTAGGCAGGTTGTTTGTATTAACTTTTTTACCTACAGCTTCAATTTTGCCATCCTCACCAATAATTAAACCTCCATTTTCATTTAATGAATTGTAAGGGTCAATTATATTTGCATTTATAATATATTGTTTTTTCATTTAATCACAAAAAATTTTTAAACATGCCATTCTAACAGCAACGCCTAGTTCTACTTGTTCTTTAATTACACTTTTATTTATATCGTCGGCTAACCTTGTATCAATCTCAATACCTCTATTCATAGGACCCGGATGCATTATTATTGCATCAGGTTTTGCATGATCTAGTTTATCAGGTGTTAATCCATAATATTCATAGTATTCACGATTAGATGATAGAAATGAACCTGTCATTCTTTCATTTTGCAATCTTAACATCATTACTATGTCACAATCTTTAAGTCCTTTATTCATGTCTGTAAAAGTATTAACACCAAATTTTTCTATTTCTTTTGGCATTAAGTTTGTTGGTGCAACAATGTTTACTTCTGCACCAAGCATTGTTAATAAATAAATATTTGATCTTGCAACTCTTGAATGGAGTATGTCTCCACATATTGCAATTTTTAAACCTTCAATTTTATTTTTACGATTAATAATTGTTAAAGCATCAAGAAGAGCTTGAGTAGGGTGCTCTCTTCTACCATCACCTGCATTTAAAACTGCACAATTTACTTTTTGAGATAATAAATTACATGCACCAGAGTCTTGGTGCCTAATGACAATTATATCAGGGTGCATTGCATTCAATGTCATAGCAGTATCAATTAAGGTTTCACCTTTTTTGATTGCAGAGTTGCTCATGTTCATTGACATCACATCTGCACCCAATCTTTTACCGGCTAATTCAAATGAGCTTTGTGTTCTAGTCGATGGTTCAAAAAATAGATTAATTTGGGTTTTACCAGTTAATACATTTAATTTTTTATTCTTGCTTTGATTAAGTTTTATAAACGTTTGAGACTCATCTAAAATTAGATTTACATCATTAATTGATAAATCTTGAATACCTAGTAAGTGTTTTTGGGAGATTTTAACAGCTTTGTTTTTTTTAGTTGCCATTAAAATTAACTCTATAGCTATAAAGTGCCATTATGGCAAGTATTAATTATTTAAAAAATCTATTGCTCCTTGTAGAATGAATGCAGCTGCGTTTTGATCAATATTTTTTTCTCTTTTACTAACATTTATATCAAGCTGACTAGATAAATTAAACGCTCCCACAGTAGAAAGTCTTTCGTCCCACAGACAAACATCTACATCAATTGATTTATCAATATTAGTTGATACGTCATTTACTGATTGAGCAGATCTACCTAAAGAACCATCCATATTTATTGGATTTCCAATTATAATTCCCTTGATCTCATATTCGTTAATTATGTCTTGTAATTCAGTAATTAACTCATTTGTATTTGTTTTATTAATTGTTTTAAAGGGTGTTGCAATAGACTGTCTCTCATCACAGATAGATACACCAATTCTTTTAGAGCCAAGATCCAATCCAATCAATCTAGAGGGTTCAGACTGTTTTTTTTTAAAATCTTCAATAGTGATCATATTGTATATTTTTAACTTAAGTGATAGTTTGCGACATATTTAAATACCATATGAGCATTGATCTTAAAACAATAAAGCACATTTCTAAATTATCAAGGATTTCAGTTGATGAGCAAAAAGCTGAAAAACTTGTAGGTGATTTAAACGCAATATTCAAATTTATTGAAAAATTGAACGAATTAAATACTGATAAAGTAGAGCCACTTACATCAGTAGCTGAAACAACTTTAAAATTTAGATCTGATGAAGTTAAAAATCAAAATATAAGAGAACAAATTATAAAAAATTCACCTGAAGATAACGAGGATTTTTTTGTAGTTCCGAAAGTTGTTGAATAATGTCTGATATAACTTCTCAATCATTAACATCATTAGTTAAAAATATTAAAGAAAAAAAATTATCATCTGAAGATGTTACTAAAGCATTTGTTAAACGTTCAGAAAAATCAAAAGAATTAAATTCTTATATTTCAGAAGATTTTTCAAATGCTATTAATAAAGCAAAAAAATTTGATGAAAAACCTAATTTAGATTTAAAACTTCCAGGAATACCGATGGCTGTTAAAGATCTTTTCTGTACTAAAAATATTAGAACGACAGCGGGAAGTAAAATTTTAGAAAACTTTGTTCCAACTTACGAATCTACTGTTACTCAAAATATATGGAATGAAGGAGCAATCTTACTTGGTAAATTGAATTGTGATGAGTTTGCCATGGGATCATCGAATGAAACAAGTTTTTATGGAAATGTACAAAACCCTATCGATAAAGGATTGGTTCCAGGTGGATCATCAGGTGGGTCTGCAGCAGCTGTAAGTGGTCAGCTGACACCAATTACAATAGGAACGGATACTGGTGGATCGATTAGACAACCAGCATCCTTTACAGGCACAGTTGGATTAAAACCTACTTATGGAAGTTGTTCTAGATATGGAATTGTTGCTTTTGCTTCTTCATTAGATCAAGCAGGACCGATGGCGCAGAATGTCCAAGATTGTGCTTTGTTACAAGAGGTAATCAGCTCTTATGACAATAAAGATTCTACATCAATAGATTTTAAAAGAAATCAATATAGCAAAGATTTAACCAAAGATATTAAAGGAAAAAAAATAGGAATACCTAAAGAATATAGAGTAGAGGGTATGCCTAAGGAGATTGAGGAGTTGTGGCAAAAAGGAATTACATATGCAAAAGATTGTGGTGCAGAAATAGTAGATATTTCATTACCTCATACTAGTTACGCATTGCCAGCATATTATATAGTTGCTCCAGCAGAAGCCTCTTCAAATTTAGCACGATACGATGGTGTTAAGTACGGTTTTAGAGCAAAAGGAGAAAACTTAATAGATATGTACGAGAAAACAAGATCAGAAGGTTTTGGTGTTGAAGTACAACGAAGAATAATGATTGGTACGTATGTCTTATCCTCTGGATATTATGATGCTTATTATTTAAAAGCGCAAAAAGTTAGAAAATTAATTAAAAATGATTTTGATGAAGCTTATAAAAAAGTAGATGCTATTTTAACACCCTCAACACCTAGTTCAGCATTTAAAATTGGTGAAAAGAAAGATGATCCAGTTTCAATGTACTTAAATGATATTTTCACTGTACCTGTTAATTTAGCGGGACTACCAGCCATATCTATTCCTGCAGGACATGATGCTGCAGGATATCCTTTGGGATTACAAATAATTGGTAAAGCATTTAAAGAACAAGAAATATTAAATTTAGCTTATGCAATGGAAGATAAGATTAATTTTAAAAATAAAATTTCTGATTGGTGGATTAAATAATGCCTAATGATAGTTCGAAATATTTGATTGAAAGGTATGATAATGTTTATGAAGTTGTTATTGGTCTTGAAGTACATGCGCAAGTAACATCTAATTCAAAATTATTTTCATCTTCTTCAACAAAATTTGGTGCTGAACCTAATACTCAAGTAAGTCTAGTTGATGCTGCTTTTCCTGGAATGTTGCCCGTAATTAATGAATATTGCGTAAAACAAGCAATAAAAACAGGTATTGGTTTAAGAGCTCAAATTAATAAAAGATCAGTTTTTGATAGAAAAAATTATTTTTATGCCGACCTCCCACAAGGATATCAAATTTCACAATTCAAATATCCAATAGTTGGAGAGGGAACAGTTGTTCTTGATATGCCAAATGGACAGAAAGAGGTAGGTATTGAAAGACTACACTTAGAGCAAGATGCTGGAAAAAGTATTCATGATATGGATCCACAAAATACTTTAGTAGATTTAAATAGATCAGGTGTAGCTTTAATGGAAATTGTTAGTAAGCCTGATTTAAGAACCCCCGATGAAGTAAGTGCCTATATTAAAAAATTGAGATCGATAATGAGATATTTGGGTACATGTGATGGTAACATGCAAGAAGGTTCTTTAAGAGCAGATGTTAACGTTTCTGTAAGATTAAAAGACAGTAAAGAACTTGGAACACGTTGTGAGATTAAAAATGTTAATTCTATTAAATTTATGCAAATGGCAATTGATTATGAAGCAAATAGACAAGTTGATCTAATTGAAGAGGGTAAATCTATTGACCAAGAAACAAGATTATTTGATACAAAAAAAAATGAAACCAGATCAATGAGATCAAAAGAAGATGCTCATGATTACAGATATTTTCCAGATCCAGACTTGTTACCATTAGAAGTTACAGATGAATTTATAGAACAATTAAAAGCTGATATTCCAGAATTACCTGATGATAAAAAGAAAAGATTTATAGATGAATTTAAAGTGTCTTCTTATGAGGCAACAATATTGGTATCTGATATTGAAACTGCAAAATATTTTGAAGAAGTTGTTGCAAAAATGGGTAAGAACCGTGATATGAAATTAGCAGTTAACTGGATTACAGGTGAATTGTTTGCTGTTTTAAACAATAAAAATTTAGAAATATCTGACAGCCCAATAAGTGCAAAAAATTTAGCAAAGCTAATTAATCTAATTAAAAATGGAACGATTTCTGGAAAGATAGGTAAGACAATATTTGAATTAATGCTTGATGGGGATAAAGATCCCCAAGTAATTGTTGAGGAAAAAGGTTTAAAACAAGAAAGTGACCCTAAAGCATTAGAAGCTTTAATAGATAAAATAATCAATAATAACAGAGAAAAAGCTGTCGAATATAAGAACGGCAAAGAAAAATTATTTGGTTTTTTTGTAGGTCAAGCAATGAAAATTTCAGGTGGTAAAGCTAACCCTCAATTAATAAATGAGATATTAAAGAAAAAGCTTTAATAAAAATGGGTGCAAACCTTAAAATAACAGAAAAATTACAAAGTTATATTAATGATTTTGGATTAAAGTTAAATCCAATTCAGCAAGAAATAATTGATTACAATAATACATTAGGTGACATCAAAAGAATGCAAGTTGATCCATCTCAATGTTATTTTTTGCATTTAATTATAAAAATCTCAAATATTAAAAATGTACTAGAAATTGGAACCTTCACTGGGTTGAGTGCACTTTCAATTTCATTAGCTTTACCAGATGATGGTAAGTTGATAGCACTTGATAAAAATGAAAAAACTAACGAAGTGGCATTAAAGTTTTTTAAAAAAGCAAAACAAGACCACAAAATAAAAACAATAATAAAACCAGCCTTAGAAAGCTTAGAAGATCTAAAAAATAATAAATTTAATATGATTTTTATTGATGCGGATAAAATGAATTACAAAGAATATTATGAAAAATCATTACAGTTAATTGATAAAGGTGGTTTGATAATTATTGACAATGTTTTATGGCATGGAGAAGTTGCCGATCAGAAAAATTTAGATAAATACACAGTAAACATAAGAGAATTTAATTCTCATATTGCTAATGATAAAAGAGTTGAGCAAATTATAATTCCTTTAGGAGATGGCATGACAGTTTGTAGAGTTTTATAATGTTTAAAGTTCTTGGTTTTTACAAATTTGTAAAAGTTACATCTTTAAAAAAAAATAAAGATGCTATGCAAAAATTCTTTATTAAAAACAATATAAGAGGAACTATTATTATTGCTAAAGAAGGATTAAATGGAACTATATCTGGCCAAGTTAAAGATATAGAAAAAACAATAAAAAAACTTAAATCACTTTTTTCATTTAAGAATTTTGATAATAGTAATAATTCTAAATCTTCATTCCAACCTTTTCACAAACCTAAAGTTAAAATTAAAAAAGAAATTGTTCCAATGAATTTAATATTAAATTCTAAAGAAAGAAATTTAGAAACACATTTAGATCCAAAAGAGTGGAACAAATTAATTAAAAAAAAAGATACCCATATAATTGATACAAGAAAGCCCTTTGAATTTGATGTTGGAACATTTAAAAAATCAGTAAACCCAAATGTAAATAATTTTAGAGATTTTCCTAAATATCTAAATAAGTTAAAAAAAAATAAACCAGTAGCTATGTTTTGTACCGGTGGTGTTAGATGTGAAAAGACATCAGTTTACTTAAAGAACAAAGGTTTCAAAAATATTTATCAATTGAATGGTGGTATTCTAAATTATCTCAAAAACACAAAGAAAAAAGATAGTATGTGGAAAGGAGAATGCTTTGTTTTTGACAACAGAATTAGTCTTAAACATGGTTTAAGTGCTGGAAGTTTTTTCATGTGCAGTGGATGTAGAAAACCAATTTCACCTAAAGACAAAAAATCAAAAAAATATGAAGAAGGTGTTTCTTGCCCAAAATGTCACGATAATTTGACAAAATCCCAAAAGGCACGATTTAGAATGAGACAAGAACAAATAAATCTTGCTAAAAAGAGTGGTTCAAAGCATATATTCCAAAAAGAATATAAATAAAAATAAATTGTCTAAACAAATAAAATTAACAAAAGACCCTATATGGGATCTTCTAAGAAAAGTAACAATACCCGCAAGTGTTGGTTCGCTATTTCAAACTTTTTATAATTTAGTCGATACTTGGTTTGCCGGTAGAATTTCTGCTGAAGCTATAGGAGCAATTGCTAAATCTTTTCCAATATATTTTGTAATTATAGCAGTGGGTGTCGGTATTGGTGCTGCTACTAACGCTTGTATTGGCAATTTATTAGGTGAGAAAAAAATTAATAGAGCATCGCTATTTATTGCTCAATCAGTAGTTTTTGCAATTCTGACCTCTGTAATAGTAACTCTATTTGGTTTAAATGCTTCTAATTTTCTCTTAGGTGTAATGGGATCTGATGCATCAGGTATAGCTCTTACAAGAGAATATTTAGATATTATTTTTTACGGTACATTTATTGTAATGATTCAAATTTCTTTGAATGGTGCCTTGAATGCACAAGGTGACACTAAAAGTTATAGAAATGTTTTAATTTTTAGTTTTTTCTTAAATATATTTTTAAACCCATTATTTATTTGGGGTTATGGTTTTATTCCAGCTTTTGGAATTGGTGGTCTTGCAATAGCCACAGTAATCTCACAATCAATAGGAACATTTTATTTAGCCTACAAGATCAATTCATGTAAATTAAGAAAATATTTATTTATAAAGTGTTTTATTCCTAACTTTGATATGTTGAGAGAATTATTTTCTCAAGCCTTACCTATTATGTTTAGTATGTTGTTTATAGGTGTTGGTATATTTAATATTTTGTATTTTATTGGTCAATTTGGAGAATTAGCTACTGCTGGGTATGGAGCTGCTTTAAGAGTTGAACAAGTCTTCTTATTACCAGTAATTGGTTTAAATACAGCTGTACTTTCAATTGGTGGGCAGAATTTTGGTGCAAAAAAATTTAATCGTATAAGAGAATTGTATTCGAAAGCTCTTTTATTTGGTTCATCGTTTATGGTAGGCGCAGGAATAATATTATTTTTTGGTGCAGAAATTTTTGTATCCCAATTTACAGATAATGTGGAAGCAATCAAACATGGAGCTATTTATCTGAAAGTAGCAGCTTTGATAGGCCCAATTTATCCGGTGTTCTTTATCACAACAGCAGTATTTCAAGCTCTCAAAAAACCAATTTACAGTCTGTATTTAAGTATTTTAAGATTAACAGCATTTCCATTTTTGTCTTTATGGTATGTAATAAATATAAGGGGCGGTGATTATAATGATATATTTTATACAATAATGGTGACTAACTGGGTTATGGGTATTGCTTTAATCATCTTCATTGGATATTTCTTAAACAATGTATTTAAGCAAAAGAAAAGCCATTTTAGTTATTAGTGTTTCGGCACTAGTTTTTTTTTTACATATACCGATATCAAATCACAAGATATTAAAATAACGGATGGAGATACAATCAAAATTAATGGTAAAAAAATTAGATTTAGTGGCATAGATACACCAGAATTAAAACAAAACTGCATTAAAGAAGGTCAGAGTAACCCTTGTGGAATAACAGCCAAACAAATTCTTATAGATAAGATTGGAAACAATAAAGTTATCTGTATCAGTGAAGGTAAAGATCAATATAAAAGAACTTTAGCAGAGTGTTATGTAAATGATGAAAGTTTATCCAGCTATCTTGTTAGAAGTGGTTATGCATTTGCTTACAGAAGATATTCCAAAAAATTTATTATAGATGAAAATTATGCTAAATTTAATAAACTTGGAATGTGGTCTATGGAATTCGATTATCCATGGGACTGGAGAAAGAAAAATTAACAGTTAGTCTTTTTTTAAATTTTTTTCTAATTTTCTTACAAAAAAAGAAACAATTAATATTAAGATTAAATACTCCAAAATCAAAAAAGTATAAATTTCTAAAGGTCGATAAGTTGTAACAACTAATTCGTTTGCTTTTCTTGTTAGGTCACCAATACCTATTATTGATACTAATGATGACATTTTTAAAACATAGACAAATTGATTACCAATAGCGGGTAAAATATTTTTTATTGCTTGTGGCAATATTACTAATCTTAATCTTTTAAAAAAATTTAAACCTAATGAACTCCCTGCTTCCCATTGTGCTTTCTTGATTGAATTAATACCAGCTCTGAAAATTTCAGCTTGAAAAGCACTTTCACTTATTGCCAAAGCAATTATTCCTGAAATAAATGGACTGAAGCTAATACCTGTCATTATAGGTAAACCATAATAAATCCATAAGATTAAAACTAATAATGGTACAGCTCTTACAATTTCAACATAACCAATATTAATATAAGTTAAAAATTTATTCTTAGCTAAAGATGGTATTGCAACAACCAGTCCCAATATCATTGATATAATTATTGATATTAGAGATATATAGATAGTTGTTGTTAAGCCACTCAATAAGAATTTTAGATTTGTTGCTCCTTCAAGATTATTTGGAGAAATAATAAACCAACCCATCTCATGATCTGTACATGAAGAAAGTGGAAGAATTAAAAGTAAAAAAAATATATTTTTCACTCTTAAGTTATAGAGAATTAAAAATTAATATCTAACTGATTATAAACTTTTAAGATTATATTTAGCTAATAACTTTTGAAAGAAACCAGAATTTTTTTTCTTTTCAATCCAGTCACTTACATAGTTATTCCATTTAGTATCAGTTTTAGGAACCATCATAGCAAGAAAAGCAGGATTTTTTTCACCATCCTGAACTATTGCTAATTGCGGGTACTTGATAACTAGTTTATTAGCTTCTGTTGAACTTGTGATATTTCCATCAGCTCTACCTGCTAAAACTTCTTGAAAGTCTCTAGCTGGGGCTTCAACTGATTTTAGTGTAGATTTTGGAAAAAATTCTTTTGCTTTTTGTTCTTGTGAGGTTCCAAGTGTAGTTGCTATTTTAACACCATTTTTATTTAATGAGTCCCAAGTTGAGAATTTCTTTAAATTTTTTTTAAGCACAAGTGGTACTGTACCATACTTATAATATGTAGAGGTAAAGCCGGCAACTTCTGCTCTTTTGGCTGTTTTAGTAACACTTGTTGAAATATCATATCTGCCTGAGGTAATTCCTGAAACGATAGTTTTCCATTCTGTTGGAACAAAAATAACTTTTACACCCATGTCCTTAGCCAATTCATCCATTACATCGATATCAAAACCCTTATATTTATTTGTTGCAGGGTCTTTCATTGTCATAGGATCCCAGTCTCCCGTAGTTCCAACTTTTAATTCACCAGATGCTAATATTTGATCTAGTTTTGAATCTGCGTTAACTGAAAAGGGTAAAAGCACTATAAGTGCAAGTAAAATAAGTTTTTTCATAACTCCTTTTACCCAAAAATAATTAAGAATAACCTTATAACCTTGACGCACTATCATTTATCCAAGAGTACAAATGCTCAGAAAATGAACGTCTAACAAATAAATTAACTAAATTTTCACCTTTATTATGAATTATTACGTCAATGTTGTTTAGCAATGTTTGTGTAGTAGAGCCTTTTTTTTCTTTAAATTCATTAAAATTAAAAGGACTACCAGAAGAAAATAACTCATATATATTTGCACCCTCTAATTCTAACAATACAAACTGATCAGTTACATCAACAACTGCACCTAAATTAGTTTTTGAAATACTGTTATACAAATTTTCTTCAAGATCATATTTGTTTGAATCTTTTTCGATTTCTTCGTTTGATATAACCATCCATTCATCAGGACTAAGCCATATAGAAGTAAGTTTAGAGCTAGATGACGAAGTGTTAGCTTCTGTGGGTAAAATCATATCCAAATGTTTACCGACTGTTGTAAAGAATTCTCTTTTTTTTCCTCTTAGACCAAGTTTCATTATAGGAGATAATTCTTTTACAGATACACCGTTATAATTGATCTGATTATTAATTGGTGAATTATAATTAAGCATTTAACCTCTTATTTTCTGTATCAAAAAAAACTGGATTAGCTACAGTAACATTGATCGTCTTATCCTCCATGGGGATTAATAATTTTGTACCCATCATATTTTTTCCACTTCTTACGACTGCAAGAGCAATAGATTTTTTTAAATTTGGACTATAGTAACTTGATGTTACATGACCTAGCATATTAACAGGAGATTGATTTAATTCAGAAACGATTTGAGCACCTTCTTCTAAAACTATATTTGGATCATCTGTTAAAAGTCCAACTAACTGTTTACGTTCTTCTTTCATGGTGTCAGATCTATAAAGTGATCTCTTACCAATAAAATCATATTTCTTTTTGCTTACTATCCAATCCATTTGAAGATCAATAGGTGTCATTGTTCCATCAGTGTCTTGGCCTACGATTATAAATCCTTTTTCAGCTCTTAATAAGTGCATAGTCTCAGTTCCATATGGAGTGATGTTAAACTCTTTGCCAGCTTCCATGCATTTTTCCCAAATAGCTTTACCATAATTAGATTGAACATTGATTTCATAACTATGTTCACCAGTAAAACTAATTCTCATAATTCTACATTTAATTTTTCCAATTTGAGCATTTTTAAACGACATATGAGAAAAACTTTCTTCAGATAAATCTAAATCAGGAATTAATTTTTTTAATATCTTCTTACTATTAGGACCACATATGCTAGCGGTTGCATAATGATCAGTAACAGAAGTTAAATAAACATCTAGTTCAGGCCATTCAGTTTGCAAATAATCTTCAAGTTTACCCAAGACATTAGCAGCACCACCAGTTGTTGTTGTCATTATGTAGTGATTTTCTCCAAGTCTCGTTGTTACACCATCATCGTAAACCATACCATCTTCATTAAGCATCAAACCGTATCTGCATTTACCAATACCAAGTTTTGACCAAGCATTTGTATAAACTCTGTTTAAAAATTCTGATGCATCGGTACCTTGAATATCAATTTTACCTAAAGTTGATGCATCTAATATTCCAGCACTTTCTCTGGCTGCCATGCTTTCTCTTTGTACAGCTTCATGCATTGTTTCACCATTAATGGGGTAATACCAAGCTCTCTTCCATTGACCAACATTTTCAAACTCAGCTTTATTTTCTATATGCCAATCATTCATTGGAGTCCTTCTGAAAGCATCGAAGTATTCACCAACATTTCTTCCGACAATTGTTCCAAATGTTAAAGGCGTGTAGGGGGGTCTAAAAGTTGTAGTTCCAAGGTCACCCATTTTTACACCAGCAGTGTCAGCAATAATTCCAAGAGCATGCATATTTCCAAGTTTACCTTGATCTGTTCCCATACCAGTTGTTGTATATCTTTTCACATGTTCAATTGATCTAAAACCTTCTCTTAAAGCTAATTTTATATCTTTCGCTGTTGCATCATTTTGATAATCAACAAATGGTTTAGTTTTTCCAATTGGTTTATCTGATGGTAATAGCCAAATATTTCTTTTTGAATTTTCTTCTTCACCTTCTATCAAGATATTGTCAAAATCTGATTCATTAACTTTTAAAAATTTTTTTAAATTAATTGATAAATTATTAATAATTTCTTTTAACTTAAAATCTCCATTACAAGATCCAACACTCAATTGTTCAGACGTATATTTGTTTGGCAAAAATATTTTGTCATTTTCATCAAATTTTAATTTTCCACCAGATTGTGTGAATAAATGAACAGCAGGAGTCCAGCCACCAGCAACACCTAGACAATCACAAGAAATATTTATCTTACTACCTGTAACAGATAAACTGTCATTAGATAGTTTCATAGCAGAAATACCATTTAACCGTTTATAGCCACTTGTATCAACAATTGTATGAGACCAATGAATTTTAATACCTGCTTCTTCTACTGCTTTTACAATCTTTGAATTTGAACTTTCTCTAATATCAATTATTGCTTCAACATTTATTCCTTTGTCGTGAAGACAAATAGCACTTTCATAAGCACTGTCATTATTAGTAAAAAAAACATTTTTTTTACCAGAAACTACACCATAAAAATCTGCATATTTTTTTACTGCAGATGAAAGCATAATTCCAGGTCTGTCATTATTATTAAAAATCAGCGGTCTTTCTAAAGCACCCGTTGCAAGAATTACTTTTTTAGCTCTTATTTTTAAAAGTCTTTGTCTAATTTTTCCTTGTTTGTCTTTCTTCTCTAAATGATCTGTTAGGTTTTCTCTTGCTAACAAATAATTGTAACCATGAAACGCAGCAACACTAGTTCTTGTTTTAATTTCAAGATTTTTTATATTTTTTAATTCTTTTATTTCTTTCTTAAGCCAATCAGATGAACTTTGATTTTCAATTTTATTAAATTCTCTGTTTTGATATATTGTTGATCCACCCAATTCGTTTTTTTCATCAACAAGTAAAGTTTTTAAGTTATTTTTAGCAGCATTCTTTGCAGCCAATATTCCTGAAATACCCGCTCCAACCACCAGTACATCACAATGAATATATCTGTGATCATACACATCAGGGTCTTTTTCTGTTGGTGATTTACCCAGTCCTGCTGAGTGTCTGATAACATATTCATATTTTTCCCAGAAACTTGCAGGCCACATGAAAGTTTTGTAATAAAATCCAGCTGGTAAAAAAGCTGAGATAGCATTATTAATTCCCCCTATATCAAAATTAACACTAGGCCAACAGTTTTGACTAGAAGCTTCTAAACCTTCATAAATTTCTACTTCCGTAGCTCTTACATTAGGCTCTGTTCTATTTGTGCCATCATTTATTTGAACTATTGCGTTTGGCTCTTCAGAGCCAGCAGTCATTATTCCTCTTGGTCTATGATATTTGAAACTTCTTCCAACTAAATGAACATTGTTAGCAAGTAGAGCAGATGCGAGCGTATCTCCCTTAAATCCGTGGTAAGTTTTTCCATTAAATTTAAACGAAATTCTAATAGTTTCATCAATAAATTCGCTAGGTTTTATTCTTAAGTTTGTAGACATATTATTCTGAAGGAGGTTTTTCGCCCATTTTATAGATTAACTTAATTTCATCATTAGATGTATCTCTCACCATATTAAACCATTTTCTACAACCGTGTGCATGGATCCATCTCTCAAATTGAACACCTTTTATATTTTTTCTCATGAATAAATATTCTGCCCATTCATCATCACTTAGTTCTGTTGGTTGTTTTGGTCTCTCTATATGAGCTTCACCACCAGCTTTAAATTCTTGATGATCTCTTTCACCACAATATGGACAATTTATAATAAACATTAATGAGCAACCGCTGCAGCACCATGCTCATCAACAAGGTCACCACTTATAAATCTATTTAAATTAAATGCTGCATTAAGTTTATGAGGTTCATCATTTGCAATGGTATGTGCAAATAAATCTCCTGAACCTGGTGTTGCTTTAAATCCGCCAGTACCCCAACCACAATTAAAATACAAACCTTTGATAGAAGTTTTACTTAATATTGGGCTAGCATCTGGACATATATCTACAATCCCTCCCCATTGTCTAAGCATTCTCATTCTACTAAAAATTGGATAAAGTTCTAAAATTGCATTTAGTGTTCCCTCTACAATTTGATGACTACCTTTTTGTGAATATGAAACATAATCATCTGTTCCTGCACCAATTACTAATTCCCCTTTATCAGATTGGCTAACATAAGCATGCACAGCATTAGACATTACCACAGTGTCAATTATTGGTTTGACAGGTTCTGACACTAAAGCTTGTAAAGGTTTGCTTTCAAGTGGTAATTTTAATCCAGCCATATTTGCAATAACACTAGAGTGGCCAGCCGCAACAACACCAACTTTTTTTGTTTTTATAAAACCTTTAGTAGTTTCAATACCTTCAATACTATCACCATTTCTTTTAATTCCTTTTACTTCACAATTTTGAATTATATCAACACCCATTTCATCTGCACCTCTTGCATAACCCCAAGCAACAGCATCATGTCTTGCTGTACCAGCTCTTCTTTGAAGTGTTCCACCTAAAACAGGGTATCTAATATCTTGTGAAGTATTAATAATTGGGCAAAATTTTTTAACTTCTTCGGTACTTAAGTAAACTGCATCTATCCCATTTAATCTATTTGCATGAGTTCTTCTTTTTAAATCTCTTACATCTTGGAGATTGTGTGCAAGGTTCATTACACCTCTTTGGCTAAACATTACGTTATAGTTTAGTTCTTGAGATAAACCTTCCCAAATTTTTAGTGCATAATCATAAAGACCAGCGCTTGCATCCCACAAGTAATTTGATCTAATTATTGTGGTGTTTCTTCCTGTATTTCCACCGCCAATCCAACCTTTTTCAACAACAGCAATATTTTTCATATTGTGTTTTTTTGCTAAATAATAGGCAGTAGCTAATCCATGACCACCTCCACCAACTATAACTGCATCATATTCTTTTTTTGGTATGGGATCTTTCCATGCTCTTTGCCAATTCTCATGATATGAGAAAGCATTCTTGATTAACGAAAATATAGAGTACTTATTTTTCATAATTATCGAATAATTACTTTATAAATATTGAATTTTCAATACAATCACTTAATACACTATGTCATACGGAAGAGTGGGTGAGAGGCTGAAACCAGTCGTTTGCTAAATGACCGTGCGAGGAAACTTGTACCGAGGGTTCGAATCCCTCCTCTTCCGCCACTAAAATAGAGGCTTATCCTTGAAGAAGTTTGTCATTTTTATTTGCTTTTTTTCCAAGATATATCTGTAAACGTTGTAGTTCTCTAATACTCGTTGAACATAATTTCTTGTTTCTCTAAATTTTATAAGCTCAACCCAATCAACATAATCTATTTGTTTTTTTTGAGGGTTTTTGTTTAATTTTTTCCAATATTTAACTCTATTAGGGCCAGCGTTATAAGCGGCTACAGCAAAAGGGTATGCGCCATCATATTGAAGTATTAATCCAGCTATATAATGAGAACCTAAGTTTATATTGTACTCCGGATCAGTAGTTAATCTTGATTTTGAATACGGAAGCTTAGATTGTTTTGAAACTAATTTTGCTGTGTAAGGCATTAGTTGCATTAGACCTTTTGCTCCAGCATGACTATTTGCACTTAAATCAAATTCACTCTCTTGTCTTATAATTGAAAGTATAAAAGCACTTTCTGGAATTTTACGACCATTAATAGTTTTTGGTGTGCTTATAATTGGGTAGTTAAATTTATTATGAAATCTTTTTTGGTACGAAGATATTTTTGATATTTGTATTGCAAAATCATACCTCTCAATATTAGTAGCAAGCTCAGCTGCTAAAATTTCACTACCATTTGTGATGTTGTCATTTGCGAGATGTCTCAAAATAAATTTTGTATATTTGTCATTTTTAAGTTCATCTAAAAGATAAGTAATCTTCACTAATTCTTTATTAAAAAAAACTTTTCTATACTTATCATCGACAACCATATCCTTTTCTAATTCAAATTTAGCATTAGGATTTAGTTTTAAAAAAGCTAATTGACCATAATAAGTAGTAAGAAATTTAGAAGCTTCTTTGTACCATTTGTTTGATTGATCTTTGTTTCCTAACTTTTCATAAGTTCTCGCAAGCCAATAAGCGCCTCTTGAGGTGCTTATTGGGTAATTTACATTTTTATAAAAATTCTGAAAATGATCTTTAGCTAAAAGAGGATCTTTTAAAAAACTTAATGCTATCCAACCACTAAGCCACTCTGCTGCTGCAAAATCAGATCCACTTGACATTCCGTGATTACTTGAGATTTTGTATGCTGTTTCATAATTTTTTTTATAGATTAAAGCTCTTGAAATAATTTCTCGTTCTTTCCACCATTTTTCAGGTTTTACCAAATACTCTTTATTATTTTTGATATTTAGTAGAATTTCTAACGAGGAGTCTACTCTTCCTCTCTTTCTTCTCCATTTCAAACGATCATAATTTAATCCAGCATCATTTTTTAATTTTGTAGGTACATTTTTAATTGCCTGATCAACACCATAGCCTTTAGTCATTAAAATGTATCTTGCTGTATATAGCAACTCATAATCTGTTGGCAAATATCTTAATAATCTTTTTAAATCCCATCGCTTACTATTCCATGCTAAATAATCGGCTCTTTTAATATAGTCATCTGCATTTAAATATTTTTTAAATTTTTTTCTGTAAAATCTTAATTCATTTTTAGATAAATCTGCAGTTATCCATCCATCTTTTATTAATTTTGCTCCTTTGTTTTTTTCACCAGTTAAAATAAAGCTTTCACCAAGTATCATTTTACCATATCCGCTTAAAGGTTGATCAACACTAAACCAATTAATTATTTTTTTTGGGGAAACTTTAGCAGTAGACAGCTTGTGTTCTGCAAGATATTTTAATCTTCCAATTCTTGGATAGTGAGAATTTTTATCAATGAAAACTTTGTAGTCATAGAAGGATGCTTGATTTCCTTTTGTTAATAAATGCCTCCATTGTATGAAATTATAAATTGATTTATCTTTAGCTTTTTTTGCAATTCCAAGAGATGTGGACCACTTACTTTTTTTCATTTCTGAAATAGCTTTTTTGGCTATTTCAAAATCTTTTTTATTGTAATATTTCGATATTTTAACACTTCTAACAGTGTTTACGCCGCTTATAGTTGGTTTCTTTTTAGGTATATTAAATGATAATTTAATCTTTTTTTTTGTTTGAACAATTTCCTTTTCTTTAACTATTTTACCTTTATTTTTTTTTGGTTTTTTAAGAGGTTTAAGAATATTTTTAGAAATTTTTTTATCTAATTCTTCGGTAGTTAAAGATGGTTTTTTTAAAGGTATAGAGGAAATTACATCAGCAAAAACATTATTTTGAATTACTGAAAACGAGACTAATAAACCAATAAATAATAATAAATTTTTGAACATAATCTTTTAGTATATGAATCTATAAACTATGTTATAAGTATTTATGTTCAAAGGATCAAATGTTGCTTTAATTACTCCATTTAAAAATAATGGCCTAGACGAAGAAGCTTATATAAAGTTAATTCATTTTCATATAAATAATGGTACAAGTGGTCTTGTCCCAGCAGGTACTACTGGTGAGTCTCCAACTCTTAGTCACAAAGAGCATCAAAAAGTCATAGATTTATGCATCAAAGAGAGTGCTGGTAAAATTCCTGTAATTGCAGGAACTGGATCAAATTCAACAGAAGAAGCAATTTCCTTAACTACCCATGCAGAAAAGGCTGGAGCTGACGGAGCTCTAATTGTAACCCCTTATTATAACAAGCCTACACAAGAAGGATTATATCAACATTATAAAGCTATTAATGACAAATGTGGAATTCCTATAATAATTTATAATATTCCAGGAAGGTCTGTAATTGATATGTCTGTTGAAACAATGGCTAAACTTTTTGAATTAAAAAATATAGTTGGTGTTAAAGATGCTACAGGAGATTTAAATAGAGTTGATCAACAATTATCAAAAATGGGTAAAGAATTTATTCAGATGACAGGAAACGATGATAATGCTTTTGAATTTAATAAAAGAGGCGGTGTTGGTACAATTAGTGTTACAGCAAATATAGCACCAAAACTGTGTTCAGATTTTCAAAAATTTTCTATTTCAAAAAATAATGATGAATTAAATAAAGCAAAAAAATTAGACGAAATATTACAACCTGTTCATAGTGCTATGTTTATTGAAAGTAATCCGAGCCCTGTAAAATATGGAGCTAAATTAATGAACTTATGTGATGACGAGGTAAGATTGCCCTTAGTCAAAGTATCAGACAATGCAAAGGTTATTATTAAAAAAGCTTTAGAGTCTGCAAAATTGATTTAATGAACAAAAAAACCAACCCTGGTTTAAAAATTATTTGTTTAAACAGAAAAGCAAGTTTTAATTATTTTTTTGAAGACCTTTTGGAGGCTGGCATTGTTTTAAAAGGTTCTGAAATTAAATCTATTAGAGATGGAAAAGTAAATATTGCAGACTCTTATGCTGTAGAAAAAAATGGTGAATTAGTTTTGATAAATTCACATATAGCAGCTTACAAACAAGCAAGTTATTCAAATCATAACCCAATGAATGAAAGAAAACTTTTATTAAACAAGAGAGAAATAAATAAGTTAATAGGTAAAATGCAAAGGGATGGCTTCACAATAGTACCAACAAAAATGTATTTTAAAAAAGGTAAAGCTAAAATTGAGTTGGCTGTAGCAAAAGGAAAAAAACAGTTTGATAAAAGAGCCACAAAAAAAAATAGAGATTGGAACCGTGATAAAGCCAGATATATTAGAAAAACCAGTTAATGTAGTTTATTTAGGAATTGGCTCAAATATCGGTAATAGAATTACTTATATTGAAAAAGCAAAATCCTTATTATTAGATAACAACATAAATCCCATCGCAATATCTAGTTACTATGAGACTCCATCTTGGCCAAATCCAAAAAATCCCAAATATACAAATATCGTTCTAAAGGTTTTATGCGTACATAATCCAAGGGAATTATTATATTTATGTAAAACTATAGAAGTAAAATTGGGAAGAAAAAAATCTCCTAAAAACGCACCAAGAGAATGTGATATTGATATAATTGATTTTAAAGGCATGATTTTAAGAGGCGAATTAAATTTACCACACAAAATGATGCATAAAAGAAATTTTGTTTTATTTCCTTTGTTTGAAATTGAAAAAAAATGGGTTCATCCGTTAACAAAAACAAACATTAAAGACTTAATTTTAAGCTTATCAACTAATGAAATTAGATCTATTAAACAAATTTGAATTAATGCTATAATAAAAAATGCTTAATTCACAAGACCTAATAAATAAGGTTAAAGTTTATAATAAATTTTTAAATCCAGAAAGATTAGATAAAGCATATAATTTTGCAATTAAAGCTCATAAAAATCAAAAAAGAGCATCAGGAGATCCTTATTCTGTACATCCAATTGAAGTTGCAAATATTTTAACAGAACTAAAATTAGATAGTGCAACAATTACAACTGGTTTGCTGCATGACACTATAGAGGATACTTTTGCAACTTATGAAACTATTAAAAGTGAATTTGGCGATGAGGTGGCTGAATTAGTTAATGGAGTTACTAAAATTTCTGTTTTTGAAAATACAGCAGGAGCAAATTCAAAGGTTGAAAATTTTAGAAAACTTATTTTAGCTACATCAAAAGATATTAGGGTTTTATTAGTCAAAATAGCTGACCGACTCCATAACATGAGAACAATTAAAGCTATAGCTAAAGAAGAGAAGAGACACAGAATTGCACAAGAAACCATGGAAATTTATGCGCCACTTGCTGATAGAATGGGTATGCATAGAATTAGAGATGAACTTGAAGATTTGTCATTTGAAATTTTAAATAACGAAGCAAGAGAATTGATTAAAAATAAATTAGATGAAATTAAATCTGATACAAAAGATATATTTGAGTCATTATCTTTTGAATTAAGTGAAATATTAAATGATAACCACATTAACGCTGAAATTCATGGTAGAGAAAAAACACCTTTTTCCATTTGGAGAAAAGTTCAAAAAAAAAGAATTTCATTAGAACAAATTACAGATATTATTGGATTTCGAATTAAACTCTCCACTATAGATGAGTGCTATAAAACACTTGGAATTTTTCATAAAAAATGGAATTGTATTCCTGGAAAATTTAAAGATTACATATCATCACCTAAGATAAATGGTTATAAATCACTTCACACATCTGTAATTGGTTCAAATAAGAAACCAATTGAAATTCAAATAAGAACTCATGAAATGCATGAATTTGCAGAAAGGGGAGTTGCTTCACACTGGAAATATAAATCTTCTGAAAAATTTAATTCATTAAGTTGGAAAGAATATGATTGGTTAAAGGACTTAGTTGAAATTATTGAAAAAAATGAAAACCCTGAACATTCCTATGAATATACAAAGTTACAAATGTTCCAAGAAAATGTCTTTTGTTTTACACCTAAAGGCTCAGTTATAAAATTACCAAAAGATGCAACGCCAATTGATTTTGCTTACGCTGTTCATACTAAGATAGGAAATACAGCAATAGGATGTGAAATTAATGGAAATAAGTCTGAATTACAGGACGTTTTAAGAAATGGTGATAGAGTTAATATTATTACTTCTAAAAATCAATCACCATCATTACACTGGATACCAATAACAAAAACAGGAAAAGCAAGATCAGCAATTAGAAGATATTGGCACGATAAAGGTGAGCAAAAAGAAGAAAGAATTAAAAAATACAATACAACATTATGGATTTCTTTACCGGATCAACCTGGTCAACTAGGAGATATTAGCTCTTTAATAGGTAGGCATAAACTTAATATTTCTAATGTTGAAATGGCTGGTAAAAATGCAAAATATATTAACTTTAAATTCAAATTGATCATAAACAACTTGAAAAACTTCACAAATTTTATTGCAGTGCTAAAACAAAAGAGTATAAAATTTAAGATAATTAGACACGAAGATAAAAGAAATGCTTTCACTCAAAAAATCCTTAAATATTTTAAAAAAAACTGATGCTCTTTTAGAGGGACATTTTATTTTATCTTCAGGTTTACATTCTTCAAAATATATACAATGTGCAAAACTTTTAAGCTTCCCAAATTTAGCTGATAAAATTTGTAAATCTTTAGCTAATAAGATTAAAAGAAAATATAAAAAAATAGATTTAATTTTAGCTCCAGCAATGGGTGGTGTTGTTATAGGTTATGAAATTGGAAGACTTTTAAAAAAAGAAACTATATTTTGTGAACGTGTTAATGGAAAATTTACATTAAGAAGAGGGTTTAAAATTAAAAAAGGTGCAAATGTTTTAATTATTGAAGATGTTATAACTACAGGAAAATCTAGTTTAGAATGTGTTAAATTAATTAAAAATGCTAAGGCTAAACTATTGGGATTTGCATCCATAATAGATAGATCAACAAAAAAATCACTAAGAATTAAAACAGGAATTACATCTCATCTAAAAATAGATGTTCCAACATTTAGTGAAAAGCAATTACCACAAAGTTTTAAATCAATTCCCATTACAAGACCAGGAAGTAGATTTATTAAGTGAAAAGATTAGGTGTAAATATTGATCATGTAGCAACAATAAGAAATTCTAGAGGTGAACATCATCCAGATCCATATTATGCAGCATTACAAGTTATGAAAATGGGTGCTGACTCTGTAACTATTCATTTAAGAGAAGATAGAAGACATATTAATGATTTGGATGCTAAAAAAATTTGTCAATCAAAAAAAATTTTAGTTAATCTTGAAATTTCAATGAATGAAAAGATTGTTAGAAATGCCCTTAAAATAAAACCTGACTATATTTGTATTGTTCCAGAAAATAGAAAAGAAGTAACAACTGAGGGTGGTTTAAACTTAACCAAAAACAAAAAAAAATTAAAAGATATAATTAAAAAATTTAAAAAAAATAAAATCAGAACCAGTTTATTTATAAACCCTTCAATTAGAGATGTTAAGAAGTCAAAAGAATTTAATGTTGATTGTGTTGAAATTCACACTGGTAAAATATCTAATCTAGTTAAATTAAATAAAACATATCACAATGAATTAGATAGAATAAAAAGATCATCAATCTTTGCAAAAAAACTTGGTATAGAAGTTCATGCAGGTCATGGATTAGATTATAAAACCACAAAAATCTTGAATAAAATTAGAGAAATCGAAGAGTTTAATATTGGTCACTATATAATTGGTGAGTCAGTATTTTTTGGGCTTTCAAAAGTTATAAAAAATTTTAAAAAAATTATTAATAAGTAGCTTATGAAAATACTTGGCATTGGTGTAGATATTATTGACAACAAAAGAATTAAAAAATTGATTAAGAATAATAAATTTAAGAATAGAATTTACAGTACTAATGAATTAAAATTGTCATCATTATCAATATATAAAACTAGTTTTTTTTCAAAAAGATTTGCCGCAAAAGAAGCATTCGCCAAAGCCTTGGGAACAGGATTTAGAAATAGTCTAAATTTCAAAGATATAGAGGTAATTAATGATAAATTAGGAAAACCTTATTATGCCAAAAATAGAAAAATTACAAAATTAATTCAAAAGAATTTTAATGTTAAAAATTTTAATTGCTTCTTATCTATTTCTGATGAAAAGGGTTATTCAACTGCATTTACAATAATTCAAACAAAATGAAATTAGATAAAAATTTTTTTTCTGAAAATATTAAAACTTTATTTTATGCTTTAATTATTGCTATCATAATAAGATCTTTTTTAATCCAACCTTTTTATATTCCATCTTCATCAATGGAACCCACTTTAGTTGTTGGGGACAGACTTTTTGTGACTAAGTACTCATATGGATATAGCAAACATTCATTGCCATTTAGTCCAGCAATATTAAATAAAAGAATTTTGTTTAAGAATCCAAAAAGAGGTGATGTGATTGTTTTTAAAACACCTGCAGACAATAGAACAGATTATATCAAAAGATTAATAGGTCTACCTGGTGATCGAATACAATTTATTGATGCAAATTTGTATCTTAACAGTAATGAAATATTTAAATCTAAAATAAAAAGTAAAACTAAAATATATTGTGGAAATACACCAATTGATGTTTATAGATTTGAGGAAAAATTGCCTAATGGAAAAAAATTTCATACAGTTTATTTAAAGGACTACACTTATCAAAACTCTGATGAGTTTATAGTTCCCAAAGATCATTATTTTTTTTTAGGAGATAATAGAGATTGTTCAAAAGATAGTAGATTTTTATCAAGTGTTGGTTATGTTCATAAAGATAATTTAGTTGGTAAAGCTCAGTTCATTTTTTTTTCATCAGATAAAAAGATAGGCAGTATTTTTGCTTTTTGGAAATGGCATAAATCTGTAAGATTTAACAGATCATTTAGTAAGATTAATTAATGAAAATCAAATATCAAGATTTACAAAAAAAAATAAATGTTAAATTTAAAAATTTAGATTTATTGACACAATCACTTACGCATAAAAGTTTTAATGCAAATAAAAACAATGAGAAATTAGAATTTCTCGGTGATAGAGTGCTTGGATTAGTTGTCGCTAAAAAACTTTTAGAAACTTATCCTGATGAAAAAGAGGGTATACTTGATAAAAAATTTGCATCACTTGTTAATAAAAAAACCTGTCTTGAGATAGCCAAAAATATAGATTTAGAAAAATTTATTCTAACTTTTAATCCAAATAATAAAAAAATTAAAATTGAAGATAAAATCATATCTGACAGTTGTGAGGCTTTAATTGGAGCCATATATCTAGAGAAAGGTTTTAATATTGTTGAAAAAGTAATTTTATATTTATGGAAAAAAAATCTTATACAAAGTGTTATTACACAGATTGATGCAAAAACAAAATTACAAGAACTATCTTTAAAAAATTTTAAAAAGCTACCAACCTATAAATTAATTTCAAACAGTGGTCCTAGACACAAACCATTGTTTAAAGTTGGAGTAAAACTTCCTAATTCAAAATATTTTATTGCTTCTGGTAAGTCCAAAAAAGATGCTGAACAAAATGCTGCCG
Source organism: Candidatus Pelagibacter bacterium nBUS_44 (assembly GCF_051200895.1). GTDB lineage: Bacteria > Pseudomonadota > Alphaproteobacteria > Pelagibacterales > Pelagibacteraceae > Pelagibacter. Next base: position 599,315 of record NZ_CP172838.1, read on the forward strand.
TTGAATGTTTAAAAAGTATAAAATGATTATATATGAATTGGATAGATGAAGGTTTTTTAATTAGTAAAAATAGATATAACGAAAATTCACTAATTACGGAATTTTTTACAAAAGATAGAGGAAAAATCTCTGGTATTATTTTTGGCGGAACATCAAAAAAAATAAAGAATTATCTGCAGATCGGAAACAGATTGCACATAAATTATAATTCAAAAAGCAATAACAGAATTGGTTATTTCAAAGTAGAAATATTAGATGCCTATAGTCCTTTATACTTTGATCATAAACAAAAATTGTCTTGTATCAGTTCAGCCACAAATTTAATCAAAATTTTAACAGCTGACTCCCAAGCAAATATAAATGTTTATAAAATTATTGAAAATCTTTTTTTAATTTTAAAGAATAACGATTGGTTGAAAAAATATATCTTTTGGGAATTGGATCTTTTAAAACTTCTTGGATATGACCTTGAATTAGAAAATCTTGTAGAAAAAGATATAATTAAAAATGAAATTGTTTATTACGCAAAATCCTCTACAGAAAAAAAATATGTACCTAATTTTTTAATCGAAAAAGATCTAGAGGTTATCGATAAAAAAACTTTATTAAATGGATTAAAGCTAGTCGGAGATTTTCTTGATAAAACAATTTTAAAACCAAATAACTTAAACTATCCAAATAATAGGTTACTATTTATTAACTCTTTAAAATAATTAATATAAAATTTTATCTATTCTATCCGCATAATAGCTAACTATTGCATTCGAACCAGCTCTTTTAAAAGCAACTAAACTTTCATAAATAGCATCTTCATTTATTAATTTTTTCTTAATTGCATTTGAAATTAAGCTGTATTCACCAGAAACCTGGTATGCAAAAACAGGAATTTTAAATTTTTCTTTTATCGATTTAATTATATCTAAATATGGCATACCAGGTTTAACCATAACCATGTCTGCACCTTCTTTGATATCTAGAGCCACTTCTCTTAAAGCCTCATCACTATTTCTAAAATCCATTTGATATGTTTTTTTATCGCCTTTTAAAGATCCTTTAGATCCTACAGCGTCTCTAAAGGGACCATAAAAACTTGAAGCATATTTTGCAGCATATGAAAGGATTTGAACATTTTGAAAATTTGATTGATCTAAAGCTTTCCTTATTTTTCCAATTCTTCCATCCATCATGTCAGAAGGTGCCAACACATCACAACCCATTTCTGCTTGTAATAATGATTGATTAATTAAAACTTCTATTGTTTCATCGTTTATAATTTCATTTGATCTAACTAGTCCATCATGACCATGTGATGTATAAGGGTCTAAAGCAACATCACACATTATTCCAATTTGATTTTTATATCTTTTTTTAATATCAATGATTGCTTTACAAACTAAGTTATTTTCATTTAAAGACTCTGAACCTATCTCATTTTTTAAATTATTTTTAGTTTTTGGAAAAAGAGCAATCATTGGAATGCCTAGTTTAATTGCTCTATCTATTATTTGAGACAATCTATTAATGGTATAACGATAAACACCAGGCATAGATGATATTGATTCTTTTTTATTAGATCCTTCTATTAAAAATATAGGTAATATAAAATCACTCGGGCTAAGTGTATTTTCTTGAATTAACTTTCTAGACCATGAAGACTTTCTATTGCGTCTAAGTCTCAACTGTGGATATTTACCTGTAATCATGTTTTAATTATCTTTTAAAATGCGACAAATGTAATATACAAATATAACTTAAAATAGGTATTAAACAATTATTAAGGGTAAAAAATATAAATATAATGACGCTAGATTTCCAAGACTTTCAAAAGCAGGACATTAAATTCGATATCAACGAATTACAAAAAGCATATTCCGAGATTATAAAAATTAAAAACTTTGAAGGACCTGATGGAATTACTAATTTTGGAGCTATATCTCTTACTCAAATTCCTGGTGATCCAGAATCAATTAAGGGACATAAAGCAAGAGGTGTTTTTTGGACCTATCCTAACGCATCTGGTAAAGAAGAAATAAGAGACGAGAAAATAAATGAGGCTGATTATTCGGAATTTATTGAAGAATATAAAAATACATATTTTAAGGAAGTTTTTGATTTACTGTCATCAAAATACAAGCTGGGAAGAATTAGAATTTTATTAAAACAACCAAGATCAACATTAAGTTGGCACAGAGATCCCGAACCAAGATTACATATTCCAATAATTACAAATCCTGGATGTCATATGGTTATCGATAATGTAGCCAAACATTTACCTGCTGATGGTTCAGTTTGGATAACTAATAATACAAAATATCATAATGCGTTTAATGGTGGTGAAGAGAACAGAATCCACCTGGTTGCTTGCGTATTGGATCATAAATTTAATTAATTTGAAAAAAATTTTTATTTCGTCAGACCATGCTGGGTATAAATTAAAAGAAATTATAAAATTATACTTATCAAAAAAAAAACTACTTTTTTTTGATATGGGTCCAGATAGTGATAGTAGGGTAGATTACCCTGATTTTGCACATAAAGTGGCGCAGAAAGTAAAGACCAACAAAAACAACGTTGGTATTTTAATTTGTGGTTCAGGTATGGGGATGAATATTGCGGCAAATAGACATAAAAATATTCGTGCTGCTCAGTGTTTTAATTTAAAATCAACAAAATTATCAAGATTGCATAATGATGCAAATATCATTACATTAGGATCAAGATTGTTAACTAAAAAAACTGCTCTAAATTGTGTGAGTGCTTTTTTGAACACTAAATTTGAAGGTGGGAGACACTTAAAAAGAATAAAAAAAATATAATTATGTCTAGTGAAAAAAATTATTTAAACGATAGTTACAAAAGTTTTTTTGAAGATAGTTTGTCTACAAAAGATCCTGAGCTTTATAAAGCTATCAAGGATGAACTTGTTAGACAACAACAACATATTGAGTTGATTGCTTCTGAAAATATAGTTTCTCAAGCTGTACTAGAGGCGCAAGGTTCAGTTTTAACAAATAAATATGCAGAAGGTTATCCAGGTAAGAGATATTATAATGGATGTGAACATGTTGATGTTGCAGAAAATTTAGCTATTGAAAGATTAAAAAAATTATTTAATTGCAAATTTGCTAACGCTCAACCACATTCAGGGGCACAAGCTAACGGAGCAGTTTTTTTAGCTTTATTAAATCCAGGTGATACATTTATGGGAATGAGTTTAAATTCAGGTGGTCATATCACTCATGGATTAAAAATTTCAATGTCTGGTAAATGGTTTAACGCAATAAGTTATGATGTTGATAAAGAATCTGAACTTATCGATTATGATAATGTTGAAAAACTTGCTTTAGAACATAAACCTAAATTAATCATTGCTGGTGGAAGTGCTTATTCTAGAGTTATCGATTTTAAAAGATTTAGAGAAATTGCAGATAAAGTAGGAGCTTACTTAATGGTTGATATGGCTCATTTCTCTGGTTTAGTTGCTGGTCAAGGATATCCAAACCCATGTGATCACGCTCATGTTGTTACATCAACTACACATAAAGTTTTTAGAAGTGCAAGAGGCGGAATAATTCTTACTAACAACGAGGATCTTTCTAAAAAATTTAACACTGCTGTTTTTCCAGGTTACCAAGGTGGACCTTTAATGCATATAATAGCAGCTAAAGCAGCAGGATTTTTAGAGGCATTACAACCAGAATTTAAAGATTATATTAAATCTGTTTTAGCTAATGCAAAAATATTAGCAGAAACTTTAAAGAATAATGGATTTAAAATTTATTCAGATGGAACTGATACACACCTAATGTTGGTAGATTTAAGACCCTATAATGTTAAAGGGAACTTAGCAGCAGAAAGCTTATCAAGAGCAAATATAACATGCAATAAAAATGGAATTCCTTTTGATGTAGAAAAACCAATGATTACTTCAGGTATAAGATTAGGCACTCAAGCAGCCACTACTCGAGGTTTTGGTTTAAATGAATTTAAAACAGTAGGTGAATTAATTACTAAAACATTAAAAGGGTTATCTGAAAATCCAACTGATAATAGCAAAGTTGAAAATGAAGTTAAAAATGAGGTTATTTCTTTAACTTCATCTTTTCCTATATATAAGAACCTTTAATAAATGATTTGTTCAATTTGTAAAAAGGGTGAAACATCCGTAGTTGACTCTAGACCAACAGAAGATGGTACAGCAATTAGAAGAAGAAGGCTTTGTGTTTGTGGAGCTCGCTTTACTACTTTTGAAAGAGTCCAGTTTAGAGAAATAATGGTCGTAAAAAAGAATGGAAGAAAATCTTCATTTGATAGAGATAAACTTTCTAAATCAATTTATATTGCATTAAAAAAACGTCCTATAGATACTGAAACCGCAGAAAAATTTATAAGCAAAATCTCAAGAGCATTAGAAGAATTAGGACAAAGTGAAATCTCAACGAACACCATAGGTACAATGGTTATGGAAGGTTTAAAAGAGTTAGATCCAGTAGCTTATGTTCGTTTTGCCTCTGTTTATAGAAATTTTAGGGAAGAAAAAGATTTTGTACAATTCGTGGACAAGCTTGATGTCTACAAAAAAAGATAAATTTTCTATCAAAGACAAACTGTATATGGGGCTTGCTCTTGATTTAGCAAAATCTCGAGAAGGTCATACCGGCTCTAATCCCTCAGTAGGTTGTGTTATTGTTAAAGATGATAAAATTATATCAATTGGGCAAACCTCTTTTAATGGAAGACCTCATGCAGAGTATAATGCAATTAAAAATTGTCATGAAGAGATTCAAGGTTCAAAAATGTACGTAACATTAGAGCCATGTTGCCATCACGGAAAAACTTCACCATGCACATCATCAATCATTAATTCAAAATTAAGTGAAGTTATTTATTCAATAAAAGACATCGATAAAAGAGTAAGTGGAAAATCTAAAAAAATTTTAAATTCAAAAAAAATAATTGTCAAAACAGGTTTACTAAAACAACAAATTACTCAATTTTATGAATCATATTTTTATAATAGAAAATACAGATTACCTTTTGTAACTGGAAAAATTGCAATATCAAAAAATAATTTGATTTATAGTAAAGGAAATAAAAGAATAACAAACAAATCATCAGATAATTTAACTCATTTATTAAGATACAAAAATGACTCAATTATGGTTTCTTATAAAACACTAAATAAAGATAATTCAAAATTGAATGCTAGAATAAAAAAATTTAAAAATTTTATACCTAAGAGGGTAATCTTAGATAATGAATTAAATCTAAATACTAAAAGCTATTTATTTAAAACTGTAAAAAAGAATAATACCATTGTCTTTTATAACAATGCAGTTAAATCAAAGATAAAAGAATTTAAAAAAAATAATGTTATATTGATAAAATCAAATTTGTCTAAAAACAAAAGATTTGATTTAAAAATAATCTTTAAAAAGCTTTATAATTTAGAGATAAGAAACATTTTGATTGAAGGCGGTAATGAACTAACAAATTCTTTTATAAAAAAAAAATGTTTAATAAATTTTATTTATTCCAAAGTAAGAAAATTTTATCTAAACTAGTTGAATATAAGGAATTTACTGGTTTAAAAACTCTTAAACAAAAATATAAGAATAAATTTAATATAAAATCAAATTTTGGTAATGATAAAGTAACTTTATATAGAAATTAAAATGTTTAACGGAATAATTTATAATCAAGGATTAATATCAAAAATTTTAAAAAGACCTAAAGGTATTAATATATTTGTAAAAAGTAATTTTAAATTCAGTAAAAAAGATATCGGTTTATCTGTAGCTTGTGATGGTGTTTGCCTTACCTTAATTTCATTTAAATCTAAATTAATGGAATTTTATCTCTCTAAAGAAACTCTTGTTAGATCTAAGTTTAGATATTTAAAAACAAACGATATTATTAATCTTGAACTACCATTAAAATATGGAACAAAAATTTCAGGACATATATGTCAAGGTCATGTTGATTCAGTTGCAAAAGTGTCAAAGATTATGAAGATTGATAAGTCTTATTTATTTGAATTTAATGTACCAAAAAAAGAACAAAAAAACTTAATTGAAAAAGCTTCAATATGTGTAAATGGCATATCTCTTACAATTTCCAAAGTTTTAAATAAAGGGTTCCAAATCTGGGTTATTCCTCACACTTACAATGAAACAAATCTATCAACGATTAAAAAGAGTGATCTTGTTAATATAGAGATAGATATCTTATCTAAATACGTTAGGAATTATTTAAATGCCAAAAAGTAATTTTGCATCAATCGAAAGCATCATCAATATCGCCAAGAAAGGTGGAATGTTTATATTGGTTGATGATGAAAAAAGAGAAAATGAAGGTGATCTAATTATCTCAACATCTAATTCAAATGCACAAAATATTAATTTTATGGCTAAATATGGTCGTGGTTTAATTTGTTTAGCATTAGACTCTATTCAAGCAAAAAGATTAAATTTATCTTTGATGTCAGCAAACAATCAATCTCGAAATAAAACTGCTTTTACAGTTTCTATTGAAGCCAAAAAAGGAATTACTACAGGAATTTCTGCAAAGGATAGAGCAAAAACTATTAAAATTGCATCCCAAAAAAATGTTAAAAAAACTGACATTGTCTCACCCGGACATGTATTTCCAATAATTGCTAAAGATGGAGGTGTGTTGGTTAGAGCAGGACATACTGAAGCCTCAGTAGACATATCAAAGTTAGCTAAAAAAAAAAATTCAGCTGTAATTTGTGAAATTATGAATGAAGATGGAACAATGGCTAAAGGTAAAGATTTATTTAATTTTGCAAAAAAACATAAATTTAAAATTGGTAAAATTGAAGACTTAATTGCTTATAGATTAAAAAAAGAGAAGTTAATTAAATTAAAAAAACAAAGCAACATTGAAGTTAAAAACCAAAAATATAAAATTAGAATCTATGAAAATCTTCTAGATGGATCTGAACATTTTGCTTTAATCAAGGGGACTATAAAAAAAGGGATCACACCTAGAGTTAGGGTAATCTCTTCAAATGTGGTTCAAAATTATTTAATAAATCAGCAATTACCCAATTCTTTTAATAAAACTCTTAATTATTTTAAAAAATTCAATAATTGTGTTTTAGTGTTTATAAAAGATACAAATCTTAAATCGGTCACCCAAACTCTTAAAGATTATAAAAATAAAGACTTTTATAAAAAAGGTAAGGATAAACTAATTAGAAATTATGGAATTGGTGCCCAAATAATAAAGGATTTAAAAATCAAAAATATGACTTTAATTACAAAATCTCGTAAAAAAGTTATAGGTTTGGATGGTTATGGTATAAGAATTACTAAACAAGAAATTATCTGATGAAAAAAAAATACCTCATTGTTGCAGCAGATTATTATAAAGATATTGCAAAAGGTCTTATTGAGAGTTCATTAAAATGGATTCCAAAATCAAACATAGTTAAAATTATTAGAGTTCCAGGAGTTTTTGAAATACCCGTAACTATATCAAAGAATATTAGAAAATATGATGCCTTTTTAGCCCTTGGATGTGTTATCAAAGGACAAACACCACATTTTGATTTTATATCACAAGCATCAACTACTGCGATAATGGATTTATCAGTTTTGAGCAAGAAACCTATTGGTAATGGAATCATAACTTGTCTGAATATGAAACAAGCTAAATTACGAAGAAAAAAGGGTGCAGAAGCTGCACACGCGGTAAACTCAGTTTTATCCCAAAAATGAAAACTCATTTTAATCCAAAAAATAATCCAAGAGTTATTATTATTCAAAAATTATATGGTAAATTTTATAATGAGGATGATGATATTACTTTTCCAAAGCATAGATTTAAAAAGTTTATAAAAGATATTGTTTCTGGAACTATAGAGCGTAATGACCTGATACTAGAAGAATTAAACAACAAGCTTGGTGATGAGTTTATTATAGATAACTTAGATAAAGTATTTCAAACAATATTAAAAGCAGCCACATACGAATTCCTATATAAGCCAAATATATCAATTAATATTATAATTAAAGAATATCTAAATTCATCAAATTTTTTCTTAGAAGATTCACAGACTAAATATTTGAATGCTTTATTAGACAATATTGGAAAAAAATTAAGAACATTAAATGCATGAATTTGATTTAATTAAAAAATATTTTTCAAAATTATCGAAGTTTAATAAATATTCATTAGATTTGAATGATGATGTTTTTTTTGATAAAAAAAATTCTTTAGTAATTTCAATAGACACTTATATTCAAGGAACTCATTTTTTAGATTTTAAAAATCCAGAGCTAGTAATCAAAAAAATTATAAGATCTTCTATATCAGACTTAATTTGCAAAGGAGTGTCACCAAAATATTACTTTGTATCAGGGAGTGGAAATAAAAAAACATTTACAAAAAAAAATTTATCCAAAATATCTAATTCATTAAAACAAGAGCAGACTAAATATGGAATTAATTTATGTGGTGGAGATACAACTTTTTCAAATAAATTAAGTTTTTCAATTACATCCGTAGGATTTTCAAAAGATATTGTATATAGGAATAAAGCTAAGCTTAATGATGATATATACGTAACTGGAAATCTTGGAGATAGTTTTGTTGGGTTAAATATTTTGCAAAACAAAATTAAGACAAATAAAAAACTTAAAACTTACTTTGTAAAAAAATATTTTGAACCTGAAATTCAAATTAATTTAACAAAAGAATTAATAAAATTTGCCAATTCATCTATTGATATATCAGATGGTTTAATTGATGATCTTCAAAAAATGATTAATAGACAAAAACTATCTTATAATATTTGGGAGGAAAAAATTCCAATATCTAAAAACTTGCACATTTATTTGAACAAGAATGATCTTAAAAAATCAAACTTTATATCCAATGGAGATGACTATCAGATTTTATTTACTGCTAGTCCTGATAAATCTAGAATCATTAAAAACACCTCTAAGAAATTAGGTATTAAAATTTCTAAAATTGGTAAAATTAGCTCAAATAAAAATAAATCCTTCCTTATTAATCAAAAAGGTGAGTATTTACTTGTTAAAAACTCAGGTTATAAACATCAATTCTAGAAGTTAATTATTGTCTTTTTTAGCTTTTTTTGTATTGTCCGGGCTTAAAATTTAACAACCAACAACCTTAAGGTTTATATGAGCACAACAATTGAGACAATTCTTTTATACACAATCGCAGCTGGTTTACTATCTATCGTTTATGGATATTTTACTGGAAAAAATATTTTAAATCAAAGTGCTGGTAACGCTAAAATGCAAGATATTGCATCTGCAATTCAAATCGGCGCTAAAGCTTATCTAGCTAGACAATACAAAACAATAGCAATTGTTGGTGTTGTTGTTTTAGTTATAGTTAGTGTTGCTTTTAGTCCATTAGTAGGACTTGGATATCTTGTTGGAGCTGCTCTTTCTGGTATAGCAGGTTATGTTGGAATGCTAGTCTCTGTTGAAGCTAATGTTAGAACTGCTGAAGCATCAAGAAAAGGACTTGCCCAAGGTTTGTCTGTTGCTTTTAAGTCAGGTGCTGTAACTGGAATGTTGGTTGCTGGTTTAGCATTATTGGCTATTGCTGTTTATTATTATTTTTTATTAAAATTTAATATTGATGAAAGAGAAATAGTTAATGCTCTTGTAGCATTAGGATTTGGTGCTTCTCTAATTTCTATTTTTGCAAGATTAGGTGGTGGTATATTTACTAAAGGTGCTGATGTTGGTGCTGACTTAGTTGGTAAAGTTGAAGCTGGTATACCTGAGGATGATCCGAGAAATCCTGCTGTTATTGCTGATAATGTTGGTGATAATGTTGGTGATTGTGCTGGTATGGCTGCAGACTTGTTTGAAACTTACGCAGTAACAATTGTTGCTACAATGGTATTATCTTCAATATTTTTTCAAGGTGATATGAATATGATGATATATCCACTTACTATTGGTGGTGCTTGTATTCTCACATCAATTTTGGGAACCTTCTTTGTTAAACTTGGCAAAGACAAAAATGTAATGAATGCATTATATAAAGGCTTTGTTGTGTCTGCAATCGCTTCAATAGCAATTTTATACCCAGTAACAGATCATGTTCTTGGATTTGCTACCGAATATACTGTAAATGGTAAAATCTTTAACGGTATGAGCTTATACTACTGTGGAATAATTGGTTTAATTATTACAGGTTTGTTGATTTGGATTACAGAATATTACACAGGAACAAATTATAGGCCAGTAAAATCTGTTGCAGCTTCATCAACAACAGGTCATGGTACAAATGTTATTCAAGGTTTAGCTGTTTCAATGGAAGCAACAGCCGTACCCGCATTAATCATTGTCGCTGGTATTTTAGCGACTAATTCTATTGCTGGACTTTATGGTATTGCAATAGCCGTAACTACTATGCTTGCGTTAGCCGGCATGGTTGTAGCACTTGATGCTTATGGTCCAGTTACTGATAATGCTGGTGGGATAGCTGAAATGGCAAACTTAGATAAAAAAGTTAGAAAAACTACTGATGCATTAGATGCAGTTGGAAATACAACTAAAGCTGTTACTAAGGGTTATGCTATAGGCTCAGCTGGATTAGGTGCTTTAGTTTTATTTGCTGCTTATGTAGAAGATATTAAACATTTCTCAAATGTAGCTGGTTCAAAATTAGAGGGTATTGTTGTAACTTTTGATTTATCCAACCCATATGTTGTTGTGGGTTTATTGATAGGTGGAATGTTACCATACTTATTTGGTTCAATGGGAATGCAGGCAGTTGGTAGAGCTGGTGGTGCAGTAGTTATTGAAGTGAGAAGACAATTTAAAAAATTTCCTGGTATCATGAAGAGAAAACAGAAACCAGATTATGCAAAATTAGTCGATCTTTTAACTGTTGCTGCAATTAAAGAGATGATAATTCCATCTTTATTACCCGTTTTATCTCCAGTTGTTCTTTACTTTATTATTCTTGCAATTGGTGGACAAGTGGCAGCATTAGCAGCTGTTGGAGCAATGTTACTAGGTGTTATTATCACAGGATTATTTGTGGCTGTTTCAATGACAGCTGGTGGTGGTGCGTGGGACAACGCAAAAAAATATATTGAAGATGGTAATCACGGTGGCAAAGGTTCAGAAGCACACAAAGCTGCTGTAACAGGGGACACCGTTGGTGATCCATACAAAGATACCGCAGGTCCCGCAATTAATCCGATGATAAAGATTACAAATATTGTCGCGTTACTTTTATTAGCGGTTATCGCTGGCTAATTTCTTTACGTTTTTTGGCCCTCTGTCCAAGAGGGTCATTAATCTTTTGTCTCATACTAGACATAAAATTATATACAAAGGAGTTTCTTTTGAAGCCTGCTTCAGTGGTAGCTTTAACAATTTTTATGTTTTCCATATCGTCTTTGTTAAAAAATTCCTTTTTTTTTAATATTCCGTATTCATTAATTTCTAAAACCAAAACATCATTCTTGTATATTTTCATTAAACCTAAATTTTTCAAACTTGATTGAGTTTGCTTTCTCTCTATATAAATCCAAAGATCATTATCAAATTTACTAGTTGTTGACGGTTCACCCAATATTCTTTTTATATCATTTTTGTTAGATTTATTTAGGATTAATGATTGTTGTTTTTTTTCTAAAAAAGGAACCCCATGATGTTTAACAACTTTTTTCATAGAACAATTTACAACTACTAAAGAGAAAAAAATTATATATAGTATTTTTATCATGAGTGAAAAATATATTTATATTTATAACAATTTAATTAATTACACTAGAAATAAAGATTTATACAAATCTTTAGGACGTGAAGATAATTTCTCAGATAGATTAACCCTATTTTTATTACATTTTGCGTTCTTTTTAAGAAATTTTAAAAATGAGAAAAATAAGATTGTATTACAGGAAATTTATGATTTTAACTTCAGACAACTTGAGCTTAGTATTAGAGAAATAGGTTATGGAGACCAATCTATAAATAAAAAAATGAAAGATTACATAAATCTGTTTCATTCTATGGTTTCAGAGGTACATTTTTGGAAAGATTTGACTAGATCACAAAAAATTGAAAAAATTTCTATTTTTTTAAGCGATTTTAATGAAATTGATAAATTACTTGATCATTTTGAGTTATATAGCGAAGATTTATCAAAAAAAACTTTGAATTCTTATTTAAAAAGTGTAAATAACCAATAATTATGGCTGTACCAAAACGAAAACAAACTCCTTCCAGAACTGGAATGAGAAGAGCTCAAACCATGAAGTATTCAACAAAGAATATTGTTGAAGATAAAAAGTCTGGTGAATATAGGTTGTCACATCATTTAGACTTAAAAACTGGTATGTATAAGGGTAGACAAGTTTTAGACCCAAAAGAATAGTATTAATCTAAAATGACTGATTTGATTAAAATTGCAGTGGATGCAATGGGCGGAGACGGTTCTCCAAAAAAAATTATAGATGGTATTTTATTAAATCACCAAAATAACAAAAGTTTATTTTATAAAATTTTTGGTAATGAACCTGAAATAAATGATCTTATCAATAATAAAATAGGTAAAGAGTATTACGAAATCATTCATACTACCGATGTTGTCATGAGTACAGATAGTCCTTTAGAAGGAGCTAAAAGGGGTAAAAATACAAGTATGTGGCTAGCAATACAAAGTGTAAAAGATAAACAAGCGGATATAGTTGTGTCTGCAGGTAATACAGGTGCACTATTAGTTATTTCAAAATTAAATCTTAAGATGATAGATAATATTGATAAACCCGCTCTTTCTGCTTTATGGCCAAATAAAAAAGGAATGAGTGTTGTATTAGACTTGGGTGCTAATATTGAATGTAGTTCAAAAAATCTCCTAGATTTTTCAATAATGGGAGCCTCTCTTTACAAATCACTTTACCCAAATGACAGACCAAATGTAGGTTTGTTAAATATAGGATCTGAAGAACTGAAGGGTAATGAGACAATAAAAGAAACTTATCAAATTCTTAATGATAAAAATTCTGAAAATTACGATTTCTCAGGTTATATCGAGGGTAATCATTTAATGGATGGTGATGTAAATGTAATAGTTTCTGATGGGTTTACAGGTAACGTTGCATTAAAAACAGCTGAAGGTACTGCAAATTTTATTACTGGTGAGCTAAAACAGGCTATGACAGGTTCAATAATTGGAAAAATATCTTCACTTTTAAATATTTCAAATCTTAAAAAATTTAAAAAACGTTTAGATCCTAGACTATATAATGGTGCAATATTTATTGGTCTTGATTCTCCTGTAGTTAAAAGTCATGGTGGCACTGATTATATTGGCTTTTGTAATTCATTAGATGTTTGCCATAGAATTATAAAAGGTAATTTGATAGAAAAGATTAAGCAAAATATTTAGATTAATGAGAGTAAACTTAACTAAAAAAGACTTAGTTAATATAGTATATATGCAATTAGGTTTTTCTAAGCAAATTTCAGAAAACCTTATTGAAGATTTTTTATCTACAATTGTTTCAAATATAAAAGATGAAAAAAAGTTGAAATTATCAAAATTTGGTACTTTTTCAATTAGACAAAAAAAATCACGTATAGGAAGAAACCCAAAGACCAAAGAGTCAAAAGTGATTTCAAGCAGAGAAGTTGTATTATTTAAACCATCTAAAGAATTTAAAGAATTTATAAATATTAAAGAAAATGGATAAGTCTGATAACGCTTATAAAACGATAGGTGAGGTCGCTAAAATACTAAATCTAAAAACAAATAAAAAAGGTGCTATGCCAACTCATATTATCAGATTTTGGGAAACTCAATTTAAACAAATTAAACCTAAAATTTTAAATTCCAATAGAAGATACTATGATGAAAAATCTATTAACCTACTTAAAAAGGTTAAATTTCTTCTTAAAGAACAAGGAATGACGATTAATGGTGTTAAAAAGATACTTAATGGTGAAGATTTTTAGAACTTGACGAAATGGCAAATAATTCTATAAAAGCTGATAATTTAAGAAATAAATTAGTTAATATTTCTAAAATTATTAAAAATATAAAAAATTTGAAATAATATGGCTAAAAAAACACATGTAAAAGTTAGACTTGTTCCGGAATCAAAACCTGATAGCCCTTTTTTTTATTATGTTAAAAAACCTGCGGGTGGAGAAAAAGCAAAAGTTAAATTATCAGCTAAAAAATATAATCCAGCTACAAGAAAGCACGAAATTTTTGTTGAAAAAAAACTTCCTCCACATAGTAAATAATTATTTTTTTTTAAAATTTCTTCTTTCGTAATCAATATAAGACCAGATCATATTTTTCCATATACGACTTGTTATCTTTGGGTCTATCTTAAGTTTTTTGGATTTACCTTTGATTTTGTTCAAAATAAAATTTATTCTTTTTTGATCAACTATCTCTTTTTTAAATTCTTTTAATTTAAGAACTTCTTTTACAAGTCCTGTTCTGTGCTTGATTAGAGATAAAAGTTTATTATCTAGCTTATCCAGCTTTATTCTGATTAAATTTAATTTTTTTTTATTATTAGGCGACATTTAATTTATTGGATTAATTAATAATTATTATATTTATCTCTACATGTACAGCGAGAATAACAATTTAAATCAACAATTAAAAATTTGGTTATTTGCATTATTGTCATTAATTATTCTAATTATTCTAGTTGGTGGGTTAACTAGATTAACAGACTCTGGTTTATCTATAACTACGTGGGATTTATTTGTAGGTTTTTTACCACCATTGACGAATGACAGATGGATAGATTATTTTAATCTTTATAAAACAATTCCTGAGTTTAGTGAACAAAACTCAAACATGACCTTAGGTGAATTTAAAGTAATTTTTTGGTGGGAGTGGGGTCATCGTCAACTTGGAAGGTTAATTGGTTTAACTGTATTATTGCCACTAATATATTTTACTTTTAAAAATGGGTTATGGGTTTTAAAAACATATGGATTAATTTTTTTACTAGTATGTTTACAAGGTTTTTTTGGTTGGTACATGGTATCAAGTGGATTAGTAGATAGAATAGATGTAAGCCATTATAGATTATCAATTCATTTAGTTACGGCTTTTTTAATTTTATCAATAATCTTTTGGAAATTACTTAAATTAACAAAAATACAAATTAATGATATTTCATTTAATCTAAAATTATTTAAATTTTTTTTTATTTTATTATTTATTCAATTGATTATAGGTGCTTTTGTTTCAGGTATGGACGCAGGAACGATCTATAACACTTGGCCTTTAATGGGATCCTCTTATTTTCCTGACGACAGTAAATACATAGAGTTTCTAAATATCAATTTTTTTGACAACCCATCTATAGTTCAATTTGTTCATAGAAATTTAGCTTATTTGATAGTCATAATTTATATTTATTTATTTATTTTAGTTTTTAGAGAAACTAATAAAATATTTAGAAAACCAATAATAATTATTGGTATAAGTATATTTTTGCAGGTAATTTTAGGAGTGGTAACACTTTTATCTGGAGTAAAAATTATTTATGCATCTTTACACCAGATAAATTCTATTTTGATAATTTTATCATGCTTGTATTTTCTCTACATATCAAAATATCAAGCAAAAAAATAATTAACTTCTATTAGTTGACATATAAATACCTAATTAACTAACTGCTTTTAAATTGCCTTTTGAAGTATTAGCTAGAGCTTGATCCAAATCATCAATTATGTCGTCTATGTGCTCTAAACCAATACACAATCTAACATAGCCAGGCGTAACACCTGCAGCAGCCAATTCGTCCTCTGTCAGCTGACTATGTGTTGTTGTTGCTGGATGTATGGCTAAGCTTCTTGCATCACCAATATTTGCTACATGATAAAACATTTTTAAGGACTCAATAAATCTTTTACCTGCTTCAATGCCACCAGCTAACTCCACTCCTACTAATGCACCATTACCATTTTTGAGATATTTATCAGCTCTTTTACTTATTTCCGTACTATGTTCGGTAGCATAAATTACTTTTTCAACAGCTTTATGTTTTTTTAAGTAGTCAACAACTTTTGAAGCATTTTCACAATGTTGTTTCATTCTTAAAGCTACAGTTTCCAACCCTTGTATTACTCCAAAAGCATTATCTGGAGATAGAGCGGAACCAAGATCTCGTAAAAGTGTAACTCTAGCTCTTACAGCAAAAGAGACATTTGCCCCGGTTAGTTCTGGTACAGCTTTACCCCAAACAACACCACCGTAACTAGCATCTGGTTCATTAAAAAGTGGTTGTCTTTTTGGATCTGCTGTCCAATCAAAATTACCACCATCAACTAAAGCACCACCAACCACTGTTCCATGGCCAGCTATATATTTAGTAAGTGAATATACTACTACAGCCGCACCATGCTCTAATGGTTTACAAATTACTGGAGCCGCTGTGTTATCAACGATTAACGGTATATTAAATTTCCTTCCAATATCAGAAACTTCTTTGATTGGAAATACTCTCAAATAAGGATTTGGTAAAGTTTCACCATAAAAAGCTCTAGTTTTTTCATCAACAACTTTTTCAAAGTTTTTTGGATCAGAAGGATCTGCATATCGTACTTCAATACCAAGTTTACTTAGAGTATGTGTAAACAATGAAACAGTTCCACCATAAAGATCTGTTGAGCTAACAATATTATCACCAGCCTGAGCAACATTTAAAATTGCAAATGTCGAGGCTGTTTGACCTGATGCAACAGTTAAACTAGCCAATCCACCGTCAAGTGCTGCAAGTCTTTTTTCAAGCACATCATTCGTTGGATTCATGATTCTTGTATAGATGTTACCGAACTCTTTAAGTGCAAACAAATTTGCAGCATGTTCAGTACTGTCAAATTGGTAAGATGTTGTTCTGTAAATTGGAACTGCTACAGCGTTAGTTGATGGATCACTTCTGTAATCACCACCATGAATTGCGATAGTTTCCGGATTATTTCTTTTTGTACTCATTATTACTCCTTTTTTAGTGCTTTAACTTAATGTAAGGCGCACAATAAAGTTCAAATGCCTACCGATAATGTTTAGAATATTCCTGTTTAGCAGTTTTATGCCCGCAATAGGATCAAATCGGCATACACCTTTTAGCAGATAAACCATATAACACAAGATAAATATCAAATTGACTTTGCAATTAATAATAGTATTAATCCTGGCACAATGACAAAATTCGTAAAAAAAGACCAGATTACATCATCTTGGTATGAAATTGATGCTACCAATGCAGTAGTAGGAAGATTAGCGACTGTAATTTCAAAAATTATAAGAGGTAAAAATAAAACTACATACACACCCCATATGGATCATGGTGATTTTGTTGTAGTTAAAAATATTGAACAAGCCAAATTTACTGGAAAAAAATTTCAAGACAAAATTTACTACAAACATACTGGTCATCCAGGTGGGATTAAAGAAACAACACCTGAAAAATTACATGAAAAAAAGCCAGGTGAAACTTTAAAACTTGCAGTTAAAAGAATGCTTCCAGGAGGAGTGCTAGGAAGAAAACAATTAACTAAATTAAAAATATATTCTGGTAGTGATCATCCACATACAGCACAAAACCCACAAGTTATTGAATTAGGAAAATTAAACAGTAAAAACTTAGCTAGAAATTAATATGGAAAATACTCAATCAACAACAAAAACACCAAAACTTAAATTAGACTTTAAAGACAGTAAGTATGCAACAGGAAGAAGAAAAACTTCAATTGCAAAAGTTTGGTTGAAAAAAGGTTCTGGTAAAATCTATGTTAATGGAAAATTGTTTAATGAATATTTTTCAAGTGAATTTCACCATCTTCAAATAACAAGACCTTTTGATATCATTAACCAATCCACAGATTACGATGTAAGATGTAGCGTAAGTGGTGGAGGGCCAACAGGCCAAGCTGGTGCTATGGTTCATGGTATTTCTAAAGCTTTAGTGTTATTTGATGAAAACTTAAAAACTACCCTTAAAACTGAAAAACTTACTACCAGAGACTCTAGGGCAGTCGAAAGAAAAAAACCTGGTAGAAGAAAAGCTAGAAGAAGCTTTCAATTCTCTAAAAGATAATTTTTTTTTAATTTTAAACTGTTATAATAAATCATGGCTAAGCTTAATGCATTGGTTGCTGGATCAACTGGATATATTGGAGTTCAATTAATTAAACTCTTAATGAAACATAAATATATTAATATTAAATATTTATGTGGAAATAGCTCTGTTGGAAAAAAAATTTCTGATTACGATAAGTCACTATTACAAAAAAAATTACCTAAGATAATAAAATTTAATAAAAAATTATTAAATGATGTTGATGTTATCTTTACTGCTTTACCGAATGGTGAAGCACAAGATATATCTAAAAACTTAAATAACCATAATACCTTAATTGATTTAGCAGCAGATTTTAGATTAGAAAAAGCATCTGAATATCTTAAATGGTACAAACAAAAACACAGAGCAACTCATTTAATAAATAAAAGTTTATACTCTCTACCTGAAATTAATGGAAAAGATTTAAAAAAGTATCAAATTATATCTTGTCCAGGTTGCTACCCAACATCAATACTATTACCCTTAATACCTCTTTTTAAAGATAATTTAGTAAAGACTAAAAATATTACGATAGATTCTAAATCTGGTTATTCAGGAGCTGGTAGAGGTGTACATAAAAAATATAAAGATAAAAATCTCTATGAGTTGCTAAGTGCTTATGGTGTCGGATTTCATCGTCACAATTCAGAAATAGATCAGATGTTAAAGAAATTTACTAAAAAACAAATTAATTTTAATTTTACACCCCACCTTACACCTATGTTTCGTGGGATATTAAGCACTATTTATATAGATCTAGAAACAGGAATAAATCAATCAAAAGTAATTAAGAAACTTTCTAATTTTTATAAAAAAGATAGTTTTGTAAAAATTATGAAAGCAGATGCTTTAATAAGTACAAACGATGTAATAAACTCTAACAATTGCTTCATTTCAGTTTGTAAAACAAAATATAAAGATAAAATAATCATTCTTTCTGCTATAGATAATTTAATTAAGGGTGGGGCAGGTCAAGCTATACAAAATTTAAATATTAAATTTAATTTCCCTTTAAAAGCAGCACTAAAATGAAATTAACAATTACTTTTATTATATTTTTATTCTTAAATAACTGCTCTTTAAACAAAGATTCTAAATATTGGACTGAAGATGTAATTAAAAGAGATGAGGATCAAAAAAAATTATCTGAAATATTAAAAAAGTCAGAAGATATAACAACTATGACACTGCAAGATTATGAAATTTATATAGATGACTATACAAAAAAAAGTAAATATCCAGATATTAGCAAATGAATAAAATAATAAATATAGCTGTAGTAGGTTTGGGTCAGGTTGGTAATTATTTGCTTAATGAGCTAAATACTAAAAAGAAAGAGATTGAGCTTAAAACTGGTAAGAAAATAAAGATTGTAGCTGTCTCAGCTAGAAATATTAATAAGAAAAGACAGTTTAAAGTAGATAAAAAATTATTTTACAAAAATCCTTTAGATATATTAAAGAAACACCAGGTAGATATTTTATTTGAAGCTATTGGACAATCAGATGGAGTTTCAAAAAAAATTGTTGAAACTGCTTTAAAAAATGGCACTCATGTTGTTACTCCAAATAAAGCTTTAATATCTAAACATGGTAATGATTTATCTAAACTTGCTGAAAAGAATAATGTTAATTTAGAATTTGAAGCCTCTGTAGCAGGTGGTATTCCAGTATTAAGAGCAATTAAAGAGGGTTTAGCTACCAATAAAATCTCAAAAGTTTATGGAATTTTAAACGGAACATCTAATTACATTTTGTCTGAGATGGAAAACTCTAATAAAAACTTCCCTGATGTTCTTAAAAAGGCTCAACAACTTGGTTATGCGGAACCAGGTAATCCTAAATTAGATTTAAATGGCTTCGATGCCTTTGCAAAAGTGAGAATTTTATCAGCACTTGCATTCAATAGTAAGATTTCAAAACATAAATGCTTAATGGAAGGAATTGAAAAAATTGAATTAAAAGATATTAAAATTGCTAATCAACTTGATCTTAGGGTAAAATTATTAGGTATTTCTGAGTTAAAAAATAATCAACTTTTCGAAACTGTTCATCCATGTCTTGTCAGCAAAAAATCTTATATTGGGAATGTTAATGGTGTTATGAATGCCGTTATAATTGAGGGTAAACCAGTTGGTGAAAGTGTTTTGCAAGGTGAGGGTGCAGGTCCTGGCCCTACATCATCAGCTTTATTATCTGATTTATTATCGATATTAAGAGGAAATATAAAAAAACCTCTTGGTGTTTCTGTCTCTAAACTAAAATCTCTAAAACCTTATAATGTTAATAATTACGTTAATTCATTATATTTAAGGTTTGAAGTTAAAGATAAATCAGGTGTTTTATCACAAATCACTAATCGATTGGCTAAATATAAAATATCAATAAAAAGAATAATCCAAACTCCTGATAAAAAAAATGATAAAGCTACTATTGTTATTATTTCCCACAAAACTTCAGAACTTAATTGCAATAATTGTTTATCTATATTTAAAAACAATAAGAATATTCTTAAAACACCTACACTAATAAGACTGCTAGGTTAATGGATATATATTTAAAACTTTTTGAAGTTTTATTTCCTGTATTCTTTGTTGTTGGTATTGGCTACTACCTTGGTAAAAAAAATCCTAAAATTGACACTACGTTTATAACAAATTTTGCAGCTAATGTTGGTACACCAGCAATGATCATTTATGCTTTAACATCTACTGGAACAACCTTTGAGATTTTTAGAGATTATTTTTGGTATTACTTTATAGCAATCATTATTTTCACTTTAATAGGAACGGTTTTCTTATTCTTTCTTAATACAAAAGATATTATACGTGAATTACCTCCATTTGTAATGCCAAATACAGGGAATATGGGTCTTCCTATATGCTTATTTGCGTATGGCTCTCAAGGACTAGGAGTAGCTGCAGCAATATCTGCTTTAATTATTTTGTGCCATTTTACGTTGGGTGTTTTTCTAGCAGATAGAAAATTTAATTTTAGTGTGGTTTTAAAAAGCCCTCCATTTTATGCAATTATCATATCAGTTATTATTCTTTACTATAAAATCGAAACACCAGTTTTCATTGAAAACACAACTTTTTTATTAATGTATGCAACAATATTTTTAATCTTAATGTCTTTAGGAATTGCTTTAACTCGTTTTAAAGTCTTCTCATTTAAAAAAGCTTTAATTTCTTCTATCGGCAGGGTAATAGCAGGGCCTATTGTAGGTTATCTATTAATTAGATACTTTAATTTAACTGGTTTTGCAGCTGGTGTTCTTTTAATACAATGTTCAATGCCATCAGCAGTTCTAAATTATCTTGTTGCTTCAATTTACTCTCCTAAAAAAATTGTTGATAGTGTTGCTAGTACGATCGTTGTGTCTACTATAATGTCCTTTTTAACTATACCATTAGTCGTATTCTTTGCTTTAAAGTACTTCAATTAAACTATATCTATTGGCTTATGAAAGCCGTTATTTTTAGTTTATTAGGATGGATGTTTCTTCCTGTAATGGATGGATTTGCAAAATTTTTGAGTGCAGATATTCCTGTTTTACAAATAACTTGGGCTAGATATTTTTTTACAGTAGTTTTTACTTTTCCAGTTATGTTCTTCTTTTTTAGGAAGGATCTTGTGTGGTCTAACAAACCTAAATTACAAATTATAAGAGGCTTAATTTTATTAACTGCAAATATTTGTTTTTTTTACGCAATATCTAAAATTTCTTTGGCTAAAGCATTAACATTAGCTTTTGTTGCTCCTTTAATAGTAACCGCTTTCTCTCCTGTCTTCTTAGGTGAAAAGGTTGGATTTAGAAGGTGGACAGCTGTTATAATAGGTTTTATTGGATCCTTAATTGTTATTAGACCAGGTTTTTTAGAAATTAATCTTGCTAGTTTTGCTGCTTTATCAACTGGAATTATGTATGGTTTTTATTTAATAATTACTCGAAAACTTAGCACAAGTGATAGCCCATTATTAACCTTATTAATAACAGGACTAGTAGGGGCTACAATAGTAACTCTAATAATTCCATTTATTTGGGTTAAACCAACACTTAATCAATGGTCTTTAATGGCTGGTATAGGAGTTTTTGCCTGCATTGGGCATTTATTCCTTATATTATCACTTAAATATGCTGATGCCTCTAAATTAGCCCCTCTAGGCTATACAGAGATAATCCCTAATGTAGCAATAGGGTATTATTTTTTCTCTGATTTTCCTGATAATTGGACTTTTCTTGGATTGTTTGTAATTGTTTTATCAGGGATTTATATTTCTCTTCGAGAGAATAAAAAAGTCTAATGATACTTAGTAAGTAAATATTTACTATATATTAATGTTTTGATTTAAATACTTTATATAAAGTACTGTAATTGTTAGTTTTTTTACTATTATATATATTATCATTTTTAATAAATTAAGACAATAATACAACAAATGACCAGGATAAAAAGTTAATATAACTCTAAAATATATTAAATACAGTCATATTATCTCAAAATTATTTTAATTAAACTAAAAGTGTTAATTTTCAATACTTATTTGATGTTCTGACTAATTTTTTAGAAATTAAAACTTAAAGAATACAAAAATAAAGCTCTAAAAAGGGTGTTTTTTGATGGATAAAAAAGTGTTGTTATTATTGATAAGTAGAGCAATGCAGTATTAGAATATATAGTTTAAACGGCCATAGAGCACCTTATTTTGAGCAAAGAGCGATATACAGTACAACTGAAGGATGTAAAATGTATTTTGAACATAAATACACTATATTAGTATAAAAGTGTTTAATAGCAATGGTTTTAGATCATCTAGTTTGTTAAAAAGTACTATTTTAAATAGATTTTCTCTTTACTCAGTAATCGTCTTTTTTCGCGTATTCCGCCTTTTCCCGAGTATCCGCCGAGACTTCCGTCGGATCTGATCACTCTATGACATGGTATTAAAGGAGGATAGGGGTTTTTACCAACTGCATTAGCAACAGCTCTGAATGCCTTAGGTTTTCCAATGGCTTTAGCAACATCAAGGTAGGATTTAACCTTACCTCTGGGTATTTTCCTCAAGTAATTCCAGACTTTTAGCTGGAACTTAGTCCCCTTTAAGTTCATAGAGTTCAAACCCTGTGTTATTGGCTATTTTATCGTATAATTTCTTTGCATTTTCATTGGAAGAGTGGGTGATCCAACGAATTCCATCCCAATTATTGGCTTTAGATAAAGATTTTAGATAATTAATAAGTTTTTGAGCTATTTTTTGACCCCTAAAATCAGGCTCAACAAACAAATCGTCTAAAAAACCAATATATTTACCCTTAATTGGTCTTGGCATTGTTCTATAATGAGCAATACCAACTATTTTACCTTCTAATTCAAAACAAATACCCTTTACAATATGATTTTCATCTTGAATCCATCCCCATAAAGTTTCTAAAATTTCTTTTTTCATTGGGGCTTTATAGAAATTGGCATAGCCATTATATAATTCAGACCAATTTTCTTTATCTGTATTTTTTAAATTTCTAATCATAAACTTTAATAAATTAATTAAAATAATTGAAAATATTAACTATTTTACTTTTATAAAGTTAAAATTATTACAATCATCCAGATTCCAGTATCCATTTATCTAATTTATTTTAATTGACATTGAAAATCTATTAGTATATTACTAACGATAATTAATGGTTATCAATAGTAATAATTATGAAAAATATAATAACAGATTTAAAAGCATTACAGGAAGAAACTATATTAAATTTACAAAGCTCTAAGGCAAATAACACTGTAAGAGCTTACAAATCAGATTTTAATGATTTTGGATTATTTTGTGCACAGAATGGATTAAAGTCTCTTCCAACTGAACCTAAAATTGTTTCATTATATTTAACTCATTTATCTACAAAAGATGTAAAAATGAGTACTTTAAAACGTAGATTGGTATCAATAGGAGTTATTCATAAACTAAAAGGGCATTATTTGGATACAAAACACCCATCAATAATAGAAAATATTATGGGTATAAAGAGGAGAAAAGGTAGCGTGCAAAAAGGGAAAAAGCCTATACTAATCAATAGTTTAAAAAAGATTATTAATGCAATAGATGAACAAAAAAAGGATGAAATTAAAAAAATTAGAGATAGGTCAATTATCTTAATTGGATTTTCAGGAGGTTTTAGAAGAAATGAAATAGTATCATTAGATTATGATGATTTAGATTTTGTTCCAGAAGGCCTTAAAATCACTTTAAAAAGATCCAAAACAGACCAATTTGGAGAAGGTACTTTAAAAGGACTACCCTACTTTGATAGCTCACAATATTGTCCAGTATTATCACTTAAAAAATGGATTGAAATATCAAATATTAACTCAGGACCATTGTTTAGAAGGTTTTCAAAGAGTTCAAAACTGACAGAGAATAGGTTGACCGATCAAACAGTAGCGCTTCTAATAAAAAAATACTTAAATTTAGCGGGTATAGATAGTAAAAATTATTCTGGTCATAGTTTAAGGTCAGGTTTTGCTACATCTGCTGCTGAATCTGGAGCAGAAGAAAGAAGTATAATGGCTATGACAGGCCATAAATCAACCGAAATGGTTCGAAGATATATTAAAGAAGCAAATTTGTTTAAAAACAATGCTCTTAATAAAATAAAACTCTAATTTTTTTTTCTAACAATTACTTGGTGCCAAACTTTTAAATATGTAATTTCATTAATATTATTCAAAATAAATTCATTAATTGGAGTTGAAGGATTTTTTTTTAAATCTTTATAATACCACCACATATAATCATCTAAAATTAAACACCCTCCCTTATTAAGAATGTTCCAAGAATTATTTATATCTTTATAAACTTGTTTGGCGCTATGATCACCATCCACAAAAATTAAATCAAATTTATCAGAATTTATTTTAAAAAATTCATCTGAAGTCATTTTAAATTTTTTGAGTTTATTCATTTTTAAAAAAAAATTTGTATTAAGATCAAAATTTTTTTCAATATTGATGAATTCATTTTTATCATGTTCATCACTACCACACCATGTATCAACACATGATATATGTGCTTCTGTATATTTTTTTAAAAAAAAATTGCACTTCGTCCTTCATAAGATCCTATTTCTAACATATTATTAATATTGTTAGTATTATCTAAATTATTAGTCAAAAAATTTAGATTATTACAAAACCATTTTTTATTAGTGTCCAAACTAATAAAATTATCATAAATTTCTTTTTCTATCTTAAAAGATTTATTTTTTGTTTTATAATTTGGTAAAAAGTTTTTTATATAATTGAAAATGATAAAAAAAAGGTGTGTTAATTAATATTAGACGGAATATGTTTTTAAAAAATTTAGTCATTTATTAGAATAATGAAGACTCGTTACCGAGAGAAATATCAATAAAATATTTACTTATTTTAGATTCATTAAAAAGCTTAAAATATTTTTCTTTACCTTTTTTTGCTATTTTCTGTCTTAATTTATCATTAGTGGAATAAAATTTTATCTTCTCCGATAAATCATTTATATTTTTATAAAATATGATTTCATTTTTAGTAAAAAAATCATTCATTTGAACTTTTTCATCAATAAAGGTTAATAATCCATTACCCATAATAGAGGCTATTCTATTACTAGAATAATACTTTGTTGGTTTGCCTCTACTTAAATTAAGACCCATTTTAGAATTGATAAGCTGGTTATTGAAATCATTCCCCCAAATCGGTTGTTTGTTGGAAAAACCATAAAAATCGTATTTTATATTTGGTATTTTTTTTACAAGCTTATCTAAGAACTTAACCCTTGTATCTTCGGTACCAGTTTTTAGTACTGCTCGATTTACACCATGACTCATTGCATAAAACAGATCTTTTTTTGGTTTCATATTAAATACATCAAAACATTCAATGTTTTTATCAACTGGCACAAAGAAAAAATGAAAATTTTTTGAATTAACTTTATTTTTAATTACTGAAGGATGTGTTGTTATAAAATTGTGATCAACAAAATTTGAATATAAATTTATATTAGAAATATTTTGCTTAGAATAGTTTAAACTTGGCATCACTGGGTCTTCGTTCCATTGGGATATTATCAAATTTTTATTATAAGATTTGATTTCGTCAATGGTGTTTAAATCAATATTCTTTGTATGACCAAAAAAAAATAAATCGGGGTTATAATTCTTAAATGAGTTAAGTAAATATTTTTGAAAATTTTTTCTATTTGGAAATAAATTAAAGGTTTTATTGGTTTTTAGAAAATCACGATCACTAATCTCCAATACATCATGGTTATTTCTTATAAAACCATTTGTAAATTTTTTTCCTAATGAAATATTATACAATCTATGATTAAGTTTTTGTCCTTGGTTATATAAATTTAAAATCTTTAACTTATTATTTAAAATATTAAAACTATATTTTGGAAATATACTTTCTCTCATTTGATCAATAATTTTTGTATTGTTTTTAATAGAATGTTTAATATTGTTTTTACATAATTTTTGTATTTTTCTTCTTAACTTTAAATTTTTAACTAATCTTTTTAATTCTTTATATAAATTTACCTCATCTAATTTTTTAAGTATGACAGCATGATCTGTAGTTTCTATTAAACCTCCCCTATTAGAAATAATTGTAGCACAACCTCTTGAACTAGCTTCAAGCGCTGTTCTACCAAAAGGCTCATCCCATCTTGATGGTACAACAGCAATTTCTGACTTGTTTAATATATCTAGAGTTTTTTTGTGACTTAAAAAACCTAATTCTTTATGTTGTTTATGATTAATATAGATAGATCTTCTATCCTCATCACCAATAGATAAAGCTTTCCATTTTGGAAATTCATCTAATATCTTAATTATTGATTTACTGAATATATCATAACCTTTAGAATAATTTAACCTACCTACAAATGTAATAAATTTATTTTTTTTAGAACTAACCTGAGTATTAACACTTGGGTATATCACTTCAGTTTTTGCTGAAAGTTTTTTATCTAAATCTATAAAAAATCTTTTTCTTACCCATTCACTTACAAAAATGATTTTTTCAGAATTTTTTAAAATATATAATCTTTCTGAAACTTTTTTTGAACCTTTCATTGATAAAGGATCATTGTGAAAATAAAAAATAAACCTTGAGTCAATATAATTAACCAAATTAAAAAAAATTAAAGGTCTATTATGAATTTCAACTATATCAAAATGTTTAGTATTAATTTCACTAATCAATTTCTTACTATATTCGTTTGTGGAGCTTTTAAATTTAGAACCAATACTTTTTAAAGAAATGTTAATATAATTTTTTGTTAAATAATTTTTTGATTTTGTATATCCATATATAATATTATTGTTTTTGAACTTTGAATTTTTAAAAAATTCTGCAACCCATAAAGATGCAGCAGATGCTTTTTCTAAAGAATAATTTTCTTTATAAGGTAAAATTGTTGCTATTTTAAGACTTTGAATTTTTTTTGAAATCATTAATTAATCTTGATCTTTCATTTCTATCTTTTTTAAGTTTATATTCAAATGAAAGAGCTTTATTTTTTGAATAAAATCTTTTTTTATAAATAAGCTCCCATTTATAACCTTTGGTTGATTTTGCACCTAAATTATTATTGTGTTTATCTATTCTTTTTGAAAGATTATTTGTATATCCTACGTATGATTTATTAATGAACCCTTTTAAGGTTTTTATTAAATAAACATAATAGACCATTTATATAAACTAAAATTTATGTGTGGCGGTCCCTGGGGGAATCGAACCCCCCTTTGCAGGATGAAAACCAGCTGTCCTAACCGATAGACGAAGGGACCATCAAAAGGTCTTTTATTTTAAAAGTTTATATATTTCAAGCTCAATTACCTGAAAGAAACAAATCTTTTATATTCAATTGAATAGATTTTTTATTGTTAAAAGAATTTTCAGTAATATGAGCAATAATATTAATTTTTTTTTTATAAGATAATAAATATTCACTTATTTTAGTATTGACGCAGTTAAAACATATTGATTTTATAGAATGTCCTGATGATGGTTTTATTATTAAGGAGATGTGATTTTCTCCAACCAATTTAGGTTTAAATATTTTTACATTTTTGATCAAAAAAATAGGTAATTCATTATCGATACCAAATGGACCTAGTTTATCAATTTCATCATAAAAATCTTTGTTTAAAGCTGAAGCAGATATCTCAGAATCATATTTAAAAAGTAATTTGGAATTTTGATTATTTGTTAAATAATCTTTTTGAATAAAATCATCTAATAATTTTAAATTATTTTTTTTAATCGAAAAACCAGCTGCCATATTATGGCCACCACCATTTTCAATTATATTTTTATCTATTAGTAATTTTATTATTTTGGCAATATTATAATTTTTAGTTGATCTAGCAGAAGCTTTTAATAAATTATTAGATTTTGTTAAAACAATAGCCGGTTTGTTAAAATATTCTTTTAATCTTGCTGCTATGATTCCTATAAGCCCCTCATGCATGTTATTATCGTGATAAATTATAACATTCTTATTTTTTTTAGATATTTTAGTAAAATTAATTTCATTTAAAATATTTTTTTCTAATTTTTTTCTTTTATTATTGAGATTAATAAGTTCTGAAGTTTTTTTTTGTAATGTGTCTTTATTATTAGAAGTTAACAATTCTGCACCGTAATTAGAATAACCAAGTCTACCGCCAGAATTTATAATAGGACCAATTAAAAAACCTAAATCTTCAACAGTAAGTTTTCTTTTTAGATTCAATTCATCAAATATAGTTTTAAAAGCTAAATTATTTTCCAATTTAAAATTTTTAAGTACATTAGAGGTTAATATTTTATTAAGTTTTCTTAATGGCATAACATCACAAACCGTAGCTAAAAGTACATAGATCAAAAAATCTGATAATTGAAATTTAGATTTCGTTTTTAGAATAACCATATCAATAAAAAAATATGTTAATGTTGTAGAACATAAGTAGTCATACTCACCATAATCAGTTTTTTTTTTGGGATTTATAATCACGTTTGACTTTGGGTAAGGCCTATTCATTTCATGATGATCAATTATTATAGATTTAATATTTTTTTGATTAAGATAATCAATTGCTTTATTTGATGTTGAGCCACAATCAACCATGATTACTAATTTTGGTTTTTTTGATATTAGTTTTTGAAAAAGTTTAGTTGTTGCGCCATATCCATCTTTTTCTCTCTCAGGAATGTAATAAAAAAAATTTTGTTTAATATGTTTAAAATATCTAATTAATAAAGAAGTTGCAGAAATACCATCAACATCATAATCACCTAGAATGCATATATTTTCTTTTTTGTTAATTGAATTTAACAAAATATTTGAGGCACTAATAAAATCTGAATTGTTTTTAAAGATATTGGTTAATTTCAAGCTATTATTAATATTATTTATTTCCGTAATGTCGTAATTTCTTAAAACAATTAATCTTGCTAAAATATCTTTAAAATTAAAATCTTGCTTAATCTTTTCTATTAAATTTTTATTAACTTTTTTTTCAACCCAATTTTTTCCAGAAATTGAAATCATTCATTTAAAGAAGTAATTTTTTTTAAAATTTTTTTTAAATTACTATCTTTATGAGTTACTAAAGTTTCAGATATATAATCATTATTATCGATTTTAATTCCATTTAAAATATCAGAATTGGTAATACCTGTGGCACAAAAAAGAGAGTCCCCTTTAACTAATTCAGATAAATTATATTTTTTTTCTAAATCTGTGATACCCATAGATTTTGCTTCAATAATATCTTTATCATTGTCAAAAATAAATCTACCTTGGAAATGGCACTCATAACTATCAAGAGCAGATGCTGCAAGTACACCTTCTGGTCCACCACCTATTCCAACAAACATATCGACATTATATTTTGGATCAGATACGTATAGAGCACCAAGCACGTCTCCATCAGAAATTAGTTTTATATTTACTTTTAATTCTTTTAATTTATCAATTATCTTTTTATGACGAGGTCTGTCTAATAAACAAACTGTAAGAGAAGAATATTCTTTACCTTTAAATTCAGACAAATTTTTGATATTTTTTTCAAGTGGATAATCAAGATCAATTAAACCTTTTTCAATTTTTCCTGTCGCTATTTTATTCATATAAGTTTCAGGTGCATTAAATAAATTGCCTTTATCTGCAATTGCTAGAACAGCTATTCCTCCTGGTAAGTTATTTGCAACAAAATTAGTTCCCTCTACAGGGTCAACAGCTATATCAAAGTTTGGTCCATTTTTTGTGCCGAGCATCTCACCTGTGAATAACATAGGCGCTTCATCAAGAGCCCCCTCCCCAATTACAACTTTTCCCGTCATATCAATTTTATTTAATTCAGATCTCATGACGTCTACAGCTGCTTTATCTGCAGCAATTTTATCTTTTTTACCAATTAAATATGATGAGGCTAGAGCTGCTTTTGATGTAACATTTACAAATTGATCAATAAATCTTTTATCTATTGTCATTAAATATTTTCATCTACTATTACTTTTGTATTTATTTGAGACTCAAATTCCCTTAATCTTTTATAAACGCTTGCTAGCTCAATTATAGTTGGCCATGCCTTTAAAAGGTACTGCATTGAACCTTCTACTCTACCAAAAGCTCTAATAATTTGCTGCATAACACCCAATGTCACAACACCAGCAACTATAGCGGGAGCTAAAAATACATATGCAGATAATACATTTGCTTGTAAATAAGCCATTCTACCAATATTAAAATATAAATAACGTATGTAGCTTAAAAAGTGAATTGAACGAACATCTGCAAATAACTCGTCAATTGTTTTAGGCCTTATGTTATTATCATCCTCTGCTATGACTAATATTTTTCTATACGCAGCTTCCTTTTTTTGAAGATCATATTCAACACCAACTAATCTTAATAACCAACCTAATCCTATCAAAAAAATTGTTCCTCCTATTGTCCAAAGAAGAGCACCTGTTATTAATCCGTATTGCCAATCACCAAAAAAGAAAATTGGTATACCAATCGAAAGACCTAATAAAATTGGAGTAAATTGAATTAAAACCATTACAGACTCAACAAAACTAGTACCAAGACCTTCCATAATTCTTGTAAACTTTATTGTATCTTCTTGAACTCTTTGAGAGGCACCTTCTATTTTGGCAGCTTCATCATAAACACTATGATACCATTCAACCATTGCTGTTCTCCATCTGAATAAATAATGAGCTGTTAAAAAACTTATAGCTACATAAAGAGCAATGTACATTCCAGCCAATGTTATAAAAGATGCTAAACTACTCCAATACTCTTCTATGGTAATAGCATTAGGCGCAGCAAGAGCTTTTTGAATCATATCGTAAAAAACACCAAACCATTCGTTAATTTTTACATCGATTTTAACTTGGACCCATAGAGAAAATAAAATAACAAACGATCCTAACCAAGACCACATAATCCATTTTTTTAATTTAAAGAATCTAAACATTTGTTATTTTAGAAAATTATCAGCATATGATTTTTTTACTGTTTTTCTTTTACGCGGTTCAATTAATTCATATTCAATTTTCTTCCTTTTCGCATAATTTATAGCAAGATCCTTAGATGAAAATTCTAACTTTAATTCTGTAAGTGTATCAGATGAGCTTTCCCATCCCATTAAAGGGTTTGTTGTTGGGTCTTTAGTTTTAAATTCTAAAATCCATTTATCATTTTTAGCTAAACCTGACTGCATTGGATTTTTATTAGGTATATAAATAATTGCTTTTTTCATAAAAGATGGTCGGAGTGGCAGGATTCGAACCTGCGACCCTCTGGTCCCAAACCAGATGCGCTACCAGGCTGCGCTACACTCCGATCCGAGTACTATTACAGCAGATATTGATAATTTCAAAGTATAAAGACATCAAAAATAAAAGAAATTTAATAAAAATCTGATATAAAACGAAGCATGATTATTACGTGTCCTAATTGTAAGAAAAAATTCCAAATAGACCCTAATTTGTTACCTGTGGAAGGACGAGATTTACAATGCGGTTCATGTGAAAATATTTGGTTTTATAAAGTAGAAAATGAAAACTCTTTACCATTAACTCTTAATGAAGATCTTCTTAATACAAAGGTTGAAGATAATTTACCAAAAAAAGAAATTGAAAAAATAACTGATAAAAATGAATCAATAATTCAGGAAAAACCAAAAAATAAAGAGAAAAAAACTATAGATAATTTAGATAGTAAAAAAACTCATATAAAGAAAAGAAGTTCAGGTGGCAAATTTTTTTCATATTTAATAGTTTTAGTCATATCTTTTGTAGCATTTATAATCTTAGTTGATACGTTAAAAGCCCCAATTATTAACGTTTTTCCAGGTATAGAAATAATACTATTTAACTTATTTGAAACATTGCAAGATATAAAGCTATTTATTATAGACCTATCTTAAAATTTTATGATTAACTATTTATCCAAACCTTTTAAATGGTTTTTTAAACTAGAAGCAGCAAGTGGACTAATATTGTTAATAGCTGCAATTCTTGCACTATTAATAAGCAATAGTGATTTAGGTGATTTATATTTTCATAGTCTTGAAAAATATTTATTTATTGGCATTAATGAATTTGGTTTAAAACTCTCAGTTCATCATTGGATAAACGATGCTCTAATGGCAATATTCTTCTTCTTTGTTACTTTGGAAATAAAAAGAGAGTTTTTACAAGGCGAGCTTTCAAATATAAAGCAAGCTATGCTTCCAATTATTGCTGCTGTTGGTGGTATGTTGGTCCCTGCACTATTTTACATTGTTATTAATTGGGGGAATTCAGAAACAATGAATGGTTGGGCTATACCTTCCGCCACTGATATAGCTTTTTCTTTAGGTATATTATCATTATTAGGTTCAAGAGTTCCAATATCATTAAAAGTTTTTTTAACAGCTTTAGCAATTATTGACGATCTTGGTGCTATATTAATAATAGCTTTCTTTTATTCTGGAGATTTAAGTATTCCGTATCTAAGCCTTATTTTATTAAGTTATATTTTACTTTTAGTTTTGAATAAATTTTCAGTAAAAATATTTATTCCTTATTTAATCATCGGTCTATTTATGTGGTTTTTCACTTATAAATCAGGCATACATGCAACTATTGCAGGTGTTTTATTAGCGTCCACAATACCCCACAGAATTAAAGATAAAGATTTTTCATTACTAGTTAAAATAGAACATGCAATCTCACCCTATGTAGCATTTATTATAATGCCACTTTTCGCATTTGCTAATGCTGGTGTAAGCTTAGAAGGCTTATCTTTATCCAGTCTACTTGCACCAGTGCCACTTGGAATTTTGTGTGGATTATTTTTTGGAAAACAAATTGGAGTTTTATTGTTTTCTTTTATTTCGATTAAATTCAAATTTGCAGAAGCTCCAAACAATTCGAATTGGTTAAGTTTATATGGTGTCTCTATTTTAACAGGAATTGGATTTACGATGAGTTTATTTGTTGGAAATTTAGCTTTTATAGAAAATACTCAATATATAGACGGTGTAAAAATTGGTGTTTTAACTGGATCGTTATTATCTACAGTTTTTGGATATATAATCTTGTCAATGTCATTAAAAAAATAAATGTTAAATAAAAAAATTATCATTTATATATTAATTATTATGTTTTCTTTTTTAAATAAAACTATGTCTGATAATTCTAAAACTTTTTTTGACTTTAAAATAAACTCAATTAATGGGGAGGAATTAGATCTTTCAAAATTTTATGGTAAAACTATATTGTTAGTAAATGTAGCAAGCAAGTGTGGTTTTACAAAACAATATGATGATTTGCAAAAATTATATGAAGATTTTCAAGATAAAGGTTTAGTTGTAATTGGCGTACCAACAAATCAATTTGGTGGACAAGAACCAGGAACTGAAAGTGATATTAAAAATTTTTGTGAAACAAATTTTAACATTACATTCCCTATGACCAGTAAGTATGAGGTAAAAGGTGATAATGCTCACCCTATTTACATCTGGGCAAAAGATACGTACGGCAAATCCACAGTACCTAAATGGAATTTTCACAAAATTTTGATAAATAAAAATGGTAAAATTGAAGACACATTTGCTTCTTTTACGGGACCAATATCTAAAAAAATTATAAATAAATTAAATCAGATTTTATAAAGTTACTGATAATCCATCGTATGCAGGAACAATATTTTTAGGTAATTTTCTCTTAATTTCTTCATAATCTATATCTGTATGAAGATTAGTTAAAATAGCTTTTTTTGGTTTAAATTTTTTTATCATTTCTAGAGATTTTTCTAAATTAAAATGTGAAGGATGATTTCTATACCAAAGACAATCAATAATAAGATATCTAAGATTTTTGAAATATTTATAATCTTTTTTATAAATTTTATTTACATCACTTATATAAGCTAATTTTTTATCTACAATATAACAAATAGAATGAACGTTACCGTGTTGAACTTTAATAGGTTTAATTAAAATATTCTTATTTTTATTATTAATAAATAATTTTTTACTAAAATTATTCAGCATAAGTGTGGCCGGATATTCTCTACTTTGTTTATCGAAACAATATGAAAAATTTTTTCTTAAATATTTTGATGTTGCCCTATCAGCAAAAACATTAATTGGTTTTTTATTGGATAAAAAAAAAGATCTTAAATCATTTATTCCGTGTGTTTGATCTGCATGCATGTGTGAATAAAAAACTTTATGAATACTTTTTATTTTTTGATTTAACATTTGGAAACGTAAATCTGGAGAAGTATCAATTAAAATATTTTCAAAATCTGTTTTGATTAAAGCAGAACATCTTGTTCTGTAATTTTTTTTATTCTTAGAGTCACAATTACCAAAATAACCATCTGGGCGAGGTACACCCATTGAACTTCCACATCCAAGAATTATAAACTTCATAAAATCTAATTAAAAAAAAGTTTATTAAAATTATTTGTTGTAAAATTAACTATCTCTGATTTTGAAATGCTTTTTATAACAGCTAATTTTTGAGCTATATGATCAATAAAAGATGGTTCATTTTTTTTACCCCTGTTAGGTACTGGCGCTAAAAAAGGACTATCTGTTTCTATTAAAATTTTATCCATAGGTAAAAATTTAAATGTTTCTTGCAAATTTTGAGAGTTTTTAAAAGTTATAATACCACTGGCAGAAAAATAAGCATTAAGTGATAAAAGTTTTTTTGCAAAATCTTTACTACCTGTAAAGCAATGCATAAGTATTTTGGGATTTTGGTTTTTATAATCGCTTAATATATCGAAAGTTGATTTTTCAGCATCTCTTGAATGAATAATTAATGGAGAATTAGTTTTAATAGCAGCCTCAATATGCTCTTTAAAACTTATTTTTTGATCATTTTGATCGCTATTGTTGTAATAAAAATCCAAACCTGTTTCTCCAATACCAATTATTTTTTTATTTTCAGTGATGTTTTTTACTATGATATCTGAAGTAATTTTATTTTCGCTTGTTTCATGTGGATGTATACCAATAGTACCATAAATCATTTCGTCTTCTTGAATGATTTTCTTAATACGGTCGAAACTCTTAAAAGAAGTTGAAATTGTTAATATTTTTTTTATTCCAACTTCTTTTGAGCGTTTAATTACATTGGTTAAATCACTTAATAAAGGTTCGTGATCTAAATGACAGTGTGAATCAATCATTGTTTTTATCTATTTTTTTAAAAAGAATATCGATTTTATTAATTTTACTTCCTTTTAATAAAACTTCATTCTCCCCAACAGAAGTTAAATTGATATCATTTTCAGAAAGATCAAAAATTTTTAAAGCTTTTATAGATGACTGTGGAATTATTGGATAAAGTAAAAAACTAATTTTTCTAACAATTTCTAGAGTTGTATAAATTATTGTGTTTAATCTCACTAGGTCTTTTTTTTTTTCCATGGTTCTTGATCATTAAAATATTTATTAGCTTCAAATAATGAATTTATAATAAAATCTATATAGAAATTTATATCCTGGTTATCAATTTTATCTCTTATTTGGGATAAATTATTTTTATATTTATCTAAAATTTTTAGATCCTCTTTTTCAAACTTAATGTTTTTTGGGACTTCGCTATTACAATTCTTTATAGCAAATGCGGTAACACGTTGACATAAATTTCCATAATTATTAGCAAGATCGCTATTTATACAATCTTCAAGCCTTTCTTGTGATATATTTCCATCATTTCCGAAAGACACTTCTTTGATTAAATAATATCTTAATGGATCTAACCCGTATTCATTAATTATTTCTATTGGATCTAAAATATTACCTTTTGATTTAGACATTTTTTCATCACCTGATAAAATCCAACCATGACCATAAACTCTTAATGGTAAATCTATTTTAGCTGCTAGCAAAAAAGCTGGCCAATATACAGCATGAAACCTTAAAATATCTTTTCCAATTAAATGAATTGATGCAGGCCAAAAATTTTTGAATAATTTATTATTTGTGTCAGGATAATTTAAAGCACTAATATAATTTGTTAAAGCATCAAGCCAAACATAAATAACATGATCATCATTGTTAGGAACTTTTATTCCCCATGAAAAACTTTTTCTACTAACAGATAAATCTTTTAATCCATTTTTAACAAAACTGATAACTTCATTTTTTCTAAACTCAGGGGCAATAAAGTTTGGATGTGATTCATAATAATCAAGTAGAGGTTTTTCCCACTTAGATAATCGAAAAAAATATAACTCTTCCTCAATCCATTCAACAGATGATTTCGAAGAAATAGATCTTTTAACACCATCCATATCTTCTATTTCATCTTCATTATAAAATGCTTCATCAGATACTGAATACCAGCCAGAATATTTTGATAAATAAATATCATCATTTTTTTCGAGTTCATTCCACAAATGTTGGACAGTTTTTTTATGCCTGTCTTCTGTAGTTCTTATAAAATCTGTGTTAGTTAAATTTAGTGTTTTTGAGAGGTCTCTAAATGTTTGGCTAATTTGATTGCAAAATTCTAAAGGGTCAATATTTTGCTTTTCCGCTGAACGTTGTATTTTTAACCCATGTTCGTCAGTGCCAGTCAAAAATTGAACATCAAAACCATCTATTTTTTTAAATCTAGCTAAAAAATCAGCTATTATACTAGAATAAGCATGTCCCATATGTGGTTTAGCTGATGGGTAGTAAATAGGTGTGGTGATATAAAACGTTTTATCCATTTAAAACCCTATCTTCAAATTCCATTAATAAAGTTTCGTCATCTAGATTAAATATTTTTGTATTGTTAATCTTTTTTATAAAATAATTTTGGATTTCTAAAAGTCTAATATTTTTAACTGTTACATTTTTTCTAAAATAAATTTCCATTAGTGAATATAGTAGATGTTTAGTAAATTGATCTTTTTTATATTTTTTATCTATTATAATTTTTTTAATTAAATCTTTTAAATTAACTTCCTTTAAATCAAAATCATTTTTATTAGCAAAGTCTAATAAATTCAATATTGAACCTGGAGTGTTATAATAATTTGTTATTTGTTCATGAATTAAATCCAGATAATTTTCATCTAAAATTTTGTTTGTAATATCAAAAGATTTACTTGAAGTAAGGTGAATATTGTAGTTTAGACATCTGGATTTAAGTGTGGGTAATATTTTCTTGTTATTATTAATCAATATAAAATATATATTATCGTTAGGTTCTTCAAGTATTTTCAATAAAGCATTAACTGAATTAATATTTAAAAGTTCAATATTATCTATAAGTACAAATCTTGGCTTTGTATTAAAAGATGATTTATTTAGAGTTAAGATTAAATTTCTAATTTGATTTATATCAATACTTTTTTTATCATTATTAATATCAATTGAAATAAAATTTGGATTAGATTTATTTATGATTAATTTAAATGTTTTATTATCAGGATTAATTTTGAAATTATTTTCATCATAAGAAAATTCTTCATCAGATGATAAAATATGATTAATAATATGATATGCTAGTGTAGATTTTCCAATCCCCTTTTCACCTGATAATAATATTTTATTTGGTAGTTTTTTATCTTTATAAAGGTCAATAAAGTTAGAAAATTCAAAATGATGACCGTATAAAGATAATTGATTAACTGGATTTAAATTCATTTAATTAATTTATCAATTTTACTTAAAATTAACTTTTCATTTTTTACTATGTCTAAATTTGAATTAATTAATTGATATTTATTTTTTTGTTTTTTAGATAATTTTAAAAATCCATTTTGTACTTTATTGTAAAAAGATGTTTTAAATTTATCATATCTATTTAATGATTTTCTTTGTTTTAATCTTTCTTGAAGATTTTTTTGATTAACTATATTTAAAAATGTGAAGCTCACATTAATATTCTTTAATAAATACTTATTTAAAATTTTGATTAAATTAATATCAACACCCATGCCGTAATGCTGATATGCTATTGTTAAGTCAGTAAATCTATCAATTAAAATCACTTTTTTTCTGAATGATTTCTTGATAATGTCAATATTTTCACTACGTGCTGCCATATATAATAATAAATCTGTATTTTGATTAAAATTTGATTTGTTATTTAAAATTAATTTTCTTATCTTTTCAGAATTTGGATTGCCACCTGGTTCTCTTATTCTTATAAAGCTAATTTTTTTTTTATTCAGATATCTTGATACAACAGAAATATGATGACTTTTTCCACTTCCTTCTATCCCCTCAAAAACTATTATAGGTTTTTTAGACATCGCCCCAAATGAGGTAATTAAGTGATTTCAATAGTCTTGATACAAAATTTACTCTTTTAACTTCTTTTGAAGCCAGTAAATCGTATTCACCAACTAACTCATTATCATAAACTACTTTCAAAATAGCAACTTTATCATCTTTTTTAATTGGAGCTTCAATTGGTCCATCATATTTAATAGTAACTTTTAAAAGTTTTTTTTTTGCTTTTTTGATTGATTTGTAAATATCCTGATTTGTATATACATCAACAGTTTCATTTTTACCTAGCCATACATTAACTTTTTGAAAAGATTCTTTTGTTTTTGCTATTTTTACTAAATCAAAATTTGTAAGACCATAAGTTAGCAATTTTGAACTTTCTCTTGATCTGGCGTTCTTTGTATTAAATCCACTTCCAACAGCTATCAAACGTCTTCCTTTACGATTTATTGATGAAGCCAATGAATACTTTTCAACAGCTAAATATCCAGTTTTAATGCCATCTGCCCCAAAGTTCTTATAAAGTAACGGATTTCGATTACCTTGTGTTATTGGGTCTCCTCCAGTTCTATCCCACGTAAACTCTTTTTCTGAAAATATTTTATAAAATTCAGAATGATTTCTAATTAAATAATCGGACATAAGCAAAATATCTCTTACTGTTGAATAATTTTCAGGATTATTTATTCCTGATGAGTTTGCAAAATTAGTATTTTCCATTCCAATTTCTCTAGCCTTTGCGGTCATTAAAATAGCAAATTCTTCTTCTGTTCCTGCTATACCTTCAGCTAATGCTACGCAAGCATCATTGCCTGAAGCAACTATTATACCTCTAAGCAAATTTTCAACAGATACATTGTCACCAACCATAATAAACATCGAAGAATAACCAGATGTGGATAATCTCCAGGCTTTTTCAGAAATAATAAATTTTTCGTTTAAAGTTAAATCTCCAGATTTAATCAAATCAAAAGCAATTATTGCTGTCATAATTTTAGTCATTGAAGCTGGATATATAGACATATCTGGTTCTTTCTCATAAAGTATTTCACCAGAAAGAAAGTCTTGTAAAATAGCAGTTCTAGCTTTGACATTTAGGTCGGCATATACTGACCCTGATATAAAAAAATTAACAAATATAATTAAAAATAATTTTCTAAACATCTTTCAAAATTTCTAAATTTTCAAAATTTAATGATTTAATTTCATTAAAAGTACTTTCAATTTTTTTTATATCATTAAACGGTCCTAATAATACCCTATATTTAGTTTTAGATATTTTTTTGATAATAGTATTCGCTACATTGGTTTCATTAATAATTCTATTAATCATGCTTTCTGCAGAGTCCTTATAATAAAAATCAGCTATTTTTATTGAGTATTTAAAATCTTTATCTTTGATAACAACCTTTTTTTTCTTGTCAGTACCTGCTAAATTATCAATTTTAATACCATCTACGGGTGCTTTTTCTGCAACATTTTTCTCTTCATTAAAAGTTTTAGCTTTTTTTGCAATAAAAGATGAGTTTTGTGAAATCAAAACTAAATCAATATAAGGTTCATTTGGGTCTAGAGATAGCTCCTCTGCAATTCTATCTGTAATAACACAATTATAAAAATCTGAAAATTTAGCTTTGTTTGATGCAACTTCGGCTATAATTGTTTTTTGATTCTTGAGGTTTGTTATTTTCACAAATGAATTTTTTTTCAAACTTTTATGAAAAATTAATAATGATCTATTATCAATTTTTTTTGATATTAATTTTTCATCTTTCAAAATATCTTTATAAATTAAAGCAAAACCTGAATTTTTATATTTACTTGATATATTTCTATCTGTAATTTTTTTACTTGTACTATATTGTTCACAACCAACAAAAAAAGTAAAAAAAATTATTATTAATAAATTTTTATAATTCATTGGTAAACTTATCTTTTAGTGTACACACAGCTAACGAAAATCTTAAAGACCTATTCCATTTTAGAATAATCTCATAATTGTTAAAAACTATATATGCAGGATTTAAATTTTCTGCATCAGGGATAATATCTTTATCAGGTGTAATAATTGATGATTCTAAATTATCAAATTTTTTATCTAAATTTTGGTTATTGTATATATATTTTCTGAAATATCTTAATTTTTTTTTATTATGTAAATTTTTTGCCGAAACATTTAAATATTTTTCGGGTATTTCATTTGATAAATCTATTTTGTAAAAACATGGCTGATCATCTTTCCATCCTATTTGACTTAAATAATTAGCTGCTGAAGCATATGCATCATTATTATTTTTTAGATTGATATAATTATTTTTATCATAATCTATAGCGTAGTTTTTCATTGTTGATGGCATAAATTGAAAAAAACCAAATGCACCAGCCCAAGAGCCATATAAAGTTTTGTAATCAATTTTGTCATTTTCAATTAATTTTAATAATATCAATAATTCATTTGAAAAAAATTCAGATCTTCTTTTGTCAAAACTTAGAGTTGCTAACGAAGATAAAATATCCATTTTACCAACATAAGTACCAAAATTAGTTTCTATACCCATTAAAGCTAAGAGAAGTTCTTTTTCAATTTTATATTTGGTTTCTATTGTGTTTATTAATTCAATGTTGTCTTTATAAAAATCTACACCTTTTGAAAGTTTCTTTTTTGATGTTCGTTTTGAAACATAAGTTTTGGTATCCTCATAAAATTCAGGTTGGTATCTATCATATTTTATAACATTGGGTAAAAATTTGACCTTGGCCATAGCAATGTCAAAAGTTTTTTCAGATATATCGTTTTTTAGTGCAATTTTTTTAAAATCTTTTTTCCACTTTTGAAAATCAGTCTGGTCATCTGATAATGATGACGTGAAGCTAATAATGATAATGATAAATATATATTTAATTAGTTTCATATAAATCCTTTAAATATATGATTACAGCAATCCATATAAAAATAAAACTAACTAATTTTGCCATTGAAAAAGGTTCATCGTAATAGAAATAACCAAGTAAAAATTGAAGTGTTGGTGTGATATAAAAAATCATACCTGTTGGTCCTAATCCACACAGTTC
This sequence comes from Candidatus Pelagibacter bacterium nBUS_44, assembly GCF_051200895.1. GTDB lineage: Bacteria > Pseudomonadota > Alphaproteobacteria > Pelagibacterales > Pelagibacteraceae > Pelagibacter. Next base: position 641,289 of record NZ_CP172838.1, read on the forward strand.
AACTCCTCTAATATATAGAAATAATGGAATTACTGTCATCGGTCCAGCCAAAAAAATAAATAACATCATTGGTGGATTAGATAATTTAAAATCATTATGTCCGTTTATAGTTATTAAATAAAAAGCAACTATAGCAAATGGTAAAATATAAATACTTTCAATTAAAAGTCCTATGTCAGTATCAATATTTATTTTTTTTCTAATTAGATTGTAAAATCCCCAGCTTAAAGCAACTATAATACCGACCCACGGTAATGACTTGAAGCTTATTAAGACTAAATACAAAATAGATATAATAACTAATATAATGGATAAAATTCTTTTTTTATTAAGTTCTTCTTTAAAAAAAATATAGCCTAACATTACACTTAAAATTGGCATCATAAAATAACCGAAACTTGCATCAATTATTCTATTAGTAGCAATAGCATATATCCATACTGCCCAATTAATGAAAATAAGAAAACCAGATAAGAATAAATAAAATAAATTTTTTTTACTTTTAATTATAGTAAAAAAAATATCCCATTTTGAAAAAAAAAATGTTGTTATTATCAGTGTAAATGTTGTCCATAGACATCTGTGAACAACTAATTCGATATGACCAATATATGTAATATATTTAAAATAAAGAACTCCAAAAAAACCCCACCAAAAAGATCCAAATCCAGCTAAGAACAATCCTTTGTTAAATTCTTTATTCATAGGAAATATTGATTAATTACTTAAAGCTTTTATTAGACTATTTTATGGTTGAATTAAATAATTATAATAATAAAACACTCTTCACGGAAGGATGGCAGAGTGGTTGAATGCACCGGTCTTGAAAACCGGCAAAGGGGCAACTCTTTCCTGAGTTCGAATCTCAGTCCTTCCGCCACTAATTTTATTTATCAACATATTTATAATTTTTGAATAGAATAGTGATATGATTTTCCTTAAATTTGAAATCGTAATCTAAATTATTATAGTAATTGAATAAATTAGCGTCATCTACATTTAATAATTCTTCTAGATCAGAAAGATCATTAAGACTTAACTCATCAATATATTTTTTTGTAAAAGTTCCTAAAAGTTTATCCATTTCTTTTGTGCCACGATAATTAGATCTGTAGATAATCTTTTTTTTTAATTGATCTATATAGAGATTCATAAATATAATATATTATTACTTAATGACTAATAAAAGTAATTATGAATATCTATTGTCAGATTTAACAAATCTTAAAGGTGTTGGTGCTAAAACGACTAACTTATTAAAGAAAAAGAAAATTAATAATATTTTTGACCTATTATGGAAATTACCTAAATCATATACAGACAGAAGTAGGTCGACAAAAATTAAGGATTTGAAAATTGGTGAAACTCAAACAGTTACTGTTGTGCCTAAAAAGTTTTTTTTTCCTAGGGTAAGAAATCTTCCAAATAAAGTTTCTTGTTTTGATGAAACAGGTTCAATTGATTGTATTTTTTTTAATAGTTACGAAGGCTATGTAAAAAAAATTCTTCCTTTAGGAAAAGAAATAACTGTTAGTGGAAAAATTGGTTTTTTTAGAAACAAATATCAGCTTACTAATCCCAAGTATATCTCTGAAGACTCGTCACTCATAAAACAAAAACATAACACATATTCTTTAACCGAAGGTATTTCAGAAAAAATTTATAACAAAATCATTAATCAAATAATAAAAAATCTGCCCATTTTAAATGAATGGCATTCAAAAAATATTTTAGATAAATTTGGAAATATAAAATGGAATGAAGCAATTATTGAATTACATAAACCAGAAAATATAGGTAACGATAAAAAAAATTTTTATCAAAGATTAGCTTTTGATGAAATTTTTTCTACATTTTTAGTAAACTCTGAAATAAGAAAAAAAATTAAAAAAATAAAAAAAATAGGAAAACTTGTAGATAAAACAAAACAAAATAAAATTCTAAAAAAATTAGAATTTACACTTACTCAAGATCAAATAAAAACATTAGAAGAAATAAATAACGACCTTTCATCAACAAATAAAATGTTTAGACTACTTCAAGGAGATGTTGGAAGTGGAAAAACTATAGTATCTTTACTTGCTGCGTACAATAGTGTTAATTCTGGATTTCAAGTCGCCTTCATGGCACCAACGGAAATATTAGCAAGACAACATTTCAATTTTGCAAAAAAACTCTTTTTAAATCAAATCAATATAGATTTAATTTCTGGAAAATCTGAATACAAAACTAAAAAAGAAATTTTAAAAAAATTAGCCCATAATGAAATAAACATAATATTTGGGACTCATGCTATTTTTCAAAAAAAAGTTCTTTTTAAAAATTTAGGATTAATTATTATAGATGAACAACATAAATTTGGTGTTAATCAAAGAAAACGCTTATCTGATAAAGGTGGAAAAAATTGTGATGTTTTATTAATGACTGCAACCCCTATACCCAGAACATTAACGATGACACTTTATGGAGATATGGACCTTTCAATTATAAGAGAAAAACCTAAATCTAGAAAACCTGTCAAAACATATAGTAAATTAGAAAATAAAATTGATGATATAATTAAATTTGTTAATAAAGAGATAAAATCTGGAAATCAAATTTTTTGGGTCTGCCCACTTATTGAGGAAAGTAAAAAATTAGACCACTCATCAGCTGTTAAGAAGTTTGAATACTTAAATAAATTTTTTCCAAATCAAGTATCTTTGCTGCATGGCAAAACTGATTTAGTGGATAAAGAGATAATCTTAGATAATTTCTTAAAGAATAAATTTAAAATTTTAGTATCTACGACAATTATTGAAGTTGGTATAGATTTTCCAAATGCTAACGTAATAATAATAGAAAATGCAAATAAATTTGGATTATCACAACTACACCAGCTTAGAGGACGAGTTGGAAGGGGTGATAAAAACTCTACATGTATACTGATGTTTAAATCTAACTTAAGTGAAAATGCAAAAAAAAGAATCAATATTTTAAAAGAATCTACTGATGGTTTTTACATTTCTGAAGAAGATATGAAAATTAGAGGTTTCGGAGATATATTGGGTTTTAAACAGAGTGGAATTAAAAATTTTAAATTAGCTGACCCAATACATAATAGTGATCTCTTTCTACTAGCAGAGAAAGAAATTAGAAGAATTGAACAAGATAATGCTAATATTAGCAAGTATAAGCCACTTATAAAATTATACGATAGAGCGGATATTATAAATGATATTGCCTAGGATTGTTTGCTAGAAGTTCCTGCAGAAACAATAAATTTAGATGCTTCTTCAAAAGTCATATTTAAATAAATCACATCTTCAATTGGAAACATTAACAAAAAACCACTTGTAGGATTTGGTGTAGTTGGAACAAAAACATTGATTAATTTTTTATTTGTTTTTTCTGCCATCTCACCAGTATTTTCCTTCGTTGCAAAACCTACAGCCCAAACACCTTTTCTTGGGTATTCAATCAAAACAACGCTTTTTTTATTGTCATCTTTTTTGGAGAATGTTTCGGTCATTTGAACAATTGCAGAATAAACAGTTCTTAAAAAAGGAATTCTTTTAAATAAATCATCAATCAATTTCAGAATTCTTCTTCCAAAAAAAGATAAAGATAGACCACCCACTATAGTTATTAATAATATTGAAATTAAAATTTCTATGCCAGGAATATCAAAAGGTAAATAATGATTAGGGTTAAGATTTTTTGGAATTAAATTTGAAGATAAGCCTATTAAAATTTTACTAAGATACAAAGTAAAACCAATTGGAATCAGTACAACTACACCAGTAATAAAATAATTACGAAGTGTTAGGGATAATGCTTTTCGCTTTGATTTTTTTTTCATATTATCAGTTAAAACTTGAATAAATTACAAAAGAAATTGCAACAATAAATAATACTAATAGAATTTTATTATTAAGATTCATGATATAGTGTTATTATCAATTTTATATGAAAATGAATAGAAGAAAATTTTTATCTTATGTGGGTTGTGGTTGTGGCAGCTTTTTACTACCCTCTTGTACAACAGCTCCAATTACTGAAAGAAAACAGTTAAAAATTGTTTCTGAAGCTAAGCTTAACGCGCAAGCTGCTAGAATTTATGAAAAAATTAAAGAAAAAGAAAAAATGAGTGATGACACTAAAACACTTAATGAAATCAAAGAAATTGGTAAAAAAATGGAAGACTCAATTTCTGAGTATTTTGATAGAGAAAATTTAAATGATCCAACAAAAAATTTTGATTGGGAATACATTTTAATTGATAAAAAAAAAGTACGTAATGCTTGGTGTATGCCTGGTGGAAAGATAGCTGTTTACACGGGTATATTAGATGCTACAAAAAATACAAATGGTCTAGCTGCAGTAATGGGTCATGAAATTGCTCATGCCGTTGCAAAACATTCTGTTGAAAGAGCTAGTAGAGGAACTTTATTAAATGTTGGAACTAGAATTATTGATATAGCCAGTGGTGGTGTTTTATCGGATATTAACAGAACCACAGGACAAAATACCGTTGGTTTACTTGCGCAACTTGGAATTCTAAATCCTTTTAATAGAAAGCAAGAAAGTGAAGCTGATTATCTTGGAATGATATTTTCATCCTTATCCGGTTACGACATTAGGGAAACAGTTAAAATTTGGGAAAGAATGAAGGAACTTAACAAAGGTAAAGAACCTCCTGAATTTATGAGTACACATCCATCATCAGATAATAGAATTAAAGATTTAAATGAAAAAATGAATGGAGTACTTTTAGATTATCCACCAATTAAATTTTCATAATTTGAATAGTGGTGAGCCCTGATGGACTCGAACCATCGACCCATTCCTTAAAAGGGAATTGCTCTACCAACTGAGCTAAGGGCCCCCATATATTCAAATTGAATAATTGTTATATACAGAATTATTCTATTTTTTCAAACGTCAAATTGAACTAAAAATTGTTTATCTACTACAACTTATCAATGTATTTGTCATGAAATTGATCAAATGTACCTTCTAATATATTTTTTCTAATTGCTGACATTAATTCTTGATAAAAATTAATATTGTGAAGAGTTAAGAGCATAGAGGCTAAAATCTCATTAGTATTGAATAAATGATTTAAATAGTTTTTTGAATATTTGTTAAGATTTAAATTACTACAATTAGGGTCTAATGGAGTATTGTCGGTTTGATATCTATTGTTTTTTATATTTATCCTTCCTTCCCACGTAAATGCTAATCCAGTTCTTCCTGATCTTGTGGGCAAAACACAATCAAACATATCAATGCCTCTTTTTACAGCACCAATTATATCTGATGGAGTACCAACACCCATTAAATAGTGAGGTTTATCTTCAGGAAGATGTTCTTTAATATCGTCTAAAACTCCAAACATTTCATTTTGTGACTCTCCTACTGCTAACCCACCCATCGCGTAACCATCAAAGCCAATTCTAAACAATTCAGTTAATGATTTAATTCTAAGATCTTTAAACAAACCGCCCTGAATAATACCAAAGAGAGCCTTGTGAGGGTTTTGACCAAAAGCTTTTTTTGATCTCTCTGCCCAATATAAAGATAAATTCATTGATTTTTTTATCAATTCGTAGTCATTAGATTTTCGAGGACACTCATCCATAATCATTATTATATCTGAGTTAAGTCCCAATTGGATTCTTATACTTTCTTCAGGACTTAAAAAGAATTTTTTACCATCAACGTGTGAATTAAAAATTGCACCTTTCTCTCTATCAATTTTATTAAGTTTGGATAAAGACATTACTTGAAATCCACCTGAATCTGTAAGAATTGGTAAATCACAATTCATAAAATTATGAAGACCACCAGCTGATTGTACTCTTTCTACACCTGGTCTTATCATTAAATGATAAGTGTTAGACAATATTATTTCTGATCCAGTTTTTTTAATATCATCAATGGTACAAGCTTTTACGGTAGCTTGAGTGCCAACAGGCATAAAAGAAGGTGTATTAATATTACCTCTATGGGTTTCAATTAATCCACATCTAGCAAATTTATCTTTACTTAAAATTTTAAAGGCAAAATTTTTTAATGCCATTTAAAGAAATTATTGAGAATTGAAACTGATAATTTTATCTGGATCTGATACTGATCCGTTGTTACTCTCATCTCCTCTTTTGATCTTATCAACAAATTCCATTCCTTCTAAAACTTTACCAAAAACAGTGTATTGTCTATCTAGAAAAGGTGATGGTTTAAAACATATAAAAAATTGACTGTTTGCACTATCAGGATCAGATGATCTTGCCATAGAGAGAGTGCCTCTATCATGTGGCACGTTACTAAATTCTTGTTTTAAATCTGGTAGATCTGAACCACCCATTCCAGCTCTTCGTAAATCAAAATCACCGGTTTCTGAATTACCAAATTTTACATCACCAGTTTGAGCCATAAATCCATCAATAACTCTATGGAATACAACATTATCGTATTTACCACTGTCAGCTAACTCTTTAATTCTTTTTACATGATTTGGAGCTAAATCTTCAAATAACTCAATTTTTACATCACCATCTTTTAGTTTTAAAATCATTATATTCTCCTGTGCTGTTAATTGATTAGTAAATAAAAAAAATAAAATAAATATATTTGTTAAAAATCTACTCATATTTATCTTTTAGAGATTTAATTGTACTTTTGGTAGTAAATTTTCTTATGTCGCCATTTAATTTAACAATTTCTTTTACAAATCGTGACGATATTATTTGATTTTCAACATCGGACATTAAAAAAATTGTTTCAATGTTATTGTTAAGTTTTCTATTCATACCAGCTAATTGAAATTCATACTCAAAGTCAGAAACAGCTCTTAAGCCCCTTAAAATTATGTTTGATTTATATTTTTTACAAAGGTCAGTTGTAAGAGAACTGAATGGAACAATTGATATTTTTTTTGGGTTTAATTTTAGATCTTTAAATAATGCTTTATTAACAATATCAATACGTTCATCAGAATTAAATAAGTAATTTTTATTACTTACATCAGATACTCCAACCACAATTTTATCAAATAACTTTAATGCTTTTTTAATAACATCAATATGACCATAAGTGATGGGATCAAATGTACCTGGATAAATAGCTGTCTTATTCATTTGATTAGATTAGATTATCATCGATTTTGATTGCGGATACTACTTTTTCTTCACCAGATAATTTTATAATTCTTACCCCTTGAGTATTTCTGCCCGCAGTTCTTATTTCTTTAACAGCAACTCTTATCACTCTTCCTTTGTTTGTTGAAATAAGTATTTCATCACCCTCAAAGACTGGGAATGACGAAGTTATGCTTCCATTTCTTGGTGAGTTAACTATACCAATTATACCCTTACCACCTCTATTAGTAACTCTGTAATCTGTGTGAAAAGTTTTTTTACCATAACCATTTTCACTTATTGATAGGACAAATTTTTCTTTAGTCTTAATTTTAGATTTTTCATCTTTAGATTGTTTGCCATTTTTTTTAGTTTTATCCTTATCAATGACAGATAAAGATACGATCTGATCATCTTTTGATAATTCTATTCCCTTAATTCCTTTTGATGATCTACCTTTAAAAACTCTTAATTTTTTTGCTTCAAATCTAATACATTTACCAAATTTTGTACTCAAAATTATGTCTTGATCATCTTGACAAATTTTAACACCAACAATTTTATCGTTATTGTCAAGTTTCATTGCTATTTTACCTGAAGCGTTAATTGATGAAAAATCTTCTAAACTATTTTTTCTAACCTTACCTTGTGCTGTAGCAAAAATTATTTGATAATTTTTTGATTCAGTTTCACTTTCAGGCATTGGCATTATTGAACTAATAGATTGGTGATTTTTAAGAGGTAAAATATTAAACAATGATTTACCTTTTGATGTTGTGGACCCTTCGGGAATTTTCCAAGCTTTAACTTTATAAACTAAACCCTCCGTTGAAAAGAATAGTACTGAGGTGTGAGTATTTACAGATAGTGTCTGTATAACAGAAGTCTTGATCTCTTGTTGTTATTCCGGATTTACCTCTTCCACCTCTTTTTTGCTTTTTAACACCATCTAACGATCCTCTTTTTATATAACCTTGTAAAGTAACAGTAATTATGACCGATTGTTTTTGAATTGTTTCTTCAATATCATAATTTAGCACAGCATCTATGATTTTTGTTCGTCTTGGCACAGCAAATTTTTCTTTAATATTTTTAAGCTCATCACTTATCACTTTTAAAAGTTCTTTTTTAGAAGATATAATTTTTTTGAATTTTGAAATTAATTCAGCAAGTTTTTTTATTTCCACCTCTATTTCATTAATTCCTAGAGCTGTTAATTTTTGCAATCTTAATTCTAAAATAGCTATAACTTGTGGTTCAGATAGTGAATAAAGATTTTTACTTTTTTTACCTTCAACTAAAGAAATTAATTTTTGAGTTCTGTTAATTTTCCATTTTGTTTTTAAAATAGATTGTTTTGCATCATCTGGTGTTTTTGATGAACGAATTATTTTTATTATTTTATCTAAATTTTCAACAGATACAGATAAACCTAATAGGATATGAGCTCTTTCTTCAGCTTTTTCAAGATCAAATTTAGTTTTTTTGATAACTACGTCTTCTCTAAAAGATAAAAAATTAGATAAAAAATCTTTTAAGTTACAATTTTTTGGTTTTCCCTCAACAATAGCAAGAGTGTTAAAACCAAAAGAGCTTTCTATTTGAGTATTTTTATAAAGTTGCCTTTTAATAGTTTCTGGCTCAACACCATTTCTTAGATCTATAGCTACTCTAATCCCTTCTCTATTAAACTCATCTCTAATATCTTTTATTCCTTCAATTTTTTTTTCTCTTACTAATTGAGCAATTCTCTCATTCAAAACTGATTTGTTAACTTGATAAGGAATAGATGTAATAACCAATCTATCTCTACCATTTTTTAATGACTCGGCAGACACCTCACCTCTAATCTTAAACGATCCTCTGCCATTGTTATAACCTTGCTTAATAATATCTTTACCAATAATTACTCCACCAGTTGGAAAATCTGGGCCAGGAATATGTTTCATTAGTTCTTTAATTTTTATATCTTTATTTTCAATTAAAGCTAAAGTTCCATCAATAATTTCACCTAAATTATGAGGAGGAATACTGGTTGCCATACCAACAGCTATACCACCTGCACCATTAACTAAAAGATTTGGATACTGTGCTGGTAAAACTGTGGGTTCTTTTTCAGTTTCATCGTAATTACTTTTGTAAGAAACTGTATTTTTCTCGATGTCATCTATTAAAAATTGTGAAACTTTTGAAAGTCTAGTTTCTGTATACCTCATCGCCGCAGCTGGGTCTCCATCAATAGACCCGAAGTTACCTTGCCCTTGTACTAATGGCAAACTCATAGAAAAATCTTGAACCATTCTAACTAAAGCATCATAAACAGATTGATCACCGTGTGGGTGGTATTTACCAATTACATCTCCGACTATTCTTGCTGATTTTCTAAACTGTTTAGACCAATCATAGCCACCTTTATACATTGCGTATAAAATTCTTCTGTGAACTGGTTTCAAACCGTCTCTTACATCAGGTAAAGCACGACTAACGATAACACTCATTGCATAAGATAAATATGATGAGCTCATCTCATCATGCATTGAGATTAATTTAATATTATTATCTTTAGGTGTTTCAGTTTTTTGCATAGGTATTAAAACGGAATTTCATCATCCATATCATTTGACACTTGAGATGAGTCCTCAATATTATTTTGTTGAGTAGTGTCATTTTGAATTCCACCGCCAGTATTTCCACCGCCAAGCATTGTAAGGGTAGAGTTATAACCTTGAAGAACAATTTCAGTAGAATACTTATCTTGTCCAGATTGTTCATCTTTCCACTTTCTTGTAGTTAGTTGACCTTCAACATAAATTTGGGCACCTTTTTTGAGGTATTGTTGAATTACATTTACTAACCCTTCGTTAAATACAACTATACGGTGCCATTCAGTTTTTTCTTTTTCACCTGTATTTTTGTCTTTCCAAGATTGACTTGTAGCTAGACTTAATCTTGCTACACTTTTTCCATTAACCATTTGTTTGATCTCTGGGTCTGCGCCCAAACGACCAATTAATAATACTTTATTTAAACTTCCAGCCATAATATTTATATTTGTTAAATTTATTAATTAGATTTATATCACAATTCTTGTGAATATTAATTTTATTAACTCAAAGCAACAAAAAATATGATTAAAAAGATAGTTATTAAGGGTGCCAAAGAACATAATTTAAAGAATGTTTCTGTTGAAATCCCAAAGGATCAGTTTGTTGTAATAACTGGCTTGTCAGGATCAGGAAAGTCTTCATTAGCCTTTGATACTATTTATGCAGAAGGTCAAAGAAGGTATGTCGAGAGTCTGTCAGCATACGCTAGACAGTTTTTAGACAAAATGAAAAAACCAAATGTTGATCTTATAGAAGGTTTAAGTCCTGCAATTGCAATTGAACAAAAGAATACATCAAAAAATCCAAGATCAACTGTTGCAACTGTCACAGAAATTTATGATTATATGAGAGTTCTTTTTGCAAGAGCAGGTATCCCCTACTCTCCATTTACTGGTAAAGCTATTACCTCACAAACAATAACACAAATTGTAGATTTAATTAAAAAATTACCAAAAAAATCTACAATATATATTTATGCTCCAGTAGTTAGAGGACGTAAAGGCGAATATAAAAAAGATATTTTAAGTTATAAACGAAGAGGTTTTAGAAAAATTAAAATAGACAATGTTTTATATGACATTGAAAAATCACCTAATTTAGATAAAAAACTCAAACATGATATCTCAGTTCTTGTTGACAGAATTGTTTTAAATTCGAAACTTGGTAATAGATTAGCTGAAAGTGTAGAGACAGCAGTCAATTTATCTAATGGGTTAATTTTTGTAGAATATGAAGACGAAACATTGCCTCAAAAATTCAGAAAAACTGAAAAATTAATATATTCAACTAAATTTGCTTGTCCGGAAAGTGGGTTTACCATAGAAGAAATTGAACCAAGACTTTTTTCTTTTAATAGTCCCTATGGAGCATGTGAGGAATGCGAAGGAATAGGAATTAAACTAAATGTAGACCCAAATTTAGTTATACCAGATGATAGAAAAAGTATAGCTGATGGTGCAATTGAACCTTGGGCAAAATCTACAACTTTATATTATGCACAAACATTAGCATCTATTGCAAAACATTATGGTTTTTCATTAGATGATAAATGGAAAAAACTACCAAAGAAAATTAAGGATGTAATTTTATATGGATCTGATGAAGATGAGATAAAATTTAATTATGATGACGGTTATGAAAAATATTCTCATAAAAAAACCTTTGAAGGAGTTATCAATAATCTTGAAAGAAGATTTTTAGAATCTGATAGTGAGTGGAAAAGAGAGGCTATTGCCGAATATCAATCAAACTCTGCGTGTGAAGGTTGCAACGGAGATAGACTTAAGGAAGAAGCTTTATGCGTTAAAATTGATAATCATAATATTAGTCAAGTTACAAAAAAATCAATTTTAGACTCAACTAAATGGTTCAAAGATTTAGAAAAAAATTTAGACAAAAGACAATTTAAAATAGCTGAACATGTATTAAAAGAAATCAATGAAAGACTAAACTTTCTTTTAAATGTTGGATTAGATTATTTGACTCTTTCAAGAGAGTCAGGGACTCTTTCTGGGGGTGAGGCACAAAGAATAAGGTTAGCTTCACAGATTGGATCGGGATTAACTGGAGTATTATATGTTCTTGATGAACCATCTATCGGCCTTCATCAAAAAGATAATGTAAAACTAATTAACGCACTAAAAAGACTTCGAGATTTAGGTAATACAGTTATTGTTGTTGAGCATGACACTGAAACTATGGAAAATGCAGATCACATTATTGATATGGGTCCAGAAGCAGGAACAAACGGTGGAGAAATAACGGCGCAGGGTACATATGATGAAATAAAAAAAAACAAAAATAGTATTACTGGCCAATACCTATCTAATAAAAAAATAATTGAAATTCCTACAACTCGTCGTTTAGCTAAAAATGGTAGGTTTGTTGAAATTAATGGAGCTAGTGGAAATAATCTTAATAATGTTAATCTTAAAATTCCAACAGGTAGTTTTACATGTATTACGGGAGTTTCAGGAAGCGGTAAATCCACATTGATATTGCAAACACTATATCATGCTTTAAATTTGACACTTAACAATAAAGCAAGAAAAGTTCCTAAAGCTTTTAAAAGTTATAAGGGGGTAGAATTAATAGATAAAATTATTGATATAGATCAATCTCCGATAGGAAGAACTCCAAGGTCAAATCCAGCTACTTACACAGGAGCTTTTGGGCCAATTAGAGATTGGTTCACAAGTTTACCTGAGTCTAAAACAAGAGGTTACAAACCAGGTAGATTTTCTTTCAACGTTAAAGGTGGAAGATGTGAGGCATGTGAAGGTGATGGCGTTATTACATATGAGATGCATTTTTTACCTGATGTTTATATTCAATGTGATGAGTGTAAAGGAACAAGATATAATAGAGAACTCTTGAAATTAAATTTAAGGATAAAAGCATTGCAGATGTTTTGGATATGTCCGTTGATGAAGGTTGTGAATATTTTGAAAATATATCTAATATTAAAACTAAACTTTTAACTCTTAAAAAGGTAGGCTTAGGCTATATAAAGATCGGTCAACAAGCGACAACTCTTTCAGGTGGTGAAGCTCAAAGGATAAAGCTTGCAAAAGAACTTTCTAAAAGATCTACCGGACGAACAATGTATATTCTTGATGAACCAACAACAGGGCTTCATCAACATGATATAAAAAAATTATTAGAAATACTTCATACCTTTGTTAAGCTGGGGAATACCGTTGTTGTTATTGAGCATAATTTGGATGTGATTAAAACAGCTGATTATATTGTTGATATGGGTCCTGAAGGTGGCGTAAAGGGTGGTAATATTATTGCGGAAGGTAAACCTGAAGATGTATGTAAGGTCGCAGGCAGTTATACAGGGCAATTTTTAAAACCTTTATTAAAATAAACCATTAAAAGACTGTTAAACTTTTTTTAATTTAGTGTATAAGTTATAAGAATCATGAGTAATTTATTATCATCATTATCAAAAACAATTCACGCTTCATTAGTATTAGCGATTTTATTGTTTTTAGGTTTATTTTATTTAAATGGTGGTTTTGCTTTCGATGATTTATTTTGGAGCTGGTTATTTAGATATATACATGTTGTTGTTGCAATAATGTGGATAGGACTACTTTGGTATTTTAACTTTGTTCAGATACCAAATATGAGTAAAATTCCGGACGAGCAAAAGCCAGCGATAGGTAAAGTTATAGCACCAGCAGCATTATTCTATTTTAGATGGGCTGCAGCATTTACAGTTTTATCAGGATTAATTTTAGCTTTATTTAATGGTTACCTTCATGATGCTATGACTTTAAGCATCGGTTCAGGAATTCCAAAACACACTGTAATTGGCATAGGAATGTGGCTTGGAGTTATTATGGCATTTAATGTTTGGTTTGTAATTTGGCCTAATCAAAAAAGAGCTTTAGGTATTGTTGATTGTGAGCCAGAATTAAAAGCAAAATCAGCAAAAACGGCAATGTTGTTTTCTAGAACAAATACATTACTTTCTTTGCCAATGCTACTTGCAATGGTTGCAGCACAAAACTTATATTAATTTTTTAATTATTATTATCGTCTTCTCTTAATACTGTTTTTTGTGACACTCTAAGTCTGACTAACACTGTATTAGCAATATAAATAGAAGAATAAGTTCCAAATACTACACCAAGGATCATAGCTAAAGAAAACCCTTTTAAAATTTCACCCCCAAAAAAATAAATGGCTAATAAAGCTAGTAATGTAGTTACTGAAGTTATTATTGTTCTTGATAAAGTTTCGTTAATTGAAATATTTGTTAATTCAAAAATCTTAATATCAGAATATTTTCTTAAATTTTCTCTCACTCGGTCAAAAATAACAACTGTATCGTTCATTGAATACCCTACTATGGTTAAAACTGCAGCAATTATAGATAAGTTAATTTCAAGACTAAATAAAGAAAACACTCCTAATGTAACTATAACATCATGAAATAAAGCTAAAATTGCACCTAAACTAAATTGCCATTCAAATCTAATCCAAATATAAAATAACATAATTGCTAATGACAGTGAGATAGCTATTACACCAGATTTTAATAATTCAGCACTAACTTTTGGACCAACATTTTCAACTCTTCTAAAATCAAAATTATTACCGAATGATTTTTCTAAGTTTGTTTTAATATCCTCAATTATATTCTTTTTATCATCCTTGTTCTCAAATTTTATAAGATAATCAGTATCATTTCCAAATTTTTTGACTGATATATCTCCTAAATTCATCTGATTAAATTTATCTCTTAAAGTAGTCACGTTTACTTTTGTGTCTGATGATCTCAATTCAATTAAAGTTCCACCTTTAAAATCAATACCAAAATTAAGACCTTTAAAAATTAATAAGATTAGTGATACAGTTATTAATAACGTTGAGACAATATTAAAGTGATTATAATATCTATTAAAAGCAATCATTAAATTAATTTCTCCTTATCTCTATTTCTGGATACATAAATACTGGTGAATAATCTTGCTATAAAATAAACTGAGAAAAGTGTTGTAAAAATTCCAATACCTAGAGTAACAGAAAAACCTTTTACAGGGCCCGAGCCCATAAAAAAAAGAATAATAGCTGCAAGTAAAGTGGTTATATTGGCATCAATTATAGCAGTTCTTGATTTAGTGTAGCCTGTATCAAAAGCTATAATATTATTTTTTTCATCTTTTAATTCTTCTTTGATTCTTTCAAAAATTAAAACATTTGCATCAACAGCCATACCTACAGTTAATATTATTCCTGCTATTCCAGGTAATGTTAGAGTTGCTTCAAATAAAGTTAAAATACCTAATAAAATAAATAAATTTATAATTAACGTAACATTAGTAATCAAACCAAAAACTTTGTATTTAACAAACATAAATAAAATGACTAAAAGAAAACCTATTGTTAAAGCTATCATCCCAGCATTTATTGAATCTTGACCTAAATCTGGACCAACAGTTCTCTCTTCAATAATATTTAATGGTGCTGGTAAAGCACCTGATCTAAGCAATAACGCTAAATCTGTTGCTGATTGAAAAGTAAATCCTCCACTTATTTGACCTGATCCACTGGCAATTGTATCTCTAACAACTGGAGCACTTATAATTTTACCATCCAAAACTATAGCAAGTTGTTTTCCGATACCAGTAGATGTTGCCTTGCCAAATCTTTTAGCTCCTACTCTATCAAGTGAAAATGAAACTATTGTTTGATTATTTTGGGTATCCATTTGAGGCTGTGCATCAAGAAGATTATCTCCACTTATTATAATTCGCTTACTTACAGTTGCTTCCTCAATTCCATTCTCGTATTTTAATTTCTCTACACCAAAGTTGTCATTTTCATTATTAGTAACAAATCTGAAAGTTAAATTAGCAGTTTTCCCCAAAAGCGATTTCACTCTCATTGGGTCATCTAAACCTGGTAACTCAACTAAAATTCGATTATTACCTCTTTTCAATATATTAGGTTCATTTGTACCAACTTCATCAATTCTTCTTCTGACAATTTCTATAGCTTGATCTTGAGATGAAGTTTTAAGGGCAATTAAACCTTGTTTTGAAAAACTCACTTTAAAGTTAAGGCTAGTCTCTTCAAGTACCAATTGATGTGATTTAAATCTTGGATAATAAGGGTTTATATCACTATCTTCATCAGCAAATGTATCAATTATTAATTGTTTGCTTTGATCATCGACATTAAAAAAAATATTTTGATCTTCAATTTTAATATTTCTAATTTTAATATTTTTGTCTTTAAAATAATTTTTAATAGTTGTGGTTAAATTTTGAAGCTTCTGTTCTACAACAGGAGCATTATCAATTTCTAATAATAGATATGAGCCACCTTGAAGATCTAATCCTAAATTAATCTTTTTATCAAAGAAACTATCGTCGACTTTAAATAAATTAGATGATGCAATTAAGATAAATAAAAGCGAAAAAATTGTAACAGATAAAATACGTAACTTAGAAAAATAAAGCACTTAATCTTAAATTAATTATTTTTTTACTTCTTGAGTAACGTTTAGTAGACCTTGGATACCAGTAGCTTTTACTATTTCAACCTTAACATTATCGGCAATCTCAACTTCAACTTTATCGTTGTCAATTAATCTCTCAACTGTTCCTGTTATTCCTCCAGAGGTAATAACTTTATCTCCTCTTTTTAAATTTTCGACCATTGCCTTATGTTCTTTAACTTTTTTTTGCTGAGGTCTTATTAAGAAAAAATAAAAAATAACAAAAATTAAAATTAACGGTATAAATTGTCCTATTCCTGAACCTTCCATAAATCTCCTTATAAATTAGCTGAATTATTATACTATCTTATTGATGAAAACAACTTTATTTCAATGAAATTAATTCCAAATTGTTCATATAAGGTCTTAGAACTTTTGGCACAACTATAGATCCATCTTTTTGCTGATAGTTTTCCAAAAGGGCTATCAAGGTTCTTCCAACTGCCAAACCACTACCATTTAATGTACCAACAAAAATTGTTTCTTTGTTTTCGTTTTTATATCTAGTTTTCATTCTTTGTGCTTGAAATGTTGCACATGAAGAACAAGAAGAAATCTCACGATATTTATTTTCAGATGGTAGCCATACTTCTATATCATAAGTCTTTTCAGCACTAAAACCCATATCACCAGAACATAAAATTACTTTTCTATATGGTAATTCTAATTTATCTAAAATATCAGTTGCGCAGTTAGTCATTCTTTCAAGTTCATCTAAACAGTTTTCTTTTTCAACAATACTGACCATTTCAACTTTATAAAATTGATGCTGCCTAATCATTCCTTTTGTGTCTTTTCCATAGCTGCCAGCTTCTTTTCTAAAACATGGAGTTGAAGCTACAAATCTCATTGGAAGTTTTTTTCGATCTAAAATTTTATCTTTAACCATATTGGTTAAAATCACTTCAGCAGTTGGAATTAGAAATTTTCTATCGGTACCTTCATCAAATTTAATTTCAAATTGATCATTTTCAAATTTAGGAAGTTGTCCAGTTCCATACATTGTATTGTCTGATGCAATTAAAGGAGGTGAAATTTCCTGATACTCGTTTTGATTAATATGTGTATCAAGCATAAAATTTGATAATGATCTTTCTAAAAGGGCTAATTTATCTTTAACAAAAACAAATCTTGAACCTGTAGTTTTTGTTGCAAGATCAAAATCAAGCATGTCTAAGTTCTCACCAAGCTCATAATGCGATTTTGGTGTAAAATCAAAATTTGGTAATTTGCCAGATTTAGACACTTCAATATTATCATTCTCATCCTTACCACTCGGAACATCAGGATGAGGAATGTTTGGAATATTTGATAAGAAGTTTTCTAATTCAATTTTAATTTTTTTTTGTTTATCAGATACTTTTTCCAATTCAGAAGAAATTTCTTTTGATTTTTTAAATAAACTTTCATCTTTAGATTTTGAAATATCTTTTTTTTTTCTAAAGCTTCTTTTTTTTGAATTAAATCTCTATTTTGTTCATCTAATTTTTGCAAATCATTGAAATCAACTTTTAAAAATCTTTTTTCAAGAGACTTTTCAAAATTAGAAAAATCTTTTCTTATTTCTTTTAAATTATGCATCAGAATCTTTTAAATTTTTGTTTTCTATAAATTTTACTGAAAATATTGATAATTCATATAAAATTAATAGTGGAATTGCTAAACCAATTTGAGTTATTGGATCAGGTGGCGTTAATAAAGCTGCTGCAGCAAAAATAATTACCACAACATATTTTCTTCTTTCTCTTAAAAACTGACTATCAACAATGCCCACTCTAGCTAATAAGCTAAGAACTACTGGTAATTGAAAACTAATACCAAATGCAAAAATTAATTTCATTACCAATGATAAATATTCATTAACTTTAGCTTCAAGTTGGATTGGTAAGTTAGTTGATAGACCGGTACTCTCAAAGGATAGAAAAAATTTAATCGCTAATGGCATAATTAAGTAATAAACCAACATGCCGCCAAGAAAAAAAAGGATAGGTGTTAAGATTAAATAAGGAACAATTGCTATTTTTTCATGTTTATAAAGACCAGGTGCAATAAATTTCCATATCTGCATTAGTATGAACGGGCAAGTAACAAAGAAAGCAGTAAAAAAAGACACTTTTAAATAAGTTAAAAAAGTTTCTTGAAGAGCTGTAAAAATTAATCTTCTTTCAGAACCATCATCTTTCACAGCTTTAGCGTAAGGATCAACTAAAAAACCATATATATGTTCTGCAAAAAAATAGCATCCAATAAAAAATATAAATAAAAATATAAAACTATGGATAAGTCTTTTTCTTAATTCTGTTAAGTGACTTACAAAGCCACCTTCATTTTCTTCATTATTCATCTAATTTATTTTCTTCTTTAATTTTATTATTTTTCTCATCTTCTATATCAATGTTAGAAACTTCGTTTTGGATTTCACTTACATATCTTTTAGCAGTGCCAATCCATGATCCTACTTTTTTTAACATTACGGGAAAATCTTTTGGTCCAAGAACTATTATCGCAATAGCTACAACAATTAAAATTTCAAACCAACCAATAGTAGGCATGTAATTTAATCTTTATTGTTTAAGTCTTTGTTTTCGTCAGAAATATTTTTTGGCTCTGTGTCATCAGTTATGTCTGATGCCATTCCTTTTTTGAAACTTTTTATACCTTTAGCAACATCACCCATTAAACTAGATATTTTTCCACGACCGAATAATAAAACCACTAATATTACTACTATTGCTATTTGCCAAATTCCTATGCTCATAAAAAACTTATAACCTTTTTATGATTGATTTAAAAGTGACTTTTTTATGAATCTTTTTCTTCTTCATCGAGGGTGCTATTTAACATTTCATCAATATTAGAATAGATATCCTCTTTTTTTTCATCTTGCTTTTCTTTAAAAAATTTACCGGAACCAAAAATTGCATTATCAACACTTGAGCTATCAATTAAGCCTGCAGCTCCTAATTCGTCTACAGTTGGAAGATCAGATAATTTTTGTAAATTAAAGTGACTTAAAAAGCCATCAGTTGTTAAATATTGAATTGGTTTACCTGGTACGTCTTTTCTTCCACCGGGTTTCACCCAATCTAATTCCATTAGTATCTCTAAAGTATTAGTACCAAATGCAACACCTCTTATTTCCTCAATCTCAGCTCTAGTCACAGGTTGATGGTAAACTATGATAGCTAAAGTTTCTACGGCGGCTCTTGATAATTTTTTCTCAACAGTTTTTTCTTGGGTCATTAAACTAGAAAGCTTAGGTGAAGTTCTAAAGGACCACTTATCTTTAATACAAACTAAATTAATACCTCGATTGGAATATTCTTGTTGTAATTTTTTTAGCGATTTAACAACATTTGTTTTTTTTGAGATTTTACTTTCTATAGTATCAACATCTAAAGGTTCTGCTGCTGCAAAAATTACTGCTTCTATTTGTTTTTCAAGATCTGTTAACTTAGATGGGAATTTAACCACATTATTTTTTAAAGCTTTTTCTTTTTTAATCATTTATTTCCTTAATATAAATATCATCAAATAAATTATCTTGTTTTATCGAAACATTACCCTCCTTAACCAATTCTAAAGAACCAGCAAAAATTCCAGCTTTACCTGTCCTTTTATATCTTGATCCACTTTTAAAATTTTTTGGAATTAAATCATCAATATTTTTCCAATCTATCAATTTACCAAGAAATTGTTTTATCGTTTTTATACCGTCTTCAGTGGTGAACACTGGTAATTTTGGTATGTTTATTCTTTGAAAATCTTTTGTCATAATTATTGTGGAATATGATTTAAGTAACTCAAATAAACTTAAATTATATTCCGAACTGTAAATAGATCTTATATTTCCTTTAATACCACGAGTTCTTATTTCTCTACCTAACCTTTTCCTTTTTAGCATTTGTTCAGATAGCAATCTTATAAGTTCTAATTTTTTAAGCTGTAATTTCAATTTATCTGCAACTTCTTGAACTTTAAATTCTTCTTCAGGAGTACCAGGTAATAATAATTTTGACTTAAGATAAGCTAACCATGTTGCCATCAATAAATATTCTGAAGCTATCTCTAAATTTAGATCTTTCTCTTTTGTGATATATTCGTGAAATTGATCTGCTAATTTGGTTATTGATATTTCTTCTAAATCAACTTTTTGTGCCTTAGCTAAATCCAATAGAACATCTAAAGGACCATTATAATTATTTACATCAACGTTAAATAAAACAGAATCAAACTCAGACATAGAAATATATTAGCTTAAAATTTTATAAAATTGTGATGTTTTTTTTGTTATAAAAGAACTTATCAAGGGTGAATTGTTAGCAACAATCTCCATTTCTTTAAAATTTCCATTGCAATGTAGTGCTAGATTACAACCTGCTTTAAAACATTTTATTGTATTAATTTCTATATTTTCTTTTAAGCTTTTCATAGAAAGGTCATCTGAAATTAAAATGTTCTTAAAACCAATTACTTTCCTAATGTAATTAATAATTTTTTTTGAGTGAGTTACTGTATTCGTCTTATCTAATTTTTCATATACAACGTGACCCGTCATAGCAAAAAAACTTTTTTTATTTTTAAAAGGATAAAAATCATTTTTATTAAGATATTTAGCTGATTTTTTAACGATTGGGGTAAAGTTGTGACTATCTACTTTGGCCAAACCATGACCAGGTATATGCTTAATGATAGTGCCAATAGAGTTTTCATGAAATAATTTTATGCATAAATCTCCCATTTTTGAGACTGTATTTTTATTTTTAGAGAAAGATCTGTTTCCAATTATATTGCTCGATCCTTGAACTCGAAGATCCAGAACTGGCACTGTGTTGATGTTTGCACCAATCAACTTTAATAAAAAAGCTGTTTTATCAACAAATAATTTATAGATAATATTTAATTTCATTTTATCTTTTTCAAATAAATTTCCAAAATATTCAGAAGTCAGATTATCAAATGAAATTATTCTATTTAATCTGTTAACTCTACCTCCTTCTTGATCAATTAATATAGGGTATTTTTTATCCTTAAAAATTTTTTTAATATTATCCGTAAGATTTTTGGTTTGTTGAATTGTGTTAATGTTTCTTGAAAATAATATTACACCCCAAGGTCTGTGTTTTTTTAAAAAAATTTTTTCTTTATTGGATAATTTGTATGATTTTAAACCAACAATGAAAGCTTTTCTATTCTTAATCATTTTCTAAAAGTTTCCAAAAATTAAACTTTTTTTTCTTTTTTTTATTAGTTTGTTTTACATATTCTATTATATCTTGAGTGTCATTTTCTAGAATTGGTAAATCTTTTGAATAAACTTTAATTTTTTCATCAATATTTTTGTAAGCGCGGTAGGATTTTTTAATATTTTCATCTGAAAAATAATATTTACCAGTAAAAAAAAGAAATAAAATTATTATGATTATAAAAATTAAATATTTAATTTCTTTTAACATTACATTTTTTCTGGAGTATCAACTCCAACAATATTCATGCCTGATCTGATAACGTTAGATATTGCTTTTAAAAAAACTAATTTATCTGGGGATATATTCTTTTGATCATTAATAAATCTTTTTTCTGGTTGTTGTTTACCTAAATTCCAATACGAATGAAATTCTGACGCTAGTTCATACAAATAAACTGGAATACGATGTGGTTCTAGTTTTGTGCTAGCAGCATCAATGCATTTTGGCCATTGAGATATCTTTTTTAATATCTTAATT
This sequence comes from Candidatus Pelagibacter bacterium nBUS_44, assembly GCF_051200895.1. Lineage (GTDB taxonomy): Bacteria > Pseudomonadota > Alphaproteobacteria > Pelagibacterales > Pelagibacteraceae > Pelagibacter. The sequence goes on from NZ_CP172838.1 coordinate 663,259, forward strand.
TCATCTTTTGAATATTCAAATTTATAATTATCTATTTTAACTTCTGAATTTAAATCTTTACCAAGGTGTCTAAAGACCGATGAAATTCTTGCATAACAATACTGAACATAATAAAGCGGATTATCTTTAGATTTTTCTTTTACTGCATCAAAATCAAAATCTAGCTCAACATCACTACTTCTATTAAGCATTATAAATCTCGTAGCATCTTTGCCAACTTCCTTTACTAAATCGTCAACTGTTATGTAGTCACCTTTTCTTTTTGACATTTTAAAAGGTTTGTTGTCTTTGATTAGTTTTACAAGTTGGCTTATTTTACAAATTAATTTATTTTTTGTACCTGACAAAGCATCAACAGAAGAAGAAATTCTTTTAATATAACCAGCATGATCTGCTCCTAATATATTAATTAAATGATCAAAATTTCTATCAACTTTATTTTTATGATAAGCAACGTCACTTGCAAAATATGTCCATGTACCGTCAGATTTTTGTAAGGCTCTATCTTTATCATCCCCAAAATCTGTTGATTTAAATAATAACTGCTCTCTCTCAACCCAATTCTTAGTATCTTCACTTGCTGGAGCTTTTATTTTGCCTTTATATACGTACTTACCGGCTTCTAAAAATTTGATCACATTTTCAACTTCATTGTTTAATACAATACTTTTCTCACTAACAAAATTATCATGCTTAATTCCTAAACTTTTTAAATTTTTCTTAATTAAAAATAATGCTTGCTCTAAGGATAACACAGTTAATTTATCTACAATTTCATCATAATTCTCAAAGTTAATATCTGAATTGGATGAAACAATATTCTTAGCAAAATCAACCAAGTAATCACCAGGATATAAATCTGGATTATCACCAGGAAAAGGTTCTTTAAATTTAACTTCACGAATTCTAAAATAAACTGATTTTGTATAGTTTATAATTTGGTTGCCATAATCATTAACATAATATTCTTTAGTAACTTTATGTTTATTAAAAATTAATATATTAGAGATTACATCACCTAATATGGCACCACGACAATGACCAACGTGTAATGGCCCTGTTGGGTTAGCCGAAACAAACTCCACTAAATAATTAAGCTTTTTTTCTTTTTCATTGACGCCAAAGTTTTTTGCATTAGTGATAATTTCTTGAATAAAATTTGTCCAAAACAAAGGTTTAAACTTAATATTAATAAATCCTGGTTTCACAATTGTAATATTTTCAATTAGTGGGTCTTTATCTTTAATAAAAAGAGATATTTGTTCAGCTAAGTCAATTGGCGATTTTTTATTTAATTTTGAAAGAACCATTGCAACATTAGTTGAAATATCACAATCAAATTGTTCAGGTGGAATTTCTGCATTAATTCCATTAAAAGTTTCTGGGATAACTAATTCCCCTTGTTTATTTAGATCAATTAAGATTGATTTAATTTTGTCTATGTATGACTCAAAAATATTCATTTATAATTGTTATATAAGTTAATAGCATAACGATCTGTCATACCTGAAATAAAATCTGAAATAGCTCTAAATTTATCTATAGTCAATTGATCTTTTGAAAGAAATTTTCTAGGATTTGATTTGATTATATTAAATAACTTTTTAACAATCACTTTACCTCTTTGATTTTTCCTTAGAACTGATTTATTATTATACATTTTAGTTCTTAAAAAAAATCTAATTTCTTTTTCTGAATTCTGCAATTTGTCTGAAAAACTAACTACTAATTGATCTACTTTAGCAACATCTTTTACAGATTTAATTTTAAACACTTTTAAATTTTTTTGTGTGTTAACTAATAAATCCCTGATCATTAAATCAATTGAGTCTCTAATTATTTGATAAGTGGCTATTTTATAATTTTTTTTATTAATCTTATTTTTATACTTAAAATAAATTGATTTAAAAAAGTCTATTTCAACGAGCTCTTCTAATTTAAACAAATTAGCTTTAATTCCATCTTGTATGTCATGATTATTGTATGCAATATCATCTGAAATTGCTGAAATTTGAGCTTCTAAAGATGCGTAAGTGTTAAAATTAATTTTTCCCTTAAAAGTTTTCAAACCAATCAAACTATTTACCAAGGCTGTATCTTCAACAGGACCATTATGTTTTAATAGTCCTTCTAAGGTCTCAACAGATAAATTAAGGCCTTTAAATTTAAAATACTTATTCTCTAAGAACATAACTATTCTTAATGTTTGAAGATTATGATCAAAACCACCATAATTTCTCATACATTCATTTAAAGCGTCTTCACCAGCATGTCCAAAAGGTGTGTGGCCTAAATCGTGAGCGAGACTTAATGTTTCGGCTAAATCTTCATTTAAGTTTAGATATTTTGCAATAGATCTAGCTATTTGTGCAACCTCAATAGAATGAGTAATTCTTGTTCTAAAATGATCTCCTTCTGTATTCACAAATACTTGAGTTTTATGTTTCAATCTTCTAAACGATGCACTGTGAATAATTCTATCTCTGTCTCTTTGAAAAGGTGATCGATACTTTGATGTGGGTTCTTTACTAAGTCTACCCTTACTTTTAAATACGCCTAACAAAGTGTGTTTTTTCATCCTTTAATTTAAATAATTAAGTATTATATTAGTAATATCAGTGTTCAGACATGATTAAAGAAATTAAATTTACAGATAATGCTTTAAAACAGATAGCAAATTTATTGTCTAAAAAAGACGTAGGTTCTTTTTTTAGAATCGCTATTAAAGGTGGTGGTTGTTCAGGATTTCAATATGAATTCACATTTGATAAATCTAAAAATGACGATGATTTCAATTATGAAAATATATTAATTGATAAAACATCAGCAGACCTATTAAAAGGCTCTGAAGTTGATTATGTATCTGAACTTATAGGTGAGTCTTTTAAAATTTCTAATCCACAAACCAAATCTTCTTGTGGTTGTGGTGTCTCATTCTCTCTTTAATGATTATTTCATCCTGGAACGTTAATTCAGTTAGAGCAAGAATAGATAATATCAAAAATTATTTACTAAAATACAAACCTGACGTTTTAATGATGCAAGAAATTAAAACTGAAGATGTTAATTTTCCCTATGATGATTTTGCATCTATGGATTATGAAAGTCATGTTTTTGGTCAGAAAAGCTATAATGGTGTTGCTATTATATCTAAAGCTAAATTAGAAAATGTCAGAACTGATTTAATTAAAGATAAACTAAAACAATCAAGAATAATTTCTGCAGAGATTAAATATAAGAAAAAAGTTATCCAGTTAATAAATATTTATACTCCTAATGGAAACCCTGTTGACACTGAAAAATATGATTATAAAAAAAATTGGATGGATCAATTAATTAAACAATTAAAAACTTTATCAAAAAAAAACTCTAACATAATTCTTGCTGGTGACTTTAATGTCATTCCTGCTGCTGAAGACGTTTATAATGTTAAAAGCTTTGAAGATGATGCACTATATAGACTTGAAATAAGAAAAAAATTTAGAGAGATGTTAAATCTAGGTTTTAATGATGTTTACAGACATTTTAACGAAGATAAAGAAGGCTATACATTTTGGGATTATATGAGAGGTGCATGGCAAAAAAATAACGGTATGAGAATTGATCATTTCTTAGTTTCAAACTCTATAATCGATAATGTAAAAGATATTAATATTAATAAAGATCCCCGTGGAAGAGAAAAACCCTCGGATCACACGCCTATTGAAATTAAACTAGCTTAGAGACTTTATTTTATTAACCAAATCCTCATTGATATTTCTAGGACCTGTATCCTGTCTATTTTTATGTCTTCTTTCACCAGGCAATCTAACATCACCCATTGATTTCATTTTTTCAAAAAATTCTTCAGCATGTTTTTGCCAAGTTGATCCAGCTGTTTTATCAGGACAAATAGCTAAAATAAATTCACCACCACTAGGTGGTCCACCATCATTATTATCTTTAGCAGCCGTCTCGTAACTAAAATTATCTCCAACTAAAGCACCCGCAAGTAATTCAACCATCATTGCTATTGCAGACCCTTTATATCCACCAAAAGGTAATAATACACCTCCGTCTGCTATTTCACCTGGATCTGTTGTTTCTTTGCCATCTTTAGTTAAGCCTGTACCAAGTGGAACTTTATGACCTTCTCTTTTTGCAACTTGTACTTCACCCATCGCCATTGAGGCAGTGGCCATATCGTAGACAACAGGAGTTTTTCCTGGTCTAGGCCATGCAAATGAAATTGGGTTAGTACCAAATAAAGGTTTGATTGCACCAGCAGGAGCAACAGCAGGCTTGTATGATGTACAAGCAAAAGCAACCAAGCCATCTTCTGCTAACTTTTCAGTTTCAGGCCACATAGCAGCCATATGATGTGAATTATTTATAGCTAAAACAGCGACCCCATTTTCTTTTGCAGCTTTAGATAATTCAGGCAAACCTTTACTTAAAACAACTGGTGCTAAGCAATTATTACCTTGAACTTTAATTACAGATGAAGAAACTTTATTTATTTCAGGTTTCCCTTTACCGTTGATCTTTCCACTTTTGAGACCACTGACATAAGCAGGCAATCTAAACAAGCCATGAGATACAGAACCATCTCTTTCAGCATTCCTAATTAGATTTGATAAAATAGATGCTGTTTCATCATCGCATCCATTAGCTAATAGTGTTTTTTTAGCTAAATCAAAAATCTCATCTAAAGATAAAGGAATATTGCTCATTTATTTAGTCTTACAATTTTTGCATAAACCAAAAAATTCTAAATTATACTTGTTGTATTTCATTTCAGAGTCATCTGTAAAGTTTGACAAATATTTTGAAAGTTTTGAATTGCTTATTTCAGAAACATTTTCACAATTTTCGCAAATTGAGAAAGCTGTTGCTTTAGAAATTTGACAATTTGAATTTTGACAAGCTATAAAGGCATTTCTACTTTCAACCTTATGGATCTTTCCAATTTCTACCAATTTATCTAAAGCTCTATAAACTTGCAATGGAGCTTTAATTCCTTTTTTTTGAACATTAAATAAAATAGAATAAGCTTTCATCGGCTCACCAGATTTATCAATTATATCAAAAATAATTTTTTGGTTTTTAGAAAGATTATGTTCTTTTTGCATATACAAATTCTTATCAATTAGTTGTTAATTTTTCAATTTAATCGATTGTTTAATATTAAGTAAAGACAATATAAATAAAACTAAAGCAGCCATAATTATTGAAGGTCCAGATGACGTGTTAAATTCTAATGAAGAAAATAAACCCAATATTACTGATAAAAGACCACCAATAACTGAATATAAAACCATTTTCTTTGGACTGTCTGAAATGTTTCTTGCCATTGCAGCGGGTATAATTAACATTCCAGTGATTAACAATAATCCAACCATTTTAATTGATATAGCAATAACTGCTGCCATCAAAATTGTAAATATAGCTTTAGATCTATCAGGATTTAACCCCTCTGCTTCTGCTAGTTCATAATTTACCGTAGATGCGAACAGAGGTTTCCAGATCAATTTAAGTACAAATAAAATTAATGCTCCACCAGTCCATATAATAATTAAGTCATTAGTTGTTACGGCTAATATGTCTCCAAATAAAAGACCCATTATGTCGAAACGAATAAAAGTTAAAAAACCAATTACAACTAATCCAACAGCTAAAGAAGAATGTGCCAAAAGACCTAACAAAGCGTCTCCAGGTAGATTAGTTTTTTTCTGAAGTTGAATTAATATCAATGCAACTACAGATGAAATTATGAATACTGATAACGCAATATTAAGCTCAAACGAATAAGCTATTGTAACACCTAATAAGGCTGAATGAGATAATGTATCGCCAAAATAAGACAATCTTCTCCATACTACAAAACAACCTAGTGGTCCCGTTACTATCGCAACTCCTATTCCGGCCATTAAAGCTCTTATAAAAAAATCATCTAACATGTTAATTTTTCTTTATTCGACCCTCGTCTGAATGAACATGATCATGCTTGTGTTCATAAACAGTTAGAATTTGAGAGGCTTGTTCACCAAACAAAGTTTTGTACTCATTATTTTTAGCAACATCCATTGGTGTACCTGAACAACATACATGGCCATTTAAGCAAACAACATGATCAGTTGCTGTCATAACAGTATGCAAATCATGAGAAATTAATAAAATTCCACAATTTAAAGTATCTGAAATTTTTTTGATCAATTCATATAACGCAATCTCTCCAGTATAATCAACACCTTGAACTGGTTCATCCAGAACTAATAATTCTGGTTTTTTAGAAATTGCTCTTGCTATCAAAACTCTTTGAAATTCTCCACCTGATAAATTTCCTAAATTTTCATTTTTAAGATGAGTAACTCCAGTAAGGGTAAGAGCTTCTTCTATTGCTTCATCTTTAATATCTTCAGTTAAAAGCATAAAATCATACACTCTTAGTGGTAAAGTCCAATCTATTGAAATTTTCTGAGGAACATAACCAACTTTGTTTGTGAATTTTTCAACACTTCCCTCAATATTTTTATAAATACCTAGTGCAATTTTTGCTGTAGTACTTTTGCCAGATCCATTTGGACCAATTAAAGTAACAATCTTTCCCTTCTCAACTTTTAATGAAACACCTTCCACTAACCATTTATTATTTTGTTTAAAACCAACTTTATTTAGTTCTACTAATATATTTTTATCTGAGTTCATTTATATCTTGACTTGTAAATGTTATATTATTACATACTGTTATATTATAACAACTAATTAAATTACTTATTATGAAAAATATCAAAAAATTACCTTTAATATTATCAATTTTATCAATGTTAACATTATTTATATCAGCTAATGCTGAAATAAAAGTAGTTACATCAATTAAACCTATCCATTCTTTAGCAAGTTATCTTATGGATGGAATTGGAAAACCAGGTTTAATTGTAGATGGTAACGCGTCTCCTCACTCTTTTTCCATGAAACCATCTCATGCAAAGATGTTGCAGAACGCAGATATTGTATTCTGGGTTGGTGAAGGTATGGAAAATTTTCTAAAAAAACCATTAAGCTCAATAGCTAAAAAAGCTGAAAAAATTGAATTAATGGAGGTTAAAGGATTGAATATATTAAAGTTTAGAGAAAGAAATATTTTTGAAGAACATAATCATGATGACCATGACGATCACGCTAAAAAAGAAGATGCTCACGACGATCACGACCATGATGACCATGACGATCACGCTAAAAAAGAAGATGCTCACGACGATCACGACCATGATGACCACGCTAAAAAAGAAGATGATCACGAAGGTCATGCACACGGAGAATATGACTCACACATTTGGTTAGATCCAATCAATGCTAAAGTAATCTTAAATGAAATGGCCGAACATTTGATCGAAAATGATGCTGAAAATGCATCTAAATATAAAAATAATTTGAAAAAAGCACTTAAAGAAATTGATACTCTTACAATCCAAGTAATGACAGAATTAAACAAAAGTGTGTCATCTATAGTTTTTCATGATGCATATCAATATTTTGAACAAAGATTTAATGTGAATATTCTTGGTGCGTTTACTGTTAATCCTGATGTAATGCCTGGTGCCGAACAATTAGCAGAAATCAGAGAAATTATTGAACATGATAAAGTTGCTTGCGTGTTCTCTGAACCTCAATTTAATCCTAACATCATCAGCGCCGTAGCTAAAGATATGAAGATAAAAACAGGTGTTTTGGATCCATTAGGTGCAACTTTAGATCCAGGTAAAAATTTATATTTTAATTTAATTAAAAATATGTCTTTGTCATTTAAAGATTGTTAAGTCAGTAGTTTTGTAATTATACTAAAATACAACTTATATTTGTAAATTTTAAGTAGACAAATTTAAAGGATAATATATTTAAGAGGAATCATCTATTCTTATAAAAATTTCTAAATTCTTACTGTGGACTTATGTTTTTTTTATTATAAAAAACAATAAATCAACTCCTTACAAAAAAAGATAATAAATTTAGCTATAGATAAATTCCCTCACACCTATTAAATCGTCATCAAGAATAAGAATCGTTCGAAACGGAAAACAATAAAGTAAACAAAAAATAGGAAAAAAATGGAACTGACAACAATATATACGATCGTCGGCTTTGCATTAGCGGGATATAGCGTTATTGCAAATGATTCAATACAAACGCTAGGTACTTTTATAGCATCTAAACAAAAATGGTTTAAATGGTACACTCTTGCTAGTTCAGCATCTTTTGTAATGGCTATAGCTATTACTTGGGGATGGTACTCTTATGATGGTGACATATCATACGGCAGGCTTAACAGAATACCATTTCAAGAAATTCAATGGTACCACGCTGTAGCACCAGCTATTCTTTTAGTATTAACAAGAATTGGGATACCCGTATCTACAACTTTCTTAGTATTATCGGCTTTTGCATCTACTGTAGTGTTAGAGAAAATGTTAATGAAAAGCGTTGTTGGTTATGGCTTAGCAGCTGTAGTTGCTTACTTAGCTTGGATAGTAGTTTCAAAGTTTATCAATGAAAAATTTGATGAAGTACAGGATAAATGGATAGGATTTTGGAGAAACTCTGTATGGGTAACTTCAGGTTGGTTATGGTGGGTTTGGTTATCTCACGATGTAGCTAATATAGCTGTTTATCTTCCAAGACAATTAGATGTCACTTTATTATTAATTGTTCTAGCGTACTTTACAGCTTTATTGTTCTACATATTTTATATTCATGGCGGACCAATACAAAAAGTTGTTTTAGATAAAACTGGAACAAGATATGCAAGATCGGCAACAATAATAAATGTTATCTATGCTGCTGTACTATACTACTTTAAAGAACTTAATGACCTTCCAATGTCTACAACATGGGTATTTGTAGGGTTATTATGTGGTAGAGAACTTGCAATATCTACAATGAATAAAGAGTACAAATTTAAATACGTTTTTCCATTAATTGGAAAAGACTTCATTAAAATGATTTTTGGATTAAGTGTATCTGTTGGAATAGTTCTTGCAATTCACTACATCATTATTCCAAATAATTGGTTTTAAATAAATCGCATTATGGTCGTGTTAGAAATATCTAATACGACCATATAATTTAAAATTTGCAATTTTATTTGAAAATATTATTTCTTAAATTTAGAAACTAATTCTTTTAATTTTAATTTTTCTTTTTTTAGTTTTCTTAGTTTTTCCCAAGAAGAAAAAGCTCTGTCATTCATTCTTAATTTTGTAAAATGTTTAATTGATAATTCAATTTTTTTATGTTTTTTAATGAGTTCTTTAAGCTCCTTCATATTGAATAATCATAACATAAATACAATTGAAATAACCAGAATTTAAAAAATAAATTTTATTTAAAAAAAAGATTTATAAAGTTGCTCTTAAATGAATAAGAAAAAAAACTGAATTATTTTTTGCTTTAATCTTTTGTCTGCGGTATGATCTATTTAAGTCCCACAGTAATCCAGCTTTAGGCTGATGATCAATTATTAAAATTAACAATTTAAAGTGTCTAAATTATGATTTTAAAATTGGCAAAATTACTGTGTTTTCTTGGATTACATAGATACAAAACTATAAATATTGAGTTTGGATTTAATCCAACAGATAGAATTACAACTCTTGAGTGTAAAAATTGTGGGCATACTAAATTAAAAGCTGATGGCTAAAGTTGAATAAAATGAAAAATATTCGAAAAGATATTGAGATAAGAAGATTTATTGAATGGTCAAAAATTGTTAGAGGAAAACCAATTCAAATTAGATTATATGAATTAATATATTTTGAGCTTTTAAACTTGTGGATAGAATTAAAACAACCTCCATTGAGAAAATTAATATATGAAACCATAAATTCAAAAAGTTATGATGAAAAATTTATTAAAGGAAAAATTTTTCAAGAATATATTAATGAAATTTTAGAAACACCTTGTGAAGATAAATCTGGTTATTACAACCCAAACTCAAGAGAAGTATTAAGTAAAGTTAACATTAAAGAACTATATGATGTTAAATTTTTAATAAAAAGTGAATTAAATACTGTAATAATGATTGATAGATATAACACAATTTACACATTTTGTAGATTGTATGAAGAGTGGTGTTTGAAAAAAAAATCTGAACAAATTGATGATGTGACTAAAAAAGAAAGATTTGATGTAACAAAAGATTTACCAATAAAAATTTCAACTCAAAGATAAATTTATTTAACCCTCCCATAAACGTCTTGAATTCTAACTATATCTGTTTCTTTTAAAATAGATCCAACTTGAGCTTCAAATATTTTGACTGGCTTTTTTCCGGGATTTTGAATTCTATGAATGGCGCCTAATGGGATAAATATATGTTCGTCTGGTTTCTTAATAAAATTATCTTTATTCAAAGTTATCTTAGGATTACCTTGAGTAACTAGCCAATGTTCAGCTCTATGATGATGCTTCTGTAAACTTAAAATACCTTTGGGTTTTACAAATAATTCTTTAATTAAAAAATCTTTTCCCTCAAATAAATTTGTATACCTGCCCCATGGACGATAAAAAACATTTTTTTTCTTAATATATTTATTCTTATTTTTTTCATACATTTTTAAAATTTCTTTCCAACTTCCAAGATCTGACCAAGGTATATCAAGTTTAATAGCATTAATTTGTTTCGTTTTTTCTAAAATTGCATAGTCAAATGATTTTGCCGTTGCTTTGATGAATGATGTTTTGTTTAAATAATAAGTATTAGACTTTAGTTTTGCTTTCTTAACTGCATTTACACAGTTTCTATAAATAATTGGTTGGTTTTTTTTAAAATTATTAATTATTGAGTCCTTTCTAAGGAAAAACATTCCTGAATTCCAATAACCTTTTTGTTTAATTACTTGTTTAGCTTTAGACTCTTTTGGTTTTTCAATAAATTTAGTTACTTTATTCATCTTTTTTTTGGTCTTTTTAGTTATAAAATATCCGTATTCACTTGAAGGTGATGTAGGCTTAATACCAAATATAAAAATGTTTTGATCGGTTAAATTTGATTTATTCTTATTTATCGCTTTATTAAACACACTCATTTTTTCAATTAAATGATCCGCTGTAAAAAACATCAATGGTTGATTATTTGGAATGTCTTTGATTAAAGCGGTGCTTAATATAGCTGGAGCCGTATTTCTTTTTGCAGGTTCTAAAACTATCTTATATTTTTTAATCTTATTTTTTTTTAGATGTTGTTTAACATGTTTTAAGTATTTTTTATTTGTGCTAATAATTGGTGAGTCATAAATAAGTGCTTTAGTTCTCTCTAAAGTTTTTCCAAGTAAAGTCCAATTTCCAAAATCAATAAATTGCTTTGCTTGATGATTATTAGAATTAGGCCAAAGTCTTGTTCCAGCACCTCCACATAAAATGACTGGACGAATCTTCATTAAATTTCTGAATAATCCTTAACTTCTTTTTTCTTACCAGGATGAGTTGGCGCACCTAAATAAGCTGGTCCAACAGTTTGTGCATATTTCCACAATGTTCCTGAACCAAAATCTGATTTTCTATGTTTCCATTTACGTTTTCTTGAAGCAAATTCTTTTTTTGAGAGTCTTACATTAATAGTGCCCTTTTTGGCATCTATATCAATAACATCTCCATTGCGTAATAAAGCTATAGGACCTCCTAGAGCTGCCTCAGGGCCTACATGACCCACACAAAAGCCTCTTGTAGCTCCAGAGAACCTTCCGTCAGTTATAAGAGCAACCTTCTCACCCATTCCCTGACCATAAATTGCACCAGTAGTGGATAACATTTCTCTCATACCTGGGCCTCCTACTGGACCTTCGTAACGAATTATAATTACATCACCTTCTTTATATTTCCTTTTCTGTACAGCATCCATAGCTGCTTCTTCATTATCAAAGCATCTTGCTTTGCCAGTAAATTGTAATTTCTTAAGTCCAGCAATTTTAACAATGCCTCCATTAGGAGCTAAATTACCTTTTAAACCTACAACTCCTCCATCTGGAGATAATGGATTGTCATATTTTCTTAAAACTTTTTGTTTAGGATTAAATTTAATATTTTTTAAATTTTCCTTCATTGTTTTCCCAGTAACAGTCATACAATCACCATGAATAAAACCTCCATCATAAAGTGTTTTTAACAACATTGGTACACCACCTGCTAACCACATATCTTTTGCTACATATTTTCCACCAGGTTTTAAATCAGCAAGATAAGGAGTTTTTTTAAAAATTTTAGCAACATCCATTAAATCAAATTTTATTCCAGCTTCATTAGCAATTGCAGGTAAATGTAATGCAGCATTAGTAGATCCACCTGTTGCAGCAACTATAGTAGCAGCATTTTCTAAAGCTTTTTTTGTGACAATATCTCTAGGTTTAATTTTTTTTGCTAACAAATTCATTACTGTTTTTCCACTTTCTTTTGCGTACTTATCTCTTTCTTCATATGGAGCAGGTGTTCCTGCGGAATAAGGGAGTGCTAAACCAATAGCTTCTGATACACATGCCATCGTATTTGCTGTAAATTGACCACCACAAGCACCAGCACTAGGACATGCAACTAGCTCTAATTTTCTAAGTTCAGCTGCTGACATTTGACCTGACGAATGTTTTCCTACAGCTTCAAATACATCAACAACCGTTACATCTTTTCCTTTATATCTTCCTGGAAGAATTGATCCTCCATAAATAAATACACTTGGTACATTTAATCTAACCATCGACATCATTAATGCTGGTAAAGATTTATCACATCCAGCAATACCAACTAATGCATCATAACAGTGTCCTCTTACAGTAAGTTCAGCTGAGTCTGCTATTACCTCTCTAGATATCAAAGAAGCTTTCATTCCTTCATGACCCATTGCAATTCCATCTGTAACTGTAATTGTACAAAATTCCCTTGGTGTACCACCATTAGCTCTAACACCTTTTTTAACTGATTGAGCTTGTCTCATAAGTGCAATATTACAAGGGGCAGCTTCATTCCAAGTTGAAACAACACCTACAAAAGGTTTTGCTACATCTTTCTCTGTTTCACCCATTGCATAATAAAAAGATCTGTGAGGAGCTCTATCTGCTCCTAACGATGTATGTCTGCTTGGAAGTTTCTTTTTATTAAATTTTACCATTATATACCTTTTATAGTTACTAATATTTTATCAATATCATTCTTTAAATTATTATAATTAGTTTTTTCCTGTTCAACAATCTCTTTTGGAGCTCTATCTACAAAACTTTTGTTTTCTAATCTTTGCGATATCTTGTTCATTTCTTCCTGAATTCTATTTTGTCTGCTAGTTAAATTTTCTTTAATAAGTTTCAAATCAACATCTTTATTAAAATAAATCTTAAATAAATCACCTGAAACAACCATAGTTGCTGCTGGCCTATCTAAGTCATCATTAAGAATATTATTTATTCTTCCTAATTTTTTAAGGATGATTTCATTATCAATAATAAATTTTTTTTGGATATCATTAATATTATTGATAGACATGTCTATAAATGAACCAGGACCTACATTAAGTTCATTTTTAAAAGATCTAATTTCAGATATTATACTAATAATATTTTCAACTTGCTCTGTATTAGAGTCTTTGTTAATTTTATCAATAGGCCAGTTAGCTAGCATTAAAAAATCTTTGTTTGCATTATCAAATTTATTTTTAAGCCATATCTCTTCTGTAACAAATGGAATAAAAGGATGTAACAAAATTAAGATTTGTTTGAATATATAACTTGAAACTTTTTTAACCTCAGATTTAGCTTCTTCGTTATCTGAAAATAGTATTGTTTTAGATAGTTCCAGATACCAGTCACAATAAGAGTGCCATGCGAATTGATAAGCATTTTTTGCTGCCTCATCAAATCTATAGTCTTCTAAATTTTTCTCAATTTTGGATTTTGCTTCAATTAATTCTGCATAAATCCATTTATTAATATTAACTGATAAATTTGGAACTTTATCGATATCAGAGAAATCGCATTCATTTGTGATTAAAAAATTATTAGCATTCCAAAGTTTATTTAAAAAATTTCTATATCCTTTAACCCTGTCTTCAGAAAGCTTTACATCTGTACCAGGAGATGCCATTGAAAGAAGAGTAAACCTTAATGCATCTGCACTATATTTTTCAATTAAATCTAAAGGATCAATAACATTACCTTTAGATTTTGACATTTTTTGACCCTTCTCATCTCTAACTAAAGCATGAACGTAAATATCTTTAAAAGGTTCTTTATTTAAAAATTCTGTTCCAAACATAATCATTCTAGCAACCCAGAAAAATATAATATCAAAACCGGTTACTAAAACTGAAGTTGGATAAAATTTTTCAACATAATCTTTATTGTCTGGCCAACCCAATGTTGCAAATGGCCAAAGACCAGATGAAAACCATGTGTCTAAAACATCAGGGTCACGAATTAATTCTTCATCTTTACCATAGTATTTATTGGCTAACTTTTTTGCCTCTTCTTCGTTGTTAGCTACAAAAATTTTTTTATCAGGACCATACCAAGCAGGTATTTGATGGCCCCACCAAAGTTGTCTTGAAATACACCAAGGTTCTATATTATTCATCCATTGAAAATAAGTCTTCGACCAATTTTCAGGAAAGAAATTAGTCTTTTTAGAATTAACAACTTCTTTTGCTTTAACAGATAGTTTTTCTGCATCAGCAAACCATTGTTCTGTTAAGAAAGGTTCAATTATTGAATTAGATCTATCACCATATGGAACCTTATTTTTTATGTTTTCTTCTTTAACAAAAAAATCTTTCTCCTTTAGTTCCTTTAAAATTCTTTTTCTTGCTTCAAATCTGTCTAGTCCAATATATTCTTTAGGCGCATTTTCATTAATTTTACCAGCTTCAGTAAATATATTAATGATTTCAAGATTGTTTCTTTGCCCAACATCGTAGTCATTAAAATCATGTGCAGGTGTAATTTTTAGTGCGCCAGTTCCCTGTTCAGGATCTGCATAATCATCTTCTATAATATTAATCTTTCTTCCAACAATTGGTATTGTAACTTTCTTACCAACAAAAGATTTAAAACGATTATCTTTTGGATTAACTGCAATAGCAGTATCCCCCAACATTGTTTCAGGTCTTGTTGTTGCAATTGTTATAAATTCATTAGCTCCATCAATAGGGTATTGAATATAATAGATTTTTGAATTTACTTCTCTTTGATCAACTTCAAGATCAGAAATTGCAGTTTTTAAAACAGTGTCCCAATTTACTAGTTTTTTATCTTTGTAGATTAAATCTTTATTGTATAGATCAACGAATACTTTTATTACTGATTTTGAAAGGTTTTCATCCATTGTAAAAGCATTACGCGACCAATCGCAAGAACATCCAAGTTTTTTTAATTGGTTAATAATGATGTCACCATATTGCTCTTTCCATTCCCAAACTTTTTCAATAAATTTATCTCTACCAATTTCATTTTTATCAATTTTTTCAGCAGTAAGTTTTCTTTCAACTAAAGCTTGGGTAGCAATACCTGCATGATCTGTACCCGGTTGCCATAAAGTTTCATAATTATTCATTCTGTGATAACGAACTAACAAATCTTGAATAGAATTATTTAAGGCATGCCCCATATGAAGACTTCCAGTCACATTTGGTGGTGGTATAACTATTGAAAATTTTTTTGAATTTTCTTTAGGTTTAAATAATTCATTTTTTTCCCAATAAGAGTAAATCTTATCCTCTACATCAGAATGTATATATTTATCGTTACTCATGTATGTTTAAAGTTTATAATTTATTAATCTAAATTAACAATAATCAATTTAGATCGTTATTTAATAGACTAATGATAAATATTTAATATAAAAAGGCATCTGAAGCTATTAGTCAAAACAAGATGGCAACGTGGCGGAATGGTTACGCAGAGGATTGCAAATCCTTGTATCCCGGTTCGATTCCGGGCGTTGCCTCCAAAAAAAATCTTGTTTTAGTTCTAAAAAAAAGTAAGTTGAGTTTTTTATATTCCTCGGTAGCTCAGTTGGTAGAGCAGTTGACTGTTAAACTTTAAAGCCTCCTCCACTCCAAGTTGTTAAACAACTAACAATGAAAGGAGTATCTAAATGTTCAGATTATCCAATACTTTTTTATATAGTAAAATGTATTTGATAAATGCTTGCACCATTTCTGCACCACAAAAAGCGGTGCAACAACTTCAGCTAGTTATATTTAGAGTAGTTGATCTTGCAAAGTTATCTGACCAATTTAGAAAATATATATATGAGTATATATAGAATAACTGAAAAAAGAGGTAAGTGGATTGTATTAAGAAGATCAGACAGAAAAACTGTATCTGATAAGCCACTTGCTAATAAGACAGAAGCTAAAAATTTAGTTAAGCAACTTGAGGCTAAATTTGCAGCTAAAGAAAACAAACTAAATCAAGATGGACCAGGCATTAAATTCATTGATGCCTTTAAAGACTTTGCTAATGCTAAAAAGAATGAGCACCAGGCAAGTCAAGGAATAAGACAAACATCAGCCAACAGATACGACACTACTTATAGATTAAGAATTTTAAAATATCTTAATGGAGTTAATCGTATTGATGAAGATGTTAAAAATGATGAAGATGTGTTGCTTTCAGATTTTGGAAATAAACACATGAAGTCTTTTTTAATGAAAGCATCAGATGATGGAGTTCCATATAAAACCTTAAACAATACAGTTAAAGATATTAAGTATTTTTTAAGAGAAGCTAATGCAGATGGTTTAGAGCCTAACTTGAGTATGACTACTTTTAAGATTGATAAGTTTGGTTATGTTAAACCAAAAGATCATGAGTTAAAAAATGCCAAGGATATTGTCATATTAGAAGATGCTAAAATTGTTGAAATTTTAACAGCTTTAAAAAATGACTTTGGTAAATCTGTTGATGCTTCAAATCAGTTTGCAATATTTTGTATGCTGTTTTTATTTGGTTTAAGAGCTTCAGAATTATCTGGATTAAAGAGATGTAATGTAGATCTTAAAAACCAAAGACTTAATGTTAAAGGTGTTTGGATTACATCTGAAGGTGGTTGGTTAAATCAAACTAAAAATGCTGGAAGTAGAAGATCTATTAAATTTGGAAAAGCTGCTTTTGATTTTTTAAGTCAATGGTTAGATTACTTGGATACAAACTATAAGTATTCAGTATGGTTATTTCCTGGTGTAAAATTAAATGGTCCATTATGTTATAAATACATTAATGCGAATGTTTGGAAAGTTTATGCTAGAATGGGATTAGCTGACATCACTTGTAAAAGAGATGGTCATGTTGTTATCAATTCTTCTCCATTAAAAGGATCTCCAACTAAAATGTTTAGACATAGATTAGCAAGTCATTTAATTGCTGCAATGAATAAGCATGGAATATTAAATCAAAACCAAGTTAGAACTATTGTTGGTCATACGCAGTTTTCAACAACTTCTGAAATTTATGGCAATAAAGTTTTAGCAATGACTGAAGAAGTTGAGAATGAATTAGCTGCTGCTAAAGAAGATGCAACTGGTGCTAATCTACTTTCTCAAGTAATTTCACAAAAATAATTAGGTACAGAAGTTCATAGAGGCTGCAAGATCGCAGTCTCTGTGGCTCTGTGTAAGTTTTATTTTACAAATATTGTAGGAAAAACGACATTATGATTAACATCATTATAAAAGCGATAGGCATCACTTCTTAAAATCTATTATGTTTCTATAAGTAGGAACACCATTGCAGCTAACTTTATATATATTCTTTGGACCTTTTTCTGTTAGCTCATTCAATTCAATCTTATATCCATCTCTTTTAGGCTCATGTGTTAGAGCTATCTCCAATACATCAACTAAATTTGTTCTATAAATTTTAAGGTGTTCGTTACCTTCTCTAATTATTACATTCTCTTTTTTAAGATATTCGTTTTCTTTCTTTAATTTAGATACTTCTTTATGTAATTCGCCATTCATATATTGGTGCTGCTTCTCTATATTAGCCATCTCTTTATTTTGTTTTTCAAGCCTATCTATAGTTTTATCCAATTCAGCAATTATCTTTTGCTGCTCTTTGTCTAAAATTATCTTTTCTTTTACTTTAATCATCTATCTTTTTTGCGGTTTCTCTATCAGCATCATCTAACACTTCATCCATAACCAGGTCGTACATACCATTAGGATTTTCAATAAATGC
Organism: Candidatus Pelagibacter bacterium nBUS_44; assembly: GCF_051200895.1. Classification (GTDB taxonomy): domain Bacteria; phylum Pseudomonadota; class Alphaproteobacteria; order Pelagibacterales; family Pelagibacteraceae; genus Pelagibacter. The sequence goes on from NZ_CP172838.1 coordinate 681,450, forward strand.
TATTTCTGTTTTTGTTTCTTTTATAATTTGTTTGCAATGGTCTTTAGCTTGCTCAAGAACAACTGTTAAATTGGGAAAGTTTGAAGGATAAACACCATAG